>PBDS01000001.1 GCA_002718155.1 Pseudomonadota bacterium
CACCTTTGACCGGGTTATCCGGCAGAACGCCAGCCGATATCCTGATAAGACCGCATCGATCTTTCGCGATCGCAGGGTCACCTACGGAACCCTGGACCTGCGCCTCAACCGCCTGGTCAACGCACTGCAGCGGCTTGGATTGGTGCCGGGCGACCGCATCGCTGTTCTTTCACGAAACAGCCACATCTACATTGAGACTCTGCTCGGTGCGGCCAAGGGCGGTTTTGTGCTGACAACGCTGAATTTCATGCTGGACCCGGTTGGGTTGTCCTACATCCTCCGCCACTCGGACGCGAGGGTGATCCTTTTTCAGTCGGAGTTCTCGGCAGTTGTGGAATTGATCGCGTCAGATTGTCCCGCACTTGAGCACTGTATCGACCTGGATGGTGTCACAGAGTTTGCAAAGGGATACGAAGATCTGCTGACTACATCCTCGGATGAGGATCCGAAGGTCCGTGTCCACGAATCCGACTTGTGGCTGCTGGTCTACACCAGTGGGACCACCGGCCGGCCTAAAGGTGTAATGCTGAGTCACCGTAACATCTGTACTAACGTTGCCGATTCGGCTAGCGGTGTCGGACTGACCATCTCGACTATCAACCTTAATGTCTGTCCGCTCTATCACGTTGCCGCGAGTGTTTTTCAAACTCTGACAACATTCTACCTGGGTGGGAAAAGCGTGACTCTTGAGAGTTTCGATCCGGTCGCCGTGCTGGAGGCGATTGCGCGCGAGCGTATCACCTATACCTTCTTCGTCCCGACCATGATATTCCGGATCCTGGAATTGAAAGATGCTGGGTGCCACGATCTTTCCAGTCTCAAGCGGGTCGGCTATGGTGCTGCGCCTATGCCGATCGATCGTCTGAAAAAAGCAATCGATCTTTTTGGGATGACTCTGTTTCAGGGATATGGACTCACTGAAAGCACGGCCAACATTGTCATCTTAAGCCCCGAAGACCACGATCTGACTGCCTCCGGTGACAGATTGACCCGCCTGCAATCCTGTGGCCGTGGCCATTCCGGGCACGAGTTGCGTGTTCTGGATGACCTCGGAAACGAACTGCCCCCCGGTGAGATCGGTGAGATCTGTGTACGCAGCGAGAGCGTCATGGAAGGATACTGGAAGGATCTAGATAACACCTGCAAGGCTATCCGCTTGGGCTGGCTGCATTCTGGTGACATGGGATACATGGATCAAAACCGGTATATCTACATCGCCGGCCGCCGAAACGACATGATCAAGAGTGGCGGGGAGAAGATCTACCCACAGGAGATCGAGGAATTGCTGTTTGGGCATCCCGCGGTGCTGGAGGCGGCCGTCTGCGGCGTGCCGCACCCGGACTGGGGGGAGGTGCCCCGGGCTTATGTTGCGCTGCGACCCGGTTCATCCCTCTCGGCAGAGGAGATTCTGGCTTATTGCGCATCAGCGCTGCCGGGCTTCAAGTGTCCGAAGGACGTGGTCTTTCTGTCCGAGCTGCCCAAGACCGCTTCAGGAAAAATCACCCGCGCCGCTCTGCAAGTGGGCCCATTGGGGTCTGCCCCCGAATGATTTCGTTGGGTAACGCCAGCCGCTGCGTCGGCCCATGAAACTTCTGGAGCCCATCACGATAGGCTCGCTGAAACTCCGTAACCGGATCGTGATGCCACCTATGGCGACCCTGTACGGGTCCGCGGACGGAACGGTCTCTCCGAGGCTCTATGAGTACTACCTTCGCAGGGCCCGCGGGGGCGTAGGCTTGGTGGTTGTTGAAAATACCGCACCCTCTCCGGGTGCGATCAATTACCCGAATACCCTCGAGATACACGATCCCGCCTCGGAACCTGGTTTTGCTCGGTTGGCTCGTGGAATAAAGGCAGCAGGTGCCGCGGCAGCGATACAGCTTTTTCATCCCGGCCGGCAGATGCATCCTAAGTACACGGGAAACGTGCCGGTCGCACCATCGGCTATACCCTGCCCGGTCATGCGGGCTGTTCCCCGGCCGCTGGATGTTGACGATATCCAGCGGCTCATCGAACACTTTGTTCAGGGCGCAGTTCGCGCGCGCGCGGCCGGTTTCGACGCGGTTGAAATCCATGCGGCCCACGGCTACCTGGTGGGACAGTTTCTGTCTCCTCTGGCCAATCAGCGCAGCGACGCTTATGGCGGCGATACCGCGCGCAGGGCCCGTTTCGCTGTTGAGATCGGCAGTGCTATACGCGAGCAACTGGGTGATGATTTCCCATTGTTGCTTCGCTTCTCGGCCGACGAAAAAATCGCCGGTGGGCTGACCCTGGCAGAAACACGGCGCCTGGTCCCGTTATTTGAGCAAGCCGGGTACTCTGCGCTGCACGTCTCTGCGGGTTGCTACCCCAGCATGGAGTGGATCGTGCAGCCTTACCTCCAGACCCCAGGCTGCCTGGCAGAGTTGGCTGCTGCAGTCCGCAAAGAGACGAATCTACCCGTGATCGCGGTCGGGCGTATCAGCGATCCGAACATCGCGGAAGCGATCCTGCGCGATGGCAGTGCCGACCTTGTGTCGATGGGTCGGGCACTTATCGCCGATCCTGATCTACCGCATAAGACCGTAGCTGGGAGACAGGACAGCATCCGGCCATGCCTCGCCTGCAATGTCTGTATTCAGGCTGTGGGGCATGGTCCGACCCGTTGTGCAGTCAACCCGGAGATGGGACACGAGGCCGAGCAGGGCAGGGCTTTGCCGGCTGCGGCACGGATCTTGGTTGTCGGTGGTGGTCCCGCCGGGATGGAGGCTGCACGGGCAGCGACGAACAGGGGTCACCAGGTGACACTGATCGAACGTTCCATGGCACTCGGGGGGCAGCTCAGACTGGCGGCGGACTTTCCATCGAAGCCCGAGTTCGGCAGGCTGCTGAAATACTACCAGGCCAGCCTGGCACGGTCGCCGGTCGAGGTGATCCTGAATACCGAAGCCGATGTTCGACTCCTTGAGGGCTTCGAGGTGGATCGGTTGGTCGTAGCAACCGGAGCTATCCCGAGGCCACTGGCTCTGGTTGAGCCTGCGACACATCCCCGTATCTGTCAGGCACTCGAGATCCTTGAGAAACGCACACCTTTGGGTGGCGACATTATTATTGTGGGCGGTGGTCTGCTGGGTCTGGACACAGCGGAGTTCTTGTCACCAAATGCCGACCGGGTAACGGTTTTCGAGGCCGGCCGACACGTTGCTGATGAGCTCGAGTGGAACGTGCGCAGGATGCGGCTGAAATCTTTAAAGGCCCGTGGTGTCCGGATTGTGGAACAGACCCGGTTAGTCAGGTTAGATGGCCACAGTGCCATATATCGAGATCGGGAAGAGGTTGAGCACGCGATGCGGGCCGATGCCGTGGTGCTCGCACTGGGTCTTGTGCCATACAACCCGCTCGGTGACGCCGGGCCCGGGCTGCCTTTTGAGGTCACACTGATCGGGGATTGCCGTCATCCTGGCGGGATCACCGCGGCAGTCAGTCAGGGTCGAGTAGTAGGATCTGGATAACGTCCGCCGGCCGATGACCGGCTCGGAGAGATTCGATAGGCTTTGCAGCCTGGATGAGTCAGGGATGCTCTGGCGGCTACAGCACTCGTTCTACCAGGCGATCATTGTGGCGAAAGGCCCGCCCGGTCTTGGACATCGGCCTGCCGTCCACCTTCACTACGTCGGCGGTGAAGTCACAACTGCCCTTCATGAAAGCTGAGCCTACCCCATAAGCATCGGTTGGGACTTGTTCGGATTCGAAGCGCGCGATTTTCTTGGAATCGAACCCACCGGAGACCCCGATGTGAACGCTCGTGAACCCAGCCTTATCCAGTGCCTGTCGTACGTTCCGGACCAGTGCTGGGGTGACACCGGTCTGTCGGTCGGCGTCAGGCGCATGGACCAGCGACGCGTCGATCATCGTCTCAGAAGTATCGAGCCGTACACCCCAGAGCCGGTCACCCATGGCTTCTGCAACCTCCAGCGAGGTTTGGACACAGTCGTTTTCGAAGTCGACCAGGGCTACCAGGGGGGTGTCTGGAAAAGCGTCGGCAAATGCACGTGTCGCCTCGACGGTGTTGCCGTCACAGGCCGCGATCAGGCAGTGGGGAATGGTGCCGCCGCCTTTCATACCCCACCATTCTCCCTGCGCGTCGGTTGAGACCGCCGTGGCCCCGCCGATTGACGCAGCGTAACCGTCACCGCCCTGTACCGCCCAGTGGTCAAACCGGGCCGGGAAAAAGAATACTGGCTTGCCGTCGGCTGCCCGAGCAACTTCCGCGACGTTGGTGGCGATTCGAGTGCGTCGGGCCAGAACGCCAAGATAAAGAGTCTCCAGGTGGACGAATTCCGATAGCGGTCCTTCGATCAGTAGAACCGTCTCCCGAGGGTCGGCCATATCGCCGTCGCGTAGTGAGTACACCCGAACACAATCGAGCTCACTGACCCACTCATCATCGAGCGCTGTCTCGATGCGCTTTCTTTCATCGAGAGCCTGCCTGAGTTGCTCCGGGTCGCCCCGGTACAGGGCCCGAATTCTTCTTTTCTGCTCGATGTGCCGGTCGAAGAGGGCAAAGGCTCGGCTGGCATCTTGGTAGTGCCCGACCCCCACAGTTAATATTGCCAGGGCTTCCTCGATGCCGCAGACCACGGCATGTTGCTTTTGGAATACCTGCATGGTGGCAGTGCGGTGCCGATTACTTGCCTCCAGCGCCCGTTTGGCCCGCCAGAAGTAGACGTCACTTCGGTATCCGCGCCGGATCTCGTGAACCGGGAGGTCGAACACTTCCGTCGGAATGGTAACGGCCAGTGGTGCTTGCTGGGAACTATTCACTGGTATCGTTCCGTTTTGAAGGACTCAGACATTCTTTCGGTAGTAGGCATCTCATGTCAGGCTGGCACTACGCGCCGGGCTTCAATAATAGCCAGTCCGGCAACCATGGGGAATCTGTAAAGTGTAATCGGAAAAGATACTGACGGCTCGGTCTTGGCCGATTCCGTATGATGAAGGTGTCTGGGCCTATGGTTACCAGGAGGTGAATATGGCGTATCATTCAGTCAGTTAAGCTGGTTTCAGGAATCGATTAAAGGCGTTTTGGTTTCACGGTCAGTTTCTGCCCCTGGTCGCCTGGCAGTCCCATGCCGACAGGAGAAAATGAAGTGGCATTCAGTCTCAAAGAGTTTGTTCTCGAAGCGCGATCGGCTGCTGCGGAGGAACACCCTGTTGCTGCGGTCAACAATCTGATGGTACAGACGTTTGCCGACCCGGATGCGATCGCTGCAGCGGTCAGGCCATTCGGAACCGGGGATGAAACGTTGTACGAGGATGAGCAGGTCTCCGTCTACTGGGTTAGTTTCGCCCCACACGAACTGGTGCCGCCACACAACCACAAAATGCCGGCATTTCTGGGGGTTTATCAGGGTGTGGAGATCAATCGGCTGTACCGACGGGCAAGAACCGGGTCATTGGAAGAAATCAAACAAAAGCGCCTGCTGCCCGGCGACACTCTGTCACTTGGTGGCGAGGGGATACACGCGGTCTATGCTGAAGGCGACGCGCCCAGTCTTGGCCTGCATGTCTATCTTGGATCGTTGAGCACGATCGAAAGGGAGTTGTTCGATAGCGAGACCGGTGAGTCGATGTCTTTCACGACCGAAAACTACCACAAGCTCGTCCGGCCACTCGACTGAAAACCTTTCCGTGGCGCAATACTGAGGTTGATCGACGGTGAGCGAGGCTCTGACTGAAAAAAGACCAACTCGACCGGATTCCGGTGCAGTGCTGGAACCGATCGGCGTACAGCCGCTGTCGGTGCACACCGGTGCGCTGATCGACGGTGTTGACCTTACCCGGCCCTTGCAGCCAAAGACAATCGATGCGATCAGGCAGGCTCTTCTGAAGTGGAAAGTCGTTTTCTTTCGCGGCCAGAATCTTGACCATGCCCAGCATGTACAGTTTGCCCGCCAGTTCGGCGCACTGACCCCCGGGCACGTGGTGTTTGGTCATGACGACACCTACCCGGAGATCTATTCCATCGCCAAGTTCCGTCCTGCCAACCAGAACCAGGCTCCACCCGTTACCCGACTGTGGTCCGGCTGGCACACCGACGTCACGGCCGCAATCAATCCGCCTGCGGCCGCGGTACTGCGCGGCGACGTCGTGCCACCCTATGGCGGAGACACTCAATGGACCAATCTGGTGGCGGCCTACCAGAGTCTCTCTCCAGCGCTGCAGGCCATCGTAGTCAAGCTGTGGGGTGTCCACCGTTTTTCAGCAGCTGGTACAGGAAAAAGCGCAAAAGAATTCGAAAGGTCTGTAAACAACCGACCCATGGTGAGTGAGCACCCGATCGTCACCATGCACCCCGAGACCGGTGAACGCGTGCTCTTCGTCAGCCCGAGTTATGTCAAGTCGATCTCAGGTATGACTGACCGTGAGAGCCAGCAGTTCCTTGAACTGCTTTGGGAACAAGCACTGCGCCCCGAATTCACCGTGCGTTTCAGGTGGGAGCCGGGAAGTGTTGCGTTCTGGGACAATCGCGCTACGGCTCATCTGGCTCCAACCGATATTTACCAGACTGATTTTGACCGGCAGTTCTACCGTGTCACTCTGCTCGGCGAGATCCCACGGGCGGTTGACGGAACGCCATCGCGGCCGATTGAAGGTGATCCGATCGGGTCTGTCTAGCGTCAGCAAATCGTGTGGCTGCATCTAGACCTCCCGGGGACAACATGAATCTGCTGCGTGCGTTCTTTCGGCCCGCCAGAGCGGTGCCGGTGACGACCTGGAGCGCGGAGCATCCGATGACCTTCAGGCCTCCGCTGTTGAGTCTGATGTTCCTTCTTGCAGGATTATGGATCTTTGGTACGGGCCACGCCGTTCTGATCGCAGCTGGGCTGGGTGTCAGTCCGTGGACCACCCTGGCCCAGGGCGTTGCGGCACAGACCGGCTGGACGATTGGGTTTTCCGTTCTGGCGATAGGTGTGCTGGTGCTGGTCGCCTGGATCCCCATGCGCGAATGGCCAGGTCTGGGCACGATACTGAACGTCGTTCTTGTGGCTGTCGCCATAGACACGACGGTCCCCCATCTGCCGGTACCTGATAGCCAGGTTTTTGGCCTGCTGCAGAGTGCCATCGGAGTGATCCTGCTGGCAGTCGGAAGCGCCTTCTATCTGACCGCCAATCTGGGTCCCGGTCCGCGGGACGGATTGATGACCGGCCTGCAGAGACTGACAAAGTTACCCATCGGCTGGGTCAGGACCGGCCTTGAGGTAACGGTGCTGACTGCCGGTTGGCTGTTGGGCGGGGTGATCGGTATTGCCACTTTGATGGTGGCCCTCGGCGTGGGCCCACTGCTGGCCCGCTGTCTTTCGGTCGTCGATAGTATCGGTGGTGCGCCAGGGACGGGTTCGGAGCGTGGCGGCTGATGCCAGGTTCATCACACCAGGGTCTTTCAGGAAAGCCTTGAACTACCGATCCCTCAGCTTACCCAGCGCAGCGCTGCTAAAAGTCATTTTGACGGGGATCTTGTTGTTTGTACACGACGTTGCGGGTGCGGTCTGCCCATGTACCTATACCCCGGTTACCCTGGATCGGGTTGTGGACGGCAATACGGCATGGTTTTTCGTCGAGGGTGTCCGGACCGAGGTCCATTTTGCCTTGACCGATGTGCCGGCTCTCAGGCCCGGTGAGTCCGGTGAAGCGTGGTGCTCCGGAGAAGGCGAGAAGGCGATCAAAGCCAAAGCCCTGACCGAGCGCCTGCTGCAATCAGCTGAGAAACTGGCGCTGGATATTACGGCGACCGATCCAGACGGCAGAACCCTGGCTGTTGTCTACGCAGACGGCTTCAGCGTCGGGCAGGAGTTAATGTACAAGGGTCTGGCCGTCGAGAAGACCGAGCCCAGCAGTTGGTGCGACTGACTGCGTGTCCGGCTTGCGTGGGAATAGATCGTGAAGCTGGCTATGAAATCCATTGATGAGTGGTTTGAAGAATATGCTGAGAGCCGCTGCAACCCCACCAACAAATCGATTCACTGGGTCTGTGTGCCTGTAATTACCTACACATTGTTAGGCTTGTTGTGGGCACTGAGCCTTTATGCCCTGCTGGAATTTTTCTGGTGGCGCTGGTTTTCTACTTGACGCTGTCGGTCAGGATGGCGTCAACGATGCTGCCTCTGGTAGGGGCCATGGGCTGGAGCTTTACACTGTTTTCCCGAAAGATGCTGGTCATATTCTATTTAGTGGTGTTTGTTCTGGCATGGGTAGGGCAGTTCATTGAGCGTATCATCGAGGGTAAGAAGCCTTCTTTCAACGCCCTGATCACAGGACACTTCTCAGCTTTGTCATGCTGACGGTACGGCGATCCTTTCCAGGCAAGGAAAGCAGCGAGAAGTCATTCAGCAGGAAGTGGGGCGCTCCACTGCAGTTGTGCAGAGGGCCGCGCTAATGAGTTCCAGTTGATTGCATCGGGGTTGCCAGGATCTCGTCTACCCGGGTGCCGCGCCAGCCCTGCTCGCGTTTTCCCCAGTAGCTGGCCTGCAGTCGACGGGTGACAGGACCAGGTTCGCCGTTGGCCACGGGCTGGTTGCTGATCCGGGTCACCGGCATCACGCCACCCGCGGTTGTGCTCGCGAACACCTCGTCCGCCTCGGCGAGCTCATCGGGGTGAATTTTGCGCAGTTCAAATGGAATATTTTCAAGCTTACACAGCTCGGACAATGCGCCGCGTGTGACGCCTTCCAGCACGTTGTAGTCAGGACTGGCAACCCGTCCGTTCTTGACCACCAGCAGGTTGTATCCTGAACCTTCGGTCAGGTATCCATCCGGGCCGCAAAGGATCGAGTCATCGCAGCCTTCATCGAGCGCCTGGAAGCGGGCCTGAACGAGATCGGCACGGTTGTAGTTCTTGATCCTTTGGTCGACGGCCCTGGAGGACACGCGCTCGAAACTACTGAGGTAGAGGTTGGCACCGTTTCGGCACTTCTCCTCTCCCCAGATCCAGACATAAGGTATGGCATAGGCGACGAACGCACTGTCGGACAGGCGGGGATCGACGGTACGACTTGACATTACACCGCGTGACATCTGCAGCTTGACGTAACTGTCGTCGAACCCTGACCGCTGGACACACTCGGCACAGATCTGACGGATCTCATCACGGCTGTAGGGGCTTTTCAGCTGGAAGCGGTCGCAGGAGCGTTGAAACCGGTCAAGGTGTTCTTCGAGCATGAAGAACCAGTTCTTCCAGGTCGAGGTCACATCGTAAGCAGTGTCTCCCCAGACGAAGCCGACATCAAAGATCGACATCTTGGCATGCTCTGGTGAAACAAACTCATTATCGATAAAAACGATTCCGTCAGGCATGGCGATCCCCTTCTGTTTTGACGTGAATACTCAGTCAGTCGTGCTCTCTATGGGTGGTTATCTCGGGCAGGTAGAGCTACATCATAACAGAGCCCACCAGTCCCGGCCCTCTGTAAGGTCCGGTCGCAGTCCGGCGAGCTCCCGGCGGATCTTCTGGCGCGCACCGCGCGTGCCTACCGCCACCAGCAGCAGATCGAAGTCCAGCTCAGCCAGGGTGCCCGGCGGATAAACCGGGGTGCCGTTTCGGGTTGTTGCACCAGTGATGTCGACCACGGCGACGACCGTNTGNCCACAGGTTTTTAACCAGCGCAACCACGGTCTGCCGCCGCGCAGGCCAGCCCATAGGACTACTCTTTTGGGCTTTCGAAGTACGGTCGATTCCAGAAAATCCCGTCGGCAACGATCGAAACCGGNGCGCTGATAGCGGGCGTCGGTACGGGTCAAACGACCCGCGTGGTCACGAATGGCGACCACCTTCCGTTCGACACTGGCAATCCGGTAGCCATCAGCGACCAGTCTCAGCCAAAGGTCGTAGTCCTCCGGCATGTTGCCTTCNCGGTATCCACCAACCGCGCTCACGGNNGCCGCCCGAAAGGTCACTGCGGGGTGCAGCAAGGGGCTTTCTACCAGCAGTTCCCGGTGCAGGTCACCCAGACCGTTGATCCAGGCGATGTAATGCTGCATACCCNTGGGTATAGNGCCAGTATCGACGAACAACGTGGCCCGGCCACCGACGACGGCGAGTCCAGGATCGGCCTCAAGTACGCCGACCTGACAGTCGAGCCGGCCAGGCTGGGCAAGGTCGTCNGCATCGAGCCGAGCGACGAAACGGCCCCTGCAGCGTGAGCGGCCCAGNTCCAGTGCCGCTACCAGACCCTGTGCATCCTGCCTNAAAGACCGCAGNCGTGGATGAGGTGGCAGTGCCTTTACGCCACCGTCGCTGCTGCCGTCGTCCACCACGACGACTTCGTCCTGGTCGCGACACTCGCCGAGCGCCGACGCGACAGCATCGGCTACCCACGGTGCGCCATTGCGCACCGGGATCAGCCACGAGCAACGCAACATCCAGCCTCGGTGATGGGGGTCGCGATCAGTTCAGACTCAGTAGTTGTGAAACCCCAGCAGGCCATCGACCTCATCCAGTTTCTCTACCAGCGCTCGCCCGACGAGATTTGAGAGTGTCTCCGTGGTGCCGCCACCAAGTGATCCATAGCGGGCACAACAGTACTGTCGAGCCACCAGAAACTCTTCGACGAAACCATAGCCGCCGTGGATCTGCACCGCCTCGCTGGTNACCNGAAGCGACATCTGGTTGCAGGTCATCTTGGCCAGAGCAGCGAGGATGGGATCCGGGAAGGGATCGGCACTGGCGCAGGCGCGGTACAGCAGACTCCGCGACGACTCTATGTCGCGGTACATCTCGGCCACCTTCCAGCGCATGCCCTGGAAATCGCCGATTCGCTTCTCGTACGCCTTGCGGTTGCGCATGTAACGGATCGATTCNTCCAGCGCGCCCACCCCAAGGCCGAGAGAAATACTGGCATTCATGCAGCGCTGAATATTGAAGGCGGAAATCAGGTCGCGAAAGCCACCGCTGTCCACGAGCAGGTGCGATTCGGGAATTCTGCACCCGTCGAATACCACCTCGGAGAGGTATTCACCTCCGATCGTGTGGTAGGCCNTGTTCACGGTCATGCCGGGTGTGTCCCGTTTGACGTAAACCCCACCCAGGCCGTCGATGCCCGGTATGTCACCGATTCTGGCGAATACCACGAACCCCTCGGCGACGTCGGCTCGGCTGATCAGTGTTTTGGTACCCGAAAGAATCAACTCATCGGCACTGCGAATNGCTTTAGTGCGGATCCGGCCAAGGTCGGTGCCGGCGTCGGGTTCGGTCATGCAGATCGAAAGTACTGCGTCACCGGAGGCGACCCGGGGCAGGATATCCTGCTTGATGTCCTCGGGGGCAAAGTGGGCAATCATTCGGGTCTGGGTACCGACCTCGCCCAGCACNGCCATNGCCGTGACATAGCAGACCTTGGCCAGTTCCTCCAATACCAGGGCAGCGTCCAGCACCGACATTGCCAGCCCCCCNTAAGCCTGCGGTACGGACATGCTCAGTACGCCGATCTCGGCCAGGTCGTGCATGTTCTCCCACGGAAAAGCACCATCCTGCCACTGACGCCAGCGGTCCCGGAAGCGTTCCTGTGCCAGGCGACGAACGGACATCACCATCTCACGCTGGGTGGCGCTCAGCTCAAAAGAAATCGTGTCGTCAGTCATCAATGTGTCCCCATACACCAGGGTGGTCTTTCAGGCTGTGGCCAGTGAAGTCTGGATGTCAGCAATCAACTCGTCGACAGTGTGCTGGACACTCACACCAGCCTGACTGAGTGCATCGACCTTGGCATCAAAACTGCCGTGATGGCCGTGCACCAGCGCGCCGGCATGCCCCAGTGTCTTTCCTGCAGGTGCACTGGCGCCCGCGACCAGGCAGTGGCAAGGCTTGCCGAACCGTTTGTCTTCGATCGCTTGGGCGAGTTCCTCTTCTTCCATGCCGCCAATCTCGCCGATCGCCACAACTGATTTGGTGCGCGGATCAGCGCCGAAGTAGTCTAGCAGTTCCGAAAACCGGGTNCCCTTGACTGGGTCGCCACCGACGCCGATCCACGTGCTTTGCCCCAGACCTGCACGGACCAGTCGGTGACAGACCTCGTAAGCCAGGGTGCCGCTCTTGGACATGACTCCGATGGGCCCGGGNTTGAGCGAGACGTCGGGCATGAAGCCGAGCTTGATCACACCCGGAATCGTAACGCCCGGTGTGGACGGNCCGATCCATATTGCACCCCGCTCCCTGGCAAATCGCATGATGCGGGCGCTGTCGTGAACCGGCACACCTTCGGTCACGGTCACAAGGAGTTTGATTCCGGATTCAAGTGCCTCACGCGCCGCTTCCGCAACCTGCCGGGCGGGCACAAACTGGATGGCGATTACTGCTGCACTTGCGGCTCTTGCGGCTGCGCACGTGGAATGAATGTCGATTCCGTCGACCGCCTCACCGGCACGACCGGGCGACACGCCAGCCACAATATTGGTGCCGTGTCGCCGCATCAGGGCCATATGGCGCCGGGCTGCGTGCCCGGTCGCGCCCTGGACCANGACCGGCGTATCGGCACAGAGCAGCTCAGAGAGTTTCATAGGCTGCTCGTTGCGAGTAGCTGATCGACCGCATCCAGCGCCGGTCCAAGGTCGGGATAGACTGTGATATCGAACTGCGAACTATCCAGAATCCTGGTTGCTCGGGCCGCGTTGGGNCCAGTCAGCCGGGCGATCACGGGTAATACCGGTGCCGACAGCTCATCCAAGGCCCGCACAAGCAGTGCTGCAAACACAGCCAGGTCGGTGATCCCGGCGAAGATGTTGACCAGGATGACCCGGGTGTGGGATCCGCAACAAAGCCAATTCAGCACATCNACCAGCCGTTGCGGATCATCACGCAGACCGCCGGTGCGAATNTCGCAGAAGTTGTAAGGCTGTAGGCCTCGTGTTTTCAGTTCATCACAGAGCATCATGCTGAGTCCTGCGCCAGTGGTCAGCAGTCCCACCGCTCCGTTTGGATCGGTGANGATGAAATCGAACCCGTGGTGTTGTTTCAGATGGGCCTCCGGGTAGTCCACTGAACGATCTTCGATCAGCGACTCGATCTGTGGTTGCCGGCTGAACGCGTTGCCGTCGAGCACCAATTTGGCATCACCAAGCAGGCAGCCGCCGTCAGGCAGTATGAACAGTGGATTGATTTCGAGCAGTATCGCTTCCAGGTCGAGAAAGGCAGCGGCCAGGTCTTCAAGGACTTTATGCAGTGCCTGTGGATCCCCCTCCAGGGTGTCGATTAACGGTGTGCCGGCGGCGATTATTGCAGCGCGTTCGGGCAGCGCCGATGCCCGGTGCAGCGGTGCACCGTCGGCGACGGCGGATTCGATCTGCACCCCGCCAACGGGCGAGACCAGGATGTCGACAAGCCCCGTGACAGTGTTCAGAGAAAGGCTGACGTAACCTTCGTGCTCNAATTCAACCCTGGATTCCACCCTGCAGCCGTGTACCGGCAGGTTGCCGATAGTAAGGCCNTCAAGGTNGCGTCGNACCNGGTCGAGAGTTTCCNTCTGNTCGCAGGTCCGAATGCCGCCCGCGTTGCCCCGACCGCCGGTCGCCGTCTGGGCTTTGACCATCCAGGGTCCNGGCGGCAGTGTGCGCTTCGAATAATTCTGGCCGGCCTTGAGGTAGATACCCGATGGGACCGGCAGGCCGTAATGGCCGAGCAGCGTTTTGGCGTCGTGTTCGAGCAGCAGCATCCAGGNNTNCCCTGAGTTNCTCCGGAATTCAGTATCATCCACTCCNGAATCGATGCCTGATACACNCCATGGNCNGATCGTTTCGAATCCGGGAACGAGCAATGCTAACCTGCGCGTTGCATCAGTGCGATACTGCTTTTAATCAAGGGGAGAGACATGCCGAAGCTCAATGGCGCTGAAGCGATCGTTGAAGGGTTGCTCGCACACGGTGTAGATACCGTGTTCGGTATTCCCGGTATCCAGCTGGATCCGCTTTTTGACGCGCTTCACGCGCGCCAGGGGCAGATTCGGACCCTGCACACCCGTCACGAACAGGGCGCTGCTTTTATGGCCATGGGGTATGCCCAGGTCAGTGGAAGAACCGGCGTCTTTGCGGCCGTGCCGGGGCCCGGGCTGCTCAACGCGATGGCGGCGGTATCGACAGCCGTAGCCGGAGGACTGCCTGTTCTGGGTCTGACCGGGCAGATCCCGTCTTATCAGATTGGTCAAGGCTTGGGTATGGCTCACGAGTTGCGGGATCAACTGGCAGCGGCGCGCGGCGTTGTCGAGTGGGCGGAGCGGGCTGATCACCCGCATCAGGTGCCGGCACTGATGGAGGACGCGTTCCGCGCGATGCTGAGCGGCAGGCCGGGCCCGGCGATTCTAGAAATGGCACCGGATCGCCTGGCACTGTCAGAAGAAGTCGCAGTACGTGAGTCGCCAGCCGCTGAGCGGGCACCGAGTCCGGATCAGGAGTTGATCACCCAGGCCGCAGCCCGGCTGAAGAACGCCCGCTGCCCTGCCATCCTGATTGGTGGGGGCACACTATCGGTGACAGGGCCGGTAAAGCGACTGGCCGAGCAACTACAGGCACCCGTGATCTCGACAATCAGTGCCCGGGGTGTACTGCCCGACGATCACCCATTGTCATACACGATACTGGCCGGCCAGCACATCTGGGAGCGCGTCGATGTGGCGCTGGTGATCGGCACGCGGTTTACGGCACCGGCACTGGCCTGGGGCCGCCAGGACGAGGTGGATGTGATCCGAATCGACATAGACCAGGAGGCCGTCAGCCGGCCGGTTTCCGCGGCTGTGGAGATCGTGACCTCAGCCGACAAAGGTCTGCTGGCGCTGCTCGACACTCTCGAGCCGGGTTCCGTTGACCGGGGTGCTTACCTCGCGTTCTGTGCCGAGGCCGACCGATCAGTGCAGGAACAGCTTGCCACCCTGGGGTCATTGCCCGAACTTTCCAGCACCCTGCGTTCAGCGCTGCCGGCAGACGGCGTCGTTGTCGCCGACGTGACGCAGCTGGGTTCATTTGTACGTTACGCGATGCCGGCTTATGCACCACGGACGATTATGGGTCCTGGTTTTCAGGCGACCCTGGGCTACGCGCTGCCGGCCGCACTGGGTGTCAAGACCGCTGAGCCAGGACGGCCCGTGGTTGCAGTCTGTGGTGACGGCGGGTTCATGTTCACGGTGCAGGAACTCGCCACCGCCGTTCATCACCGGATTCCGGTCGTGGCGGTGGTCCTGGACAACGCAAGTTTCGGCAACGTCAAGACCATACAGGCCAACAGTTACGGTGGGCGGCACATCGCAGTCGACCTGACCAACCCTGATTTCGTAGCGCTGGGCAGATCCTTTGGAATCGACTCGTGCCGTGTTGATTCCCCAGATGCGTTCGGGGAGGCACTGACACGGGCGCTTCAGGCCGATTCACCTCAGTTGATCGTAGTGCCTATCGGGGAGGTGCCGAGCATCTGGGACATGATCAAACGACCCCCGTCCCAGGGCGTCCCGCGACACTGAGGGCGCCGGGCAGGACCTATGGGCGGGTGGCCGAGACCCGGCCATTTGGGTTGATTGTCTAACGCATCACGAAAGGGTTGGCCGGGTTCGACTGCTGGGCGATCCACACGGACTTGACCTGCATGTAGCCCTTGATTGCCTCAAGCCCGCTTTCCCGGCCGATACCGCTTCTCTTGTAGCCGCCAAACGGTGACGTGAAGCTGACTGCCCGGTAGGTATTGACCCAGACTGTGCCCACCCGCAGTTTTTCCGACATCCGGATTGCGCGGCCGATGTCCTTTGTCCAGACCCCAGCGGCAAGGCCGAAGTCCACATCGTTGCCAATCGAGATGGCTTCTTCTTCAGTATCGAAAGGAATGACCGAAAGCAGTGGCCCGAAAACCTCTTCCTGGGCGATCCGCATTTTGTTGTCGACGCCGGTGAAGATCGTGGGCTCAACGAACTGCCCGCCTTTAGCTTCAGGACCGGTATAGGCCTTGCCGCCGAGCACGCACTTGGCGCCGTCTTGCCGGGCAATATCGATGTAATCCATGATCTTCTGATACTGCGGCGGTGTCGTGACCGGCCCAACGTGGGTATCAGGCGACATCGGGTCCCCGATGTGTGCTGTTTTGGCGACTTCGATCAGCCGTTCAACAAATTGATCGTGGATTGAGCGTTGCAGCAACAGGCGCGACCCCGCGATGCAGGTTTGCCCTGTCGCGGCAAAAATCCCGGAGATGGCACCCATGACTGCTGATTCCAGGTCTGCATCCTCGAATACAATGTTGGGAGACTTGCCACCCAGTTCCAGCGTGACGTGCTTGAATGTTTTGGCTGCCGACTCATAGATTTTCTGGCCAGAGAGGTCTGAGCCGGTAAAAGCGATCTTGGCAACCCCAGGATGAGCCACCAGTGCAGCCCCGGCATCCTTGCCAAAGCCGGTCACGGAGTTGACTACGCCAGGTGGAAACCCGGCCTCTTCGATCAGGTTCATGAATTCCAGCGTTGACGCGGATGTGAATTCCGAAGGTTTGACGATCGCGGTGTTGCCGGCGGCTAAGGCAACAGCCAGTTTCCAGGTCATCAGCAACAGTGGTGAATTCCAGGCGGTGATCATGCCGATAACACCTAAGGGTTCGTAACGCGTGAAGTTGAAGATGCCATCCTTGTCGGTAGGAATCACTGCACCTTCGACTTTGTCAGCCAGGCCGCCGTAGTACCGGTACCATTGGGGCATGTAGTGCGTCTGGGCAGACATCTCTGCGATCAGCTTGCCGTTATCGCGCACCTCGATCTCCGCCAGGTGAGTCGCATCGCGTTCGATAAGATCTGCCAGTTTGTACAGCAGTCGCCCTCTTTCGGTAGGCTTCATCTCTGCCCAGCCGGAATCGAAGGCGTTTCGGGCCGCATCAACGGCACTGTCGATATCCGACGCGTCGCTATGGGCAACGCGAGCCCACACCTCGCCAGTGTAGGGATTGACGGTGTCAAAGGTTTTTCCCGAAGACGGTGCCGTGAATGTACCGTTGATATAGTTCTGATAACTGTGCACTGTGCTCTCCTTTTCTAGCCCGTGGTTAACTCTGAAATTCTTGCCTGATCCGATCGCCGTGTTGATTGAGAGTGGGGACCTCCAGCGGGCGATCACCATCGATCGGAACTGGCAGGGCAGCCAGTTCGATTGCCGTACCGCCGTAATTGACGATCTGTTTTTTCAAAAATTCATGGTTGGACAAGTCTTCGACGCTGCTCAATCGGCCGTTGGCGATTCGCGCGCTGTCCAGCAGTTCCATCAGGGCCTCCAGGCTCATCTGCCCGAAGACCGAATTGATGGATTCATCCATCTCAAAGCGATGACTGACTCGCGCGGTGTTGTTGATGAATCGGTCATCGTTAGCCAGGTCCGGTTGTTCCAGAACGATCTCGCAGAAGATCTGCCACTCGCGATCGCTCTGAATTGCGATCAGCACCTGGTTTCCGTCCGCAGTCCGGTAAGCACCATAGGGCGCGATCAGGGCATGCGTCAGGCCCATGCGTGCAGGGGCTCCACCCAGGTACCGGTGAGCGAGCAGCGGGAAATTCATGAAGTCCGCCATCACATCGAACATGGATATGGATATATCGATACCCCTGCCTGTGCGGCCACGTTGGATCAGCGCGCGCAGAATGGTTGAAAAAGCAGTCAGGCCCGACGAGATATCACAGATGGATATGCCGACCCGCGCAGGATCGGTCTCGGTGCCGCTCACAGCACAGATACCGCTTTCGGCCTGCACCAGAAAGTCGTAGGCTTTTTTCTTCGCCGCCTGGCCCGTTGACCCATAACCTGTGATTTCGCAGGTGATGAGCGCGGGGTTTTCTGCGCGCAGAGCCTTGCCATCGAAGCCTCGCCTCGCCAACGCACCCGGTGCGAGGTTGTGCAGGAAGACGTCGGCCTGCATGACCATGTTGTGCAGAAGCATCGCGTCTTCAGTCTTGTTGAGGTCTACGCTGACAGACTCCTTACCTCGGTTGAGCCAGGCAAAAAATGCGCTTTTGCCATCGGCGCCGTTGTCGTAGCCGCGGGCAAAATCGCCCTCGGTACGTTCCACCTTGATGACTCGAGCACCGGCATCGGCCAGCATTAGGGCGCAGTATGGTGCGGCGACCGCCTGATCCATCGAGACGACGAGCAGGCCTTCGAGTTCCCGGTTCAACCCCATGTCTCAATGTTCCTTGGTGTTGAATCAAACTGAAATTCAGTCATCCAGAACCACCTTTTGTTCATCACTGTTGCTCATCGGTAAACCGGATTTGGTATCTGGATACGATATCAATCGAGTTAACCAGTGTCAGGATTACTGCCATAATATTCTACGAAATTCCTGAGCGATCTATGCGGCCTGTGACCGGATATCGGCATTGAACTGCCGCATTCTGTCCAGTGTCTCGGCCAAGGTTGCGGAACGAAAGTCAAAGATCAGCTCGTGTACGCCGAGCTCGGCATAGGTACCGATGTCGTCAACGATCTGGGAACGGCTGCCCGAGAACGGTCGCCGATCCTGCGCTGCTTCTGCATGACTTCCCTTGTCGTATAGGGGTGCCTTGAAGCAGATTGTCAGGTCGGCGTAGTCCCGCCCTTGGGCCTCGGTCAGTCGCCGCAACTCCTCACAGGCACCGGAGAACTCTGCCGGTCGTAGCGGCACGGCCGGGTTCGCGCCGACGGGGTGCCAGCCGTCGGCCAGGCGGGCGACACGCCGAAGGGCAGGACGGCTGTGTCCGCCCACCCAGATCGGTGGATGTGGGTTCTGTACCGGCTTAGGCAGGGAATGAAGAGCATCAAAACGGTAAAACGCGCCTTCAAAACGGGCGGGTTCCTCCGTCCAGAGAGCCTTGAAGATCTGCAGATACTCGTCGGTCAATGCGCCGCGCTGGGCGAATTCACGGCAGCCCAGCGCCTCGATCTCCTCGCGCATCCAGCCCACGCCGATCCCAACGGTGACCCGGCCTTTTGAGAGTACGTCAATAGTCGCCAGCATCTTCGCCGCGAGGACCGGGTTCCGGTGGGGTACGATCATGACACTGGTTATCAGTCGCAGGCTGGATGTCCGGCCGGCGATAAAGGCCATGAGTGAGAGTTGCTCGAGTGCTTCGGCCTCCCCAGGGAATTCTCCCCCGACCGTGTAGGGGTAACTGGATTCGACTGCTACGGGAAAGACGATGTGATCGGCGATCACCGTAGAGTCGAACGCCAGGCGTTCAGCTTCGGCGACCATTGCCACNAGTGAGTCAGGATCCGAGGTCGGGCCCCGGGTGGGNAGGTAAAAGCCGTAGCGCATTTTATTGTCTCCGTGTATCGGACACTGGCGGTTTCCAGTGGAAGCCCCGGCGTGAAAGTACTGTACCTTCGCGGTCTGGGCAACCACCGGTGCGGGCACGGAACCGAAGAGTACAATGCAAAGATGGTTCGTAAAGAACAAAAGCCTGGCCGTAAATCAAAAAGTCAGCCCCGGCCGGTGTCGTCGTTACTCAAACGCCGCGCCGAGAAGGTCAGCACAGTCCATCGGCAGGCGGTGACCTACCTGGAAGCCGGGTTACCGGGCGAGGCTCGTCGGATTTGTGAGGCGTTTCTGCAGCGCTATCCCCGTCATGCCGGGATTCTCAATCTCGGTGGTGTGGCCTGTTTTCAGTGTGGCGAGGGTTCCCGGGGCATCCAGATGCTCGAAGCTGCACTCGTGGAAGANCCCGAATTCACGGATGCTTTCAACAATCTTGGCAACGTGTTCAAGGCACTCGGGCGACTGGCAGAAGCCGAACAACAGTACCGGCAGGCGATCGAGATCGACCACCATCACGCGGATGCTCATTTCAACCTTGCAATGGTGATCGAGATCGGTGGCCGCCTCGCCGAGGCTGAAGAGGCGTACCGGACAGTGCTCAACATCCAACCCGGATTCGTGCCGGCCTACCTGGGTCTTGGCAATGTCCTGAAGATCCTGGGGCGGCTTGACGAGTCGCTGGCGGTCCACAATCAGCTGCTGGCGCTTGCACCGGGTCATGTCGATGGGCACAACAACCGCGGCACTGTCCTGTTTGAGATGTCCAGCCTTGATGCTGCGCTCAAGGCCTATAGTGAGGCCCTGTCGCTGCAGCCCGGCCACGCAGATGCCGCCTACAACTCGGGTGTCGCCCTGCAGGAGATGGGCCGGTTCGATGAGGCCATTCGGTATTACCGGCAGGCACTGGAGGCGCGCCCTGGGTACGTCGAAGTCCATGTCAACCTGGGTTATGCGCTGCACCAGACAGGAAAGATCGATGAAGCCCAGGTGGCTTATGAAAATGCCATCAAGCTGGCACCAGATCACGCCCAGGCTCACGTTAACCTCGGGGACCTTTATCTCGACCAGGAAGATCTGGGGTCGGCAGGAGCGTTGTGCGACCGGTATCTCGACGCTCACCCGGGAGATTCCGCGCTGCTGGCGTTCAAGAGCATTGTCCTCGATGAATTGGGCAATGGGGACGCCATGCGGAAGCTTGTGGATTACACCAGTATGGTTCAGCCGGTGTCGCTGGAAGATCAGGTGGGTGCTACAGCGCTCAGGAACCTGAACAGTATTCTCGCCGACCACATCTGTGCGCATCCGTCTCTCGCAGTTGCTCCGACAAGCCATACGACCCGGAAGGGCAAGCATACCGGCGAGTTGCTGACTGGCGACCCGGGCCCCATTGCTGAACTTGAACCGTTGCTGCGTGGTGCGATCGAGGCATTCTGTGCCGAATTGCCGGTGGCGGCCGATCATCCCTTTGCGATTCGTCGACCCAGCGATTATTGGTTGTCGCTCTGGGCGGTCGTACTGAACGCCCAGGGTCACCAGGTGCCACACATTCATCCATCGGCCTGGCTGAGTGGTGTGTATTACGTAGAGGTGCCGGAGATCGTGTCTGGCAGCGACGACCATGCCGGCTGGATAGAGTTCGGCAGCCGGCCGCAACATTTCCACGCCCGGTCCGATCCCGCGGTACGGTGTTTCGAGCCCAAAGAAGGGTTGCTGTTGCTGTTTCCATCCTATATTTACCATCGAACGGTCCCCTACGGCGCTGAGCAGCGGCGGATCAGCATGGCATTCGATGTCATCCCGGCTTGATCCCAGGGCAATGCGGTGTGATTCAGCCCACTCTCTTTATCCCGCACGGAGGGGGACCCTGCTTCTTCATGGACTGGACGACGGGTCCGCCGGACACCTGGAATCCCATGGCCGATTGGCTGCGTAGTCTCGCCGCCGATCTACCCGGTGCTCCGAAAGCGATCCTCGTCATCTCCGGTCACTGGGAAGAAAACGAGTTTTCGGTAAGCTGTACCGGTCAGCCGTCGCTGATCTACGACTACTACGGTTTTCCGGAGCACACTTACTCGATCAGCTATCCCGCGGCCGGCGCACCTGAACTCGCTGACCGCGTCCAGGCGCTGCTCGTGGCCAGCCACATCCCCTGTGTAAAGAATCCTGTTCGCGGCCTGGATCACGGTGTGTTCATTCCCTTGAAGCTGATCTTTCCGGAAGCTTCGATTCCGGTCGTGTGTCTGTCACTGCAAAACGATCTCGATCCGGAACGACACTTGGCCGCAGGCTTGGCACTCTCACCGTTGCGCGAAGAAAATGTTCTGATCATCGGCAGCGGCATGAGTTACCACAACATGTCCGGTTTCAGGGTGCAAAGTGGAAAACTGGCCATTCCTGAGTCTGAGGCCTTCGATGACTGGCTAAAGGCGAGTTGCGAACAAAAGGACGAATTGCGTCAACAGCAGCTTTTGGCCTGGGAGGCAGCGCCCTTCGCAAGGGCCTGCCACCCCCGCGAAGAACACCTGCTCCCGCTGATGGTCGCGGCGGGTGCGGCTTCCGGCAATTCCGGAAAGCGAGTGTTCAGCGACGTGGTGATGGGTGCGCAGGTTGCCGGGTTTCGATTCGGTTAGACGAGCGGTGCTCGCCAGCTTGGACTTTCGGCGGACTCTGCACTTCAATACCCTGGCGACCGGATTCAGGATCTGGTCGCAATCAGATCGATGCAGGTGATCTCGTTGCGCGAGCCCAGTCGCATCGCAGGGCCCCAGGTGCCGGTTCCCGGAGACACGTACAGGTGGCAGTTTCCACGACGGTGTATCCCATGAATGATTCGGAACTGCTGGCGGACCAGCCAGTTGAAAGGAAAGATCTGGCCATTGTGCGTGTGACCACAGAGCATCAGATCGACTCCGGCATCGACGGCAGCTTGCCAGCCTAGTGGTCTGTGATAGAGCAGCACTTTGAAACAATCCGGTTCCAGGTCGATGCTGCCGAGTTTATGCTGGACTTGATCTTTGTCTTCGGCATCATCGATGCCAATCAGTTGCAGCCCGTCTTTATTGACACTGCGGTTACGAAGCACGATAACTTCCGCACCTTCGAGCAGTGGGACTACCCGTTCCAGACCGGCGTAACGCTCATGATTGCCGATTGAAAAATACACGGGTGCCTGCAGGTCTTTAAGGGCGACGATGTCGTCAGGCCCGGCCCGGCTAGAGTCCAAAAAATCCCCGGTGATCAGTACGATATCCGGGTGCAGTGCATTGATACCGTCGACGATCTTCTTCAGGAATGCGCCACTGCGCGAACCGACGTGCACATCGCTGATCTGGACGAGGCGATAGTCTTTGGGCAGTTTGCCGGCGTGGATTTTCAGATACTTGCGCGAGATGCCCTGCGCCGTGGTAAAGGCGTAGGCCACCAGTGAGGTGCCGATCAGGATGATGACGATAGCGGCCGCGTAATCGTTCAGCGCAAACCCGAGTCGAGCGAGATCGTAGACAAAACACAAGGTGAAAAAAACAAAGCCGACACCCATCCAGTTAAAAAGAGCGAGCTCGAGTAGCCGACTGCTACGTCGAAACGACAACCACAGGACTGCTGTCACGAACAACCACAGACACACGATGGAGGACAGGTTAAGGAGAACAGGCTGACCCAGCCACTGCGTCAGCCGTTGTATCGGGTAGACATAAACAAGGTAAGCCGAGAGCAGTACGAATGACCAGAAAAACGCCCCGCGCCTGAAGTTTTTCCAGAGCATTAAGCGGCTGGGCTCTGAGCAGGGTCGTGTGTGATTTGGATCAGTTTGGCGCAGGCCTAAAACGGTGCCGAAGGCTGAATCTGGGGCAGTCTTGGGTATATCCCGTCATCGAGGCGATCACCGTGGCTCAAGCCTGCGGCACGCATCTTTTCAGAATGATCGGGATCCATGCCATAAGATCGAAAATTTACCCGCACATCATCTCCCAGCCACTGCGTGTTGAATACTTTGAGTGCACGATCCGGTGCCAGTGCGCCGGAACCGCCATGAATGATCCGGCCATTGAAAGCAACACAATCGCCAGGCGCCATTTCCCAGCTGATCACCCTGAATCGATTCCGATCTGAATCGATGTCGGGGAACGGTTCCCAATCACCGGAATAACTAACTCCATCGACGTTCGGCTCTTTATCGGGGTTCAGTTCACCGAAGTTTTGTTGCCGATAGTGGTTCGGCCACAGATGAGAGCCCGGCACAAAAGCCAGCGCACTCTCGCTGGAAACAGGCACCAGTGGCATCCAGATACTTATGGTATCCAATCCTCCAGCGGACCAGTACGGTTCGTCCTGATGCCAGGGTGTCGGGAATGTGACACCTGTCGAGCGGANAAATATGGCGTCGAAGAAGAAGTTCACACTATCGGTGTTAAGAAGCGTTGTTGCGACATCGACACAGGGGCTGTGGTACACGAACTGTTCGTATTCCGAGATTCGTCGCCAGTTGTCCGAATCATAGAAAACGGTGCGGTTGTCATCGGTACGGTCCCATATCCGCGAGCGCCTTCCCGGATCTGATAGATTTTGCTCAATGCCGGCGGTCAGCAGTGATATCCACTCGTCGTCGAACAGTCCGTGCAGGCAGACGACACCGTCTTTGCTGAACTGCTGTTTTTGTTCAGCTGTAATTGAAAACGGCAGCTGTCGGTTCATGGTAGCGATGGCGAGCCTAAATCGGTGGCTGTTGGTAAATTGTAAACAGGGCAGGCCCGAGTGCCTAGTCATGAGGAGGCTCCTCGACCTGTCAGTGGCTAACCTCGCCGCGGGCCGGATAGTCTTTCTCGATGACGAAGGCGATAGCCTGCAGGATGTCTTTGAAAACAGGCCGCGCAAATGGCATGGTCTGAACGGAAGCGAAGTACAGCGTATGGTCGGGCCGAACGAGAAACAGGCCGGGCTCGGGAAAGCGCTCCGGTTCGTTCATACCGGCGGAAGACTTACCACGGCTGGAGGAGACATAGAGCCCCCACTCCCGGGCCTTGTCGGGGGTCAAGCCAAAACCGATGTCCAGTTTGTCGAGCTTCCAGTCGGCCTTGGCCTGTTCTGCTCTTGTCTGATCATCACCTGAAAGCACCAACACGTTGACACCGAGGTTAGCGAAAGAGTCAATCTTTTCGCTAAGGTCAGCGAGGTAATGGGAGCAGATCGGACAGTGCAGGCCGCGATAAACGACGATCAAGGTAAAGTGATCTGGTGTCTGGTCCGCCAGTGACCAGGTCCCGCCACCGGCAAGCGATACAGTCAGATCGGGAACAGGTTGACGTGGAACCAGTGGTGTCTGCATGACAAGGATCTCTTATAAGCTTGGCAGTGAAATGTACTGGAGAGCCTGCATCAGCTGACCTGAGCCTGATTGCATTGCCGCGATGAAAAGCGTGAAAGCAAAGGTAACCAGATTGAAAAATATCAGTGTGGGGCAGTTGTCCGAGTCGCCCCCTCATGTTCTGCGTCCAGCGATTCGGGGTGTGGTAGTGCGTCCAGGGTCGAGCCCCGGGACAGCATGTCCTCGAGCACCCCGCTTTCCATGCCGATCTGCAGGGCATCGTTGAAACGGTTGAAGAACCCGCATAAAGCGGTACGCAGAGTCAGTTCGACGATCTGTTCTTCACTGAAGTGCTGCTTCAGTCGGTCGAAGATCTCGTCACGCATCATCTGAGAATTGGTCGTGACCTCAACTGCAAAATCGCGAACCAGGCGATCTACCTCGTCGAGCCCTTCGCAGTCCGGTTCGAGGATGCCGGCGACCGTCTCGGGTGACAGACCCTGATCGACCAGCCGCGGGGCATGGTGAGCGACACAGTAAGTGCACTCGTTTAGCCTGGAAACGGCAACTAAGGCAATCTCCAGGTAACGCTTCGACAGCAGGCTTTCGTCAGCCAGGTCGAGCAGCAGGCCCATGATGTGTTTAAGGGCCGGCGGACGGTGTGCAAAGACCTTGACCTGGTTGAGAAAAGGTCCGTACTCATTCGAGTACCGCTCGTAGACAGGGCGGACGTCCTCTGGCACTTCATTGATGTGAATGTCGCGAACCCGGGCCATGGTATTTCTCTCGTTGTGGTTTTATGTTGTCAGTTCTGCATTATGCTTGCCGACGTATCGTGACTGTCATTCTAACGCTATCGGAAAAACCGGGTCTTATCGTGGCGGAATTCGGGAATCTGCCACTGGTGGGATTCTTCCCAGCGGCGAGACCTCACACCAGCGCTTGTGCGGTTATGCAGGAACGCTGACGTTGTTTCCGCAACGGCCGAAAAGGGATCGGTAGCCAGCAGAAGATTACGGATCTTGTAAGGGCCTGATCAGTCTTTGGGCTGAACAGACTCCGGCAGTATCCGGTAAGTGACCCGGATATCCCCCTCGGTGTGGTCGAAGGGTTTTCCCCGGTACTTGTCGGAGAGATGATCGATCATCTCGTGCGCACCCTCTTCGGTGATCTCGACGACCTTGCCCCGGATCTGGATATAGCGGTAGGGGTTATCGGGATCTGAGATCGCCAGCGCCACCTGCGGCAAGCGCCGCATGGCCTTGTCCTTGACCCTGCCGGCAGTGCTGTTGATGACGATGTGCGTGCCGTCATAGTCAAACCAAAGTGGTGTGCACTGGGGCGTGCCATCGGCAAGGACCAGTGCGAGGTGGGCAAAAGCCTTCTTCTCCCAGGACATCAGATCGGCAGCACTCTCGGGAATCATGTTCGTCACTCCTTTATGTTGGGTCAGGGTCGATTCCGTGTGTGGCAGGCACAGCACGGGATTCGGCAAGGGTAAGGATAATCGACCTGTTTTGTGAAAGTCGACTACCAGCAGGCCGGGTTCATCACCTGCGTCGTGTGTCAGGTTGTGGAAAACCTGGGATCGGCGGTGGTTCCGGTGTACACGCGGGGCAGCAGGCCCGACTGAAACCAGTTGATAAAGGAGACTGCACTGAAGACCGGTATCTCGAGTTCACGGCGCAGGTCGGCAGCGTAGGGTCCCATGTTGGTGCATTCCAGGACCACTGCACCTACGTCGGGGTGTTCAGCGATCAGCTGACGACCGCTCTCCAGAAGGTCGAGACGGCAGGCTGTGATGTCCATCCGGGTCCGGTTCTCCAGAATACAACTGGAGAACTCTCGGCCGTTTTCGGTGCCGATCACCGGCGTGTCTTCTGGAGCGCCGGCGGCGAGCAGGTGATCAGCACTGAGATCCTGGCTTGAGACCGTCATGACCCCCACCCGTCGGCCTGCGGGCAGGAGCTTTTGTACCAGTGGCACCTGCATGAGAGAGGAACTTGCCACGGGCACATTGACTGCACGGCTGAGCGGTTCCTGAAATAAAGCCAGGAAGCCGCAGGTGGTGGTCAGCCCGTCGGCACCATCGGCGACCAGTTGACGGCCCGCCTCGACAAACGCATCCAGCAGTCCCTCCGCCCGGTCACACACCACGCGCTGCGGTGAGGCACCCTGAACCACGCGGTAGAACACCGGGAACGGCCAAGTGCCGGCATTGCCGACATCGCCTGGGATCCGCGGGAACACGGTATCCAGCATCAGGATGCCGACACTGGCGCCGTAGACTGTCTTGCCACCGTCGGCAAACTGGCCTTCGCTGGTGTGTTGTTCCGACATCGAAGATCTCCGAGGTTAGGGGCGCCAGGCGGCATCACTTCAGAATCCGACCCATTGGCCGGTTTCCGTCCGGCCGGGAGAGGACCGGGCTTGTTTATTGGCGATCTGTATTAGAGTGTTGTCTGCCTCATTATATAAAACTGTCTGTAGAAGTCCCGGCGGTCGGGTTTCTTGTCCTGGGGTGGCGCTGCTGTTATCCTACTGGGGCTTTCCGTTGGGGTGCCGTAAGGCTGAGAAGCAGGAGCTGACCCATCGAACCTGAACCGGATAATGCCGGCGAAGGAAACGGACACCCGCCTTCAGTTCAAGCGCGGTCTCGGATTTCCAAGCCGGGTCGGAGGTCTGAGATGTGCGCGTGCATACCGAATCAAGAAATAGCACACGCCGTGGACAAGACGGTGGTTCGGAGTCTGTCGGCTGTGCCGCCTGTAGAACGCGACCAGGTGTTTTCCGTGTGCCGAGCCAGCCTCCACCCTGCCGATGTACTCGTTACAAACCATTCGCGTTATGAGGTCTATCAATCGCCATGAAGAAATTCATTCTTTTCACTTTACTGGTCTTCGCTCAGCCATTGGCTGCCGCAGACAAATTCTCTGTCATCCTCGACTGGTTCGTGAACCCGAATCACGGCCCCATCATCATCGCCCGCGAGAATGGCTACTTCGCAGAACAAGGGCTGGAGGTAGATGTCATTGCCCCGGCAGACGCCGCAGACCCACCGAAGCTGGTTGCCGCCGGCAAGATGGATCTGGCCATTTCCTACCAGCCGCAGCTGCACCTGCAGGTACACGAGGGATTGCCGCTGGTGCGAGTTGGTACCCTGGTGGCTACGCCACTGAACTGCCTGCTGGTAGTGGAAGACGGCCCGGTCAAACGCATCGCTGATCTCAAGGGTCGCAAGATCGCCTATTCGGTCGCGGGTGTTGAGGAAGCGCTGCTCACCGCTATCCTGGGGCGCCATGGCCTGGCCCTATCCGATGTCGAGCTGGTTAATGTGGGCTGGTCACTCTCACCGTCGTTGATGTCAGGTCAGGTTGCCGCGGTGATCGGTGCCTATCGCAACTTTGAACTCAACCAGATGGAAATTGAGGGCATCAAGGGTCGCTGTTTCTATCTCGAGGAAGAAGGGTTGCCGGCTTACGATGAACTGATTTATGTGGCCAATAGTGTGGACCACGACAAAGAGGCGATTGCACGTTTTCTGGCTGCCACCGAGAAGGCCACCCAGTATATCGTCAATCATCCCGAGCAGAGTTGGAAGATCTTCTCCTCGACCGCGAAGGAACTGCAGGATGAGTTGAATCGTAAGGCCTGGGCCGACACGCTACCGCGCTTTGCATTGCGTCCGGCTGCACTGGATGCCGGCCGCTATCGCCGCATGGAGAGGTTTCTCAGTGAGGCCGGTTTGGTCGAAGGAGTCAAGGCCGTCGACGCGCTCGCCATCGACGTGACCGCTGACTGACGCTGTGGCACCTGATCGATGGTGTTGATCATAAGGTGACTCAGTCGCAGGCCAGTGGCGGAATACGGATCCGCGGCAGTTTCAGCCACGGGGAACAGCCGCTCTTTGATGAGCTGGATCTGTCGCTTGAAGGTGGCCAGTGGACATGTCTGCTGGGCCCTTCGGGCGTTGGTAAGTCGACCATACTGAGACTGATTGCGGGCCTGGATACCGGTGGTGTGTTCGACGGTTCGATCAGCAGCGACAACGGCGTACCGTTACCGGGCCGGTTCGCGTACATGGCACAGTCTGACCTGCTGCTGCCCTGGCTGGATGTGCGCGGGAACGTGATGCTTGGCACTTCCCTGCGAGGCCAGGATCAGGCTCTCGATCGTGCCGACCAACTCATCGAGCGGGTTGAACTCTCGCGGCATGCTGGCAAGCGCCCGCACGAGCTTTCCGGTGGTATGCGCCAGCGNGCTGCTCTGGCTCGGACCCTGATGGAAGACAGGCCACTGTTACTGCTGGACGAGCCGTTCTCGGCGCTGGATGCCAGAACGCGCAGCGAGATGCAGGAACTTGCCTTCGAGATGCTGGCCGGTTGTACGGTCCTGCTGGTGACCCACGATCCGGCTGAGGCCGCCCGGGTTGGTCACCAGGTCTACCTGCTGACTGAGGCCGGTCTTGAGTGTGCGCCGACCGGTGAGCAGATACCCCTACGTGAGTTCGATGATCCAGAGACGCTCAGAATCCAGTCTCAGCTGTTTGCAAGGTTGCGACAGCGATGAGACGGTTGCGCGACCTTGTNCTCATCGTAATTGTGGTCACGGCGGTGTGGGAGCTTCTGGTCCGGCTCAGCGGAGTACCGCCGTTCATTTTGCCGGGACCNTTTCGGGTCGCCGGCGCGACGATCAATCATGCCGGGCTGATCGGGGAACATGCACTCGTGACGTTGGCGGAGGTCCTTGCGGGCCTGGTGCTTGGAGCAATACTGGGCGCTGGAACGTCGCTGTATCTGATGGTCTCTCCCACAGCACGCCGCCTGCTCTTACCGTTGATGGTNTTCAGCCAGACTGTACCGGTATTTGCCCTGGCACCGTTGTTGACGCTGTGGCTGGGTTACGGGATCGGCTCAAAGATCGCCATGACCTTGCTGATCATCTATTTTCCGGTCGCCTCGACATTCTATGATGGTCTGCGCAACACACCGGACGGTTTTCTTGATCTGGCTGCGACCATGAATGCCACTCCGCTGCGCACTTTGTTCCAGATCAGGGTGCCGGCGGCACTTCCGGCACTGGCGTCAGGTCTGAAACTTGCAGCAGTTTATGCACCTATTGGTGCCGTAATCGGTGAGTGGGTCGGCGCTTCCCGGGGCCTGGGCTACCTGATGCTTCTGGCAAATGGCCGGGTCAAGATCGATCTGATGTTCGCAGCGCTGTTCGTTCTGGCGGCGCTTACTATCCTGCTGCATACGGCGGTCAGCCGTGGCGGCCACAGGTTGACACGCTGGTCCACTGGCAGCTGAAATGCTGGGNCGGGTTGTGAACGCAGCTCTTGAGATCGCCACACTTGGCGTACAGGGTCCGGCTGACGGAAAATGAGGGAAAATGCCTGCCACAGCGTCCGAAAAGCCGCTAAACATCATGGATAAATCGCTTCAGGTCACACTGGTTCACGAGGTATTCCGCCATCTGGATGCCGGTACGACCGACCTTGCGACGGCCACGTATCGCAACCCGGTGACGAACTACACCGATCAACAACGCCTTNNGCGAGAACGTCTGGCGTTGTTCGAGCGACTGCCACTGCTGGTTGGACTGAGTTGCCAGATTGCAAACCCAGGAGATTATCTGACTTGCGATCATACCGGGGTCCCGCAGTTGATCGTGCGCGGTGAAGACGGAGTGGTCCGGGCGTTCATGAATGTCTGTTGGCACCGCGGGGCGCGCATTGCGGAGGGCCAAGGCCAGGGGCAGCAACGTTTCAAGTGCCCTTATCACGGCTGGACCTACGACTGTGCCGGCAGGTTGCTCGGTATCCCGGACAAGCGGAATTTCCCTGACCTGGACCCGGCAGCCCAGAGGCTTGTTCAGTTGCCCGCGGTCGAGTCGCACGGCATGATCTGGGCCAGTGCGTCTGCAACCGAGAACCAGACGGTGTCGCAGGAGATCGACATCGATGGCTATCTGGCAGGGTTAGGTCCTGAGTTGGCGTCCTACGGTGTTTCTGGTTATCACCACTATACGTCGAAGGAACTTTCCGTAGCGATGAACTGGAAGCTGGTCATCGACACTTTCCTGGAGTCGTACCACTTTGGTGTGCTGCATCAGGACTCGATTTCACCGATCTTCTTCAGCAACCTTTGCCTGTTTGCGCCGTTCGGGTCGCATCTGCGAGTGGCGTATCCGCGTCGTACTATTGAGTCGCTCCGCGACCTGCCCGAAGAACGCTGGGATTTTGTTGAGCATTCTGCCTTGGTCTACGTGCTGTTTCCCAACACGGTGTTTGTGGTACAGGCCGACCACCTGGAGATTTGGCGAATCTACCCAGAGGGCAACTGTGCGGATCGGTCGACGATATTCCTCGACTTCTTTATCCCCCAACCTGCGACCTGTGACAGTGCGCGGGATCATTGGGCCCGCAACCTGGCACTGGTCCTGCGGGTCGTCGAAGAAGAGGACTTTCCGACAGGCGAAGGTATCCAGTTCGGTTTCGGTTCCGGTGCCCAGTCGCATATGACATATGGTCGCAACGAGCCGGCGCTCACCTATTTTGAGAAGAAGGTCACCCAGATGGTGGACAAGCTGGAAACATGATCAGCACTTTCTTGAGAGATTCCGGGACCTGGCACTAGCGGACACTGCCTCGCTTTAGAGCGGGGGGTTCGCTACTGCCTGGCTATTTAGAGGTCATTACCCAGACACCGTTCCAAGCGTCTCCCGGGGGTTGCGCTTTGAAATGTGTGCATCGATCAATGTAGGTCTGCGACAGGCGATCCTGAGGGTTGAACCGCAGGGTCTCAGTAAATTGTGCCGTGGCTTTGTCCCAGTTTGCATCTCGATAATTCGCTATTCCCTCGTTGAAGTGGCCGACCGCTTCCATCAGATCTGGGAAAGAAGAATTGTCATGATAGTCAAGGACTTCATATATACCGACTGGCTTGGTTTTTCCTTTGACTAAGACCAGATCCACATCACGGACCCGGTATGTGCCGCGTAGTTTTCTGAATGTATGTTCGCTGATCAGTATTCGCGCTGAGTAGGTTTTGCAGGCGCTTTCCAGGCGGGCAGCCAGATTTACACCATCGCCGATCAGCGTGTAATCCATGCGCTTTGGTGACCCGATATTGCCGGATACCACCTGGTCTGTGTTAAGACCTATCCCCATGTCAGCGGCGCGCAGGCCCTTGGCCTTACGTTCTTCATTCCAGATCTGTAACTCACGGATCATTGAAATAGCAGTCCGGACCGCACGATCCTCATCATCGTCATGCGGAATTGGAAGGCCAAATGCAGCCATGATCGCATCGCCGATAAATTTGTCGAGCATCCCCTCTTCATGGGTAATGCAATCAACCATGACCGTAAAATAGTCGTTCAGGAAGGAGACAGTTCCCTGTGGACCCAGTTCCTCAGTCAAGGTTGTAAAGTCCCGCACATCAGAGAAAAGAACCGTGGCGATCGCGCTCGTGCCCCCCAGAATATCTTCGCCACCACCAGTCAGAAGCTGGTCGGCAATAGCAGGGTCCATGTACCGGGACATTGTTGACTTCATGCGTTTCTCACCGCTGATGTCTTCTATCACCAGCATCAATCCCAGTTTCTCACCATCATCCCCAGAGCCGAGCAATGGCATCACAGTGAGATTCGCGGAGACCGACTCTTCACCGAGTAGCAAAGCGGCATCCATCAATATATCGGTTTGTTGCGTTTCCCGAACAAAATCGAAGCGCTCACTGACCAGTTTGTTTTCACCAGAAAAAAACTCTTCGGTTTTTGCACCGACAATGCTGGAAGCTTCAGTACGCAGTATCTGCAACCCAGCCTTGTTACAGGTCACGATATAGCCTTCATCATCGACTGTAAGCACTCCGTTTGTCATGCTCTCGAGGACCGCATCGTTGTAATCTTTCATCTGCTGTACATCATCAAACAGCTTTGCGTTCTCGAGGGCGATGGCAACTTGGGCAGTGAATGCTTTTAAGCGAGATTCATCTTCGTCGGTAAAAGGCCCACCGTGTTTGTTCAAGGTCTGTGTGACACCGATGACTTTTCCGTCTTTGTTATGGATCGGCACACAGAGAATGGAACGGGTGAAAAATCCGGTCTGTTTGTCAAACGACGGGTTGAAACGAAGGTCGGCATACGCGTGAGGAATATTGACGCTCTGACCGGAGGTAAAAACGGTGCCAGCAATGCCCAGGTGATTGGGCAGGCGGATCTCACCAACAGAATCACCCTGAGCGATTCTGGAGAACAGCTCACTGGTCTTGTCGTCATTCAAAAACAATGTAGACCGCTCCGCATTTAACATGCGTGTCGCTTCAGACATCACCCGTTGCAGCAAAGTTCCAAGATCCAGTTCAGCAGTAACATCAGCGACCAGGCCAAGAAACTCCATTTCCTGTTGCCTTTTCTCGGCCATTCGCTCTGAGAAGATATTACTCTCCAGGGCGATGGATGCTTGCAGCGTAATCTGTTCCAACAGGTGCAGATCATCTTCGGTGAACTGACCTTCGATCTTGTTGAGGGACTGCATTGCTCCGATGATTCGCCCCTTCGCTGTCCGGACCGGTGCACAGAGAATATTTTCTGTCTTGAAACCAGTCTGTTGATCGATTTCCTTGTTGAAACGGGGATCAGCGTAGGCGTCGCTAACGATCAAGCCTTCACCTTCGGTGAAGACATGTCCGGCTATACCCACAGAGTTGAGAATTCGGATTTCCCGTTGCAAAGAGCCCTGAGCGACACGTGAGTAGAGCTCCCCGGTCTGCGGGTCGTTGAGAAAAAGCGTCGCTCGTTGGCAGCTGATTTCTTGCGAGGTGATGTCCACCAGTGTTGCAAGCACTTCATCCAATGAGTCCAGAGAAGCACAAAGTGTTGAGACTTTGAGCAAAAGTTCTGCCTCACGAAGACGCATGGTCGCAGATTTCCGTTTAGAGTTTCTCGCTGCTGTCATCTTCGAATCTGCGTTGTGGTTGATGCTGTCAACATGTTACCCGCTTGGTTTTCCCTGTGCTCGAGCCCTGGTGAGTGAAACAAAGAGCCCACGCAGCAATGGGCCTATGCTTAACCTGAAAGTTTATCTTCATGACCGGTCCGCAGCACATCAAGCTGGTCTCGCAGTGCGCTGACAGAGTCTTTCAGGAGCTTGATCTCATTGCTGGAATCGGCAAATGTTTTTTGGACCTTCTGCTGGCCCTCAAATCGCTCGCTTTCCATTTCATCCCGCAGAGACTGCACGGTTTCGCGTAGTTGGCGGATCTCGTCACTGGCAGTCGCGACCGCTTTCTGGGTTTTCTTGTCGCCTTCGAATCGAACACTTTCAGTTTCGTCCCGCATAGCCTGTATGGTCTTTCGAAGTTGTTCTATTTCATCCTGAGAATCCGCCCGTGTCTGCTGAACGTCTTTGTTTCTCTGAAAATTCAGCTCCTCTAACGTATCACGCAGTGCCTGGGTGGTGGTTTTGAGTTGCTCGATCTCACCGCTGGAGGCTGCGACTGCCGCCTGAACGGCCTTGTTTTTTTCAAACTGATACGTCTCGAGCCGATCACGCAACGCAGAGATAGTCTCCTTGAGGTAGCGGACCTGTCGATCCGCGTTCGAGGAAGATTGGACAGTGGTTTCCTGGGTTTTTCGGTTTGTCGCCATCGGTTGAATAATGACATGAAACGGGATTTATCGACACTCCTGTATCACTTGAACCCGGAATGTTCGACATCCGCTCTTGCCTTGCGCTTCGATTGGCTGGCACCTTTGTTCCGAGCCGATCTGGATCAGTGGCTGCTTCAAGAAGCGGCGGTTGAAATTCTCCCATTGCGGGCCGTGGGGGCTTTTGATAACGTGATCAGACAGGAATCCGATCCCCGGAATTCCCGAGATCATTGGAGGAGAACAATGCCTGCATACCTGTATCAAGGATCTTACTCTTCGGACGCCCTCAGGGCTTTGGTCACCAATCCTGAAGATCGAAGCGCGGCTGCCCGTGCCGTAATCGAGGCAAATGGCGGGACGATGACGGGCTGTTGGATGGCCTTTGGTGAGGACGATATTATTGTCATCGCGGACATGCCAGATGATGAGTCGATGGCCGGAGCCGCATTGGCGATTTCGTCCACAGGGGCCATAGTCGGCGGGCGGACAACGAAACTTCTGACCATGGACCAGGCTGTGGCAAGCATGGGCAAGGCCGGTGCGGTTATGAAAGCATACAAACCACCCGCCTGACCGCGGGCGTGGGTCTCGAACGAGCCGCAGCTCGTCTGGCTCAGTGGGCGCGGTCGGGTCGGGAAAGTGTCTTTGTATAGGCTGACCAGCGTGGTACGGCCGACGAGAGTAGGTTATGCTTGCACTCGCAATTCGGCTGCAAGGGGACGCAACCGGCTGTCAGATTCAAAGAGCAAATGCCCAACGTATATTCCGGGGGGAGTCACTGCGTTGGCCGAGGGAGGAATACGATCCATGTGCGGCGCGGTCGATTAAATAGTGTCCGAGCACAAGTCGGTTTTCGAGATCTCAGAGGGCAGTATTGCCTTCGGTGGTAATCAGGCGCTCGACTCGGTTTCCTTTTCGATGGTGAAGGGGCAGTTGATCGGTCTGATCGGTCCCAACGGTTCTGGAAAAACCACGTTGCTCAACGCGACCAGTGGTATCTATCCCCTTAACTCCGGAGCGATCAGCTTTGAGGGAAACAGGATAGAGAAAGAATCACCGCACCGGATCGCCCGGGCCGGTGTTGCCCGCACGTTTCAGATTGCACGAATCTTCCCGCACATGACCGCTGTTGAGAACATGTTGGCACCAGGTTTCACGGTCCGTGATAAGGAAACAGAAAACCGCGTTAGCCTGATTCGGCGTGCAAAAGAATATCTCGATTTTCTGGATATCGCCGATTTTGCCGATGAACAGGCGGCCGATCTTTCCGGTGGCCAGCGCATGCTGCTTCAATTTGCCAGGGCGCTGATGCTTAAACCCCGCCTGATGCTCCTCGATGAACCATTTGGGGGTATTCATCCTCTTCTGGTTGAGCGTATTCTGGAGCGCATACGAGATCTTCGCGATCAGGGCATTGACTTCATCGTCGTCAGTCACGACCTGCCGACTATCATGGGGCTGGCTTCGCGGATCGTGGTGCTTGCTAATGGCAAAGTGATCGCAGACGGTACTCCAGAGATCGTGCGGGAGGATCCGGGTGTGATCGAGGCCTATCTGGGAGTCTGACGATGCTCAGCGCGCAGAATATCGTTGCCGGCTATGTTGACGAAATCAACATTCTTCAGAATGTCTCCGTCGATGTGCACAAACAACAGATCACTTCGGTGATCGGACCCAACGGTTCGGGAAAATCGACACTGATGCGGGTGATCTGTGGCTTTCTCAAGCCAAAGTCAGGGCAGGTCATGTGGGATGATAAAGACCTGACAGGACGCCCAAGTCACACCATGGCCGGTCTGGGGATCTGTTACCTACCACAGGAGCGCACCGTTTATCCCCACCTGACAGTAGAACAGAACATTCATCTTGGCAGTTGGACATTTCGCCGGGATAAGGCGCGTATCCGAGACGAACTCGCAAGGGTCTATGATCTATTCCCGCTCATGCGTGAGCGGCGCAAGTCAAAGGCCGGCGACCTGTCCGGCGGAATGCAGAAGATTCTCGAAGTCGCCCGCGGCATGATGATCAGGCCTGAAATTCTGATCTGTGATGAACCGACGGTTGGGCTGGCCCCAATTATTGCCAAAGAAGTGTACGATACCATTGAGCGTCTTAAGGCGGATGGCCTGACCATTCTTCTCGTCGACCAGAATGTTCGTGAGGCTATTCGAATTGGTGACTATGTTTACGTGCTCGAGGTCGGGCAGAACAAGGTCAATGGGACCCGGTCCGAATTCGAAACGAATCTGCATGACATGATCAAGGACTGGTTGCAGATCTGAATGATGATTTCACCGAACAGTCTGGCTTACGACAACCGGTGAAGATTCATTAACGATGTTCAACAATCCAACAGGAGGACAAGACGATGGTTAATAGACGTCACAAGAAGTTGTTGTCGCAGTTTGCACTGGCCGCAGCGGTTTCATTCTCCGTCAGCGCCATAGAGGCCGGTGACACGATAAAGATCGGCGGCATGGCGCCGCTGTCTTCACCCGGCAGTTACCAGCAGGGTCCGGAATTGGTCCTGGGGCTCGAATGGGCAGTAGCTGATATCAATGCGACTGGTGGTGTTCTAGGCAAGCAGGTCGAGTTGATTGTGGAGGATACCCAAGGGCGTCCCCCGACTGGCGCGACTGTAGTCGAGAAGCTCATCACCAAGGACAAGGTGGTTGCTGCGGCTGGTGAGTATCACTCTTCGGTGTGCAAAGCCGAGATCGAGGTTTTCCATCAGCACGGTATTCCTTTTGTGATCGGATCATGCTGGTCGGATTCGCTGACTGCAGCAGGGTATGACGAGATTTTCCGTACCAGCGTCTACTCGTCGAAGCTGGCCGAGAACATGGTGGCCGTGATGGCGGCAAACGGTATAAAGAAAGCAGCGAGCCTGGTCGAGGACACCGACTACGGGATCGGTATCGCAAAAAACATCGAAAATGCGATTAAGAAGTTGAATGTTGATATCGATTTCCAATACGAAGTGGTTGAGAAAACCTCGAAGGACTTTGTGCCGATCCTGCTTAAATACAAAACCCAGGTGAAGCCGGAGGTGTTGATTGTTGCCGTGACCCAGCCGGGTGGATTTCTGATCCTCAAGCAGGCCCACGAGATTCGCTTCGCACCGAGCAAAGAAACTCTTTATCTTGACGGTACCTGCACTGCGCAGAATGACAAGGTCTTCTGGGAAGCGGTCAAAGACGCTGGCAACTATGTACTGATGTCTTGCCCTTACAGCCCCAGTGTCAAGTTGACCGAACTCGGCGAGAAAATCAAACAACGCTACATCGACAAGTTTGATCGTCAGCCGAACTACCTGCCACTGCAAGGATACGACGCAATGATTTCTCTGCTCACCGCAATCAAGAACGCCGGTTCGACCGACAGCAAGGCCATCATCAAGGCCCTGCAGGCGCTCAAGATCCCGGGTTCGCGGGGAGACATTGAATTCTCACAGGAAGACGGTGTCTGGCATCACCAGTGGAAAGCTGTACCAACCTTTATCTTTCAGTACACCGAGGTGGGACAGTCGGCCGGGGATGCAGCAGTGCTTTTCCCCAAGCAGTTCGCTACCGCAGGGATTGCACGGCCATAATTTGACTGTTGGCCGGGGGTGGGTCCAGGCCCGCTCCCGGTCACAGTTTTCACCTCTCACTGGATCCAGTTCATGGACTATTACGTCCTTTCCCAGATCGTCAACGGGCTGATTTTCGGGTTCATCTATGCGTTGATTGCACTCGGTCTGACCGTGGTGTTCAGTATTATGCGGGTCGTGAACTTCTCCCATGGAGAGTTCTATATGTTGGGGGGATACGCGCTGTATGCGCTGACGGCAGGGGTGGTCACCGTGTTCGGTATACCGCTGTCTATTCCAACGATCCTCGGGCTGCCGCTGGCCATGGTTGGCGTTGCGGTCTTTGGAATGTTGGTGGAACGTGGACTCCTGCGCCCAGTCTACACGGCGCGTATGGACCGGCCGGAAGAATATGCCATCATCCTGACGTTCGGTTTGTCGCTCTTTCTACAGTACGGGGCCCTAACGGCCGTCGGTCCTTACGAGATGACGCCCGGTGCGTTCTGGGAAGGGTCCAAGCACGTTATTGGCGATCTTTATCTCGCCGGCGACCGGTTGTTTGCCGCCGGTATCTCCGCAGTGCTGATCGGGGCCACTTTGTACTTCATCTACGGCACCTGGACCGGGCGTGCTCTGATGGCTACGGCACAGAACCGGGTCGGCTCGACAATTGTCGGTATTAACACGGTCAGGATGAACATCACAGCCATGGTGCTTGCCGGCCTTCTGGCTGGAGGCGCGGGCGCATTGCTCGCACCCGTTTTTCTCGTCTACCCTGATGTCGGCCAGATTCCTGTGATCAAAGCTTTTGTGATCATCGTGCTGGGTGGAATGGGATCGATTCCCGGGGCTGTCGTTGCAGCGCTTATCCTGGGATTGGTCGAAAGCCTGGGCTCGGTGTACGTTTCGGTCGCTTACCGTGACGTGTTCGCCTTTCTGGTGCTGATCGGGGTGCTGCTTTTTCGACCCCACGGTCTTTTTGGACAGCAGGAACGTCGCGCGTGACCCGTTTCCAGAGAGCCGCCATAGGATTGGCTCTGGCCGGTGGCCTTGNGATCCCCTTTCTGCTCGACAGCTACATGATCCGTGTCGCCGCAATGGCGCTCTACTACATTATTCTCGCGTCGTCATGGAATCTGCTGCTTGGCTACGCCGGACAGCTGTCCTTTGCCCATGCGGCTTTTGCCGGAATCGGTGCGTATACCTCCGGATTGCTCAGCTATCACTATGGTGTGCATCCGGGGTTCGGCATCTTCATCGGTGGTGCAGCAGCAGCGGGTATCGGCTGGTGTTTAGGGCGCATGTGCCTTCGAACCCGCGGACCCTACCTGGCGTTGATGACCCTTGGTTTCTCGGAATCGGTTCGGCTGATCCTGCAGATCGAACACGATTTCACCCGCGGATCACTGGGTCTGCAGATCCCCTATCTATTTGGCGAGGGTCTACCCAATCACCTGCTTGGATATTTAGTGATGCTGGCCCTGGCCATTATCACAATTGGCGTGCTCTATCTGCTCGTGAATTCGGAAAAAGGGCTTTATCTGAAGGCCATCCGTGAGNACGAGGATGTCGCCTCGGCAATGGGGATCGAACTCGTAAAATGGAAAGTCAACGCGTTCGTGATCTCCAGCCTATTTGCCGGTCTTGCCGGTGCGATCTACGCTCACCTGTTCGTACAGGTGCTTGCACCTCAGAATCTTCTACTGATCGAAATGGGCCTGATTCTCGCGATGACGATTGTCGGCGGTCTGGGCACGCTAACGGGCCCGATCATCGGTGCAGTCCTGCTGGTCGTCATGTGGGAAATCATGCGTGACGTGAGCCCTTATGCTCACATGCTGCTGTTCGCAACGATGGTTATCATTGCGATGAAGTTTTTCCGATCGGGAATCTTTGGTCTCATCGCCAGCCGCTTGAAGGCAAAGGGCCTGATCAGTAAAGCGCCGCCTTTCACGGTGGAATAACAGCAAAGCGCCCAGGGTCGTTTTATTCTAGACGTCCCAGCCGCCGTCAACCGCAAGTTCCTGGCCAGTGATGTTGCGTGCGTCATCCGAGGCCATGAACAACACCGCGTTGGCGACATCCTGTGGAGTCGTAACCCGTTTCAGGGCCATTTCCTGAACATACTCGTCGTAGACCTGCTCAACGGTCCAGCCACGTACTTTTGCCTTTGCTTCGCACAGTTTTGACATGCGCGGAGTTTCGACAATGCCCGGGCAGACCGCGTTGACGTTGATGTTGTGTTTACCGAGTTCCAGCGCAACGGTGCGGGTGATACCACGCACCGCCCACTTGGAAGCACTGTATGAGGTCCGCATCGGATAACCACGTAGCCCGGAAGTGCCACCGATATTAACGATCTTCCCGCTGTTCTGTGCGATCATGGTCGGTACAACATGTTTGATCGGCAGGAAAGTACCTCTTTCGTTAGCCATAATCACGTCGGTGAATTCCTCAACAGGAATATCCTGCACCGGGGTCTCTATGGGGCCGGTCACGCCTGCGACGTTGACCAGGATATCGATCTGACCGTCAAAAACCCGCAGGGCATGGGCGACCATGTCCCGGACCTGCGCCTCGTCTGTCACATCACAGGTGACGACGTGTGCTTCCCGGTCGAGCAATCGAACCTCAGCTGCCACTTTCTCCAGTGCCGCTGGATCCCGTGCAGTCAGGACGATATCGGCACCCTCGCGTGCCAGGGTTGTTGTGATCGCCGCGCCCATGCCTTTGGCGGCGCCGGTGACGATGGCTGTTTTATTTTCAAGTTTCATGTCAGTTCACCTCATAATCCCGGAGAAGAAAAGTCAGCTCGCAGGTCCAGCCTTGAGATCAGGTCAGACGGACCTTCGAATCATTCCGTGCCGGAGGTTTATTCCGTGTGGTTTCGCGTTATTCTAGCGCTCCAGCAGTGTGATCGGCGCTCACCGCCGATCTCTTCCAGCCCAGTGGGAGTCCTGCACCATGACACATTCAGAAACCCATCTCAACAGCGTCAAGCATCACCTGGCTGACCTGCTTGAAGGGGCGGTCACGGCATGGGATGTCGTTGCAGACGTCACGGTCAGGAAAGATCAAGCCGAAGCGCTAGTCGTTGTTGCCGACGGAATCGCTGTGCTGGTAACGTACCGGCAGAGGTCCACCGGAGACTGGCAGTGGGCTCTATCCTGTCGAGATCCGCAGACTGAACAGCCTTGGCGCCGGTTCTACCCGTCAGCGTTGACGATGCTGCGTGGCTTGCGCGCCGAACTGGCACCGGACCAACCGGCCTTTGGTCTGGTGATCACCCCGTCAGCGGTCAGTCTGTAGCCGGGTCCTGGTGCGATGATCCCGATAACGGTACTCACGGGGTTTCTTGGCAGTGGCAAGACCACGCTGTTGTCGCACCTGTTGCCCCATCCGGAGATGGGTAGAACAGCGGTCATCATCAATGAATTCGGCGAGATAGGCTTGGATCACGAGCTGGTTGAGACCAGCGAGGAAGATTTCGTTGAATTGACGACTGGNTGTCTGTGTTGNCGNCTTCGCGATGACCTTGTGCTGACGATTCGCGATCTGCTCACCCGGCGACAGCGTGGGGATGTACCGGTATTTGAGCAGATCCTGATCGAAACCACCGGTCTGGCTGACCCACTGCCGGTCCTGCAGACCCTGGCCTCGGACCCGGTGTTGGCCGAGACAACCAAGCTGGCAAACGTAGTGACTACCGTGGATGCGTTGCTGGGTCTTTCGACACTATCGCGTTTTNCAGAGTCGCTTCGGCAGGTCGCAGTAGCGGATCAGCTGGTGTTCACCAAGGTTGATCTTGCCGGTGATGAGGCCCAACAACTGCGGTCAAAGGTGCGCCAGTTGAACCCATTGGCGCCACAGCACTCGGCCATCCATGGGAATATCAGGCCTTCTCTCCTGCTGGGGTCTGCTCAAGAGCAGGCCGACCCTCTCCGGTGGCTGGGGTACAGTGTGTNCGATAGCGTCGAACCAAAATCGGGGCAACAAAACGGCAACCTCGGTGAGGCAGGCCCACATGACAGCACCATCGAGACCTTCAGCATCGTCCGTGAGAGACCCTTTTGTGCGGTGACATTGACGTTGCTGCTGCAGGTGCTCACCGAACACTGTGGTGCCGGCCTTTTACGCCTCAAGGGAATCGTACAGATCGAGGAAGATCCCGAACGTCCGATGGTGATTCACGGTGTGCAGCATGTGTTTCATCCACCTACCTGGCTTGACTGCTGGCCGGGCAGCGATCGGCGCAGCCGCCTGGTTTTCATTGCAAGCTCCATTCAGCCGAGATGGGTAAATGCACTGATCGAAACACTAGATGCCGAAGTCCGGCAGCTCGGCAGTTCACAGCCGGCTGACGCGGCTGCTGGTCATTAAATCACGAGGAGTGAGAAGCCATGCTTGATATTCTGATTCGGGGTGGAGAAGTCGTCACACCGCAGGGATGCGGCGTTTATGACGTCGGAATTGCCGGAGAGAAGATCGTGGCCGTGGATAAGGCCGGTGCGCTCAGGGCCGATGAAAACGCCCGCATCATTGATGCTGATGGCAAGATCGTCATGCCTGGAGGCATCGATCCCCACGTCCACTGTTCATGGCACATCCCGGCTATCGAAGGGGTTCCTGCGCAGCTGACTGCACCNCCGGCACAGGTCAGCCGAGCGGCGCTGTACGGNGGCACCACCACCATGATTGACTTTGCAGCGTGGGAAGAGGAAGAGACCTTTGAGCAGACCATAAGCCGTCGCGACGAGGATTGGCGGGGGCGCTGCCATTGCGATTATGCCTATCACCTGATGCTGCGTGGCGGTATGCCACTGGAATTGATCGATGCTATACCGGAAGTCATCCAGGCCGGCTATCCGACAATCAAGATATTCACCACCGACATCACTCCGAGCCGGCGCGGACGAATGGTTGATTTTGGCTACATGTGGGAAGTATTCCAGGTGATGGCCCGATCCGGTGGGCTCGGAGTGATCCACGCCGAGGACAATGACCTGGTCATGCACATGTATGGCCGCCTGTTCCAGGAGGGTCGAACCGGTTTCGAGAACATGGCCGAAGTGCACTCGGTCTTGTCCGAGGATCTGTCTTTTCGCCGAGTACTGAGGCTGGCGGAGAACGTCGAAGGCACTGCGCTNTACATGATGCATATCAGTGCAGCGACAGGTGTCGCCGCGGTTGAAGAAGCNCGGGCCAAGAAATTACCGATCTACGGTGAGACTCTGCATCAATATATGCTCTACAACCAGGACGACTACCGTCGACCGAACGGACAGATCTATCACACTTACCCTTCACTGAAGACCGAAGCGGACCAGGCATCTTTATGGCAGGCGACCCAGGACGGCACGATCCACTGTATCGCTACGGATGAGCTGTGCTGCAGGTTGTCGGTNAAGGTCCAGGGCCGACGAATCGATGACACCACCGGCGGAAATTCGGGNGTNGAGCCCCGCCTCGCAGTCATGTATCAGGAGATGGTTACTGCCCGAGGCTATTCACTTTCGCAGTATGTGGACCTGGTCTCGAGCAACGCGGCAAAGATTATGGGTCTTTATCCCCGTAAGGGAGCGATTGCNCCTGGCAGTGACGCNGACATCACCCTGCTCGACCCGGANGAGGCCCGCGTCGTNCGCAATGAAGACCTGCACGAGAGTGATTACACGCCGTGGGAGGGTAAGCAGGTCAGTGCCTGGCCGGTGTTGACCATTCTGCGGGGCAAGATTGTGGTCGAAAACGGCAATTTCTTCGCTGAAGAGGCCGATGGCCAGTATCTGTCGCGTCGGATCAGTGAGGATGTTCTCGGTGGCACTGCCCTGTAGGTGGACATCGTCTGGCTTGATTAGAATGTCATAAACTGCCGGCTTGTTACACTGCTCCAAAAACCTGGAGGTATCCGTAATGCCTTACGCAATCATCACCACGGACAAACCTGATCATCTGCAGGTCCGCAATGACAACCGTCCGGAACACCTCGACTACCTGGTCGCCAATCAGCATCGTCTGCTTGCGGGTGGGGCACTGATTGAAGACGATGGTTCGGGGGGGAAGGGCGGACTGATCATCGTCGATAGCGACGATCGGAGTGAAGTAGAAGCGTTCATCGATGGTGACCCGTTCACAAAGGCAGGGCTGTTCCAGAACGTAACGATCACCCGCTGGCGCAAGGCGTTCTTTAACTTCGAAAAGCTGATCTGACACCAACATAGTGTTTTTCAACTGACTTTTTGGCGGTTACCGGCATGCAGACCAATCTCTCCGTTCGACTTCTTCAAACTGGACGTCTNATCTCCAGACAGGTAAACATCAGATGAACCAACNGGCAGATCCTGCCCTGTTCGGGCTCAACAGGCTGCATCCCGNCATTGGCACTGAGGTGCGTGGTTTTTCCATTGCCGACCCCGACGGCGCTAGCTCGATTGAGAAAATCAGACGTGCCTGGCTCGAGCACCCCGTCCTGGTTTTTCATGACCAGGCGATCAGTGATGCTGAACAAATTCGCTTTGCCCGTCATTTCGGCGAACTGGAGATACACCCCTCGGTCGCCCACCGGGCATCTGATCATCCCGAGATTTATCGCGTCTCGAACGTTGATGAAGCCGATAACATCTTGCCTGAACATAGTAATGAGTGGCTCTATCTCAACCTGAGCTGGCTATGGCACACTGACAGTTCCTTCCGGAAGATCCCCAGCAAAGGATCGATACTGCACGGCATAGAGGTGCTTGAGCAGGGCGGGGAGACTTTGTTCGCCAACATGCAGGCGGCCTATGAGCATCTCGATGAACAGACAAAAGCAGCCGTCGAGGGTCTGGCCGTGGTCCACAGCCATGATTACATCATCTCGCTGTCCAGCGAGTTGAGTCAGCGCGAGGAACGGGGTGAGTATATTGATCTGCCACCGGTCACTCACCCGTTGGTGCGGGTCCACCCTGAAACCGGTAAACGATCGCTTTTTCTCAGCCCCCACACTATGGTGGGAATCGAGCAGATGCCGGAGTCGGAAGGTAGGGCACTGCTCGATCGTTTAATCGAGCACGCCACCGGCGACCGGTTCGTGTATAGGCATCGCTGGCGGGCGCACGACGTCATCATGTGGGACAACCGCTGTACCATGCACATGGTGACGCCGTTCGACAATCGGNTTCAGCGCCGCATAATGCACCGCACCACAATCGTGGGAGACGAAGTGCCGATCGCGGCCAGCAGATTCTCATAACAACCCGAGCAAAGATCAGTCAGGCAACCCGCTGTTCCGGTCTGTCAGGCCTGATTCTGGCCGGNCTGACGTCATTCTGAGATGTAATTCCGTTTATCTTCCCTTGAACTCGGCATCGCGTCTCTCACGGAAAGAAAGGTTTCCCTCGGCAAGATCTTCGGTGTCGGCAAGAGCCCGGAAGGACTGGGATTCGATCCGTAGCGCCTCATCCAGCGGCAGCCCGTGGCTACGATAGATGACTTCCTTGGCAAACTGCTGCGGAAGCGGTGCGCGCGAGGCGAGCTTCTGCGCATAGGCCATGGTCTCTGTGAGCAGTTGATNCTGGGCACAGACCCGGTTGACAAGGCCGGTGCGAAAAGCGAATTCGGAGTCATACCGGTCACCGGAGAGAATCATTTCCATGGCGTGGCCATGGCCGATGATTTCCCTGAGGCGGATCAGACCNCCGTCGCAGGCATGAAAGCCCCANCGNACGTCCTGCAGGCCGAATTCCGCGTTGGGAGAGCAGAACCGAATATCGCAGGCCAGCGCCAGTTCCAGCCCGCCGGAGATCGCGTAGCCATTGACTGCCGCAATGACGGGCTTGAANACTTTGACGTTACGGGTGATTCCGGCAAGCCCAGGCCCATTGGTGTAGACACGGTTGAATTCCGGGGCAGGGGTCTGGGCGAAAGCCATGGTGTAGGTCTTGAGATCTGCCCCGGCACAGAACGCCTTATCTCCAGTGCCCGTGATCACGGCAACCCGGGCGTCGGTATCGGCGTTGAAGTCGTGCCAGATCTGAACGAGCNCTTCGTGTGCAGAAAAATCCAGCGAGTTCATCTTGGCCGGTCTGTTGATGGTGATCAAACGTACGCGTCCATCACTTTCATACAGAATATCGTCGTCCATGCTNCCTCCGGTTTGGGGTCGTGGCCTGTTNGTTTTGGCTGTTAGGGATCATGGCGACCGGATGTCGCCGGGTATTGCACCACCTGAATTCAGGGTTTCAGACGATCGGCGATCCTTGACAGTTTCGACCTGTAGCAGCCTTCGACCCTAGCCGAACGCCTGCTCAAAATTCACGATCTGAATTAGCCGGGTTACCTCTGGCCAGGCAAGCCGTAGATTGGCAGGAGAAGTCGATTTCAGTGACAGGATTTCCCGAGTGCCTTGAGTCGCCAGTAGTTGTAGGGCACGGCGGCCAGAAAACCTGCTGCAAACATCACCGGCAGTACCCACAGGTTCAACACGGCTCCACCGGTCAGAGCGACGTCGACGAGGTTCATCGCAATCTCCATCGCTAGCATGGAGATCAGTGACATCCCGACAGCTGTTTGGAAGGCACTTCGGAGCGGCATCTGCCTCGAGAGAATGACTGTTTCCAGAGCTATCGATGTCAGGATGCCGTTTACTATCGCCAGCAGCATGATTGCAATCACGGGCCAGCCTATTTCGGTCAACTGAAAGAAAAGGATCGTACCCCAGTCTCCGATCGAGCAGCCAACCAGGCACCACAGCGTGTTCTTCGAAGCGCTCGGCCAAGTGTGGCGGCAAGTCCAGGAAAACCGTGAAGACTCTACAGCGGTTACCATTGAACGGGAATATGGCGGTGTTGTGACAGGTGTTTTTCTTACGCTCGCTGTCCTGATTATACTACTTTCGGCCCAGTGTTCTAAGGCTACACTGCGCTTCAGCGGATGCTTCGACCGCCGTCGACCGATATGGACTGACCGGTGACAAAGCTCGCGTCTGAGGAGCAGAGAAAGGCGATTACGCTTGCCACTTCCTCGGCTATACCCAGGCGCCCCAGCGGGTGCTTGGCAATGGAAATCTCGCGTGCTGCGACAGAGTCGCCGGAGTCCTGGAACATTTTTTCCACCATGGGTGTTTCAATCGTACCGGGACAGATTGCATTGACACGGATGCCATCCGGCGCATGATCCGTCGCCAGGGATCGGGTGAGGGCGGTCACTCCGCCTTTCGATGTCGAATAGGCCAGATGACGGATCGCACCGCTCAAGGCATCGATCGAAGCGACATTCACAATGACGCCGCCGCCGCGCTGTCGCATCTCAGGAATGACCGAGCGACAACCCCGGAACAACCCTTTGAGATTGACGTCCAGTATCAGGTCCCAGGTCTCGTCGGTGGTCTCCTCCACGCTGCCTTCGATCAGTATGCCAGCGTTGTTTACCAGAATATCAAGGCCACCGAATTCACCCCGGCAATACGCGATTGCATCATCCCAGTCTGCCTGCAGGCGAACATCCAGCAGTCGTTGCGGAAAACTCGATGTCGGTGAACGTTCTGCTTCTGTGAAAAGTCCGGCCACCACGTGGGCACCCGCCGCCCTCATATACTCGGTTGTGGCCTTGCCAATGCCGGTGCCGGCCCCGGTGACCAATGCTACTTTACCTTTAACACTCATGATCGTTCCCTGTTGTGGCTCATTGACGTAGGTCAGTCAAGGAACAGCCAGACTTTTCTGTGTTTCTCCGAAAACGAAATGGAATGCTTGAACCAGTCTGTGGTTTTCATTGGTGAGTCGGTTGATACCTGCTGACAAAGTTCCGTGTGTTCCGGAGAAGTGGATCGTCCGGAATGACAGTCGTCGGCAATGCCCGATAATAGTTGATTATTGACTCCCGGAGGGTCAGAATTGAAGCCTTGGCGTCTATGTATGAGCGCTAGATCGGATGGTAAAAAGAGAGTGCTTGTGAACCTACGTACCCGCTGACGGTATTTCAGCTTCTCTATCCCGCTCATATTCCATTCGTGTTACTGGGTTCACCGTGAGCCAAAGGGCTGTGGTATGCCTGATTACTTTAATTTTGAAAGAGACCTAAAATGAATATCTATGTTGGAAATCTGTCGTACAACGTCACTGAAGATGCACTTCGGGCAATGTTTGAAAAATTTGGTGGTGTAAACAGCGCCAAGCTCATTACCGATCGGGACACGGGCCACTCCAAGGGCTTCGGCTTTGTGGAGATGGAGACTAACGCTGACGGTCACAAAGCCATCGAAAACCTGAACGGCAGTGATTCCGATGGCCGTGCGCTCAAGGTGAATGTCGCCAAACCGCGGGAGCAGGGTCGCGGTGGTAACAGAGGTAGATTCGGTGGCGGAGGTCGTAATCGCTACTGATGAATCATTCGACTGAATGCGGTACTCCACCAGGCGCGGAGTTCACGGCTATCAGGTAACATCAATAGATTGCAAGCCATAGGGCGTTAGACCTATGGCTTGCAGATCCCAACTCTTGATTTTAGGTTAATCCAATCGCTTCCTACAGTGCCGTGTCTTCGCATTACTGCACAAAGCAATCTCTCACGGCTGAGTTTTTGTTCCACGCAGGAGTATTCCACTCGATTCCAAGATTCGGGCCCGTAGAGGTAACCCAGTAGATTCGGCAAGAGCCCAACGGGCTATTGCCCAGGCCCCCACCTCCAATCCTTGTAGGCCTGCCAATGAAAGTCAACTGGTTAGGACCCAAGCGCAGATTCTAGCCATCATGCCTTGTGCTTCAGGATGACCTGGAGAGAAATTCCTGTACGCGACTTCCTTTGTTTGAATATAAGCGCCTTTCAAAGGCCACCACTCTGATTCAGTCCGGTCAAACAAGCTTTTTCCGGAGTGACGTATGTCGCATAAGAGACCAGCGGATACCATATACAAGAATCTACCTAGAGTTTGGCATTGTGAATTTATGTCAGGCACGGTGAATCAGGTTGAGGAAATAAAGTGATACAAAGTAGATGCGGATGACAAAGGTTCACTA
>PBDS01000002.1 GCA_002718155.1 Pseudomonadota bacterium
CGCCTCCGAAATCCATGGCCAAGTATCGAGGTGGAACAGTCATCGGTACCCCTCGCCCTTCGCAGTAGCTGGGCCTTGAAAATTAGCTGGTGGACCTGGTGTTCGACCTACGCTGTCGGTAATTTCGGATTTCCGTCCAGATATGTGCCGCGAGCGCCAGCACAATAATGACCGCAATGGTGGCCGAGACCGGCCGGTTAACAAAATCCAACGGAGTCTCGACCCGGGCCATGCTGGTGCGCAGCTTAGCCTCGATGATTTCCCCAAGCACCATGCCGAGGATGATCGGCACCAACGGCCAGTTCACGCGGCGAAGTACGTAACCTAAAAGGCCAAATCCTATCGCCACCCAGCAGTCGGGCAGACTGTTACGGATAGAGTAAACCCCGACCAGCGCCAGCGTCAGCACCACCACACCGAGAAACCGCTCCGGCACCTTGATGACCCGGATCAACAACGGTGTCGCTGAAAGCAGAAACGCCAACACAATAAAATTAATCAGGAAAAGACATACGTAAAGACCGACAACAAATTCTGACTGAGTCTCAAAGAGTTTTGGCCCCGGGATCAGGTTGTGTACCCGGAAAACAGACAGCATCATCGCCGTCAACGCTTCCCCCGGGATGCCCAGTGCCAGTAATGGAATCATCGCTGCGGCCGGTACGGCATTGTTGGCCGACTCCGCAGCCACCAGGCCTTCAGAAGACCCTTTGCCGAATTTCTCCGGTTTACGACTCAGCTTCTGTGCCAGACCATAAGAGAAGAACTGTGCCAGAAACTCACCCACACCGGGAATAATGCCCATGATGATCCCAAATCCGGACGAGCACAGGGCAACCCGCTTAAGCCGTCGAAAGACTTCAAATAAACCGGCGAAGGGGCTACCTCTCACCTTGGGAATCTGCCGAGGTCCATCCGAGGATTGCAAAAGGATAAACGCCTGTGAGATCGCAAACAGGCCGAGAACGGCGGGAATCAGTGCCAGGCCACCGCGTAACCAGGCCAAGCCGAAAACAAAACGATCGCTGAAACGAACCGGTTCCATGCCGACCACCGTGATGAACACACCCATGCCGACCAATGCGGCTGCAGCCAGCGTCTGTCCACGATGGGTCAATATCACCAACACCAGCCCCAAAAGCGCCGCCATCAGAATATCCCGGCTGCCAAAGTAAGGTGCGACTGCCGCGAGCTTAGGTGTGAGAAAAATCAGTGCCAGTACACTGACGATCCCACCGATGAAACTCGCACTGTAGGCAAGCGACAGTGCCCGACGCGGTTCACCGCGCCTGGCAATGGGGTGACCGTCATAAGTCGTCAGCGCATTGACGGGTGTACCTGGTGTGTTAATCAGAATCGCGGGAATAGCACCGCCATAAAGTGCCGCACCGTAAATACCCAGTAACAGTGTTAACCCAACCAGGGGTTCGAGCTTATAAGTTGCTGGCAGTAGGATCGCGATGGCAACCGCGGGACCGACACCTGGAATGGCCCCGATGATGACTCCGCCAATTGCACCGATTAAAAGCGCAATCACAACATCCCATCGTGCGATCAGCATTAATGACTCGAGCAGCAACTCGATCATGGGAAAGCTCAGAAGTTGCGGATCATGAAATTACGAAACTCCGGGGGCAGGTAACCATAGATATAACCATCCGGCAAGCGGACCTGCAGCCCGGTCCTGAACAACAGTACGATCACCAAACCGATCAGCACTGCCGTCACCATCCAGCGTACACCGCGAAACCCCACCCGCAGACTGAGCGCCGGCATAAACAGCAGCGTTGCCATCAGATACCCCACCCACCGGATGATGTAAACATAGAACAGAAACCATACGGCAAACTCACAGCAGCGATGAAAGCCGGCGACGATGATACGCGGTGACTCCAGATCGATCCCGGAGCGCATCTGGCGATAAGACACTACAGAGAGAATAAGTGCCGGAAGACCCATCACCAGCAGGCCGACAGCCGGGAAAAAACCCGGTTGCATGACCAGATCCGCACGCTTGATCCATCGGGTCTGACTGCCCAACTGGCTCGCCAGAACCAGCGTCACCAGAACAATGAATGCCGCACAGAAAAAGTTGATAGCCGCGCTGGATCGGACATTGTCAGATTGATCCATGAAGCTTACATCCTGAAAGAAAGTCGGGCGGCTANGCCGCCCGACTCNGAACCTCTAANTNGNNNTAGTNACCNNNTACAGNTCTCCCATCTTCTTGAACATCCACTCGGTGGACTTCCAGTCACGTGCGATGCGTGCTTTAGCCTCGGCTGGACCTTCCCAGAAGAAGATGCCACCCGTGTCCTTGGCAACTTTNGCCACCGCATCACTGGCGACCACCCGCTTAGCGACAGCTGCGATCTTGTCCTTGACGATNTGTGGCGTTCCCTTCTTGACGAACAGACCATTCCAGAGCGTCGGCACGTCTATACCAGGCACCTGTTCGGTGAGGGTCGCGACATTGGGCGTCACTGAAGTCCGGTCAGGTCCGGTAATAGTAGCCAGAACATTAAGGTCGTCCAGACACGGCAATACTAAAGCCGCGGTGGTATTGATCACATCGGCATCGCCGCTGGCTAACGTGTTGCAATCGTTCATGTCGAATGCCGCTTCGCTACCAAACTCAAACCCAAGCTCCATCGCGGCCACAATTGTTGCACGGGTTGGAATCAGACCGTAGCCAAAGTGGCCCAGGGCCACTTTGTGGGACTTGGCATACTCAGCAAGTTCAGCCATGTTGCTGTACGGGGCATCTCCGCTGGCGGCCAGCAGGAACGGGTAGATGATAAAAATACCGACCGGCTCAAACAAATCAGGATCTTCGAATCCAGGNACGCCGACGAGCGGACCGATGATCGGTACGCCGATCACGAACGACCCGATGGTGTAGCCATCAGCCGGCGCATTCGCGACCTCGGCAGCACCCGGGAACGGACCACCACCACCGCCTGGCTTGTTTACTACGGCCGCAGCGACACCGTACTCTTTCTGAAATTCTTCAGCGATCATACGAGTGGTGATATCTTCAAGATCACCCGGCGGCCAGGGCACAATAAAGGTCACCGGTTTTTCAGGATACTCTGCCCGAGCGGCTGAGCCGAATACCANAANCGACGCCAGGATACTCAGTACGACCAGTTTCAAGGTCATTTTCATGTCTTATCCTCCACAGATAAAATTATCATAAACACCTCACCTTTCAGAGTGCTGTTTCCACAAGAATAAAGAATCTCGAGGGAGGCACACTACCACCAGCAGGTTGCATCTGTCACTTTAAGTTAAGACACCGGACTATTTCAAGGCTTGTTAGCTGTATCAGGCTCCGGCAAAGCCGACAGACAGTGCCTGGGCTAGGGAATCAATCTCCGATTCAGTAATCACTAGCGGTGGCGACATGATAATGATATTCCCAGAAACACGGATCATCGCACCTGCCGCGAAAACTCGATCNGCCAGGGCTTCGCCGAGTTGCGGGTCCAATGGCATTTTCGATTCGCGATCAGCCACCAGTTCGATGCCCACCATCAGGCCCTTTCCTCGCACGTCACCGATCATATGGTGTTCTGCCTGCAGCGCCTTCAGTGAAGCCATCAACTGCTCGCCTCGCGCCAATGCATTGCCGGGTAGATCNTGGCNNAACGTNACATCCAGTGTCGCGAGTGCCGCAGCACAGCCGACCGGATGGCCGGAGTAGGTATAGCCATGGCCGATAGCACCGTCAGGACCGCTTTCCATAAATACGGTCTCAATTCGTTCATTGAGCATNAACGCCCCGAATGGGAAATACCCGGAGGTGATGGCCTTTGCAAAACACATCATGTCGGGCTTGACGCCCCAGGCNCGGGTTCCGAACCAGGAGCCCGTCCGTCCAAANCCCGTAACAACTTCATCGGCGATCAACAGAATATCGTACTTGTCNCACAAGGCGCGCAGCGCCGGCCACAGNCTTGGCGGAGGGACCAGAATGCCGCCCGCACCGAGCACCGGTTCTGCGATAAAAGCCGCAATGCTGTCTGCTCCTTGATAGTTGATCTCCTGCTCGATCTGCCTGAGACAAACCTCGGTCAACTCGTCAATGTCTTCAATCCCGAACGGATTGTGATACAGCGATGGGAAAGGCAGCTGGATGCAACCCGGCAGCATTGGCTCATAACTTTTGCGGAAACGGTCATTACCGTTGATTGAGGCGCCTCCGAAATGAGTTCCGTGATAACCCTTTTTGAAGGAGAAGAATTTCACCTTACCCGGCTGTCCGGCCAGCTTCCAGAACTGGCGGGTCAACCTTAATGCTGTTTCGATACTGTCGCTGCCCCCCGAGGTAAAAAACGCGCGACGCATACCTTCGGGCTCAAGCACACCGACCAACCGGTCCGCCAGTTCGATCAGTCGAGTGCTGGTCGTACCCTTAAACGCCGAATAGAAAGGCAGGACGTCCAGTTGCCGGGCGATGGCCTGCTTGATTGGGGTACAGGAATAACCCAGGTTGACGTTCCAGATCCCGCCGACAGCATCGATCACGCGGTGACCTTCGTCATCTTGAATATAGACACCATCGGCTGCCGTGATAATGCGGGGTGGGTTCGCCTGATGGGCACCCGGGTGCGCCATCGGATGCCACACACTGCGGGCATTGCGGGCACGAAGGTGATCCAGATCGGGCTCCGGCCAGCCGGTGATCAGTGTGTCCGCCAGGGCCGCCGATTCAGTTGTCATTATTCAGTTCTCCTTTACGATCTGACAGGGTTCCAGGGGTGCTCAAGTCTGAAGGATACTACTGTATCTTGGCTCGTGGCGGAGTCGAATCGATGCCCACTGGCATGCTCCCCCGCATTTTCCTTGCTTTTAAAGCATTGTTCGACAACTCCTCTTTTTGCCTTTACTGTGGAAAAAGCATTCCACACGGGTGCCCCCGGAAAGGACGTCACGACACCGGGGTTTTAGACTGGCAGACAGATCAAACGGAGGTTTGTAATGTCCAAGGACAGACTCGCTGGCCGAAGAGCACTGGTGACCGGAGTGGGGCGCGCCATTGGCCCGGCAATTGTTCGGCGATTCGCCGAGTGCGGTGCCCAGGTCGCAGCAGCTAATCGCACCCTGAGCGCTGCCCAGGTGGTGGTCGATAGCGTTCAGCAACAGGGTCTGTCGGCGATAGCTTTGCCGCTCGACCTGGAAGGGCCGGACGGGGCAGCAAGGGCCGTCGAAGCCGCCGCGGATCAACTCGGCGGGCTGGACATTGTCGTACACAACGCCGGTGGATGCCCTTGGTCACGGCTCGAGACACTGGAGGAAAGCGATCTGGAGATGACGCTGTCGATAAATCTCAAAGCGTGTTTTCGCCTGGTCAAAGCGGCCCTGCCCTGGCTGCGTGAGTCAGGAAGAGGACGCTTTCTGGTCACATCTTCGGTGACCGGGCCCAGGGTCGCCATGCCGGGTGCGGTGCATTACGGCGCGGCCAAAGGCGGCGTCAATGCCTTCGTCCGGGGCGCAGCACTGGAACTCGCCGGTGACGGCATTACGGTCAACGCCGTCGAACCCGGCTACGTTGCGAAGTCAGACGGTTTCCTCGCCGACCCGGATCAACGGCGCCGGATCGAGCAGTTCATCCCGCTCGGCACCCTGGGCGAACCTGATGATATTGCCTGGGCCATGGTTTACCTTGCCAGTGATCAGGCCCGTTACGTTACCGGCCAGACCATAATTGTCGACGGTGGCGCGCTGCTGCCCGAAAGCCCGGACATGATCCACGCCGTACCTTCTTCGCCCTGATCCCCACTCGACTTTAGTCAGGGATTGACCACCGCCGCTGAAGTCGTCGCAAAAAACCAGCTCAGCCTCGATGTGATACGATCTTTTTACACTTCTTCAGTGACCTGGATTCNGCTGGACTGCGCCTAAGCTTTGGAAAANNCCTCTTGAACGATACCCAGAACAGCCTGTCAATCGCCAAGGCNTGCAGTNAACACATGNATCGCGNCGACCACTGCTCCCGGATGCTCGGCATGGTCNTTGACGANGCNAGNCCNGGCTACGCACNACTTTCCATGCTTATCCGCGACGACATGGTCAACGGNCATGGCAACTGCCACGGCGGCATGATCTTCACCCTCGCCGACACTGCCTTCGCCCATGCCTGCAACACACGCAACCGGGCCAGTGTGGCAGTGAGCTGNCAGGTCGAGTTCCTGGTTGCGGTCAGGGCTGGAGAAAGGCTCACCGCGACGGCTACCGAGCAGTTTCGGGGCGGGCGCAACGGGGTCTACGATGTCAGGGTGAATCTTGCCGACGGAAGCTGTGTGGCTCTTTTCCGCGGAAAATCCAGGGCCATCGACGAAACCCTTCTAGACTCAAGCCAAGAACAAANAACATGACCGAGGCTCTGATCTTCGANGCNGTGCGNACCCCGATTGGNCGTTACGGCGGTATGCTCTCNGGTATCAGAACGGACGATCTCGGTGCTGTGCCGCTGCGGGCGTTGCTGTCCCGTAATCCAGAATTCAAACCTGCCCTGATCGGCGATGTTTTCATGGGCTGCGCCAACCAGGCCGGCGAGGACAATCGTAACGTCGGNCGCATGAGTACCCTGCTCGCTGGTCTGCCCACAGAGACCCCGGCGGTGACTGTCAACCGCCTCTGTGGTTCGGGCATGGAAGCTGTTGGCGCTGCGGCGCGGGCAATTCGCTGTGGGGAGATCGATACTGCTATCGCCGCTGGTGTGGAATCGATGTCGAGGGCTCCTTTTGTATTACCCAAGACCACGCAGGCTTTCGGGAGACAGGCCGAGCTGTATGACACCACCATCGGCTGGCGCTTCATCAATCCCCTCCTCAAATCACAGTATGGGGTCGACTCCATGCCCGAGACCGCTGAGAACGTCGCCNCCGAATTCTCTGTCAGCCGGGAAGACCAGGATCAGTTCGCCCTGTGGTCTCAGCAAAAATGCCACAGTGCTCGTGAGACTGATCGCTTTGCTGACGAGATCGTACCGGTAGCAGATCCCGGGCGGCATTCGGAGCCGGTTCTGTACGACACAGACGAGCACCCCCGGGGGGACACCACTGTTGAAAAACTCGCCGCGTTGCCGACGCCCTTTCGCGTCGACGGATCAGTGACCGCCGGCAACTCATCGGGCATCAATGATGGCGCTTGTGCTTTGCTGATAGGCAGCAGCACCAGCGCACTGGCCGGGACATCCGAACCACTGGCCCGGGTGGTCGCCATGGCCAGCGCCGGCGTCGCGCCGCGCGTCATGGGCATCGGCCCGGTCTCGGCCAGCCGCCGGGTACTCGGCATTGCGGGCCTGAGCCTGAACCAGATGGATGTCATCGAACTCAACGAAGCGTTTGCCGCTCAGGCCCTCGCTGTCACTCGAGAGCTCGGCCTTGCCGACGATGACCCGCGAGTCAACCCCAATGGCGGCGCCATTGCCTTGGGCCACCCGCTGGGTATGAGCGGTGCCCGACTGGTCACCACGGCAGCTTATGAGCTAAAACGAAGGCAGGCTCGCTACGCCCTGTGTGCGATGTGCGTCGGCGTCGGACAAGGGATTGCCATGCTGCTGGAACGCCCTTGAGNCGATCTGCCAACACNACCCTGTTAAGCCTTTAACCGAAACGAATAACATGAGCGTCAAGAAGGCTCTTAAAAACGAACTGGAGTCCATTGAAACGGCCAGCGTTGACGAACTGCGCACGCTGCAGCTGTCGCGGCTTCAATGGTCGCTCAATCACGCGCACACCAATTCACCGCTTTACCGGGAGAAATTCGAATCAGCCGGTGTGCGGCCAGAGGACCTGACCTGCCTTGACGACCTGACCCGGTTTCCGCTTACCGATAAGGCCGACCTGCGCCGCTACTATCCCTTCGGCACCTTCGCCACACCGATGTCCGAGGTGATCCGGATTCACGCTTCCAGCGGTACCACGGGTAAACCGACGGTGGTGGGTTATACCCGGAACGACATCGATGTCTGGTCCACAGTGATGGCCCGCTCNATTCGGGCAGCCGGCGGACGAGAAGATGACCTTATCCATGTCAGTTACGGTTATGGCCTGTTCACGGGCGGTCTGGGGGCCCACTTTGGTGCTGAAAAACTGGGCGCTGCGGTCATCCCCATGTCGGGCGGGCAGACCGAAAAGCAGGTCCAGCTGATCAACGATTTCGAACCCGCGATCATCATGGTCACGCCTTCCTACTGTCTGAACATTGCCGATGCTTTCGAAAACGCAGGGCTAGATCCGCGCCAGTCTTCTCTGAAGGTCGGCATCTTCGGGGCGGAGCCATGGACCGAATCTATGCGCCAAAGCCTGGAGTCGCGCTTCGATCTGGATGCGGTCGACATCTATGGTCTGTCGGAGGTCATGGGGCCCGGTGTTGCCCAGGAGTGCATCGAAACAAAGGACGGGCTGACACTCTGGGAGGATCACTTCTATCCGGAGATCATCGACCCCGAGACCGGCGCGGTCCTGCCAGATGGGGAGGCGGGTGAACTCGTCCTGACTTCCCTGACCAAGGAAACCTCACCTGTCATCCGCTACCGCACCCGCGACCTGACCCGGCTGCTGCCTGGCACGGCCCGGACCATGCGACGTATGGCCAGGGTGACCGGACGCAGCGACGATATGATGATCGTACGCGGTGTCAACGTATTCCCCTCCCAGATCGAAGAACAGGTTCTGGGGCAGGAGGCCCTGAGCCCGCATTACCAGATCGAGTTAACCCGGACNGGCAATCTCGACACCCTGACAGTCCATGTCGAACTCGAACCGGGCGCCGGTTCTGACAGTGGGTCTGAAGATATTACTGCGGCACTCACCCACAGCATCAAGACCTACATCGGAGTCTCGGCCGTGGTCATCGTCCACGAAGAGGGCGGGGTGGCCCGGTCCCAGGGCAAGGCCCAGAGGGTGGTTGACCGCCGTTGATTCCGGCGCTGGCATGAGGCTCGACTCCGCTGTTCAACAGCTACTGGGTGATTTTCGTGCCCGCCGACCAGTGCGCGCCAAGTCGCTGCTGATTACNATTTTCGGCGATTCTCTCGAGCCGCGCGGCGGCAGTGCCTGGCTGGGCAGCCTGATCCAACTGGCCCGTCCACTGGGCGTCAGTGAAGGCCTGGTTCGAACCTCCGTTTACCGTCTGGCCCGGGAAAAATGGCTGGTCGGGGCCTCATCCGGCCGCCGCAGCTACTATCAACTCACAGCAACCGGTCACCGGCAGTTCGCCAATGCCGAGCACCGCATCTACGGTGGCGGTAACCGGGACTGGGATGGTGAATGGCGAGTGGTCGTGATTCCCCGCAAATCTATCGACCGGACGGCACGGGATGCAATCAAAAAAGAACTCAAGTGGCAGGGATTCGGCACTCTCAGTGCCGATGTACTGATCCATCCGACGGCAGACCTTTCGCCCGTGAACANCATGCTCGCTGACCGGAACCTCACCGGCAAGGTCAAAGTCATCCGTGGCCAGTCCGTCGGTGACAGTGAATCGCCCCAGGCCCTGCTTTCGCGTTGCTTCGATCTGGATCACATCGCAGGGGAGTACGATCTTTTCAACCAGCGTTTCTCGGGCCTCTGGGACTCGGTCCGGCGGCCGCGCAAAGCCATCAACGGTGAGGCAGCGTTTGTCGGACGCACCTTGCTGATCCATGAATACCGTCGCATCCTGCTGCGCGATCCGGATGTTCCAGACCCCCTGCTACCTTCTGACTGGCCCGGCACAAAGGCCAGAAAACGCTGCGCCACCATCTACCTCGCACTGCGGGATGCGGCTGATCAATGGGCGGTCGCGCTGTGTGAGAAGACCGGCGGCCCTGTCAGACCGCCTGAAAGAGGCTACTCGAAGCGGTTCAAGCGCTAGCGATCACAGCGCGTCGAAATCAAGCACGATGTGGTCGCTGGCAGGGACTGCCTGGCAGGTCAGGACATAGCCGGCCTCAACTTCTTGTTCCTCGAGTGCAAAATTCAACTGCATATCGACCCGCCCTTCAATGATTCTTGCCCGACACGTCGCACAGACCCCGCCTTCGCAGGCGTAAGGCACTTCCGGGCGGACTCGCCTGACCGCTTCCAGAACTGATCCATCATCCGGGCCCATGCTCAGCGTGGTTGACTTGCCTTCCAGGGAGACTACAACCGTGCTGTGGCTGCCGGATTGGGTTGCCGGATCGGTGCGCCGGGAGCCCGACAGTTCGAATGCCTGGTCAGGCGCGGTGAACAATTCGAAGTGAATCCGGGATCTGTCAACACCTTTTTCGATCAGTGCATCACGCACACCATCGATCATGCCCTTTGGGCCGCACAGGAAAAATTCGTCGAAGTGTTCAGGCACCAGGAGCGTGTCGAGCAACTGGCTGGCCTTGCTGTGGTCGATTCTGCCGTCAAGCAGTGGAATGTTGCGGCCCTCACGCGACAGCGCATGCGTTACCGACAATCGATCCAAGTAGCTGTTCTTCAGGCTCTCCAGTTCTTCCCTGAAAATAATGCTTCGTGTCTCGCGATTCCCGTAGACCAGCGAAAAAGCACTGTGCGGTTCCGCTGACAGCGTGGTCTTGATGATGGAAATCACCGGTGTGATCCCGCTGCCTGCAGCAAAGGCCGCGTATCGCTTGTGGTTGCCGGGATCGAGCGGCACATTGAAATGCCCGATCGGCAGACCCACCTCGATCTGGTCACCCGTAGCGAGCGCCTGGTGTACAAATCCTGAAAACACCCCTTGCGGGATCGCTTTGACGGCAACGCGCAAATCGTTTTCATACACGGAAGTGCAGATTGAATACGAACGACGTACTTCTTCACCGTTGAATTCGCGCCGCAGGGTCAGATGCTGGCCCTGGGTAAACCGGTATTCATCCCGCAGGTCATCGGGCACTCGGAAAGACACCGAGACCGTATCGTCGGTCTCCGGGCGCACCTGGGCGACGGTCAGCGGATGAAAGCGCATTGCAGCTAATGCGGCTTGAAATAGTCGAACGGTTCGAAGCAATCGGTGCAATGCCACAGGGCCTTACACGGCGTCGAACCGAACCCGGCGAGGACCCGGGTGTTACACGATCCGCAGTGCGGGCATTCAATCTCAGCATCATTGGCGGCGGGGTCCGACGCCCAGCAGGCTGGCGGCGCAATACCTGCCTCTCGGAGGTGCTGCTTACCGCTTTCCGTGATCCAGTCGGTCGTCCACGGCGGATTCAGTTGATGCTTGACGGACACATTGCCAATGCCGGCCCGCTCGATGGCCTCGCGGATGTCGGCTTCTATGACACGGCTCGCAGGACAGCCCGAATAGGTTGGCGAGATGGTCACGACCACATGGGTATCCTTGCCCAGAGTATCCACGTGTACCGATCGGACGATACCCAGATCTCGGATGCTGAGCGAAGGGATCTCCGGATCAGTCACCGAATCCAATAGCTCGAGAACGCTGTCCGGGGTCACCACTGGTAACGACACAGCACTCACCACGATACACCGGGGTAAGCGCGCTGTAGAAACTGCATCTCGGCCAGTAGATAACCCAGTTGCTCACTGTGCAGTCCCTGCCGGCCACCCGACATCGCGTGGCCAATCTCGGGCATTTCCAGCGTTGCCTCATCGAGCACCTGGTTCGTCTGACGTTGCCATTCGGGCTTCAACGACTGGATATCCGGTGCGATTTTCTGCTCTACGAGGCTCAGGTAACACATATCAGCCTCGAAAAGCTCAGGAACACATGGCGCACAAACCTCCAGCGCCTGTTGCATGCGCGCACGGCTTTCCTTGGTACCATCACCCAGACGAATGACCCAGCCCCGACTGTGGCGAAGATGGTAGCGAACCTCCTTGACTGCCTTGGCTGCGATTCCCGAGATCTCACTGTCCCGACCCGCCGCCAGGCCCTCCAGAAGCAACAGGTGATAGGTGTCGAAGAAGTACTGCCGGAGCATTGTCTGGGCAAAATCGCCGTTGGGCAGTTCCACCAGATGGAGATTTCGCCAGTCACGGGCATCGCGGTGGTAAGCAAGATCATCCTCGCTGCGCTCGAGGCCTTCGGTCTTGCCGGCTGCGGTCAGCCAGAACCTGGCCTGGCCAATCAGATCCAGCGCAATATTGGTCAGCGCCACATCCTCCTCCAGAACAGGAGCATCACCTGACCACTCGGAGAGGCGGTGACCGAGGATCAGGGCGTTATCACCCAGCTGCAGGAGCAGCTCGAATCGGACCGTGTCGGTATCTATTTGCTGGCTCAAAGGTTTTCGACACCCTCCGGAACCGGATAAAAGGTCGGGTGCCGGTACACCTTGTCACCGGCCGGCTCGAAAAATGCGCCCTGTTCTTCTGGTGAAGACGCTGTGATCGAATTCGATGGCACGACCCAGATACTGATCCCTTCCTGGCGCCGGGTGTAAAGGTCACGGGCGTTTTCCAATGCCATCTGCGCATCGGCGGCGTAAAGACTGCCCGTGTGCTGGTGTGACAGACCGCGTTTACCGCGCACGAAAACCTCCCACAGGGGCCACTGATCAGATTCTTGTGTCATCGCACCGTCTCCGCTGTGCCAGTCCAGGCAAGTGCATCAGGCCGCTTCTTGCCTGCTCGCCCGTTTGTGCGCATAGGCCGTAGCCGCTTCGCGCACCCACTGCCCTTTCTCGTGAGCATCGACGCGGGTCTTGATTCTCTGGCGACGGCACGGACCCCCGCCCTTAACCACCGCCCAGAACTCATCCCAGTCGATCTCACCAGATTCGTAATGGCCTTCTGCTTCATTCCATTTCAGATCAGAGTCAGGTATCGCCAGCCCGAGATGATCGGCCTGGGGCACCGTGATATCGATGAAGCGCTGGCGCAACTCATCGTTACTCTGCCGCTTGATCTTCCAGGCTGTGGACTGCTCGCTGTGTGAAGACTCGCTGTCGTGCGGTCCGAACATCATCAGGGTCGGCCACCACCAGCGGTTCAATGCATCCTGGGCCATGGCCTGCTGGTCGTCCGTACCCTGGGTCAGGGTCAGCATGATCCCGTAGCCCTGGCGCTGATGAAAGCTCTCTTCCTTGCAGATTCGAACCATCGCCCGTGCGTAGGGGCCGTAGGAGTTTCGGCAAAGGCTGATTTGATTGACAATTGCCGCACCGTCGACGAGCCAGCCGATGGCTCCGATATCGGCCCAGCTGAGGGTCGGATAATTGAAAATGCTTGAGTACTTCATCCGGCCCTCGTGGAGCGCAGCCAGCAGCTCCTCCCGCGAAGCACCCAGCGTCTCTGCAGCACTGTAGAGATACAGGCCATGGCCGCACTCATCCTGCACCTTCGCGAGCAGACCAATCTTGCGTTCGAGCGTCGGTGCGCGGGTGATCCAGTTGCCTTCCGGCTGCATGCCGACAATTTCGGAGTGTGCATGCTGGGCAATCTGGCGGATCAGGGTCTTGCGGTAACCCTCCGGCATCCAGTCCTTGGGCTCGATCCGGGTCTCCTCGCGAATCTTGTCCCAGAAGCCCTGCTCGAATCGGTCGCTGCCTGAATCGGTCATGTTCTTGCTATTTCCCAAGATCGCCTTCCGGCGATACAGGTCAAGCGATTATGTTACAGGAATCNTTAATTNTTTCAATATTCTGTATCATTTCTNACAGCAGTCAGCNTTAGAATTTTCTGTATTTCAGGTAGGCCTCCTCCGGGTCCATGCCGGAAAGTATCGCCTCGCGCATCTCGCTCTCGGTCGACATGACCTGTTCNGTTTTCGACACCGTCTCTTCAGAAACCGCCGCCGGAATGATCACGATCCCATCCCGGTCTCCGATCAGGTAGTCACCGCTTGAAATGGTCACCGTTCCAATTGTGATGGGATCACCCAGCCGATCATAGTTCCATCGTTCGACGATGTCGGCTGGCGTATTCAGATCGCAGAAGACCGGAAAACCCATCTCCAGGATAAAATCGGTGTCCCGGCAACGGCCGTCAACAACGTAGCCCCGCGTGTCCTTGACCATCAGAGCCCGGGCCGACAGCTCTCCCATCAGTGCCACATCCCGCGTATTGGGTTGACAGACCAGTACTTTGCCTGCTGGGACACGGGACAATACCCGGGCCCATGCCAACAGGCTTTCATGCCTGGAAAGGGTCCGGTCCACGTGACCGGAGATGGTGTAGATCTCTCCTGTCAGCCGTTGTGACGGATCAAGCGAGATAAGGTTCGAGGGTAGAACGCAGTTGTCGTGACCCATCAGGCGCAACACATCGTGGACGGCACTTGCGTAACACGCTTCCAGTCGTTTACCTAGATCACTCATGNACGAACTCCTTTAGTCATATCGAAAACCGGTTCAGAGCAGGATCACCTCTGGGTCTGGTGATTCGGCATACAGNCGCTCGACGAGATCAGCGCGGCGTTCCTGAACGGCCCGCTGGTTGATGTAGCCCTTGTCCGTGATCTCACCAGCATCGATCTCCGGTGGTTCGCTCATCAGCATGATCCGGCGTATACAGCGACTGGAACCGGGGTTACGGGTATTGTATCCGGCGAGATCTTTCACCAACCTGGCCCGTATGACCGGGTTCAGGATCAGCGGCGATGACAGGGGCTGGCCGCCGCCAGTGAGAAATTGCTCACCTGCAGCATCATTCAGCCAGGCCAGCAGGCCAATATCAGCGCGGTTGCTGCCTGTGACCACCGCATCTCTAATCAGTGGCGACGCTGCGGCAATCGCATTGACCCGCACTGTTCCGGTCGAGACCCAGGTGCCGGTCATCAGCTTGAAGTCCTCTGTGATCCGCCCGTCAAACAGGATACCCCTGGCGGGATCCAGTGGATCAACCAGCCTGCCGGCATCACCGGCCAGATAGTAGCCTTCCTCATCGAACATCTTCGCAGTCAACTCGGNCCGCCGGTGGTACCCGGGTGTGATATTGGGACCTTTGACCCGCAGTTCCATCTTGTCACCGAATGGCAGCATTTTCACTGACACCCCGGGTACCGGGATNCCGATATTGGCGATATCTTCGATAGGAAAATGGGCCGTGGTCGCAAGCGGTGCTGTCTCGGTGGTGCCCCATGCCGATGTGATAGGAACCTTTCGGCCCAGAACCGCGACGCTGAGTCTTTCCAGTCGCTCCCATAGGTCCTTCGGCAGNGCAGCAGCGGCAAACATCAGCAGTTTCAAGTTCCGAAAAAAATGCTCACACAGCACTTTGTCGTCTTCGAGNTAGGGCAGCAGCATGCTGTAGCCCGCCGGCACATTGAAATACATCGTCGGTGAAACCTCGCGCAGATTGTCGATCGTCTGCTCAATCAGTTCCGGCAACGGTTTACCGGCATCGATGTACATCACACCACCGTTGCGCAACACCAAGGTAAAGTTGTGGTTGCCGCCAAAAGTGTGGTTCCACGGCAACCAGTCCAACAGCAGGGGTCGGACCTTCTCGATAAACGGCCATACCAGTGCCAGGCTCTTCTGGTTCGAGCACAACATCCGGTGGGTGTTGATCACACCTTTACATACACCGGTAGAACCGGAAGTAAACAGGATCTTGGCAACGGTCTCCGGGCCCACGGCATCGAACGCCCGATTCACAGCTCCTTCCGCAGGTGTCGCCAGAAGGTCGCTGAAGGCAGTTGCGGACGGTCCCGCACCACTGTTGGTGCCCGTGACCAGTTCGGCACCTGCAAGCGGCAGCGCAGCCAGTGCCGGGCCAAACGGGCCACTGTCTGAAACATAAACCAGACCGGGCGAGCACAGTTCAAACAACGCTTTGAGCCTCTGGTGGTCGCCACTCAGCAGTGAGTAGGCGGGCGATACCGGCACCACGGGTATTCCCACCTGCATGGCGCCCAGCGACANCAGTGCGTGCTCGATGCTGTTGCCCGAAAGAACCATGACNGGTCTTTCGAGGGACAGGTTACGATCAAGCAGCGCCTGGGACACACTGTCCGCCCGGTCCGCAGCCTCAGCGTAGCAAAGCCGAACCCATCGGCCGTCGTTGTCCCGCTCGACCAGAAANGGACTGAGCGGGGTCTGAGCNGCCCAGTGGCGCAGCATCTGGCCGACCTGGGTCTCGTACCGCCCGAGTGTCACGGGGGACTCGATCACTAACCCACCGCCTGTGATCTTTCTGACCGTAACCCTTGCCGGGGCGAGTTGTAGGTCAGCCAAGTTTGATTTCCCCCCGGCACACGCAGACAGCACTCACCCGCAAGCCGCTCGGATCGTTGGCGGTGCCTGTCACCAAGACAGGTGGACCCACCGGGGTGTTCGGATCAAACCAATCAGCACGTGGGAGCTGTTGTCACCCGCCGTAGAACGCTTTCTCTCCCAGTTCCTTGAGCCAGAGCGTTGCATCGTCTGCCCGCCCTTCTGGCTCCTGGCCGACTCCTGCATCCACCACTTCCCCTACAAACAAAGAGTGGTCACCTTCCTCAACCGAACCGACCAGTCGGCACTCGATGAACGCCGGAGTATTGTCGAGAACGGGCGCACCGGTAGACCCGGATCGATAGGGCTCTCCCGCGATCGTCTGGCCGTCCTTTTCAGCGGGCTTGAAAAACGTGTANGCAATGCCCTGCTGCCCCTTGCCCAGCACATTCAGGGCGAAGGTGCTGGTTTTCTTGATGATCCCATGAACCTGCGAGTCGGTTTTAACACCAACCGCGACCAGCGGGGGTTGGAACGACGTCTGNGTGACCCAGTTGACGGTTGCGGCCGACAGGTTCCCGTCCTGGTCCTCTGCGGTGAGAACATACAGGCCGTAAGGGATCATCCGCAATGCGGTCTTCTTGGCGTTTTCGTCCATGGGTCTGTCCTTATCTGGTTAAGCTGACCCCATCTTATCACCTCGTCAAATGATACTGGTCGACCCTGCTACCTCGCGGTACGGTTGGCCGGGAGGCACAAGGGACTGAAAGCAATCGCAGCGGTACTCCGGATAGCCACTGTGAAAAGCCTGCCCTTGTGATCTATATTTGAGCCTCCGCACCGTGCGCCAGTACAGACAATCAACGAGTGTGACCGAATGTCAAAAACACAAGCATTCTTCAACGACTACCTGCCGGGGAAGCTCTTGGCCAACCCCGATCTCGCTGGCAAGGTGGACCAGATCTTCCAATTCGACATCGAAGGTGCGGGCAGCTACAGCGTCGACCTGACAGTGGGGCAAGGATCAGTCACGGCCGGAAGGCATGACAGCCCTGACTGCACCATAAGCTGCACGGAGGAGGTATTCGAGCAAGTCCTGGAAGATCCGACGTCAGCAATGACATTGATGAGTGCGGGCCAGCTGACCGTCTCCAACCTGATGGCCGCCATGTCGCTGCAGAAAATCTTCTGACGAACCCCTTCGGAGCGGGCTGTGAGCAGCGGCCATCGAGCGCAACGCGATCCTTATTGATGACACTCCGATCCAGGCTGCGCTAGAACTCAGAACCGGGTCCGGCAGGCGCACGAGGACGTGATGCCCCGGTCAGACTGTTCGAGGGCAACGTCAAGGTGCGCTTTCATGTCCCGCGCCTGATCNAGCCTGCCGGAGCGCTCAAGGCACTCGACATAACCGTGCAGGCTCCAGACGTTGTTCGGGTGCTGCGACGGACGAGAGAGGCTGTTGTCGATGCCGAGGTCAGCACAATAGACACGCTCCGCCTCACTGACACGACCCTGCTCAAGAAGCAGCGCCCCAAGCGCGTGGCGGGGCGGATGCATCCAGGCCCAGGGCTCTGAGTAATAGAGAGCATCGTCAAGCAGAGCTGCCTGTTCCAGAAGAGCAAACGCCAGATCATAGTTTTCCTTNCGGTATTCCANCTCGCCCATCATCATCGCCTCCCCGATNGCCANAATATCCTGGGCNGTATTGTTGAAGAACAGTCGCGNCNCCGGGACACGCTCCCTGGCCTGATTGAACAGCGAACTTTCTGTCTCTGCAGCATCAATCTGACCCAGTGCGGCGTAGGCAACAGTGCGGGCATAGTGGAACATTGCNGTCGACACGCAGTACAACTCGGGGTNNCCNGGCAGGGGCCTTGCGATGATCTCCCGCCATTTGCCGAAACGCACCAGCACATGCATCAGGGTGGAGTANTAGCCNTCCAGAGTCACCGCCATGTGCGGCCGCTCGACCGCCAGCAGATCAGCTGTCAGCGTCCGGGTAATCGTCTCTGCAGCGGTAATCGCCGGCTCGAANCGNCCGGCAAACATGCTCGCATACATCATCATATGCAGGTCGTGGCAACGCGCGGTGGTGTAGAAGTTGTATGGACCGGCAAATTCGAGATATTTCTCGTCCGCCGCAATGGCTTTGTCGCTGACCGCGATGGCATCGCGGTATCGGCCACAGATCACATAGATATGCGCAGGCATGTGCTGCAGATGGCCAGCGTCCGGACTCAGGCCTGACANCTGGTCTGCCGCGTCGAGGGCCTTTTCCGGCGTCGGGGACATCTCCAGGGCATGCAGATACATGTGCAGGATGCCTGGATGCGATTTCACGCCACGCTTTGAAACCTGCTGAANACCACTTTCAAGCACCGCGATGCTCTCCAAAGTATCGGCACCCTCGGCAGGTTCACCCCGAACGATGTCCCACAGCTTCCAGGGCGTTCTGGTCATCATCGCCTCTGCGAAAAGCGCGATCACATCAAGATCGGTTGGAAATGCCGCATAGACCCGACGCATCTCATCGGCATAGGCGTCATCCCAGCCGTGCAAAGTCTCCGTGCTGGCCAGCTGGTTTGACTGAAAGCGCCGCGACAGAGCCAGAATGAGNGCTTCTTCGACAGCGGCCTTGCCACTTAAAAGCGCCACAGCCTGTTGTATGTTGGTGTANCAGGTCTCCAACGCCTTGCGGGCTTCGGGCTCACTCATCCATTCCCAGGGCAGGTTATAAAATGGTCCGCTCGCAAAGGCGATTCCCCAGTGGGCCATCGCACAACCCGGGTCGATGCTGGCCGCCTGCTTGAAGCAATCGACGGCTTCCTCGTGATTGAAGCCGTAACACCAGACCAGGCCTCTGTCGAACCAGACCTGAGCTTCGGGCTGGACGGTCGTGATCGGGCGGGAGTACCCACCGAGGTCAAAGGAATAATTCACAGTCTGCCCGTGTTTAAGTACTNGCTGGAAGCTGCTCCCAGTCCAGCCCGGCTATTTTTCCCAGACATAAAATCCTTCGCCTGTCTTACGGCCCAGTTTGCCCTCTGCAACCATCCGTTGCAGCAGTTCGGGCGGGCGGAACTGTTCGGCGCCCAGCGCCTGGCAAAGATATTCGCCAACCGACAGGCGCACGTCTAGCCCCACCAGATCTCCCAGGCGTAACGGCCCGATGGGATGGCGGTAACCGTGAACCATCGCAGCATCAATATCCTCGGGCCTTGCCACACCCTGCTCGACCATCCGGATCGCCTCCATCCCAAGAGCGATTCCAAGACGACTGCTGGCAAAACCAGGCGAGTCATTGACAACCACCAGTTCCCGGTTCATCAGGGCGCCAATCTCGCGAACCGTATCCACAACCTGTTCGCAGGTTTGATGTCCACGGACGATCTCAAGCAACCTGACTATATGGGCGGGGTTGAAAAAGTGCATACCGATGACCCGTTCGGGGCATGAGGTGCTGGCAGCGATCTCAGAAATGCTGAGAGAGGAGGTGTTGGATGCCAGTATGGCGTGTTCGGGCGCCTGTGCGCTGACCTGCACAAAAATCTGCTGTTTGAGTGCCATGCGCTCTGGGACCGCTTCGATCATGAGATCAATATCTTGAACGGCTTCGCCCAGATCATCGACAGCGCTCAAGTGTGCCAGTGCCAGATTTCGGTCGTCTTCGGTTATCTTATCGCGGGCAACACCCTCAGCCAGTTGCTGGCCGATCTGGTTCATTCCTTCTTCCAGGATCTGGATGTCAACATCAAACAGCCGGGTCGCAAATCCAGCCAGGGCGCTGACCTGTGCGATTCCGCGACCCATGGTACCTGCACCAATGACCGCCACCGAGCGAAGAACATTCATCGAACATTATCCTTTGAGATCAGGGGTAGGATCGGATGTGAACTGCGTGCTTTACCCATTACACACAAGTGCTGTGCGCACTTCCGCTGGGCCTCACTCTCGAAACCGAGCACCTCTTACGGAGTCTCAATCTCCGGGTTGGGCACCATCATAGCCCTGGATGACAACCAGGTCGCCGTCCGAGGCTTCCACCCTCATGGCTTTCGCTGTTTGATATTCCGGGGAATAGTAACAATCCAACGCACTCTGGTAACTTTCGAACTCGATCACGACAGCGCGCTCGCGACCAATGCCTTCAACCGCCTCATGGATGCCTCCACGAACCAGAAAATGCGCCCCGTACTTTGCAAACGGCTCGGCGTTTGCACGGACGTAACGTTGATAAGCTTCAGGATCAGACACATCGATCCGGCCAATCCAGTATCCTTTTGCCATCGTGCGTTCTCCGTGAGTTGCGCCATAATAACCCCGGCCAGGCCGGATAGTTGAGTTCCTGGCTACCCGGATGCATGCGCAGGGGTTACTTTGCCACTTTCAGGCGCTATTCTGCCAGTATTGAATCACCCCGGTTCGGGCCGCGCCCACCGACACAGCCCAACGGACCGTTTCCTTAACTGATCACTCGCATTGGCAGTCAGATGCAGACCTGTCGATAGATCTCTTTACCAGGCAAACTATGGCATTCAAGATTCCGGAACCTCAAAAGACCCTCGCTGTCACGATGACNGATGGCGCAGTGATCCGAGTCCGTCAACACGGGCGAGGCAAACTGCGGGTCCTGCTCAGCCATGGTAATGGCTTTGCGATCGACGCTTATTTCCCATTCTGGGGGCAACTGCTTGAGCGCTTTGAGATCGTTGTGTTCGACATCCGTAACCACGGCCGGAACCCCCTGCATGTGCTCGAGTCCCACGACCATGCGCATCTGGTTCAGGATTTTGAAACACTGTACAGGCGGATACCGGATGCCTTTGGCGCCAAACCGACGATCGGTGTTTTCCACTCGCTCGCAGCGATCAGCGCACTGCTCCAGAACCTTCAGTATGGCCAACGTTGGGATGCGCTACTGGTCGTGGACCCATCGCTCACCCCTCCGCCGGGTCACCCACTATACGACCGTTCGTATGATTTTGACTTCAAGTTGCGCGACTGGGCTCTNGGGCGCCAGGACCGGTTCACGAGCCCCGGCGAACTTGCCACCACCCTTAAAACCAACCTGCGTCTGAATCGGTGGTGCGAAGGTTCCCACGAACTACTGGCGACCTCTACACTCCGGCAAACCGGCTCTCACTGGGAACTGACCTGTCCAGGGGCTTATGAATCCCGGATTTATTCCGGCAACGCCAANCTGAANATCTGGCATCGGTTACCCAGTCTGAGTGGGCCGATCTGCTGTCTAGGCGCCGACCCGGCCCTTCAGGGTGCCTGGCCACCAGCCTTCCTGAACCAGGCTGTCCATGCCGAACTGGGTCTGCCGTACCGGTGTGTTGCGGAAACCACACACCTGATGCAGTTCGAACGACCTGCTGCTGTTGCAGCGGAACTGATGAATTTCATTGAACGAGCGGGGATAACACCAGTCGGTTAGCTCCCCGGGGGTTGTGGCTCACCCCCTCGCCGGTCGTACGATTGCGCCAAGTGGCACGATCCGGCTGGTGAGTAGCCGGTCTTGCAGACCGCTTCAGCCTTACCCCTGGAAACACCAGCCAAAACAACCCGACTATACTTGGCGTTCGGTGAGTCTTTAAGAAGCGGCATATGACCTGGACGATCGGCGTCGATGTGGGGGGTACCTTCACCGACTTTTTTGCAGTCGACGAAACAACTGGCGCAGTCCACGTCGGCAAGTACCCGTCCACACCCGGTAATCCGGCCGATGCGGTACTGGGTGGTCTCTCGACGCTCGCCGGCCAGCACGATCTGGATCCTGCCAGGCTGCGTCATTTCTCGCACGGCACCACGGTCGCCACCAATGCACTGCTCCAGCGCCGGGGCGGTGACGTACTGCTCCTCACCACACGCGGTTTCTCCGACCTGCTCGACATCGGGCGACAGACCCGCCCTCACATGTTTGACCTGTACCAAGATTACCCGGCAGCGCTCGTGCCACCAGGTCGCAGGATCGAGGTTACTGAACGCATCACTGATGGTGGCGAGATACTCACACCGCTGACAACTGACGAAATAGACCGGATCATCGAATGCGTGCGCGACGCGAAGCCCCAGTCCTGTGCCGTGTGCTTTCTGTTTGCCTTCCAAAACCCGGCCCACGAACAACAACTGACCGATGCCCTGCGACAGGCGCTTCCAGATCTGCAGGTTTCAGCGTCCTCGGAAGTGCAACCCGAGTTCCGGGAATTCGAACGGTTCTCGACGACCGTTCTCAATGCTTACCTGCAGCCAGTCATGGCCCGTTACATGTCTGACCTCGACAGCGGGCTTCGCGAGACCGCACCCAACGCAACTTTCGGGCTTAACCAGTCCAGCGGGGGCCTGATGTCGGTGGACAGGGCTCAGAGAATTCCTGTGCGGACAGCGTTGTCAGGGCCTGCCGCCGGGGTGGTCGGCGCTGCCTATGTGGCCGCATCCGCTGGGCACCCCAATGCCATCACACTCGACATGGGGGGTACCAGCGCTGATGTTGCCCTGATCCGCCAGTCGCGAGTACCTACCGTGTTCTCGCGTGAGGTGGGCGGCTTTCCGATTCGCATGCCGATGGTCGACGTCGAAACCGTTGGTGCCGGTGGCGGTTCGGTCGCCTGGATCGACCGAGACGGCCTGCTGAAAGTCGGGCCGAAGAGCATGGGTGCCGAACCGGGGCCGGCCTGTTATGGCCTCGGCGGCACACTGCCGACCGTCACTGATGCCAACCTGCTGCTGGGCCGACTCAGCGGCCATGGGCTGCTTGGTGGCAGCATGAAACTTGATGCCTCCCGTGCTGCCGCTGCTTTTGATCCGATTACCGACACGCTCGGCATCACGACGCTGCGCGCGGCCCAGGGCGTCGTCGAGATCGTGGTCGCCAACATGGTCCGTGCGATCCGCACGATATCGGTCGAGCGGGGGCACGATCCCAGGGCGTACTGCCTGATGCCTTTTGGCGGTGCCGGCCCACTGCACGCCAGAGATGTCGCTCGCAGCCTTGGAATCCAGGAGATACTGGTGCCACCGGCACCCGGAATCATCTGTGCCCACGGCCTGGTGGTGTCCGATCTACTGGAAGATTTCGTCGACAGCGTACGGCTCGAGGTCAACGACGACGGTATGGGTGAGATCAAGCAACGTCTCGAGACACTGGTGTCCAGCGCCCAGCGCTGGTTCGATCAGGAAAGCATTCTGCCGGGAACACGCACGATGCAGATCCGGCTCGATATGCGCTATGTAGGCCAGAACTTCGAGCTTGCCGTACCCTTGGATACTCCAGACACAGCCGGTCCTTCAGTCGACGTGGAGCAACTGAGATCCCGTTTTTTCGATGTGCACGAAACAACTTACGGCTATTTCAATCCAGACGATCCGATTGAGATCATGAACATTCGTCTGACCGCCAGCGGCCGACTTTTCCCGCTGGCCGAGAACCGCAGACTACAGACTTCAGATACACCACCGGTTCCGTCACGGTCCCGCGAAGTGGTGTTCGAAGACGATGTCGCGCTTGAATGCCCGGTCTTCGAACGCAACGAACTTCTCGCCGGTCAGCAGCTGACAGGCCCCGCGGTGGTCGACCAACTGGATGCGACGACTGTACTGTTTCCCGGTGATCGTGCTGAAGTCGACGAAGCCGGCACCTTGCTCATCAGCATTGGGGANAANNCCCCGTGACACCACTGGATCCGATCAGCCTTGAGATCGTATTCAACGCCCTGCGTTCGATTACTGACGAAACGTACGCGGCACTGATGAAATCAGCTTATTCCACTAACATCAAGGAGCGTCACGACCACTCGACNGCGATCATGGATCGCTCGGGCCGTCTGATCGTTCAGGCNATCGAGTCTCTGCCCATNCACATCGCCTCCATGCACGGCCTGATGCACGCCCTGCTTGAAAAACACGGCGATGATATCCGGCCGGGGGACTTGTTCATCGCCAACGATCCCCACGCGGCCGGCGGTACCCACCTGCCGGACGTCAANCTGGCCCAGCCGGTATTCGTGGAGGGTGAGATCCTCGGATTTGTCTGCAATATTGCGCACCACGCTGACATCGGCGGAATGGCACCAGGCTCTATGGCTGGCGGGATGTCCGAGATTTACCAGGAAGGCCTTCGCATCCCCGTGATCCGGCTGTTCCGCGAAGGCGTACTTCAGCAGGATCTGCTCGATCTGCTGTTGCTGAATGTCCGGGTGCCGCACGAACGACGAGGCGATTACTTTGCCCAGATCTCTGCCTGTCGTCTGGGTGAACGCCGACTCCGCGAAGTCGTTGCCGAGCACGGCCTTGANCGTATCAGCTCGGCTTTCGGTGAGATCGTTGACCGGACCAGNCGGCGCATGGCTGACAGTATCGAGGCCATACCNGATGGCCATTACACCTTTCGTGATGTCATGGATGGTGACGGAATCAAGTCCTATGACCTGCCCATCGAACTGGCGATCACCGTTACCGGGCGCGAGGTCACCTTTGATTTTGCCGGCACCTGCGCCCAGGTGCCAGGCAACATCAACGTCACGCTCAACGCCACCCAGGCCGCTGTCTGCTATTCCCTGAAGGCTCTGCTCGACCCGGATGTGCCCAACAACCGGGGGGTTCTGGATTCGGTCAGGATTCTGGCACCCGTCGGATCACTGGTGAACAGCGTGTTTCCGGCACCTGTCGCAGCCCGGGCGAACACCTGTCAAAGGATCATCGACGTAGTCCTGGGTGCGCTCTCCGAGGCCTTTCCCGACCGGGTGATCGCCGCGGCCAACGGTGCCAACACGACGGCGATCTTCTCCGGAATCGACCCACGAACTGGCCAGTCCTACCTGTACCTCGAGACTCTGGGCGGCGGCATGGGTGCGAGGCCTACCAAGGACGGCAAAGACGGAGTGCAGGTTCACATCACCAACACATCGAACCTGCCGATCGAGGCAATCGAGATGGAATATCCGCTGCTGGTGGAAGAGTACAGCCTGATCGAGGATTCAGCTGGTGCTGGCCAGTACCGTGGTGGGATGGGGCTCAGGCGGGTGATCACACCCCGCAATCACACCTGTGTCTTCAATGGTGCCGGTGAGCGGTTTCGTCATCCGCCCTGGGGGTTGTTTGGCGGTTCCCCGGGTGGCTCGGGCCGGTTTCTGCTGCGTTCTCCAACAGACACGACCCGCTTGAAAGACAAGCCGGATGGGGTGGACTTGTCGCCCGGTTTCGCCGTCATCGTTGAAACACCCGGCGCCGGTGGCTACGGTCCCCCTGCTAACCGGAGCGAAGACAACCTGGAACAGGACAGGGAGAGTGGCAAATTCAGTGCCGACTATCTGGCGCGTCACTATCCTGGCAGCGACGCAGACTGACAGACCGAAGACCGCGCTAAAAAGACGGATCCGGGCCGGTCACTCCCGGTAGGCCTCAACCGCTCAAGCGAGGGTTTCCAAGCCACACCAGTTGGCCGCAAAAAGTGCAATCGTTCCCGTGATGCGCTTTACTGAGGCGATACTGACACGTTCGTCGAAGGCGTGGATATCGCGAGAGAGTGGTCCGTACACCAGACACGGGCAGTCGTCATAAAGTACGAAAACCCGGCCATCGAGGTAGCCCGGAGTGACAAAGGACTCCAAAGTGCTGCCAAAACTTGCTGCGTGTGCCCGCGCGAGGACCTGCTCAGCATCACTGCCTTCCTCCAGCACATAACCCTGGGCGAAGAAACCGTTGTATTCGACCTCGGGGGGATTGTCCGAAAGAAACGGATCATCCCGGCTCTTCGCTGACAGACAGGCTTCGATGTCACGGGCCGCTTCGCGGGGATCGACTCCCGGGTATATCGCTGCACGGACATCCACGCTACACCAAGCCGGAACAGATGAGGCCCAGTCGCCCCCGGCGATCTTACCGACATTGAAATTGATCGGCTGCTCGAGGTCCTCGAAGTAGCGGTGCTCCGACCGCTGCGCATTCCAACTGGCCTCAAGCTCTTTCAACGCTTCGATCAGACGGTAGGCAGCCTCGATGGCATTGGCGCCACGAGCGGCTTCCCGGACATGAAAAGGACGTCCGCGCACGTGCACCCGGAACCAGATCACGCCGACATTTGCTCGAACCAGCATTTCGTCTTCTGGCTCCGGGATGATGGCAGCGTCTGCCTGGTAACCTCGAACCAGAGCCGACAACGCCCCATTTCCAGTGCACTCTTCCTCGGTCACTGACTGGATATACACCTCGGCGGCCGGTTGCAACCCGAGGTCGCGGAGCGCATCCAGTGCGAAGATGTTGGCACACAGACCGGCTTTCATGTCGCCGCCACCGCGTCCGTACAGCCAGTCAGCCTCGATCCGGGGCTCGAACGGGGGCTGTGTCCACATCTCCAGCGGCCCGGTTGGGACCACGTCAATGTGACCATTCAGGATCAGTGACCGGCCCTGGTTGCTGCGGGGCCGGTGGCTAGCGACCACGTTGAGCGCGTTGGTGTAGTCAACCTTGACCGGTGAAAACCCGGGATGATCCTGGATCGCATCGATATCGATTGACCAGCGATCCATCGCATAGCCCCGTGCTTGGAGGGCCGCGTACAGCGAAGCCTGGGCGCCGGCTTCCTGGCCTCGCAGTGACGCGTGGCGCATCAGGTCCATCGTGAATTCCAGCTGCGAGTCGAATTTGTCAGAGACCGCCGCCAGGATCTCCTGGGAGAGTCCGGCGTCGATCTCACCCGGCGCGTATGCTCTCATGGGCAGACGCTACGGATCTCGAGAGATCGCATGCGTCGAGCAGGACACACAACCGCCCCAGTAACTCACATAATCATATTCAATCTCGATGGGTTCCACGCCACGCCGGGCAAGTGCCTCCGCCACTCGTTCTAACCCTGACGGCAGAATGTAGCGTGAATCGTCCAGGCTGACCCCGACGGTCGCGTAGGCCCTGGCCTCGGATTCGGTAATGTCGATGACTTCCCAGTCCCCGAGCACATCGGGCAGATCACAGTCGAGTTCGTCCCGGTACAGCAGTAGAAGCCCTTCACGAACCAGGACCATGGTTCCCAGCAGGTGCAGGATCGACCCTTTCATCGGCATGGGGTGAACCTGGTAACCGAATGGTCCGATGTAATCTTCCAGCCACCGTGTTCCACTGCGATTGGTTGCGATGTCGGACTCGCCGACGAACAGGTGATTCCGGTAGCAGATGATGTCACCACCCTCCAGGTATGGTCCTGGGCCGCTGCTTGAGGGTGTAAACGGCTGTGCAGGTGGCATGACCACCTGGTGGGTCTCGGCATCAGACTCGAGCAGGGGTGACACGATGTCACGCAGCGGAAAGACCTCCTTACGGCGATAGGCCCGCCGAATATTTACCTCGATGTAGTGCTTGCCCACCGTATACACCGGGTCCGCTGGATAGAGCAGTGAAGCACCCGGCTGCAGGTCGGCAAGGTAACGTCGTTCCTCTGTTGTATAGGATCGCGGACGGAACACCCTGACCCCGTTAGCCTCGTAAAGTGCAGCCAGGTTATCCAGTTGTTCGGCGGTCTTCTCCCAGCGCTGGGGCATGGCCTCACGCACATCGAGCGACTGCTCGCCACAGGCCTTAAGAGCTGCCTGCACTTCGTCGTTGTAGTGATGCAGTGTCGGGTTGAACGGCGGCAGCGCCAGACCGTCTGCACTGCCGACAATGACGGCATTCAGCTTCCCATAATCTGTATACGCCCCGAACGAAGGGAACTCCTGATTCATTGACAGCCACCCCGCATATTGAGTCAAAGCTAAAGCTGCAGTTCCGCCACTGCTGCCAGGCTCCGTACCACCCACCTTACCCTGCCGGCCATTACAGCACCAGCACCTGCTAAGCTCTGGAACGTTTGCAGCGGCCTGGATAACCGGCCAGCTTACTCGTGTCGGAGTGCCTCAATGGGGTCCAGGCGGGATGCCTTGAGCGCCGGATAGTAGCCGAAGAATACACCCACGAGTGCGGCAAACCCCATTGCCACAACTGCCGAAAACGGTGACGTGATCACCGGCCAGCCGGCAATACGGGCCGCCGCAAGCGAACCACCAAACCCCAGAATCACTCCCACCAGACCACCGATCAGCGACACGGCGACCGCTTCGGTGACGAACTGGAGCAGGATATCCTGGCCTCTGGCACCCACGGCCATTCGCAGACCTACCTCGCGCGTTCGCTCGGTGACCGAAACCAGCATGATGTTCATAATGCCGATTCCGCCGACAATCAGCGATATACCGGCGACGGCTGCCAGCAGCATGGACATCGTGCGTTCCGATTTTGCCCGTGCCTCAAGATACTGGGCGATATTGCGTACATAGAAATCATCTGGCTGGCCGGGGCGGATCCGGTGGCGCTGTCGCAGCAACTCTATGATCTGCTGCTCAGCGGCATCCAGCAGATCGGCCGAGCGCGCCTTCACGGTAATGTCGCGCACGAATCGGCCACGAAACCGTTCACCCACATTCATACGTGACTTGGCCGTCGATATCGGCACGAACACGACATCATCATGATCGCGACCCCAGGATGATTCACCCTTGGGCCGCGTGACACCAATGACCCTGAACGGTATACGTTCAATTCGAATGATATTACCGATCGGGTTCTGGCCAGGCAGCAATTGCTCGACGATAGTCTCACCAATAATCGCCACCTTGGCCGCGGCGCGTTCTTCCTGCGGGTTGAACGTACGGCCTTCGCCGATGGTCCAGTCCCGCGCACGAAGGTAAGCATCGCCAACGCCGAAAATGGTCGTAAACCAGTTGCTGTTTCCGGAGACCACCTGGCCCGTGGTTCGAACCGTCGGCGCTGCAATCGCAATGGCGGACGCCTGCCTCTCGATTGCCGCCGCATCGGCCTTGGTCAGCGAGACCTTGCTGTTGGAACCACCACGAACCCCACCCGAAACGCTGGTGCCGTTGCGAACGAACAGCACGTTTTCACCCAGGCCCTGTATGGCTTCGTCGATCCGCTGTTCGGCGCCTTTACCCACGCCAACCATGGCAATCACCGCCGCCACACCGATGATGATGCCCAAAGTTGTCAGGGCCGTGCGCAGCTTGTTGGACCGCAACGAGGCCGCAGCGCTGAGCAGACAATCCGAAAATGTCATCCTGGAGAAGCCTCCGATTCCGGAGAATCTCCGGCAACTGCATCGCAGGCTCGATCCTGTGCCTCGTCTGTGATTAGACGACCATCTCGGAACGTCAGTATCCGTCGCGCATAGCGGGCTACGTCGCGCTCGTGGGTCACGAGAATAACCGTCATCCCGCGACCGTTGAGGTCATCCAGCAAAGCCATGATCTCGCGGCCGGTGGCGCTGTCCAGCGCACCGGTCGGTTCATCCGCGAGCACGATACCGGGATCATTGACGATGGCGCGGGCGATCGCGACCCGCTGCATCTGTCCACCAGAGAGCTGTGTGGGCAGGTGGTGACGCCGGTCCGCCAGCCCGACCGCGTCGAGCGCTCGGGCTGCCTTCTCGGCACGCTCCACACGGGGTTCACCACTGTACAGCAGTGGCAACTCCACATTGGCCTGGGCAGTCGCACCGGCCATCAGGTTGAAGGCCTGAAACACGAAACCGACCTTGTTTCTGCGGATTCGGGCAAGGTCATCGCGCCCCAGCCGGGACACGTCCTCACCGTCAAGCTGGTATTCGCCGGATGTGGGCGTATCCAGGCAACCCAGCACATGCATGCAGGTCGACTTACCCGACCCGGATGGCCCCATGATGGCCACGAACTCCCCGTGCGCGATGTCGACCGTCAGGTCTCGAAGCGCATGAACCACCTGGGAGCCAACCGAAAAATCCCGACCCAGGCCCCGTGTCCGAATGACGGCCGACTCCATGACCTGCTGTCGCCCTCAGGGTGATCCCGGCGCCAGTCCGACAATCACGCTGTCACCTTCAGCGATTTGGCCATCGACGATCTGCGTGTGTGTACCGTCGGATATACCCGCCGTCACCGGATTGGCTACAGGCTGACCGCTCGCATCCAGTGTCCAAGCCGTCGCCCGACGATAGCCCGCGCTCTTGGCCTCAACACGCATCAGCCGGTACTGCTTCTTCTGCTCAGTATCGAGCAACTCTTCCACACGACGGGCGGCCTGGGCCCGCAACTGCCTGATAGCTTCACGGAATTCGTCACCCGACACACCGCCTTCACGCAGGCCGCCGATTGATTGTCCCATCTCGGCATAGATCGACTTGACTGACGCGACCTGTTCATCACTCAGTCCGAGTCTTTCCCTCAACGCCTTGACCATTGCACGCATCCGTTCGCGGCCGCCCCCTGATCCTGACGACCTGGAGCTTTCACTCTTTGCGCCCACCGGTGTAAATCGCAACGCCGCCGAGGAAACCCTGAGCACGTCGTGTTTCTGGCCAACGATAATCTCTATGCTGGCAGTCATTCCAGGCAGCAGACTCTGGTCATTGTTCCGGGTACTGACAATAATCACGTAAGTCACCACACCCGATACCTCTACCGGCTGCTTTCGCACCTGCACGACTTCTCCCCTAAACACCCGATCGGGATAAGCGTCTACCGTAAAGCGGGCCTTCTGGCCCTCGGTAATACCTCCGATATCAGCCTCGTCGACGCTGACCTCCAGATGAATATCACTAAGGTCCTGAGCCAGAGTAAACAGCACCGGTGCCTGCAGACTCGCAGCGACGGTCTGTCCAACGTCTGCTGCACGGTTGATCACGACACCGTCAACCGGCGACCTGATCAGCGTATGACCAAGTTCGAGTTCGGTCTCGAGCAACTTGCCTTTACGGGACTCCACCTGCGCGAGTGCAGTCTGCACCTGGGCTTTTTGTTTTTTCAGCCCGGCTCTGGTTCCATCAACGCGGGCATACGCCTGATCGTGCAGTGCCACGGCACGGTCGACGGTACTCTCGGGCACGACCTTTCGCGTAAACAGTGACCGCTGACGCTCGAGATCCTCGGCAAGCTCAGCTAAAGCGGCACGGTTGCCGTAGAGCTCAGCCTGAAGTTCTTCCAGGGCCGCTTTTTGCATGGCCACATTGGCTCTAGCAAAAGCCACGTCGGCCTGGGCCACCTTGAGCCTTGCTTCAAACGGTGCGGGGTCGATTCTGGCAATGACCGCACCAGCCTTAACACGGGAATTAAAGTCAACCAGCACTTCAGAGATCTGGCCAGAGACCTGGGAGCCGATCTCGACAGTCAGGACCGGTTGTACCCGGCCGGTCGAGGAGATCACCATCTGAATCTCGCCACGATCGATCTTCCCGAGACGATAGCCCGGCGATTCCTTTTGCCCATCCAGCCGGAGAAAACCGTAGGCTCCGAGGCCTATGAGAATCAGAATGACGAGCAGCCATATCCAGCGCCGCATAGTGGTCTCCTATTAGTGAACCCGGTATTTGTGCGGGTTCTTTAGTTGATCCTGTTTCACTCGCTCATCTTCGACGGCTGGCAGTCTTGAGGCCCAACCAGGGCCACGATCGGGAACTGGCCGGCTCGACCGAATACTCTGCCTTTTATTCAAGATCAAGAATTCCGTTGCTCGGCAATCAAAGAACTATAGCGCGATGACACACTATCGGTAACCGGTGCCAATCAGGGCAGGAGGACAGTAGTGATAGATAAATCTAAGAATCTACAGAGAATCAGTGATACGCGGGTACCGAAACGGCTTCAAGCTGCTCTGGATGCCCGCTTTCGTTCATGTTCACGCAATAGCTTCTTGCGGATTCGGATCGAAGCCGGGGTGACCTCGACCAGTTCGTCTTCGTTGATAAACTCCAACGCGTATTCCAGGGTCAGAGCGATAGGGGGTGAGAGCAGGATATTCTCGTCACTGCCGGCAGCTCGAATGTTGGTCAACTGCTTGGCCTTAAGCGGGTTCACCGCCAGATCATTACCGCGTGAGTGGATGCCGACCACCATCCCTTCATAAACATTTTCGCCCGGCCCGATGAACATTCTTCCCCGATCCTGCAGATTGAACAGGGCATAGGCGAGCGATTTACCACCACTCATCGAGACCAATACACCATTGCTACGCTCGCCGAGGTGGGATTGAACCCGCGGCCCATAATGATCGAAGGCCTGGTACATCAGCCCACTGCCGCTCGTGATGGTCAGAAACTCGGAGCGGAAACCGATCAGTCCCCGGCTTGGCACCTGGTAATCGAGTCGCACACGGCCAAGACCGTCTGGGACGATATCCTGGAGCTCCGCACGACGTTCGCCGAGTCTTTCCATGACACCACCCTGATGAACGACCTCCACATCCACAGTAAGGGTTTCCCACGGTTCGTGAACCGCACCGTCGATCTCCCGCATGATCACTTCAGGTCTTGAGATTGCGAGTTCGTAGCCCTCACGCCGCATGTTCTCCACCAGGATAGAGAGGTGCAGTTCGCCACGACCGGAGACCTTGAACTTGTCCGGATCCGCCATCGGTTCGACCCGCAGCGCAACGTTGTGGATCAACTCCCGAGCAAGACGCTCGGCGAGGTTCCGGCTCGTGATGTAATGCCCGTCCCGGCCTGCGAACGGCGAGTCGTTGACGCGAAAGGTCATGCTCAGTGTCGGCTCATCCACCTTCAGTGGCTCCAGGCATTCGACCCTTGCCGGGTCACACAGGGTGTCGGATATTCGCAACCCTTCGATACCCGTAAACGCTACGATATCGCCGGCGTTGGCCTGTTCGAGTTCTACTCGCTCCAGGCCATCAAAGCCGAGAATCTGCAATACCCGGCCCTCCCGTACTCGGCCGTCCGCACTGGCGATGCACACGGCATCGTTGCGACGGAAACTGCCCCGCTGCACCCGCCCGATTCCGATCACTCCGACATAACTCGAATAGTCAAGGGCACTGACCTGCAGCTGGAACGGTCCCTCAACATCCACCACAGGCGGCGGCACATATTCAACGACGGCCCTGAACAGTGCATTCATATCAGCAGCAGTCGAGTCGGCCTCCATCGTAGCCCAGCCCTCCAGGGCCGAGGCAAAAATCACCGGAAAATCCAGCTGCCGATCGGAAGCACCCAGACGAAAAAAAAGCTCGAATGTCTGGTCGACCACCCAATTGGGTCGACAGCCCGGCCGATCTACCTTGTTGACCACCACAATCGGGTTGAGTCCGTAGGCGAGAGCCTTCTGGGTGACAAACCGTGTCTGGGGCATTGGCCCTTCGACCGCGTCAACCAGCAGCAGCACTGAGTCCACCATAGACAGGACACGTTCTACCTCACCGCCGAAGTCCGCATGGCCCGGGGTGTCGACAATGTTGATCTGCCAGTCCTGCCATCGGATGGCCGTGTTCTTCGAAAAAATAGTGATGCCCCGTTCACGCTCTAAGTCGTTCGAATCCATGACCCTATCTGGTACCGTACCCCGGGCTTTGAGGGTTCCGGACTGGCGCAACAGTTGATCGACCAGCGTTGTCTTACCGTGATCGACATGCGCGATGATCGCGATATTGCGCAGTGTGCTGATCGACTGATTCATGTGGTCTTATTCAAGTTCGCCTCATTGAGGCCCTGGGTTGAAAGCGGGCGGGATTATAGGTGGCGGGTCAGGCTTTGTCGCCCTGGATGGGTAAAACCCAGCTGATCAGGCATCAGTCAGTGTGCGAGGCCGATCACGGGCGAACACTTTTATGTATAGTCCCGCCAGCCTCCCCTGCCGATTCAGATTCAACCCATGGCGATTACTGCCTACCGGCAGCTCGTGACTGCGAACAAGCGACTGCTGGCCTTTGGCTTCGTCATGGCCCTGTATTCCAGCTTCGGCCAGACCTACTTCATTGGCATCGTCGGCCCGGCGATACAGTCGGAGTTCAGCCTGAGCCACACCCTGTGGGGTACGATCTACATGATCGGGACGCTCTTGAGTGCCGCGCTTCTACCCTGGACCGGTGCGCTCATCGATCGATTCCGGCTTCGCAGTTACGCACTCGCTGCCTGCCTGCTTCTGATTGGGGCCTGCGCCTACACTGCAACTGCCAGTGGCACGGTCTCCCTGATTTTAGCGATTTTTCTGCTGCGCCACGCGGGCCAGGGGCTCGCATCACACGTCTCGATCACTACCATGACGCGTTACTTCAACCGCGAACGTGGTCGCGCCATCGCTGTGGCTTCGGTTGGTTTTACTGCAGGTGAGGCCGTCCTGCCGTTCCTCGCCGTGATCTTGATCGGCGCCATCGGATGGCGCTGGACCTACGGGTCGGTAGCACTGCTGATCGGCCTGACCGTTATTCCGACCGTGCTCTGGCTGCTCCGCAAGCATGAATCAGCACACCTCGAGCACCTTGCCAAGCTGGCGGAGAATGAATCCAGGGCGGTCGAATCTAACCGCTCGTGGACCCGGGCCGAGGTACTGCGTAATCGGATGTTCTACCTGCTCATGCCGGGGTTACTCGCAACGTCTACCATCGTGACCGCGATGTTCTTCCATCATCTAAACCTTGCCGATGAGAAAGGCTGGTCGCACGCCTGGATCACCGGCAATTATGCCGTTTACGCGGCAGCGACGATGGCTTTCCTGCTCCTTTCCGGGCCGTTGATCGACCGATTCAGTGCGCTTCGTATCGCACCTGTAATGCTGATCCCGCTGGTTCTGTCGATGCTCAGTGTCGCGCTGCTTGGCCAGGTCTGGAGTGTCATTCTCTACATGCTGCTGCTGGGCACTCAGTCCGGTTTCTATCACACCGTCACCTCGGCCCTGTGGGCTGAACTTTACGGTGTCCGTCATATCGGCTCGATCAAGAGCCTGTACTTCTCACTGAGCGTGCTGGCCTCGGCACTCGGTCCCGTGCTGATGGGTTCGCTCGCCGATCTCGGTATAGCCCTGAGTACCGTGTGCCTGTACTTTGCCGCGTATGCCGGCTGTGCGTGCCTGCTACTGGCCAGCGCATTGCACTATCGGACTCACCAGTCGCCAGCGTCATGATACCTTTAGCCTCATCTTCTACCATCGGGAATTCAACGTGACGGCAACCGATGATCTTGCCTACCAGAACCTTAATCCTGATGCCGTTCTTGCGGCGGTCGAAAGCCAGGGCCATGTCTGTGATGGCCATCTGTTGATTCTCAACAGTTACGAGAACCGGGTTTACCAGGTCGGGATCGACAACGGCTCCGCGCTGATCGCAAAGTTCTACCGGCCCGGGCGCTGGGACGACGAGACCATCCTTGAAGAACATGCCTTCTCCCTGGAGCTGGCAGCCGGTGAGGTGTCGTTGATCCCCCCGATCCAGGACCCGCGGGACCAAACACTGTTCCGTCACGGTGGACACCGCTTCGCGCTGTTTCCAAGCTGCGGCGGCCGTCCACCCAACCTCGAAGACCCGGAGCACCAGCGACAACTCGGCCGTTTCCTCGGACGTCTGCATGCGGTTGGAATGACACGCCGCTACGCGCATCGCCCCGTCCTGGACGTAGACACATTCGGTGTCGCATCTGTCCAGTTTTTGCTCGACAACGACTTCATACCGACTGACCTTGAGCCTGCCTACCGTTCCCTGACAGAAGACCTTCTCCAGCAGGTCCGCTGGTGCTATGAGCGCGCAGGTCCGATTGAACTGATCCGTTTACACGGCGATTGTCACACCGGCAATATCCTGTGGACGGACGATGGCCCGCATCTTGTCGATCTGGACGATTCCCGCACAGGGCCGGCCATACAGGACCTGTGGATGTTCCTGTCCGGTGATCGACAGGACCAGGAATCTTCGCTTAACACTCTGCTGGAGGGCTACAGCCAGTTCTGTGAATTCAGCCTAAGGGAACTGCATCTGATCGAAGCGCTACGCACACTTCGGATGATGCACCACTATGCCTGGCTGGCCCGACGATGGCGTGACCCGGCCTTTCCGAGGGCCTTCCCCTGGTTCAACTCGCAGCGCTGTTGGGAACAGCACATCCTTGACCTGCGAGAGCAGGCTCCGTTGATGGTCGAACCACCGCTGGCCACCATATGATCACTGGCGTCACCAGCCCTGGGGGGTTCGGAATCACGGGTAACTGTGTGCACCACACATCAATCGCTCTGGGTAGGCAAGCTCTGCTGCTGCCAGGCCTCGAAACCACCGGTAACATGGGAAACCGATTCGAATCCTTGTTCAACAAAAAATGCGGCAGCCGAAGCACTGGAAATGCCGTGATAGCAATAAATAATCAGGGGCCTGGATTTATCTGCCTCCTCTAGAAACTTGCCAATATTTGTATCATTGAGGTGTAAAGCGTCTACGATTCGAGCAGTCTGGTAGGACGCAGGATCCCGAATATCGATTACCGTAGCCGATCCGGCCTGGACAGTGCGATCTGCCTCGGCAGGTTCAAGTTCTTGATACATCAAAGATCCCCGTGGGATACCTAAAGGAACGATAATTGAAAAACATGGAAATAAAAACCACGGCGCGAACCCGACAATGTGACAACATCGACCGAACTGGGCTCATACGGTGACTGACCGGACAAAAGCCACCGCCCAGTACCCTACCGAAACGGTCGATCAACAAGGGCGCGGCAACGTGTGGCGAACCTGTGCGGTACTGCTTCCGTTCCTGTGGCCGGCCGGCCGTAACGATCTCAAAAGCCGTGTCGTCTTGGCTCTGATTAGTCTGGTCCTGGCCAAGCTGGCCAATCTCTATGTGCCGCTGGTTCTCGGGCGACTGGTCGACGACCTCTCCGACCTCACTGACACTACGGGTCTTATGCTCGGGATTCCCCTCGCCGCCCTGCTGGCCTACGGGCTGTCCCGCTTTTCGTCGCTGACCTTCAACGAGATCCGGGACGCTGTATTTTCGCGGGTCTCACAGAACGCCGTTCGACAGGTCGCCCTGAAAGTCTTCCAGCATCTGCACTCCCTGTCGATCCGGTTTCACCTGCAGCGAAAAACAGGTGCCCTGAATCGATTCATCGATCGTGGTACCACCGGTATCCAGTTTCTACTTTCGTTCGTCGCTTTCAATATCCTCCCGACACTGTTCGAAGTGTTGCTCGTGTGCGGCATTCTCTGGGCTCTGTTTGGCATCCAGTATGCACTGGTTACGGCAGTCACCATCACGATCTATGTATGGCTGACTTTTGCGATCACTTCCTGGCGCACGCAAATTCGGCGGAAGATGAACGACTCAGAGAACGAAGCCAGCACACGGCAGGTCGACAGCCTGCTCAACTTCGAGACAGTCCGGTATTTCAACAATCAGTCCCACGAAATTCAGCGCGTCGATCAGGCGCTGACGAGCTACGAGTCGGCCGCTGTCAAAAGCCGTGAGAGCCTGTCACTCCTAAACGTCAGCCAGGCGCTGGTCGTCATCGGCGGCATCACGGTGATGCTGGTCATGGCGGCATTCAACATCCGCGACGGGACGATGACCATTGGCGGATTCATCGTCGTCAATACCTATTTGATGCAGCTATCGATCCCGCTGAATTTTCTCGGCACCGTGTATCGCGAGATCCGCCAAGCGCTGGTGGACATGGAAAACATGTTCTCGCTGCTGGATGAGAAGCCCGAGATCATCGATAAGACAAACGCCAGGATCCTCGATGTCCACAGCGGAGAGATCAGTTTCCAGCACGTGTGTTTCGGCTACGAGCCCGAGCGACTCATACTCGACGACATCAGCTTTACCGTTCCACCAGCCCAGAAAGTGGCTATCGTCGGACCGACCGGTGTCGGCAAGTCCACAATCAGTCGCCTGATCCTGCGCTTCTATGACCCGACTTCCGGCAGTGTCACCATCGATGGCAATGACTTAAGAGACATCACACAGGATTCCCTGCGTGATGCTATCGGTGTTGTTCCACAGGACACCGTACTGTTCAATGACACCATCTACTACAACATCGCCTATGGTGATCCATCGGCTGAATCTGAGCAGGTGTACGAAGCTGCCCGCACAGCGAGCATTCATGACTTCATCTTGAGCCTGCCGGCTGGTTACCAGACCCGGGTCGGCGAACGGGGATTGAAACTTTCCGGCGGCGAGAAACAGCGGGTCGCCATAGCCCGGGCTATTCTGAAAAACCCGAAGATCTTTTTCTTTGATGAAGCGACCTCATCACTGGACAGTTCTACCGAGATGGCGATACAGAAAAATGTCGATGAGATATCAAGTGGCCGCACAACCCTGATGATCGCCCACCGGCTTTCGACCGTGGTCTCGGCCGACGAGATCCTCGTTTTGGAACATGGACACATCACCGAAAGGGGAACCCACCACCAGTTGCTGACCTCGGCAGGACTTTATGCCCACATGTGGCAGGAACAGGAAAAGGAGCGCGCTACGGCGCACATCGGGTTAGCCTCTGATAACGCCAGACCCTCACCTGGCGCCACCACAGAGGCCGGGGGGAACTGATCACAGGNCCTGGTACGGCGGCTTGCTGTCAGGCGAAAACCGTTTAAACTGAACAGCCGATTAAAGGTCTGCCAGNCGGAATCGAAACGATGAACGCCCAAAGCACGATCGACACATCGCGCCTGGTACCTTACCTGACGGACCACCTGCCGGGATTCAAGGGGTTTTCTGCAATCGAAAAATTCCCGACGGGTCAATCCAACCCGACCTACTTGATCACGGCCGACAGCGGCCGCTATGTGTTACGCCGCAAACCGGATGGCCAGTTGCTCAAATCCGCCCATGCTGTGGATCGAGAATTCCGCATCATGCAGGCGCTGGCAGCGACGGCAGTACCGGTGCCGAAAATGNATCTGCTCTGTAATGACGACAGCATATTCGGCACCATGTTCTATGTCATGAGTTATGTCGATGGCCGGATCCTGTGGAATCCTGCCCTGCCGGACCTGGCGATGCCGGACCGGCGCCGACTCTACGACGAGATGATCCAGGTACTGGCCGCCCTGCACAGCGTGTCCATCGACGAAGTCGGGCTGAACGACTTTGGTAGGCCCGGCAGTTACTTCGACCGCCAGGTCGGCCGCTGGAGCAAACAGTACCGAGCCAGCGAAACCGAGCAACTGGTCGCCATGGAACACCTGATGGCCTGGCTGCCCGACCACGCGCCGCCGGATGATGGCCAGAGCAGCCTGATACACGGTGACTATCGGCTCGACAACATGATCTTTCACCCCTTGGAGCCACGCACGCTGGCGGTCATCGACTGGGAAATCTCGACTATCGGCCATCCGCTGGCAGACCTTGCCTATTTCTGCACGGGACTGCGCATCCCGCCGGGACANCACATCCAGGGGCTCGGTGGTATGGATCGAGCGGCACTGGGCATACCAGAAGAAGCCGATCTGCTCGAACGNTACTGCCAACTGCGTGGTGTTGAGGAGATCCGCCACTGGCCCTACTACATGGTGTTCTGCCTTTTCCGGCTGGCGGCAATACTTCAGGGCGTGTACAAACGCTCGCTGGACGGTAACGCATCAAACGAACGAGCAGCTAAAATGGGTGCTATGGTGCAACCGCTCGCCGAGATGGCCAAACAGATCATCGATAAGGAAGCGTGATAACTCTCTGGTATTAAACCATGGATTTTGCNTATTCTCCCGAAGTCGAAGCATTACGGACCCAGGTCAGGTCCTTCCTGGACCGGCACATCGTCCCACGGATCGGACAGTGGCAACAGGAAGTCAGTCAGGGCCAATACCCCGTCTCCTTCATAGAGATACTCAAGACCGAGGCCCGCTCTGAGGGTCTGTGGAATCTCTTTTTGCCCGGGCTCAGGGAAGACGAGCCTGGAACCCGCCTGACCAACCTGCAGTACGCGCCACTCGCTGAGATCATGGGCCGCGTTGCCTGGGCATCGGAAGTGTTCAACTGTAACGCCCCCGACACCGGTAACATGGAACTCCTGCATCTCGCTGCGTCCCCGGAACAGTACCAGGAGTGGCTGGTCCCGCTGCTCAACGGAGAGATCCGATCAGCTTTTGCGATGACCGAACCGGACGTTGCATCGTCTGATGCCACCAATATTCAGACCCGTATTCAACGCGANGGAGACGACTACGTNGTGACCGGCCGCAAGTGGTTCATCACCAANGCGGCCCACCCCAACTGTCAGCTGATTATCCTCATGGGCAAAACCGANCCGGATGCCGAGCGCCACAGCCAGCAGAGCATGATCCTGATCCCAATGAATACTCCGGGCGTACAGGTGCTGCGCAATATTCCTGTTATGAACCATCATACGCCGGAAGGACATTGCGAGATGACCTTTGACAACGTCCGCGTACCGGTGGCCAACCTGCTCGGCGATGANGGCAGCGGATTTGCNCTGGCCCAAGCNCGGCTNGGACCCGGCCGTATCCATCACTGCATGAGATCGATCGGGGCNACGGAACTNGCNNTGGAGNTNATGGTCGAGCGATCGCAGCAACGGANGACATTCGGNAAGCAGTTGCATGAACACGGTGCAGTCTCCGACTGGATCGCGCGGTCNCGAATCGAAATTGAGCAGGCNAGGNTGCTCGTCCTGAAAACCGCCTGGCTGATCGATAAAGGTGGCACCCGGGCGGCGCGTAAAGAAATTGCCATGATCAAGGCACTGGTGCCTAACCTTCATGTGACTGTAATCGACCGTGCGATGCAGCTTTTTGGCGCAATGGGCATCAGCCCGGATACCCCACTGGCCGACCACTGGACATGGGGTCGAGCCCTACGCTACGCAGACGGNCCAGACGAAGTACACCTGCGATCGGTCGCCCGCGCTGAGCTTCGCGACCGGGAAGCACACCAGGGAAAAGCCGCAGCCTATCTCACACCATTCGATTCCAGGTAGGCCAGNACAACATCCACCAGCGCTAGACCCGCCCTGAGTCCGGACCACGAGCGGTCTCGAACGCCACCAGGTGATCNACCTTAAGCCGAACCGCCACGTCTTCACCGAGGTCAAAATTAGCGTGGCTGGGAAACAAAGCCAGCAGAACCGTGCCACTGTCGAAACGCAAGGTATAGAGAATCTCTGCCCCCTTAAAGGCCTTCCGTACGACCNGGCCACTGGACCTCCCCTTCTCATCAAGCAAAACGTCATCCGGCCGGATCAGTATCTCGATTGCTGTGCCCACAGGCATCAGGACATCCCGATCGCTGTGCAGCTCACCAAAATCGCATTCCACCAGCCGCTCAGATCTGACCGTTCCGGGCAGAAAGACACCATTACCGATAAAGTCGGCTACGAAGCGACAACCCGGTTCATGGTACAGGTTGTAAGGTGTATCCCACTGCAGGATNCGNCCTTCGTCCATCACNCCAACCTTGTCACCCAGGGCGAAGGCATCGTTTTGATCATGGGTCACCATGACGCAGGTAATGTCATTTGATTTGAGTATGTCCCGGACTTCCTGCCCCATTCGCTCGCGCAAATCCAGATCCAGGCTGGAAAACGGCTCGTCCATCAGCAACAGCAATGGCCGTGGGGCAAGAGCCCTCGAAAGTGCCACACGCTGCTGCTGCCCCCCGGAAAGTTCATGCGGGTAGCGCCGGGCAACACTCTCGAGTCCCACACGCTCGAGCATTTCAGATACAGTCGCCTTTCGTTGCGCTGTCGACAAGGTGCGCAGACCAGAAGCGATGTTTTGCTGTACCGTGAGGTGGGGAAACAGAGCGTGGTCTTGGAACACCATCCCGACCCTGCGCTTTTCTGGCACCATCATCTCGCCAGGCTGTGAGATGCGCTGATCGTTAATTGAGATACTGCCAGAAATCAAAGGTTGAAACCCGGCGATCGCCCGCAACACGGTAGTTTTGCCGCAGCCACTAGGACCTAATAGGCAGACCTGTTCTCCTTTGTTTACAGTAAGATCCAGGCCATAGACAGCCCTCTCCAGACCGTAATTGCAGGAAATTCCATTGATCTCCAGTAACGGCACATCAGTTTGTCCACCGACGGGTCTATTAGAAGCAAGTGTACTCATGTTTTACTTGCCTTTAGAGGCAGCCGCTTGAACTGAAGGTCTGCGTGCTGTCAGTTTTCCTAAAAACGCGACTGGTATCAATCCGACCAATACTATCGTCAATGAGCCCAGTGCTGCTTCGCCAAGCATCTCGTCGGATGCAAACCAGTAAACATGCGTCGCCAACGTCTCAAAATTAAATGGTCTCAGAATCAGGGTGGCTGGCAGTTCTTTCATACAGTCGACGAATACAATCATTATTGCAGTCAATATGCCACCACGGATCAACGGTACATGGTAACGGAACAGCGTTTCACCTGCGTGGTATCCCAATGTTCGTGAGGCCATATCCAGTGACGGTGAAACTTTAGCCAGGCTCGACTCGACCTGNCCGAGTGCGACGGCTAGAAAGCGGACGACGTAGGCNAAAATAACCGCNACCAGTGTCCCGCTAAGCAGTAATCCAGTGGAAATCCCAAAAAACTGCCTCATCATCGCATCGAGTGTGTTGTCAAAATAAGCAAACGGAATCAACACTCCCACTCCCAGCACGGCACCAGGCACGGCGTATCCCAAAGAAGCAATTCGAGTCGCAATGCCGAGCACCCGACCACCACGTAGGCGCTGGCCGTAAGCGATCAGCAGGGCGACAAGTAGGGCCGCAACAGCTGCAACCGCTGAAAGCAACAGACTGTTCAGCGCATAGGTCCTGAATTCACTCGTCCACGACAAGTCAAAGTAGATCACTGCCAACCTTAAAAGGANCACCAAGGGGATGATAAAACCGATCAACACCGGAAGTAGGCACGCAGCAATCGCTAGGATTCTGGACAGCCCCTGAAGCTTATAGGTCGGTAAGTCACGAAAACGACTGCCGGAGTGCTGATACGCTTTTTGTTGGCGGCGACTGAAGCGCTCAATAGTGATCAGGACAACTACGAATNCGAGCATNGTTGTTGCAATCTGTGCTCCACCAGCCAGGCTGCCCATACCCAGCCAGACATCGAAAAGTGCTGCGGTCATGGTTTGTACTGCAAAGAAATCCACNGTCCCAAAGTCNTTNAGTGTCTCCATCAGTGCNAGAGCCACGCCAATTGCAATTGCTGGGCGGGCAGCAGGTANCGAGACGCGAAAAAAAGTGCGCCACGGGCCGTGCCCCAAAACCCGCGCGACCTCCAGAACATTGACTGATTGTTCAAGAAACGCTGTACGAGCCAACAGATAAACGTAGGGATATAGAACCACACCCATCAACGTTATGGCGCCGCCGAGACTTCTGATCTCAGGAAACCAGTAGTCCTGTGGTGTCTGCCACTCGAACATNCTACGAATNAATCCNTGAACTGCCCCAGAATACTCGAGTAGATCAGTNTACGCATAGGCAATAACATAGGCTGGAAACGCTAGCGGTAACAACAGCAGCCATTCAAAAAGGCGGCGACCGGGAAAGCGACACATGGTAACCAGCCATGCGGCAGAGACCCCAGTAAGAAGCACACTCGTTCCAACTCCGAGCATCAGCCACAGGGTAGTGCGAATGTATCCTGGTAATGATGTGGAAATAAGATGAGACCAAATATCTCCACTAGGGCTCAACGCTAAAACGACCACAGCTGCTACCGGTAATGCAACCAGAATAGCTACGGTTAAGGAAGNAAATGTCCAACTCGTTTGTGGAAAGTTGAGCCCGAACTGAAACGCTTTGCCACCACTCAACGCAGAAGAGTTTGCCATAACTTCGCGGCCGGCCTAGATCGCTAGAAACCCATCAAAACCGATTCTATGAAGACGAGATTCGAAGTCATGTCGACACCGTAATTTAGGATCAGATTGGTACCGAGTGAATCAGGCTGAGGTCGTAGCACCGTTTTCTGTAGACATTCTCCACAATGAAACGATGCAACTCCGTAATTTGATGTTAATTTCTTGCTCAATCTAGTCGTTATATTTCACTTCGTCCGCTAGTTTTATCGCGGCCGCTCGATTTTCTGNAACAAGCGCAAGGCTCAGTGAATCTTCCTTAAAACTACCCCAGGAATTCTGCAGTTCACTCCACCTGATACCCGGTTTGACAGGATACTCAGCGTTCTTCTCGGCGTACATTTCCTGGCCGGTCTCGCTGGCAAGAAATGCCATTAACTTGATCGCGTTATCCTTGTTCGGCGCATGTTTGGTCAACGCGACGCCGCTGACATTCATGTGCGTACCCCGGTCTTCCTGGTTCGGGAAAATCACATTGACAGACTCAGCCCACGGCACCTGTTCCGGGTCCTTGAGCATTTTCGCCATGTAATAGTGGTTGATAACAGCCAGGTCACAGACACCTTCTTTGATCGCCTTCACCTGAGCACGGTCATTACCTTGTGGTTTTCGGGCGAGGTTGTCTTTCAATCCAGAGAGCCAACTTCTCGCNCCCGCCAAGCCGTGATGAGCGATCATGCTGGCTGTCAACGCCACCATGTAAGGGTGTTTTCCTGAACGCGTACAAATGCGTCCTTTCCACTTTGGATCGGCGAGGTCTTCGTAAGTGGTGATGGCCCTCGGTGCAACACGCTCCTTGGAGGTGACAATTANTCTTGCCCGCGTTGTGAGGCCGAACCAATGGCCATTGGGCTCCATGTAATTTTCTGGAATATCTGCAGCAAACCGGGATCTACTCACAGACTGAGTCAGCCCTGCATTTTGAATATCTGACAGTCGGCCGATGTCAACAGTAAAAACGAGATCAGCCGGGCTGTTTCGCCCCTCACTTTGCAACTTCTCCAGCATACCTTTCTTTGCATAGACAGAGTTGACCTTGATACCTGTCTGTTCAGTAAAAGCAGCGAACATCGGATCGATTAATGTCGGCTTACGATAACTGTAAACGTTGACCTCACCGGCTTGACTTACGGACACCCAACTCATGAGCGTGATTACGATACTCAGTGCCACGACGGGAACTTTCTTCAACATTACTTTTCTCCAATCCTTATTAATCAAGATTCATTCACATATGCGAATGCGAATGCGAATGANTCCTATTTAATAACAACCAAAGCTCTCTGTCAACAACCTNAAAAAAGGAACTTCGCCTGGAACTAGACGAAGGCCGGATGACACGACTGGGTCTATACGGCTGTCTGCGACCGGGCAGCGGCAGCTGGGAGAAGTGAAACAGCGATAAAGATCGTTGATGCAGCGGCAGTCAGTACCCAGAACAATGTATCAAAACCCCAGAACCCGTAGATCCAGGCGATCAGGGGCACCGCACTCGCACTGACCGAAAACGTAACGATATAACGNAGCCCAAAAACCCGACTTCGCCACTCACTGCGCGTTATCCTCCCGACAAGTACGTCGTTAATGGGTATCTGTCCAAATACGGCCAGCATAAACACCGCGCCGACCGCCAGTGCGACTGAGCCAGTGGCACCGACCATCAGCGCAAAAAACAAAGCCTGAATTCCGGCCACTACAAGGAAAACAAGCTTGAGCGATATCCGGTCCAGCAGGAATCCNACAATGAGTTGTCCTACCGAAGCNAGTGCAAAGACGACAAATGCGAAACTACCAACCGATGTGGCCGTTAAAGCAAGCTCACCCAGTCGCTCGTCAAAAACCTTCGGCAATGAAAAAGTAGTACTTTGAAATACCAACCCGCCGACCGCGGTCGAAAAGAAAATGACCGCAAAAATCTTTACCAAAACGGTACGTGGCACCTGTAATATCTGTTCGGATTTCGGTTCTCCCCCGCTAGCCCCAACTGCGTCATCCCCTCGTCGACGGGACGCAGACAGAAATATTGCGTAGGCGAGCCCGATTGCCACGCANACCGCTCCCGGCCAGACAAACGCCGACCGCCAGCCCGTCTGATCGATCAGGAAACCTGTAATCAGCGCCGCACACCCGACACCGAGATTTCCGAACACGCCATTGATCGCCAACGGCATGCCCGTCTTTGTTCGTCCCTGTACGACCATCGCCAACCCAACGGGGTGATAAATAGCGCCGAAGATTCCGATGACAAACAACCCAAATCCAATCTGCAGGGGGGTATCTGCCAGTGCCGTGAGCATGGCGGAGACACCGATACCCAGGAAAAACACCAGCATCATCCCTTTCCGGCTCCACTTGTCGGCCAGCCAGCCGGCCGGCACGGCAAACAAACCGAAGGCCACAAACCCCGGTGTTGCATAAGGAATCAACGCGGCGTAGCCCATGCCCCACTCACTGGCCAGCGCGAGGGCAGCCACAGCCGCAAAAATCAGAATAATCAGGTGATCGAAAAAATGACCCACGTTGAGAAACAGAAATTCCAGCTGCCGGTATTTCACTTGAATTATCCTTTTGCCTGAGCCGGGAATTCCTCTTCCNGTTGCTGGAGTCCAGTCATCTGCTCAGCCCCGGTTATGGTAAATAACCCTTTAAGGAGTAGGGAGTTTGACACACAATCCGTCCTGATCAATGGCTTTCCCTGAAAAAAGCATGTTCGGGACCAAGCCCAGCACGGCCTGGCCATCGCCAAGGGGTCTCAGCACACNACTATGACAGAGAGACTGGGCCTCACGAGGCCGGCCGTCCACCAGGATAGCTTGGTACGGTCCCCGAGGTCTTGTTATCCTGATCAGACACTAGGACGACTCGCTGGAACACCTCCGAGATCGGCGAAGGCGGCACACGGATGGTGACGCTAAACTCCGGTACCAGACAACAAGACCCTTACATTGAATATCAAATCTGCTTTTCAAAAACCCTTTGATGCAGCGGAGTACGGCAACCGCATTGCAGATGTCAAATCGCGCATGGCCAGTGCCGGTTTCGACCTCATAATCTGCCAGGACCCGGCTAACCTGTGCTGGCTGACCGGTTTTGATGGCTGGTCTTTTTATATGCCGCAGGCAGTGGTGCTGCACTTAGACGACGCCTTCCCGATCTGGTTTGGCCGTGCACAGGACGCCCGCGCCGCCTGTGTCACAACCGATCTACCCGATGAGAACATCATCGGGTACTCCGAGCCCCTCGTCCATCATCCACTCGACCATCCGTTCGATGAACTGTGCNCNCTGGTCATCGACCGCGGCTGGGCNAGAGCCCGGATCGGTGTTGAACTGGATGCGCACTACTACACAGCACGGGGACACGCCCATCTGGTCAAGGGCCTACCCAATAGCCGTATCGATGACAGCCGCGAACTGGTGAACTGGGCTAGGCTGGTCAAATCTGANGCCGAGCTGGACCACATGCGTGCGGCGGGTCGGATCTGCAGTCGCACCATGCGCCGAGCGATCGACACCATCGCCCCCGGTGTCCCCCAGCACCAGGTAATCGCCGAAACCTACAGCAGCCAGATCACGGCGCTGGAGGGCAAGCACGGCGACTACACCAGCATGTGCCCGCTCATCCAGGTGGGCGACGGAACCAGCNCCCCGCACCTGACCTGGTCNGCCGAACCCCTGCCAGACAACACNCTGATCGTCATGGAGATCGCCGGCGCGCACCGCCACTACCATGCACCACTGACCCGCAGCATTCACCTCGGCAGACCCCCGGAGAAGATAACGAAACTGACGTCGGTGATCGTCGAGGGCGGTAATGCAGCGNTTGAGGTGATGCGGACCGGGAATACTGCCGAACACGTTGAAGACGTCTGGCAGAAGGTTCTGAACCGCAANGGGTTCAGCAAGGACAGCCGGGTCGGTTACTCGATCGGACTTAATTTTCCGCCTGACTGGGGTGAACGAACCGTCAGCCTGCGGCCCGGAGACCAAACCGAGCTCAAGGCCGGAATGTGCTTTCATTTCCAGTCCGGAGTCTGGCTGGACGACTTTGGTGCCGCCATCTCGGAGCCTGTAGTCGTCACAGACNACGGTGCCGAGCGCCTGTGTGATGTCACTCGGGAACTGATCGTGGTTCACTGATATCCCGCCTGACTGCAGACCCCTCTGCCACCCGGGAGCCCCGGGGGTTGGCTCCCACCCGTCAGATACACACACCGCATTCAGACTGCTTTACCATCTCAGAAGATGCCGGCCTCTGGGAAGTCCTCACAGACCTGGACGCCCCCGTCAGCAAGGAGCAAACGAAGGCTAAGATCTGGCGCCACGCTTTCCAAAAAGATGCACACGGGCCTCGGCGTCGGGTTCCTCATGGCCCCGCCGAGAGCGGGCTTCCTTTAACAGGTCGTAGCCCCGCCGAAGTGCCGGCCGCGTCTTGAGCGCGTCGTACCAGCGACGGACGTTTGGAAACTCGCCAAGATCGATCTGCTGACTCTTGTAGGTCAGTACCCAGGGCCAGCAGGCCATGTCGACTATCGAGTATTCACCACAGATGTGTTCATGATCTGCGAGTTGTCTGTT
>PBDS01000003.1 GCA_002718155.1 Pseudomonadota bacterium
AAAGGCAGACTGGTTGTCCACCATGATCAAAACAATATTCGGTTGAGAAGTCATTGATCTTTCCCCCGTCTGCACTATCGTGCCAAGTCAGTTTTAGCTCGCTGCCTTCAAGTTAGAAGAAGGTGATCTACCGATAGCTGTATTCATAAATCCGAACACAAATCTTCCACCAAGTCAACGAGCCTTTGAATCGTTTGCCACCTCTGATGTGTCGCAAGTACAAACTTAATAGACTATCCTTTTTCTCTTGGCAGTTGGGAATAAAGTGGGTTGATTTCAAATGGCTGAGAATCGAATAACCAGACATGGCACTCTGCCATGGGCCCCATGGGACTGAAACATGTTGTCACTTGACGAACTGGAATTCACTGGCTCGGAACTCAATCGGCCGGAATGTGTTCTCGCCACCCGCTCAGGGCATCTCTACACGGCAGACGCGCGGGGCGGCGTTGCAGTCACTTATCCCGATGGAAGGTCCCGATTACTTGCCCACCGCACAGAGTCTCCCTGGCTGTTGCCCAACGGCATCGCACTGATGCCGGACGGGACTTTTCTACTTACTCACCTGGGGGATGTTTCCGGCGGCGTATTCCAACTGGACGGCCATGGCGAACTGACGCCATTCCTCGAGGAGGTTGACGGCATTGCGCTGCCACCCACTAATTTTGTCGGTCGTGACCACGCGGGAGGTATCTGGATCACCGTCAGCACCCGGCACCATCCCCGCCACCAGGCCGCCAGAGCCGACGTTGCAGACGGCTTTATCGTACGGGTAGATGAGCATGGCGCCCGAATCGCAGCCGAAGGCCTCGGCTACACCAACGAATGCGTTGTCGATCCCACCAGGAAATATCTTTACGTCAATGAAACCTTTACCCGACGGGTATCGCGGTTCAAGCTTGACAAAAACGGAACGTTAAGTGGGCAGGAAACCGTCACAGAGTTCGGCCCGGCCGACTTTCCCGACGGCCTGACATTCGACTCGGCCGGTAATCTCTGGGTCACGTGCATCATCAGCAACCGCCTGATCCGCGTGGCGCCAGATGGAGGCCAGCAGGTTTTCCTCGAAGACTGTGATCATGAGAACATGGCGATCGTCGAGGAACGATACCAGGCGGGGTGCCTGCAGGGTGCTGATTTTGACCGGGTAAAGCCGAAGGTCCTGCGGAACATCTCCAGCCTAGCGTTTGGCGGTCCAGATCTGCGAACCGCCTGGCTGGGATGCCTGCGGGGAGCGTCTCTGGCCAATTTTCGAAGCCCGAGCGCAGGTCTGATACCGGCCCACTTCGATTTCGTTCCCACCTGGCTCGACCAGCTCGCATCGATGCCTTCCAGCCCGTCATGACCCTGACGGTTGCCGGCGTCGGTACCGGGTATTTTGCCCAGTATCATTTTGAGGCCTGGCAGCGCATCGATAACATCGAACTGGTGGCGGTGTGCGACCACGATACCAATCGGGCCCACTCAACGGCCCGACGCTACGGTATTCCGATGGTTTTCGATGATCTTGAGACAATGCTCCAGCAAACACGGCCCGAAGTCGTTGACATCATCACACCACCAGACACGCATGAGTCACTGGCTGGCATTGCCCTGGCAGCCGGCGCAGCTGTCATTTGCCAAAAACCGCTCGCGCCCGACGTGGCAACTGCACGGCGGATGATCAAGTCAGCAGAGCAGCACAACGCGTTCTTTGCAGTCCATGAGAATTTTCGCTTTCAACCCTGGTACCAGGAAATCCGTAGGCTGCTTGGCCATGAGACCCTGGGTGACCTTTATTCGGCCAGCTTCAGGCTTCGCCCCGGGGATGGTCAAGGATCCGATGCGTATCTGGAACGACAGCCTTATTTTCAGCAGATGGAACGTTTCCTGATTCATGAGACCGGGATTCATTTCATCGACACCTACCGCTACCTTTTCGGCGAGATCCAGCGGGTCTACGCAGATCTTCGCCGGCTCAACCCAGCCATTGCGGGCGAAGATGCCGGAATGATCCTGTTCGACTTTAAAAGCGGCATCCGTGGGCTTTGGGATGCCAACCGACTGGCCGATCACACGGCCAAGGATACCCGATTGACGATGGGTGAGATGCTGATCGAAGGCTCAGAAGCTGCCCTGCGGCTGGACGGCGCGGGCAGACTCTTCATCAGACCCAAAGGGGGAGTTGAATCGACCCATCCGTACGACTGGAGCAACCAGGGCTTTGCCGGCGACAGCGTCTTTGCCTGCCAGCGCCATCTTATCCAGTGCATCCTGGAGAAGCGACCCTCACCAATCTCCGGGTGCGAATACCTGCGCAACCTCGTCATCGAAGAGGCCATTTATGAGTCGAACCACAAGGGCGAGAAAATCGAAGTGTAAGCATCTGGTTACGATGCGGGTTATTGCGCAATCACGGACAACTGCCAGCTGATCATTGACCGGATCTCGGTACGAGCTGAACCCTGGAGAACTCGAACATGTCTACCGAAAAGGCCTTCCACATCTGTGTACTACCGGGAGACGGTATCGGCGTGGAGGTCACTGCTGCCGCTGCCGCAGTGCTGGAGGCAACACAGACATACAGCGGCGGGTTTGCCCTGACCCTGGAACACCACGTGGCCGGTGCCGGAGCCTACCGTGAGACCGGGATAGCCATGAGCGATGAGGCCTGGCGGGCTGCAGAAGATGCCGATGCGATCTTTCTAGGAGCGATGGGGCTTCCGGACATACGATTCGACGACGGCACCGAGATCGCACCGCAGCTCGATCTGCGTTTTAAGTTCAATCTGTACGCCGGGGTCCGTCCCGTCAGCGCCAAACGGGGCGGCGCGAGGATGCTGAGTGACCCGCGGGCAGAGAACATTGACTTCGTGCTGGTGCGGGAGAGTACCGAGGGGCTTTTCGCCTCACGCGGCAAGGGTGAGGTCCTGGGCGACCGGGAAGCACGCGACACGATGGTCATCACTCGCCAGACGTCCGAGCGATTGTTTGCCTTCGCTTTTGACCAGGCGCGTCGCCGAAAAACCAGCAGTCACTGTAACAAGGTCACCCTGGTCGACAAGTCCAATGTGTTCGTCTCCATGGCTTTCTTCCGCAAGGTGTTTGACGAGGTCGCTGGCACCAATCCTGAAATCGATGCCGAGCGAGTCTACATCGACGCCTGTGCACTAGATTTCATCCGCAGGCCATGGGACTTCGACGTGGTCGTCACCGAGAACATGTTCGGCGACATCCTGTCAGACCTCGCTGCGGGACTTGTCGGTGGCATGGGGTTTGCACCATCGGCCGACATCGGTGACGAACGAGCCGTTTTCCAGCCGGCGCATGGCAGCGCGCCGGACATTGTCGGCTCGGGCAGGGCAAACCCGACCGCAGCCATCCTTTCTGCAGCCATGATGCTCGACTGGCTCGGTCACCGGCACGGCGTTTCACAGTGCCTTGATGCTGCCAAGCTGATCGACAAGGCCGTCGAAGAAGTTTTTTTCGATGGCCAAGTGCGAACCTATGACATGGGAGGCACTTCAAGCACCGCTGATTTAACTGACGCCGTGATCGAGAAGATCAAAGGCAGCCAGGGAAAATGAAGTGGGATTCATATCGGCATCCCAGTTAGGATCGGCTGATATGGGCTAGCCGCTAATCTTGAAGCTTTGCAAGCTCTTCCATCAGAATCGGGATTGCCAGATTGCACGAATGAATTGCCATAACGATCGTGAGTTGTATCACTTCGAGAATTTCTTCTTTGGTCGCGCCAGCCTTTAACGCATTCTGGATATGGCGGCACCCCAGGCCCATAAAGATCGGTTGTGGCAGCATAGATTGCAATCAAGATCAGTTCTTTGTATTTCTGCGGCAGCGACCCTTGATCCTACGGAACCCTGCGAAAAGTAAGGCAGGCCTCCAGAAAGTCCGGATCAAGTTCGTGAAAGGTGTCCCACAATGGGTTCCAATCGCCTTTTGCCTTGTGCTCGTCAGTCTCAGGGTAAGTTAATTTCACTGTGCGACATTGCGTTAACCTCCTCTGTGCTTGAATGAGTCACGACGGAAGCTGTAAAGCGCCTCGGGATCAACCGCAACGTCAACCACAGCCGGTTTGCCACACTCGAGGGCCGCTTTAAGGGCTTCGCCCAACTCGGACGTGCGTTCCACTCGAAACCCCGCAGCACCGTAGAGCTCAGCCACCTTGTCGAATGGTGGGCTGCTGACATTTGCACCGATATATCGTTCGCCGAAGAAGTCGCGCTGGTAGGCTTTCTCAGCCCCCCAGCATTTATTGTTCATGACGACAGTAACCGTGTTGATTCCGTAGTCCACAGCAGTACTCAGCTCGGACAGCGTCATGCCGAATCCCCCGTCACCCATGAGACTGACCACTGCGCGATCCGGCCTGGCCGTCTTGACACCCAGGCCACAGGAAAATGAGAATCCGACCAGGCCGAAATCAAGCGGTGTGAACAGGCACGGCGGCTCCCAGTAGTTGAGTGCATCGGTCGCCTGAAGACACAGTGTGCCGGCATCCAAGGTGATGGCCGCATCTCGCGGCAGGACATCACGCAATACNTTGAAAAGCCCTGAAGGCTGGATCGGATACATATCGACATCAGCGTCTGAGTCCTGCTTTTCTAGATAAGCAATCCGCTCCGTCTTGTAGCCTTCGACCCAGGACGCGACTTCCGCGCGCTGCTCAAAGTCAACCAATGTTTCCGCGAGCTGCTTAGCTACGGTCGGCGCATCAGCCCAAATACCGAGAGCAATAGGGAAATAGCGCCCTATGGACGTCGGGTCCAGCTCAACCTGAACGATTGCGGCACTCTGGTTAATATTGTCGTAAGAGTAGAAGGTCGAGTTGAATCCAAGGCGTGTTCCAAGTGCCAGAATGACATCTGCTTCTTTAGCGAGGCGGGATGCCACAGGGTTACCGCGCGGACCCATTTGACCGGCATTCAGTGGATGGCCGAACGGGATGGCATCACCATGACCGGGAGAGGTGACCACGGGAGCATTGAGCATTTCGGCAAGTGTCAGAACCGGCGCATGTCCGCCACTATTCTTGATTCCACCACCTGCCACAATAACAGGCTGCCTGGCGCCCTCTAACAGAGCTGCCGCTTGCGCAATCACATCGGCCGACCCGGCAGGAACACTTCCAGGCTCTGGTTTTTGTGGTTGTCCCGTCAGTGGGAATTCAGCCGTTGCTGCCAGCACATCGCGGGGTAGATTCAGCTGCACTGGGCCCCGGCGATGCGCCATCGCCACACGGAACGCCTCACGGACCATTTCGGGCACACGTTCAGCAGAGGTCACCGTCCAGGTCTTCTTGGTCACTGGTCGGAACAGCGCCTGTTGGTCAACCTCCTGAAAGGCGTCACGATAGACATGTCCGGAAGATAAAGCCCCCGCAATGGATACCACTGGTGAGAACGCTGCTGCCGCCTGTGCCAGCCCCGTTACCAGGTTGGTCGCACCCGGTCCGTTCTGGCCGGCGAGGATCACACCTGGCCCGCCCGAGGCACGGGCATAACCGTCTGCCATATGCGTGCCCGTACGTTCATCATGAACGCCTATAAAGCCCATCTCGGATTCGCCGTAAAGAGCATCGAACATCTCCATAGTGGCCGAACCGATCAATCCGAACACGTGCCGGACATTTTCAATCTTGAGAGAATTAACGGCGGCTTGACCGCCAGACAGTTTCTGCATGGTTCTTTTCTTTACATCCAGTGAATTGAACTACGACAAACCGGGAATCGTATCCAGGAACCTCAGCATTGGTTCGAGAAACAATACTGGTTTTTCGGTCAGTCCCAGGTGCTGTAATTGTGGCACGATGACAGTCTGGGCACCCGGTATGCCGGCTGCGATGGCCCGTGCCATTTCCGGTGTGCTGCCACTGTCGTTCTCGCACGTCATCACCAGTGTGGGTGCGGTAATCGGCGACTCTGGATGAACCAGTTCACGCACACCACGAGCCAGCACCTGACGGCACTGGGTGTAAATAACAGGGTCATTGGCAAGCACCCAGGCGCGAATCTCGCTAACGACATCGACTCGCGAGCTGCGGAATTCTTCGGTAAACCAGCGCTCCAGAGATGTTTCAATGGTGGCTGCAGGGCCACCCTGTGCAGTTTGCGAAACGCGCTGCTCCACCAGTTTCTGTTCATCAGGTTTTCGCTCATGAGGCGAGTTGAGAACAATAAGCGCACTGACACGGCTGGGATAATCCATCGCAAAGCGCCGGTTGATCATGCCGCCCAGTGAAAATCCGGCGATCACGCTGTGCTCAATATCGAGCTCGTCGAGAAGTTCTCGCAACTGCTGTGAAAACACGGCCAACGACAGCGTGTCGGGGGGCCTTGTGCTCTGACCATGACCGTAAAGGTCGTAGGTCAGCACCCGGTAGCGTCGAGATAAGACTTCCACGTGATCATGCCAGAGCTCTCGCTTGACACCCAGGCCGTGAATTAATGTGACAATCGGAAGGTCTTTCCGACCAGACAATTCGTAGGCCGTGCCGTTTCGGGATCTCTTCATTATTCAAGAAAAAAATTTCACCGAGTCACCCAAACGACGCGAATAATTATTATGATTGTTTGCAGAATCGTTTCGCTGGTCCAGCCATAAATTGATGCTCATGCCAGCTGTGGTAATCCATCGAAAATGTTTCCTAATTTCGAATCATCACTGAAATTCAGGGATTACATGATTACAAAATAGTTCAAGCGATCTCTTCTGGTTTTGATGTGGTAGGCCCATACTGGCAAGATAAACAAACTCATCAACTCCTAGTTTTTCATAAAGTTTCAGTTTTTCAATTACGTCTTTCGGTGACCCAAACATCAGATTTTCTTCTAGCACATCGGTATCATATTGGTGACGCTCCAGAAGATCTTCCACAGGAATCTGCTTTGGAAAACCAAGCTTCACATCCCCAAGGTTATGAAATAGATTTTCGAACTGGCCCATGCTCCTCTGAACAGCTTCAATTGCAACATCACGCCCTGCTGAATTTGCATACAAAGCTGTATGGCGCATCAGGGAGAAGATTGGTCGTTTACAATTTGGATTTCTTTCCAAAGAGGCATCCAACTGCTCTTTGTATAACTCTGCTTCACTGAATGGTCTCGCTAGCGGCCAGGAGATGATGTTACACCCTTGACTCACAGCATAATCGAACGTGACTGGAGACCTTGCAGCTATCCACACAGGCGGATGCGGGTGTTGTAGAGGTTTTGGAACCGAGGTGGTCGTCGGGAAACTCCAAAATTCGCCATGATGTTCATAATCACCCGCCCACAGCGATTTCACCGCCGGTATCATTTCTTGCATGTATCTATGGGCATCTTGTTGCTTGAGCCCTGGCTTCATTCGATCGAACTCTCGCTGGTAGGCCCCGGAACCGATCCCAAACTCCAGCCGACCATCCGTAAGTTGGTCTGTAAATGCGGCTTCACCAGCGAGTTTAATTGGGTTCCAGTAAGCTGCGACCGCTACTGCTGTTCCAAGGCGGATCCTTTCAGTATGATGTGCCCACCAGACCAGGATCTGAAACGGGTTTGGTGCGATATTCATTTCCAGCCCGTGATGCTCCGCTGCCCAGACAATATTGAATCCACCCTGGTCGGCTACCTTCACCATATCCAGCGTATGTTCCATCACTTTTTTCATTTCAACTTCTGGATTATTACGCTCCAAGTTAATTGCCAACTGAAATTTCATTTAACTAAAACCTCATATTGAACCTAATAAACAAGCATGATATCTAACCCGCGATAAATTGCGGCAAGCTGGGCAAAAAACTATTTTCCAGATTATGAAGATGATTTTCATTACAACGTTATGCTGGGAAACTGGACGCCAACTTACCTGTCCTTCAACGTTCTGTATTTTACTTGCCCTTGAAGTCAATGTTTTCTCGTTCCCTGATAGGATGTGTTATTGCCGATCGCCCATAGTCTAATCTCAGGAGCACACTCAGTATGGATACAAAAGAAATCTCGAAAGAAGACGCTAAGATGCTGGAGTCACTGTACTGGTGGGATATTCCAACTCTCTTCCGATGCCCTATCGAGCGGGATCCCGAAAAATCCGATATTGCGCTGGTTGGTGTTCCCCACTCTACCGGAAATGGCACCACCGAACGAGACCAGCACCTCGGCCCCCGGGCGCTGCGCAACGTCTCGGCGATGGCCCGCCGCGTGCACATGGATTTTCAGATCGACCCCTGGGAGACCTGCCGTATCAACGACATGGGCGATGTTCCTTTTCCAGAAGCGAACGACAATGAAAGGTGTATAGAACGCATCACAGATTTCTACCGGACCATTGACCAATCACTCACGCGACCTGTTTCGGTCGGCGGCGACCACTCCGTCACCGGCGGAATCATCCAGGCGATTGCGGGTGAACACGCATTACTCACGGGGGGACGAAAAGCAGCCTTCCTGCACTTCGATGCCCACACTGACGCATATGAAAAAGTTCCCCACTTTCTTGGTGCGATCAAATCCGCAGCGCACTGGGCGAGCTTCCTGGTCCGCCAGGAGCAGATAGACGCCAACAGCAGCGTTCAGATTGGTATACGGGGCAATCCGAGAACGCTGGACTGGCTGGCGCCGAGCACTGAACTTGGCTATGAAGTCATCACGATGGAACGTTACCGATCACTGGGCGTGAGTGAAACCATCAAAATCATCCTTGACAGAATCGGTGACGCGCCTCTTTACATCACTTTTGACCTGGACTGCATGGACCCGGCGGTCGCTCCCGGCGTCGCCAACATTGAGGCTGGCGTCCAGGGTTTTCAGATCGACGAGGTCATGGAACTGCTGCGCTGTGTGCGGGGCCGGAACATCATCGGTGGCGACGTGGTCTGCATGATGCCGACCAAAGATGCACCCAACCAGATCACCGCCCACACCGCAGCAGCCGTAATGTTCGAGATCATCAGCCTGATCGCTGATTACCTGAAAGATAAATAAGATATTACCTAAATCTTCTGATATGGGGCCAACATCTCATCTGGAGGGTTTGCAGAAAATAATTCTTCGTTTATGATTAGTCGAGGGCCGTCTAAGAATTGGATGGCCAGATATTGGATTACCACTAAACGGAGGAAGTAATGAAGAAACTCTACACGTCAGTAGTGTCTGTATGTCTTGCAGCTACTATGTCCATGAGCGCGCAGGCAGCCGATATTATCATCGGAATTCCGAACTGGGTGTCTGTAAACGCAATGGGCCATGTCGTTCAACGCGTACTTGAAGACAATCTCGGACTCGATGTCGAGATACAGAATGCGACCAACCCGATTGTCTTTGAAGCTATGGACAAAGGCACCATGCATGTCCATCCCGAGGTCTGGATACCCAACCAGAACAATCTGCACAATACCTATGTCGAGGATAAAGGTACCGTTACCAGAAACCCCAATGCGGTTATCGCGTTCCAGGGTATGTGCGTACCGACAGCCGCTTCCGAAAAACATGGCATCACGTCGGTCACCCAATTAACCGATCCGAACATTGCGAAACTTTTTGATTCTGACGGCGATGGCAAGGGTGAGATATGGATCGGTGCAACAGGCTGGGCGTCGACCAACGTCGAATACATCAGGGCCAAAAGCTATGGCTATGATCAGACACTGGATCTCATTGAGATGGATGAGACCCTCGCATTGGCAAAGGCTGAGTCTTTGATCACAAAGGGTAAACCAGTCGTGTTTATGTGTTATACCCCGCACCACATGTTCGGTTCAATGGACTTGACAGTGCTCAAAGAACCGGCACACGATCGAGACAAATGGATTATCGTTCAACCGACCGATGATCCCGACTGGCTGAAAAAGTCCAGTGCTCCAGTCGCCTGGGGGGATACGTACCTACATATCTACTATGCTAAAGCGCTCGAGAAGAGCCATCCTCAAGCCGCCCAGATCCTTGCAAACATCAAGGTTGATGCCGTACAGGTCAGTAGCTGGGTCTATGAGATTGCCAAAAACAAGGTGGACCCTGCCGAATTGGCCAAGAAGTGGGTAGAGGAAAACGCCGACCTGGTAGACAGCTGGCTGTAAAGGTCTGCTGACCTACTGTCAAGAGCATGTCAGGGTGCGACTCCCGCGGTTCGTGGGAGTCGCACCCCGTTTTATTTGTTTATGACACCATCACAAGGCGCGTCCGCGAATCCTTGCTGAACCACATTCCCGGCTAGAAAAGAACTAGAAAAGATCGCAGCATGGACGACCTGGCGATTGAATTAGAAGGAGTATGGAAGATCTTCGGCGATCAGCCCGCCCAGATTGTAGAAGATATCCGTCGCGAGGGATTGAGCAAAGCTGAAGTGCTCGAGAAGTTCAACGCAGTTGTGGGTATTGCCGACGTCTCCTTTCAGGTTAATGCCGGCGAGATTTTCTGCATCATGGGCCTGTCCGGCAGTGGTAAGTCCACGCTGGTTCGCCATATCAATCGCCTGATTGAGCCAACAGCCGGAAAAATCACTCTGCTCGGCCAGCAAATTCTTGATCTTTCAGAGAATCAGCTGCGAGAGATCCGTGCCAAAAAGGTCGGCATGGTATTCCAGCACATGGCGTTGTTTCCCCACCGATCGGTCCGCGACAATGTGGCCTACCCACTCGAGATCCGTAACGAACCGAAACTGCGCCGCTGGGATGTATCACAACGCATGCTGTCGATGGTCGGCCTTGATGGGTTTGAGGACCGATTTCCGACTGAGCTTTCAGGCGGCATGCAGCAGCGGGTGGGTCTCGCCCGGGCGCTGGCCTCGGACCCTGATGTCCTCCTGATGGACGAACCATTCAGCGCCCTCGATCCTCTGATCCGGCGCCAGCTCCAGGATCAGTTCCTCGATCTTTCTGCCCAACTGAACAAAACAACGCTGTTCATCACTCATGACCTTGATGAAGCCATCCGCCTGGGTACACGTATTGCCATTATGAACGACGGTAAAATCGTTCAGATCGGCACCCCTGAAGAGATTGTCACCAATCCGGCAGACGACTACGTGCGGGATTTTGTCAAGGACATCTCGAAACTCAAGCTGGTGTCTGCACGGACGATACTCGTGCCCATGGATGACTACATACCCAGTCCGGGAGAGGACCTGAGCCAGTCGCCGCGCACAAACGCGGACACGGACCTCGACGGGCTGGTCGACCTGTCAATCACGACCAGCCACCCGATTGTAATTACCGATCCAGAAGGTAATGATATCGGAGTGGTCTCCAAAGACCGGTTACTGCAGGGTATCCAGGGAGGTCAGTAACATGGCGTCCGACACCCGGTCGACGCTGGAACTGGACCTGTCGGCGTCGATCGGCCGCTTTGCGCAGGCCAACAGCGACTACTACGCTGCACAGTTTTCAAGAATCCAGACCAGTGCACACCGCTGCTGGTCTTTCAACAAAGCCGCTGCACTGTTCGGACCGTTGTGGGCTGGCGCGCGTGGGGCATGGGGCTTCTTCTGGTTATTTGCAGTATTCGAGCTCACAGCGCTTGTGCAGTTCGGCCGAGGTCTCTGGGGCGACCTCGGTGCCGAGAAGATGGCTGAAGTCTACAAGCTCAAACAAAGAGCCTCTGAAATGCTGGCCCAGGCCGAAACCGCGCGTGCTGCCGGTGACGTCACTGGAGCAACAGCTTCGCAGGAAATTGGGGAAAACCTGGGACTGGCGGCTCAGTCTATGCTCCTGGAAGCCGAACAGGCAACGGCCGGAGCGACAACTTTTTTGATTGTGGGCCTCGGCCTGTTTATCGCAATCAGGATCGCCATGGGCTTTCTGGCAAATACCGTCTACGAGAAACAATTCACCCGCTGGCGTACTGACCATACCATTCAGACTGGTCTTAAGCGCAGTAACAGTTTGTTCGCCGCATTGATGGTCGTGATCATGTACCCCCTGACGCTCTACCGTTTCACTGCATCGAAGCCGGATGCTCGGCTGGTTGAGTTTCCCGTAGGCAGCGAGTATTACGTCAAAACCGCCAAGGTGTTAGAAAGCTGGTTCGACCGCACGGCCGTAGCCGGTCAGGGCGTGTTTGACGGGATCACTGCGGCAGTTCAGGCTTTTCTCGATCTGCTGGAATTGATTCTGGTTGACACTCCCTGGCCGGTGGTTGCTACGTTCGTGGTGATCGTAGCCTGGCAGGCAGCGAGTGTACGTGTCGCCATTTTTGTCGGTGCAGCACTCGCTTACCTCGGCTTCCTCGGGTTCTGGGAGACGAGTATGATTACCTTCGCGCTCGTGGGGACAGCGGCCCTTATCTGCCTTGTAGTCGGCATCCCGCTCGGCGTGTGGTTCTCGAAGAGCGCCCGGGCCTATGCCATCGCGCGGCCCATCCTGGACCTGATGCAGACCCTGCCGCCTTTCGTCTACCTGATCCCGATCATCGCATTCTTCGGCACAGGCAAGGTTCCCGGCGTGCTCGCCACGATCATCGTCGGTATGCCGCCCTGCATCCGATTGACTGCACTTGGTCTCATGCAGGTCGATGGTCACTTAAAAGAGGCCGCGCGCGCTTTCGGTGCCAGCAACCGGCAACTGCTCCTCGGACTGGAACTTCCATTGGCGATGCCGAGCATCATGACGGGCATCAATCAGACAATTCTGCTGTGCCTCGCGATGGTCGTCATTGCTTCCCTGATCGGCGCGAAAGGCCTGGGTCAGGATGTATTGGTTGCCCTGCAGTATGTGGCCAAGGGCCAGGGGCTGCTCGCAGGCCTGGCCATTCTGTTCTGCGCCATGATCCTGGATCGGATCGTTCAGGGTCGGTTCAAGCAAAGGGATGATTCCGGATGACCGCAGCTTCCGGCAACCATGATGCAGCCCCTGCCGTTTCCCGAATGGCCACAGTTGCTGTCGGAGAAACGCTGGATCTGAGTGACTCGATCCAGCGTTTCGCAGGTAGAAATGGCGCCTATTACGTGCGCGAATTCAACAAAATTCAATCGACGAGTCGGTTCAGCCTATCCTTTAACTGGGGCAGCGCCCTCGCCGGCCCGGTCTGGGCTGGTGCCCGAGGATTGTGGGGCCTGTTCTGCTGCCTCGCGATCCTGGAACTCCTCATGCTGGTGCCACTCGGACAAGGTCTGTGGAGCGACCTCGGTGCCGAGGAACGCACGCGGGTAGAAAAGCTCGAACACAACTATGAACGAATGTTGAACAAGGCCAAGAAAGCCAAGGATAAAGGCAAGACAGCAAGGGCCGCCAAGCTGCAAAAGAACGCTGACAATCTCAATAACGCGATGACCAAGGCCCAGCTGAGAGCCCAAAAAGCAGAAAACACGGCAACGGTGCTGATCATAGCCGGCCTGATCGGCCTGCTGCTGGTCAAGCTCTTTGAGGGCGCCTGGGCGAACATCATTTATGAGAAACACTACTCGCGCTGGCGAACAAACCGGGGCGCGAAGTCCGGGCTGAACTGGACCGCAGCTGTCATTGCGCTAATCCTGGTCACGACGGTCTATGCCACGACCCTGTACCGATTCACAGCGACCGTACCACCGGAGTTCCTGGTCGATTTTCCGGTGGAGAAAGCGACCTATCAAGAGCCCGCCACCCGGTGGATTGATACCAAATTTGATGCTGCGACAATAAAGTTTGGTGATTTCTTTCAGAGAATTGCAAAAGGCATCCGAATCGTCCTAGAAGCACTCGAGACCATGCTGGTCGACACCCCGTGGCCGGTTGTCATGTCCGTGATCGTCATCACCGCCTGGCGACTGGCAGGTCCCCGAGTCGCGATCTTTACCCTCGCGGCGCTGGCCTACCTGGCAGTACTTGGCTACTGGGAGAAGAGCATGTCGACCGTCGCGCTCCTGGGGACAGCAGCGCTCATCTGTATTCTGGTTGGTGTTCCACTGGGTGTGTGGTTTTCCCGCAGTGACCGCGCATACAGTGTCGGAAGACCCGTGCTGGATTTCATGCAGAGCATGCCCGCATTCGTTTATCTGATCCCCGTCATCGCGTTCTTCGGAACCGGTAAACCGCCTGGGGTCATCGCCTCAATTGTTTTTGGTCTACCCCCGATTGTTCGACTGACCAACCTCGGACTTCGCCAAGTCCCCCTCGATATCAAAGAAGCCGCAGAGGCCTTCGGCGCGACAAAATGGAAAATCCTCACCGGGGTTGAGATACCACTGGCTCTTCCCAGCATAATGACAGGAATTAATCAGACGATTCTATTTTGCCTTTCTGCTGTTGTGATTGCTGCCCTGATCGGCGCAAAAGGACTCGGTTTCGATGTGTTGGTTGCCCTTCAGTATGCGGCCAAGGGACAAGGCGTGCTCGCCGGACTGGCCATCCTGTTCTGTGCAATGGTTATCGATCGAATAGTGCAAGGCAGNTTCCGGCANNCGCACNACNCCCGCAGCAAATCGCCGTAATCCCTAAGAACGTTTTCCCGACATTTATGGCGGCGTTCTTCTTTCTGTTGCTTTGAGCACCATGCCGAGCGCTCTCCAACCAGCGTCGCCCGCTGCGGATTGTGTCAGAGTCGTTGTCCATCGCATGTGACAGGGTCATTCGATTATCCCAGAGCACCAGTGTCCCTTAACGCCAAGAGAGCCTGGCAGGTAAATTCACAGCACCGCCCGTGATCGCAAAATAGGCTCCAGTACTACGGAGCAGAGGTTGCCTGCGAGAACTATAATCTATCGAAACTCCAATGACCCGAAACAGAATTATCGGGGGAACTCCAATGCGTACGCAAATGTTAGAACTCGGGCAGAGCTGGGATGTCCTGCAGGCACGGCTGCACCAACTGAGCGCAGAAGATGCGAATTGGAGAGCCAATCGGCTCGGAGTCTTTGTTTTCGACCCGGGCCCCGAAGTCCTGCAGGTCGCAAAAGATGCCTATGGTCTTTTCATGTCTGAGAATGGTCTGGGTGCGTCCAGTGCTTTCCCCAGNCTGAAGCAGATGGAAGACGACGTTGTCTCAATGGGATTAAATCTTCTAAATGCACCGGAAAGCGCCTGCGGAAACATGACATCCGGTGGAACAGAAAGCATTTTTCTNGCGGTAAAGACCTGCCGAGAACGAGCACGCGCCCAAGGAAAAGATACTCGAGATGCCGAGATCCTGATGCCCCGTTCGGCTCATCTTGCATTTGACAAGGCGGCGCACTATCTGGACCTGAACGTCGTTCGAATTCCAGTCGGATCTGACTTTCTGGCAGACACCAAAGCGATAGAAAACGCCATTACGGAGCGAACCCTGATGCTTGTCGGTTCGGCGCCTTGTTTTCCTTACGGAATGATTGACCCGCTTCCAGAGCTNAACGACCTGGCTCTTTCGAACAACATCTGGCTGCACGTCGATGCCTGTGTCGGCGGTTACTTTGCCCCCTTTGCCCGCATGAATGGCGCTGAACTGACGCCTTTTGACTTTGAACTGGAAGGCGTGCGATCCGTCTCTGCCGACCTGCACAAATATGGTTACTCTGCCAAAGGAGCGTCGACCCTGTTCCACCGAACCGAAGAACAACGGGAACACCAGCTGTTCAGTTCCAGTGACTGGGCGTGCGGCGAGTTCGGGACACCAACTCTGGCGGGTACGCGCCCCGGCGGAGCTATCGCATCAGCCTGGGCCGTGATGAATTTCCTGGGCACGCAAGGTTATAGGAGAAAAACCGAGACCGTCATCCAGACAAGACTTGAGCTCCAACGCGGTATTGAATCCATAGCCGGTATGGAGATTTTAGGAGACCCGCAACTTGGGCTTCTGATCTATCGCTCGATTGATCTGGACAGCCGGTCGATCCACCATGAGATGATGCAGCGTGGCTGGTTCAGTCCACTGCTCTGTGAGCCCGACGCGATTCACCTGATGCTGTCGCCGGGCCATCAGAACGTCATCGATGAGTATCTTCAAGACCTTAACAATTCGATCGAGTCGGTACGCCTGGANCCCGGAATCGATCGACGGTCGGTATCCCGCTACAACTGACCGCACCCTCGAGCAACGTGTCTTCTTTGCGATACTTTCACCTTGTCAGAGAGGCACTCCAGTGAGCTTGGAACACGCCAAGGTTGATCTGCCGCATTCACTGTGGGCAGCAACCGCCGAACCCGCGGTAGAAAGTAACCCACTCAAATCTCAGATCGACTGCGATGTCGCCATTGTGGGCTGCGGTTTCACTGGCCTGCGGGCCGGTCTTGCACTGGCCGAAGCCGGGCAAGCGGTCGTTTTGCTGGATTCGGGAGAACCCGGTTGGGGCGCCTCTGGTAGAAATGGCGGCAGTGTCAACCCGTTACTCCCCTTTCACTCCCCGGAGCAGGCCAGTCGACTGATTGGACCTGTGTTCGGACCCAGGCTCTCCCGTCTGTCGCTGACATCAGCAGATGAGATTTTCGACCTGATCGACAAATTTAAGATCAACTGCCATCCGGTTCGAACCGGCTGGATCAGAACAGCCCACTGTCGGAGTGCACGAAGGCTCTTTGAGGCACAATGCCGGCAGTGGACCGATATCGGGGCAGAAATCGAAATACTGGAGAAACCCGAACTGGATTCGATGCTGGGATCAACCGCATTTGCCATGGGTGCCATCATTCCGCGTGGCGGGAATATTCAACCGCTCTCCTTTGCCCGTGGATTGGCGCAGGCAGCCATCGAAGCTGGTGCTCAGATCTACAGCCAGACGCGCATAGTGGATCTCTACAAAGAGAAATCCGAGTGGCTAGTGAAATCATCTCAGGGCATGGTTAAGGCACAAAAAGTCATTCTGGGCACCAACGGTTATACCGATAATCTCTTCCCGGGGCTTGCCCAATCCGTCGTTCCCGTGATCAGTGTTCAGGTCGCGACAAAACCGCTGGCCGATGATATCGGTGCTGCGATNCTCCCTGGCGGGCAGACCTTCTCCGATNCCCGCCGAACCATCTTCTATGGAAGACGGGACCACATGGGGCGCTTTCTACTGGGCAGCCACGGGACCACAGAGACCAGTGACGACCATCGGGATTTCGATCGCATTAAGCAAGAAGCCAAGCGCCTCTTTCCGCAACTCGCTGAACCCGACTGGGAGTTTCAGTGGGGTGGGCGGATCGCCGTAACGCAGAATCATCTGCCACACCTCCATGAACCGGCAGAAAATCTGTATGCGGGCCTCGGNTATCAGGGTCGCGGTATCGCGATGGCAACCGTCATGGGCCGNATTCTGGCCGAACGTGCTCTTGGGAAACCAGCAGAAGAACTGGAGATCCCCTCAACCGCTATATCGGCATATCCTTTTCATCGTTTTCACCGCACCGGCGTGAAGCTCGTCACAAGCTGGCTCAAGTTCCGTGACGAAGTTGAGCGACTCCTGGGCTGAAACTGCAAATCTCCACGNCATTGAGGACCTCAAACCATGAACGACGGTAGTTCTTTAAGCTCGGAAGCAAAAAGCGACACCCTGCACTCTGCCACCCGAGACCAGCAGCGACGCTGGGGCATAAACAACGACTACACGACCCTTCGGGATGTTCTTCTTGGCAGGCCGGACTATTATCGCTGGGTCGAAGCGGGACCGATCATCGGCCGGACTCTGGCAAATGCAGATAAAACCGGTGCACGGTTCGATCATCCGCTCGCAATGCAACAACACCAGACCATGGTAGCGGTCTACGAGGACGCCGGCGTCAGGTGCCACTATCTCGCNGCAGATCCTGTACTGCACCGTAATTTCTTCGCCCGCGACTCAAGCGCCATGACACCCTGGGGTGCACTGATTTGTCATATGCAACTCAAGTGCCGGCGTGCCGACTACGTTACCGCGATCGATTTCTATCAAGGCAACGATATTCCCATCTGGGAGATGGTCACAGCGGGGCACTTCGAAGGGGGTGATTTCGTGATCCTTGAACCCGGACTGGTGCTGGTCGGCTACTGCGGTGAGCGTTCTGAAAAGGAAGGTTCCGAACAGGTGGCAGATTGGGTAAAGAAGGAAGGCTGGGAATCCATCCTGGTACCAATTTCTAGAGAATTCGTCCACATGGATGGTCTGGTAGTACCCATCGCGCACAAACTGGTGGTGACCTGCCTGGACGCGCTTGAAGACTGGCTGATCGATCGACTCAAATCCGAGGGCTATCAGTTCGTCGATGTGGGATACGCTGAAGCCCGAAACCTCGGAGTCAATCTGGTTGCGCTAGGGGACGAGAGGATCCTTTCAATGGCTGGCAGTCCGGCGCTCAATGAACAGCTCAGGTCAATGGGGTTCGAGGTCCAGGCCCCCGACATGTCCATGTTCACTCTGGGCGGTGGAGGTGTCCACTGCCTCAGCCAGGCACTCTATCGCGACCCGGTGGTTTAAGAGGCCGGGCCCGAGTGGCGCCGCGCCGCGACGGCATCGGCCACCACACAGAGTATCTCGAACATCATGGTCGCACCGGTCAATGCGGTGGTTCCACTGGGATCAAAAGGTGGAGCAACCTCGACCACATCACCGCCGATCAGATTGAGACCTCTTGTACCGCGAATCATCAACTGTGCCTCGACCGTCGTGAAGCCACCGACTTCCGGTGTTCCGGTTCCCGGCGCGTACACTGGATCTAGACCATCGACATCGAAGGTCAGATAGCAGGGACCTTCACCGATAACACGATGGATCTCGCCGATGACCGCCTTGACGCCCATCTCGTAGAACTCTTCCATGTAAATCACACGCATACCCGAGTCGTGGCTGAATTTCCAGATATCAAGATCATTGAGGGAACCCCGGATACCGATCTGGATGGTGCGCTGCGGATCGATCAGCCCTTCTTCAACAGCGCGCCTGAACGGTGCACCGTGGTGAAACTTTGACCCGAGATAATCGTCCCCGGTATCACAGTGCGCATCGAAGTGGATCAGACCCACCGGATTCGCAGCTGTAATTCCACGCAGTATCGGCAGAGTCACAGAATGATCACCTCCCGCTGAGACAGGTACCACACCAACCGCATGTAGATGCCGGAAAAAGGCGGCGATCTCATCGAGGCTGGTTTCAAGATTAAACGGCGACTGGACCCAAGCATCGCCCACATCAGCCACGGTACAGATATCATGGGGGCTGATGCCATTGGCCTGGTTGAGCCGCCGAATGAGGCTCGACTGGTTTCGAATCTCGCGTGGGCCGTGGCGGGCACCCGGCCGGTTTGTCACTCCTCCGTCGAACGGCACACCGACCAGGCCGACCTCAACACCGTCGACGTCTTCCCGGTACGGTGAGCGCATGAAGGTCGGCAACCCGGTATATCTAGGGCGCTGGATGGGATCGTTGAACGATTCGTACTTGAACATCTCAAAATTCCTCTCACGAAAAAGCTATCACGCTGATGGTAGGAAACAGCCGCTGCAAATACATTGTCCGCCAGAGAACCATAGCACATTGATCTGCCGATCTTCGATAAAGAACCCCGCACCATCAGGCACCGCCCGGTCACTCGTCCTTTCCGTGAGTCCCGATCAAAGGACACCCCACTGGTATCGGGGGTACGGCTCTGGCAGCATAGCTACCTGTCATCATCTGTTGCTGAGCAACCTGAGGCAAAACTGAATCCGAATACCAGGAGTTGCCGGTCCTCAGCATACGCTTCAGATTGAACCTTGAGAGTGGAGACAGCAAATTGAAGAAGACCCATGCCTGGCCCGACGACTGCTGGAACTGGCCCATCGACATTAGTCACAAACACGCAGTTCGATGTGGAGAGATGATCTGGGTCGGTGGTCAGGTTGACCTCACACCCACCGGTGAGGTCTGTAATTCGGATAATCGCCCGTTGCAGACCCGCAATGCGATGACCCACTTTTCCAGGGCCTTANNCGCCCTGGAATGCGACCTCGAGGATCTGGTATTCCTGCTGTGCTTCTACGTCAACGATGGTTCAGTCGACGAACGTACCTTTCTTGAAGAGGTCGCCTCCTGCCTGCCCGATGGTGCTGTCCCCGCGGTCAACGCCGTGCCGGTNCCCTACCTGGCCTACCCGGGGCTGATGGTCGAGATCGAAGGATATGCCATGCGCCGTGAAGACGGTGAGCGAATCGAGAAAACCGTTGCATCTCCAGAGTCGCTGTGTGCTTTACCGATCCCCTTCAGTCAGGCTGTTCGCAGTGGAAAGATGATCTTTGTATCGGGTCAATACCCCCGTCTCGCCGACGGAACAGTCTGCCAATCCGGCGACAGCGTTGCGCAGAGCCGNCAGGTCATGGAACAAGTCACCGCATTGCTCGACCAGTTCGGTGCCACCTGCCAGGATGTGGTCAAACTCAATCGCTGGTACGCCGGTAATGTCGGGATCAAAGATTTCGAGCCGGCTGCCCTGGCCTGCGCCGGGTTTTTTGTTGAACCGGGCCCGGCAGCGACCGGCATTCCCCTGCCCCGCCATGCAGACCCGGACGTCGCGATAAAGATCAGTGTAGTCGCGATGCTCGGCGAAGACGGNGCTCATCTGCCGAGGCGTCACGTCTGGCCCGAATCACTCTGGGACTGGCATGTCCACCTGCCGTACAAACACGGTCTTGCCTGTGAAGAGATGATCTTTCTGGGTGGCCAGGTCTCCCTGGACAAAAGGGGGCAAGCGCTCTATCCCGATGATCTGTCGGCCCAGACTCACCAGGCGATGCAGCACATCGGTACAATTCTGGCTGAACTCGGTGCTGACTACGACGACGTCTGTAAGATCATGACGGTCTACCAGGGCGACTGTGGTGCCGAGTCCCTGCATGGAAACCTTGGCATTCGTGCCGGCTATTTCCGGGATCCGGGCCCTGCCACGACGGGCGTCCCGCTACCGGCGCTGGCCTATGAATCCATGGTCATCGAGATCGATGCCTTTGCCATGGCAAAGACCAGAGACGAGTGACCGATTGCCGTCCGCGGTCAGCAGCGTGACAATTTCTTGGCGTTGATTACTGCCGGCTAAGGGTTCTTTTGAAGGTCTAAATCTGCCGACCGGCAGACCGGTAAGAAATCAAACCCGGTTGGTTAATAGTTCGAGCTACAGCACCGGCGTTTCAAACGAACGGCCTTGATGGTCAGCGGGTGTTTCTCGAAGCCAGCGAATGATCCTGCGCTGGCCCTGCAGGTAGCCGTCGGATTCAACGATGACGCGCTCGGCAATCACCCGATGCACAGCAGAGAGCCGGAAAAACGGTACATTCGGGTAAAGATGATGCTCTGCATGGTAGGGCATCTGCCAGGCAATCAGATGAAGCCATCGGTTACTCAGGGTCGTCCGGGTGTTCTTCAGTAGATCAGGACTCTCTTCGCAGCCCACGTGCTCGGCGACCCGGAGAACCCGCTGAACAGGCTCACCCAGGAAGCGCGGCAGCAGCCAGCACAATAGCAGCGCCCAGCCATAACCAGTCAAGATCACGACCAGAGCAAGCACCCCGTAGAGAGCCAGCATGACACGTGCCTCCAGTACCATCAAATGAAGCCTGGCTTTAGGCACATACGTACTAGTCGCCGGATCAATCCGTCCTGCGGCGTGCCTGACGATCCAGCTGAGATTCCGCCACCAGAACCATAAAGCCGCGCAGTACCATAGATACTGCTTTAGCGAGGCGGGCTCAGGCAGCACCAGCGAAGGGTCTTTACCCGGGACCTGGGTATAACGGTGATGCCCAAGGTGGAAATATCGGAAAAAGTACGGTGGCACAACATAAACCAATGCAGTGATCCAGAGAACGCTTTCATTCAGCCAGCGACTCCTGAAAGCCGTCCCGTGGGAACACTCATGCAGGGGAGAGAACAAAAACCCGATCACAAAGGCTTGAACCAACAACACCGGAACACACCATAGAGTTGGAAAGACAATCCAAATGAGCCAGCCCGACAGACCAATCAAACAATAGTGGGCCAAAAAATAGACCAGAGCGATGGCGTCCGAGCGCTGACTGAATTCTTTAAGCTGCTGTTCAGTCAAAAGACCCGCAGGTCGTCTGGATTCGACCTTTCTGGCCCCTTCCGACTTCTCGGACTGCCCGGCAAAATCCCCGCCAACACTCCGATCAGGATCGAGTTCAGCTTCGTCAATCAGTTGGCTGTTGATCTCAATCGATTCATTCATAACTCTTCTGACTGTCAATACAATCACAAGATGAGGGATTGACGAGAAATCCTGGCGCATTCGCGCAGCCCCCCATCTACATCCAGGCAAGGGATAAGCATAACCTACCCCCGATTCAAACCGAAATNCAGAAACCTAGTCGGGGGTTTCCCCGCATCCAAGACAGACTAGCCTGTAGAACAAAGCCCGTTTCCGTTAATCACTGCTATGGATACGACTGGTTTTTGCTTTCCAGACAATCTCAATACCATTATGATACGTCATCTTTCCCAGCAACCCCTGCCATCGTTTGTGTACCGAGAGTATTCCGTGGTTAAACTATCAATGCGGTACTTAACGGCTCGAATAATTAACACCTACTGACCGATTCACTACCCACTCCACAACACCCGCGATTGAAACGAATGAAGATCGGTATCTGCTTGCCAACTGAGACTGAGGCCATGGCCGGCGGCACGGCCAGTGGTACCGACGTCCTGCGACTCGCCCGGCTTGCTGAAGACGCAGGCTTCGACTCGGTCTGGATTGTGGATCATTTTTGTTACTCTGCTGCAGCCGAGATGGAAGCACTTGGCGCCACTGCACCACCTGATCTGGTGGGTAAGATCTATGGGGCTTGGGAATGCCTGACCGTGTGCGCTGCACTTGCCCGTGAAACCCAGCGCATGGAGATCGGAACGCTGGTCATCAACACTGGCTACCGGAACCCTGCACTTCTGGCACGAATATCGGAAACCATCGATGAATTGAGCGCAGGGCGTTTTACCCTCGGCGTTGGCGCTGGAGACTTCTTAACGGAACATGACGCGTTCGGCTATCCCTGGGAGCGCCGTGTCGGTCGGTTTGAAGAGGCGCTTCAGATCATCCGCCCGATGCTGGCCGGTGAAAATGTGACATTCGACGGTGAATTTTACGAAACTCGGGATGCCCTCAATCTGCCCCGGGGGCCCAGACCTGACGGACTTCCCTTGCTGATCGGTGTTCTGGGCCGGGGGCCGCGGATGAAACGACTGGTGGCACAGTACGCGGACCAGTGGAACTGCTGGCTGGCCAGTGGCGACAGCCATGCGGGGGCGTACATTAAGATCCGTGATGATATGCTCGCGGCGTGCGAACAGCATGGCCGTGACCCTGAGACTCTGGTGCGGAATGTGACTCCGCGTATCAGCCCCACTGGGCTTGCGGCCAAGTCACCGGATATGAAACCCCTGTCGGGCACAGCCGAAGAAATTGCCGAGGCGTTACACGAATTCAAAGATCTCGGTGTCAGTCATATTTCAGCCTGGCCTCACCCCAACAACGAAGAAGGTATCGTCGCCCTGGCACGGGTCCTGGAACATTTCCGCGGTTAACAAGAGCACAAATTCTAGAACTCGCTCGACTGCGTTATCTTGATTTCAACAGTTCGCTAAGACACTGTACTGGCAAGTCCTGCAAGACTCATCGACCTGTCANGAGCAAGAGAATGTCACCGCCAAGCAACACAGTTTCGGGCACACTGCTTGGCTCTCAACGTGATCTCTTTGATATACCCGAAGACATCGCCTATTTGAACTGTGCCTATATCTCTCCGTTACTCAATTCGGTGCGCGATGTCGGAATCGCCAGCAACGGCCGAAAAAGTCATCCTTGGGANATATTACCANCCGACTTTTTCTCNGATGCCGAGCAAAGCCGGATGCTATTCGCCGAACTCATTGGAGCCACTGCCGACGACATCGCGCTGGTCCCGGCTGCCAGCTACGGAACAGCGACCGCGGCACGCAATTTGCCGGTTGGTCCGGGAGAGAGAATTCTCGTACTGCATGATCAGTTTCCTTCAAATGTTTACCCCTGGCGTGAACTCGCGAAGGAGCGTGGCGGCACTATCGTAACTTTGCCACACCCGGAAGACGATGACTGGACCCGGGCGATTCTTGAGATTCTTGACGAGCGCGTGGCGATCGCGGCCCTGCCCCACGTCCATTGGACCGACGGTGCCATGATCGATCTCGAACGCGTCGCGACCCGCTGTAGAGAGGTTGGTTCTGCACTTGTCATTGATGGCACCCAGTCGGTGGGTGCTCTGCCATTCGACGTCAACGCCATCCGGCCTGACTTCCTGGTAGTGGCAACCTACAAATGGCTGCTTGGACCGTACGGTGCGGGATATCTGTATGTTGCTCCCAAGTGGCAGGATGGCGTGCCGCTCGAACATAACTGGATCAACCGTCAGGGCAGTGAGGATTTCTCGAATCTCGTCGAGTACCGTGACGGTTATCAACCGGGAGCGCGCCGCTTCGACGTTGGCGAGCGCGGCAATATCCACCTCGTGCCGATGGCAAAAACGGCATTGCGGCAGTTGTTGGACTGGAGCGTAGAGAATATTCAGACGACGATACGCGCGCGAACCGACCGAATCGCTGAGCGCGCGACCGACATGGGCATCGGCACTCTACCGAGGAAACAACGAGCCGGTCACTACCTGGGACTGCGTTTTCCGGGCGGTGTGCCCGAAGGGTTGGCGAATCGACTCGCCCAGGAAAAAGTCTACGTCAGTGTTCGAGGCAGAAACGCTGTCCGAATTACACCGCATCTTTGGGTCACCGATCGGGACGAAGATCGACTGTTTGATGTGCTGAAATCAGCCTTGCCCGAATGAACCTGTGGTACCCAGGGTGTTTTCTTACTCCTTATGAAGTTTCCAGCCCTTGGAATCCGGGCCTGTAAGGCTTACTCAGAACAATTCCGGGGCAATGCGTTGGTCACGGCTTGTCAGTACTGACGAAAGTGATATTCAGTTGATTTAGTGGAAGATAAATATGTACCACCCATATGCCGATTTAATTGGACTAAAGGTGATCGAACAACAGGATGGCTACAGCGTGTGTTCAGTGGAGGTTGTGGAAAAACTGCGCAATCCACACAACGTAGTGCATGGTGCAATACTGTATTCCCTCGCAGATACAGGCATGGGACTCGCGCTATATCCAAGCCTGAAGGAACAAGAACT
>PBDS01000004.1 GCA_002718155.1 Pseudomonadota bacterium
CCGATGAGCGAGAACCCGGCACAGTTCCGCCGCTACCTTCTACCCGTTCTGCAACAAATCCTGGTAACGGGCGAGTGAAGCGGCCGGCCCCGTTACAGCGCGCTCCTTTGAGCCCACTGCTGAGTTACCTTTGCTTTCATCCATGACTGTCGAAAAACGTATTGGTTTTATCGGGCTGGGTGTCATGGGGGAGCCGATGTGCTGCAACCTGTCGCTGAAATCTGGTTGTACGGTTAGCGCTTTTGATGTGCGTGCAGAGCCGCTGGCGCGCCTGGCAGAGAGCGGAGTCAGAGCGGCTGATTCCATTGCTGAGATGGCTGATGCGGATATCATTTTTCTATCACTTCCCACTGGCCAGGTCGTGCGTGAGGTGTGCCTGGAGGTAGAACCGTTGGTCGACCAGGTACGATCTGGTGCTACGGTCGTCGATCTGGGAACCTCTCCTGTGGCACTGGCCCGGGAACTGGAAGGCCGGTTTGCCGCACGTGATGTTGCGTTTGCCGATGCCCCTGTAGCCAGGACCCGAAGCGCCGCGGTGTCTGGCACCCTGAGCATCATGGTGGGTGGTCGGCGGGAGGTCTTCGACGACATCGAACCTCTGTTGCAACTGATGGGTGAGGAGGTTACCTACTGCGGTGCTGCCGGTATGGGCCAGTTGGTGAAGATCATGAACAACATGGTCCTGTTCCAGACTGTGTCTGCACTGGCCGAGGCATTGACGATAGGGCAGCGGGCAGGAATGGAGGGTGACCGGTTGTTCAGTGTTCTGAGTAAAGGTTCGGCAGACAGTTTTGCGCTTCGCAATCACGGCATGAAGGCGATGCTGCCGGCGAACTTTCCGACCGACGCTTTCCCTGCCACCTATGCCCGTAAAGACCTGGACTACGCGCTGGAGCTTGCCCAGCAGGTCGGACTGGACGCCGCTGGGGCTGAACTGGTCCGCGAGCGGTTGGACCGAGCTATAGAAGCCGGTTACGGGGAGAACTATTTTCCGGTGCTATTGCGCATTCTCGAGGCATCGCGAACGTGAGTTCCCGGTCGCTGTGGCGTGTGCAATGGTGCGGCGCGCTGGGCGACTCCTGCAGGTCTCCTTGGCACCGAGCTCCGCTGAATCGATTAGACTGCTTTGGATGAACTTGGCTTTGGCCACGATGTCGGGGCACAGCAGTTAGCGACAGGTAAGAATGCATGACTGACAAGAAATGTCGAGGTCTTCGCCAGCGACTTGCAGCAGGAGAATTCATTGCAGCGCCTGGTGTGTTTGACTTGATCTCTGCCCGGATCGCCGACCGCCTCGAATTTCCGGCTCTCTACATGACCGGGTATGGTGTCGTCGCATCCAGCCTCGGGCTACCCGATGCCGGACTTGCCGGTTACAGTGAGATGGTCGAACGGGTCGGCAGGATTGCATCGGCAACTCGCACACCGTTGATCGCAGATGCGGATACCGGTTACGGGGGGCTGCTTAACGTCGATCATACTGTCCGAGGATATGAGCAGGCCGGCGCTAGCGGTATACAGCTAGAAGATCAGGTCTCGCCAAAGAAATGCGGGCACACACCCGGGCGCCGAGTTATTCCCTGCGGCGAGATGGTCTCAAAGATCAAGGTTGCCCTCGCTGCGCGCGAGTCCGAGGACTTCCTGATCATTGCACGGACCGATGCCCGCACAGGATATGGGCTGCCTGATGCGATCGGTCGGGGTCAGGCTTTTGCCGACGCTGGTGCGGATATCGTTTTCGTCGAGGCGCCCGAAACAGTAGACGAGATGGTTGAGATCGGCCGGAGTATCGACAAGCCACTGCTGGCCAATATCGTCGTAGGTGGCAGTACGCCCCTGCTGTCCGTCAACGAACTCGCAGATATCGGCTACCAGCTGGCGATCTTTCCAGGCACTGCGTTCCTGGCGATGGGTGCTGCGGTCGAGTCGGTATACACGCATATCCGATCCACCGGCTCCACGGCTGGCCTTGACACAGCGCTGTACGATTTTCAGGCNTTCAATTGCCTGATGGGTTTTGAGAAGGTCTGGGCATTTGAGGAGACCTGGCAGACTCGAGACTGAAAGCGAATATGGATTGCGGACGGAAAACCCGATATCGACCTACCTCAACATTAAGGTAGCTCATATTCACCAGGTTAAGAAATTTTGATTGATTCGTAATCTTCTACACCGTCAGTAAGCGTGCCTCCTAAGGAGGATAATTTCACGGTGGTGAAGTGTCGGTGTTATGATTGCGCCAAGTCGAACGAGTCCCGTTTAAGCATCCGAGAGGGTAGAACAAAGAGGAGGAGAGCGTGCTCGCGTGGCAGCGCTGTTTGCTGATTGCGAGGGCCTGATCTGCGATGGCGAAGCTTCTTGAAGTCAGGAACCTGACGACTCAGTTTTTTACTTCTGCGGGTACAGTACAGGCCGTTGACGAGATCTCATTCGATATCGATGAGGGTGAGACCGTGGCTGTGGTCGGCGAATCCGGCTGCGGCAAGTCGGTTAGCGCCCTGTCGATCCTTCGACTTATCCCGTGGCCGCCCGGCAAGATCGTTGNGGGCACTATTCATTTTCTCGAACAGGACCTGCTGGCGCTCAGCGATCAGGAGATTCGCAAGATCCGCGGCCGCCAGATCAGCATGGTGTTCCAGGANCCNATGACTTCGNTGAACCCGGTGTTGACNATCGGTCTGCAGTTGACCGAGACGATGNTGCACCACCTGGGTCTCTCTGCCGAAAAAGCCCATCAACGAGCGGCAGAGTTGCTGACCATGGTTGGGATTTCAGAACCCGAAAGGCGGCTCAGCCAGTTCCCCCATCATTTGAGCGGCGGTATGCGCCAGCGGGTCATGATTGCGCTGGCGTTGAGTTGCGAGCCCAAGTTGATCATCGCCGACGAACCGACCACGGCGCTGGACGTCACGATCCAGGCGCAGATCTTGGAACTGATGAAAGACCTGACCAAGCAGTTGGGTGTGGCACTGATCGTGATTACCCACAACCTCGGTGTGGTCGCTCGCTATGCGGACCGTGTCAATGTGATGTATGCCGGAAAGATGATCGAGATGGGGCGGGCACGGCAGATCTATCACGATCCGCGCCATCCCTATACGCTGGGCCTGCTGGCCTCGGTCCCTCGCATGGACCAACCAAGAGGCAATCGACTGGTTCCGATCGAAGGTCAACCACCGGATTTGACTCAGCTTGATAATGGCTGTGCGTTCCGGCCGCGCTGCCGTTTTGCCNCCGATCGTTGTGCCAATGAATTTCCAGCACTGGACATTGTTGATGACGGGCATTCGGCGGCCTGCTGGCGGGTTGACGAAATTGGTGACCTGAGAACGGCCTCATGACATCCGCTGTCAATCCGAATAATGTGGTCCAGGCGGGTAACGAAGGATCTTCCGACTTTCTGGTTCAGATCCGTAACCTCAAGATGTATTTCCCGGTGACCGAGGGAGCCATCGTTCAGAGGGTTGTTGCCCAGGTCAAAGCAGTCGACGGTATCTCGTTAGAAATTGAAAAAGGAGAAACACTGGGCCTGGTTGGCGAATCCGGCTGTGGCAAGACCACCGTNGGGCGCTGTATCCTGCAGCTAGAACGGGCAACCGAAGGCGAAATCAGGTTCGAGGGACAAGACCTCACCCGACTCAACCAGAAGGAACTGGTGCCCGTGCGGGAGAAGATTCAGGTCATCTTTCAGGACCCCTACAGCTCGCTTAATCCGCGGATGAAGATCGGTGCCATGCTGGAAGAACCGATGCGTGTCCACCGCATTATTACTGAACCTACCAAGCGCAAGGAGAGGGTTCGCGAACTCCTTTCCGTGTGCGGACTCGATCCGAAGTTTGCTGATCGCTATCCCCACGAGATGAGCGGTGGACAGCGCCAGCGGGTCGGCATCGCCCGTGCACTGGCGCTGGATCCTGATTTTATTATCTGCGATGAGGCCGTGTCGGCACTGGACGTGTCAATCCAGGCGCAGGTTATAAATCTACTGGAAGACCTACGTGAAGAGTTTGATTTGACTTATCTATTCATTGCGCACGACCTGAGCGTAGTTCGTCACATCTCAAACCGTGTGGCCGTCATGTACCTGGGTAATCTGGTTGAACTCGCCGATGGCGATGAGTTGTTTGACAACCCAATGCATCCTTATACCCGTGCCTTGCTCGATGCTGTGCCGATTCCGGACCCCGTTATCGAGGATGAACGGCAGCACAAGGTGATCGAGGGTGAGGTTCCAAGCCCAATTAACCCTCCCAGTGGTTGTGTTTTCCATCCCCGATGCCCGCTGGCGGTCGACGCTTGCCGGACCGCAGTACCAGAATTTCACGAGAAAGTACCAGGGCATCGCGTTGCCTGTACACAGGTGTGAAACTGTAGACTGTGGTATAACAGAATTCTGGTCAGGATTTGATCGGAAATGATCTGGTGAAGTCGCCCAAACTGTTGATTCTCGTTAAATTAACTGTGACCAAGCCGGGTAATGTGAAGCTGACTAATGACAAGGAGGATGTCTAGCCATGAAATCACGCATATTCAAGACTTTTGTAATGGCACTGGCCGGTGTCATGCTTGCATCTGCAGGCGCAATCACCGCGTCTGCCGCGACCCCAAAGAGAGGGGGTATCCTAAATTTTGTTGTGGGTAGCAAGATCCCGTCCTACGACGGGCATATTGAGTCCACTTTCGGGATGATTCACCCGATCCGGCCATTTTACAGTCTGCTCTTTCGAGTCAACCCGGACAACCCGGCCGACCCCACTGACTTTCTGTGCGATGTTTGCGAAGGCAGTGTACCCGCCGGGGCAAAGGGTGGGACCGAATATACCTTCAAGATCCGCAAGGATGTCAGCTTCCACGACGGTACACCGCTCACTGCACACGATGTTAAGGCAACGTTCGACAAGATCGTTTTTCCACCCGAAGGTGTCCCCAGCAATCGCAAGGCGATGTTCAGAATGGTCAAATCGATTGAGGTGCCCGATGACTACACTGTTGTGTTTACGCTGCATTTCCCGTCGGGTGCGTTCATTCCCAGCATGGGGATGCCATTCAATTTCCTCTACAGCAAGAAAGATCTCGATGCGCACGGTTTCGAATGGCACAAGAAAAACGTCAATGGTTCCGGTGCTTTTATTTTTGTAGAGCACGTGGCGGGTTCACACGTCGCAGGTAAGCGTAACCCGAACTACCATCATGAGGGTAAGCCCTATCTTGATGGCTACAAAGCGATTTCTGCGCCGAAGATGTCTGTACGTCTGCAAGCCATTCGCGGCGACCGCGCCGCCATAGAGTTCCGTGGGTTTCCGCCCAAGGCGCGGGATGATCTGGTCAATGCTCTGGGTGATGAGATCACAGTGCAGGAAAGCGACTGGAACTGTGCTTTGATGTTTACCGTCAATACTAGACGAAAGCCTTTTGATGATCCGCGGGTGCGTCACGCTCTGACATTGGCGGTGGANCGNTANGAAGCATCAGAATACCTGGCCAATATCGCGATCGTAAAGACAGTCGGCGGTATTGTTTTTCCGTCACATCCGCTGGCCGCAACGGCAGAAGAGCTTGAGGGGCTGATTGGTTTCTCAAGAGACATCGAAGCCAGTCGTGCGAAAGCACGGGCGCTACTGAAGGAAGCCGGTGCCGAAGGTATCGAGTTCGACTTCAATAACCGCGGTGTCGATCAACCCTACAAGGTGGTCGGTACCTGGTTGGTTGACCAGTGGCGCCAGNTTGGCTTGAAGCCGATTCAGCGGGTGCAGCCGTCACCGCAGTTCTATGCCACGCTCCGGAAAAAGCATGACTTTGACGTGTCTGTCGATTTCAACTGCCAATCAATCGTGAATCCGATTGCTGACGTCACGAAATTCCTGTGCAGCGCCGGCAACCATTACTCGGGCTGCGAGAATCCAAAACTGGATGCAATTTATGACACGTTGCTCAAGGCTGAAACGCCAGCACAGCAGCGCTCGATTATGCGAGAGTTCGAGAAGGAAGCGTATGATACAGCGGGTACCAATCTGACGCTGTGGTGGTACAAGATCAATCCCCACCGCTCGTATGTGAAAGGATGGAAAATCGCCCCAAGCCACTACCTGAACCAGTCTCTGGATCAGATTTGGCTGGATAAGTAAGTCCAGGAATTGGTTGATCCCACACAAGTTGTTACGCTTGTAAAGTAGCCACCGCCCGTCGCCTTCCGGCGACGGGCGGTGGCCTTTGTTTGTATCAATAGCCTTGCACAAATACATTGCTAAACGTCTGTTGCTGATGCTTCCGACACTGATCGGGGCGGCAATACTGGTTTTCTTTTTGCTACGGGCGATTCCAGGTGACGTGTGCGAGGTGCGCCTTGCTGGCTCTGGACTTTATGTCGACGAGGCTGAGATTCAGCTGTGCCGTGAAAAGCTCGGTCTGGCAAAACCTCTGTTCGTCCAGTTTTTTGATTTTATTACGGGCTATTTTACCTGGGACCTCGGTGACTCGATGTGGACGAGCAAGCCCGTCACTGAGGAGATCGGCATCAGGTTTCCCCTTTCGTTACAAGTTGCAATTATGGCGACTGTAGTCGCAGTGGTGTTTGCCATTCCCCTGGGTGCGATCTCCGCTATCAAGCAGGATACGTGGATTGACTACGTTGTGCGGACTTTCAGCATTGCAGGCATTGCGATGCCTTCATTCTGGCTCGGTATTCTGATTATCTTGGGTTTATTAATCGGTACGCAGCATTTTCTTGGTACGCCATGGATGCCGCCAATCGACTACGTGTCCCTTTTCGAGGATCCGATGAGGAACCTGTCGCAACTGATCTGGCCTGCAGTCGCAACGGGCTATCGCTATTCAGCTGTAGCAACCCGCATGACACGCTCAGCCCTGCTGGAGGTTCTGCGGGAGGACTATATCCGCACTGCGCGTGCAAAGGGCATGGTCGAAAAAATCATCATCAACCGGCATGCACTGAAGAATTCGATGCTGCCTGTACTGACGATCATCGGTATTGAATTTGCCTTCCTGATGGGCGGACTGGTGGTCACTGAGCAGGTATTCAATCTGAATGGTATTGGCAAACTTTTTGTGGAATCGGTGCAGGCCCAGGATTTTGCCATGACCCAGCAGCTCGTTATGCTGGTTGTTCTTATCGCAGTGTTGACCAACTTTATTGTTGATCTCGTATATGCATGGCTTGATCCGAGAATCCGCTACGGTTGAGATCAACATCAATGACAGCAATCGACCAGACGATCGATATCGGTGATCTGCAAAAGGCGTGGTATCAGCGGCTATTTGAAATGGCCCGACGCCAGCCGCTTGGTACTGCAGGTGGACTCGTCGTTTTGTTGATGGTACTGGCAGCTGTATTTGCTAACTTTCTGTCCCCTTATGATCCTGAGGCTGCATCCTGGAAGAACCAGCTCTCACCACCTGACGCAGAATACTGGCTTGGTACGGATGCCTTCGGCCGCGATATTCTGACCCGGATTATTTTTGGCGCCCGGACGGCACTTTTTGTCGGTTTCACTGCTGCCTTTGTTGGTTCAACCAGTGGTCTTGTCCTGGGAGTTGCAAGTGCTTACTTCGGGGGCAGATTTGACATTATCGTTCAGCGCCTGGTCGACATCGTGATGGCTTTTCCGCTCATAGTCCTGGCACTGGCTGTGGTCGCGACCCTGGGTACCGGCACGGTTAACGTCATCATTGCAATCACTATTCCATTTATTCCGCAGTGTGCCCGGGTGGTCCGCTCCAGTGCGCTGGCGATTCGTGAAATGCCGTACGTTGATGCGGCTCGAGCTCTCGGCTATGGCCACCTGCGGATCATCATGCGCCACATGGTGCCCAACGTCATGGCACCGTATCTGATCATGCTGACCACCTTTGTAGGTCAGGCGATTCTGCTGGAGGCTTCTTTGTCCTATCTCGGTATGGGTGTGCAAGAACCCACACCGGCCTGGGGACTGATGCTCCAGGGCGGTGCCGAAGAGTTCGCTGAGAGCGCCCCGTGGGTGCCGATTTTTCCCGGGCTGGCAATCACGCTGGCCGTGTTTGGGTTTAACCTGTTCGGCGATGCTCTGCGGGATGTCCTCGATCCCAGGCTGCGCTCTCGTTAGTTCGAATTGTCCTGAAAGCTGCGGATTGCACACTGCTGTGCCGGTGTGCATGTTCAACGGCTGTTGAGATCCGACCCGCGATTATTTGATCTGCTACACACGGGGATCTTTCAATGAGACTCGCTATCCTGGATGACTACCAGGGGGTTGCCCTGCACTCAGCCGACTGGTCAGCAGTCGAGCGGCTGGTTGAAATCTCGGTTTTCCGTACTCACCTGGGTGACGTTGATGCGGCCGCAACGGCACTCAGGGAGTTTGAAATCCTAGTTGCCATGCGGGAGCGAACCCCGTTTCCCCGGCAACTGCTCGAACGCCTACCCAGTCTGCGCCTGCTGGTGACTACGGGAATGCGTAATCTCGCGATCGACACCGCAGCGGCTCGTGAGTTCGGTATCGACGTGTGTGGCACACCGATGCTTGGCTATCCAGCTGCAGAGCACACCTGGGCACTGATCTTGGCACTGGCCAAGCAGGTCTCGGCAGAGGACCAGGTCATGCATCAGGGCGGCTGGCAGCGTGGCCTGTCGACGGGTCTGCAGAACAACACGCTGGGAATTATTGGTCTGGGCAAGCTGGGCGCTCAGGTGGCCAAGGTTGGACTGGCTTTTGGAATGAAGGTGCAGGCCTGGAGCGCCAACCTCACCTCGGAGCGCTGTGCCGAGTGTGGTGTGGTCAGCGTTGAACTCAATGAGCTGCTGTCGACATCTGATATTGTCACGGTCCACCTGGTTCTGTCAGATCGGACCCGGGGTCTTATCGGCACCGATGAACTTGCCCAGATGAAATCCACGGCCTACCTGGTGAATACGGCCAGGGGCCCGATCGTTCAGGAAACGGCACTGATCGGGGCACTGCAAAACGGCACGATTGCCGGCGCCGGGCTGGATGTGTACGACAACGAGCCGCTGCCCCCGGACCATCCGTTGCGAAGTCTGGACAACGCCGTGCTGACCGGGCACACCGGCTATGTCATGCGAGAAAACTATGTTCGAGGTTACAGTGCTACTGTCGAGGACGTGGTTGCCTGGTTAAACGATTGCCCGATCCGGTTGCTTAACTGACTCAAAAATTGAATTAAAGCTGAGGTTGCCCATGTCCTGGCGGAATGAGTTGAAAGCAGTCACCTTCGATGTGTTCGGCACAGTGGTGGACTGGCGAAGCAGCATAGCTCGGGAAGTGGACCTTCTTGCTGAGACCAAGGGGTTTTTGGTCGATGGCGCGGAATTTGCCAGTGCCTGGCGGGCTTTGTACCAGCCTGCGATGTCTAGGGTGCGTTCCGGTGGGTTGCCGTTTACACCGCTAGATATGCTGCACCGAATGAACCTTGACGAGGTTCTGGGCCAGTTCGGTATTGAGGGTTTGTCTGAACCGGAAAAGCAGCACCTGAACCGGGCCTGGCACCGACTGGACCCCTGGCCGGATGTAGTACGGAGTCTGACCCGGATTAAGTCCCGATTTATAATCGGTACACTGTCAAACGGCAACGTGTCCCTGATCGTCAACATGGCCAAGCACGCCGGACTGCCGTGGGATGTTGTGCTCGGGGCGGAGATCGCCGGTCACTACAAGCCGCAACCAGAGGCTTACCTCAAGTCGGCCGCAGTACTCGACCTGAAGCCCGCCCAGTGCATGCTGGTTGCTGCCCACAACAGCGACCTTCAAGCGGCCGGCGAATGCGGCTTCAAGACGGCATTTGTCCCACGCCCCCTGGAATATGGCCCGGATCAGACGACCGACCAATCACCCGAGAGCGATTTTGACATCGTGGCAGAGGACTTCGTGGATCTAGCTGCCCGGCTCGGTTGTTAACGACGGTGATATGACCGCACGGTTCAGCGCATACTAACTGCCAGAATTGTCGTCCTGTGAATCAGGCCAGCGGGCCAGAAAGGCCTCAATGGCCTCACAGGCTGGTTGCCCTGCTGCCCCGAGCACCTTGGCCTTGAGAAAAATGATGGCAAGTGTCGCGCCGCTGAGGCCCGCCTGATCATTGTTTTTTCGGGCGCTGCGGTGAGCCTCTCGCAGCCACCGGGGTGCTTTCCCCGGATCCGCACCACCGCTGATCTCGGCCCGCGCCCTTTCGATATGTTTGTCAGCCAGTGCGGTGATCTTACGCAGGTGGTGATCGGCATAGGCCGCCTCGTCAGAGCGAATGATGGTGTTCGTGTCGCGGATGATCTGGAGCGCTTGCCCCTTTCTGCCAAAGAAGTTCAGCATCGGGGGTCTTTCTTCCAGGCTCTTTGTATCAGCACCGAATACATCAGGTTGTTCAATTCAAGGGTATTTCTGCATGCGCACGGTATAACCTGATCCAGAGGATGGCTGGGATCCGGATTACAGGAACCGCCCAGCGTCAGGTCAACCCGATCATGACGTTATTCTCGAAGGCGGGTCTTTCGGTCAATAGCTGGTACCACCGGGCAAGGTCCGGCAGGTCCCTGCGTTCGATTTCGAGATTGAACCAGCGGTAGACCATGATACCCAGCGGAATGTCGGCCATAGAGAAATCTTCGCCGCCGACGAACGCGGTGACCGACAGTCGGGCGTCCAGTATGCTCAACACCTTTTCGAGCCGATCACGACCGGCCGAGATGACCTCAGCGTCACGGTCTTCCGGGGCGGTTCGGACAAGTCCCCAAAAAACGGGGAAAATTGCCGGTCCGACGACGGTCTGCTGCCAGTCCATCCACTGCTCGGCCACGGCAAGTCGAACTGGGTCGTCGGGCGAAAGATCGTTGGGCGCGTGTTTGCGTACAAGGTGTCTGACAATCACGTTCGATTCCCAGAGCACAATGTCGTCGTCTATCACGGTGGGTACCAGCCCGTTAGGATTCATCGCCAGGTACTGCGGCTCGTGGTTACCGCCAAACGGCCCACCGATGTCGTCACGTTCGTAGGACAGACCTAGTTCGTCACACGTCCATAACACCTTCTGAACGTTGGAGGAATTGTTTCGACCGAGTATTCTTAGCATTCGAGAGTTAGCCTCTGTAGCCGGTGAGCCCACATCAATTGAAATGAAGTTGTTCTGGCTGCGTCAACTGATGCAAACACGATTATAGCGGTGCTATTGCTACAAATACTTCAGGGTTCGGACCCGCCCTTTCCCGAGGGCAACCAATAGACAATCAGATTCGCGAGAAGAATCGTACCAGCCAGGCAATAAAACACCACAGGCAGCCCGTAGCGATCAGCGACCAGACCCCCGAGTGGCATCATGATGGTGGTCAAAAGCGCTTGGGTACCAAAGAGGATGCTGGTGGCGCTGCCGGCGATGTTGGCTGGCGAGAGGTCCATCATCCAGCTGTGAATGACGGGTCGGACCGCAAACAGGGCAAAACCGAGCAGCGAGACAGTGGCGACAATGAACAGATCATTTTGAGTCAAGGTGATTGCGGCAATGACGATCGTAGTGACGCTCAGGCCGGCGAGGACCACCGGTCGTCGACCGGCCCGGTCCGACCACGCCCCCGCGACTGGAGATGCCAGAAGCCCACCAGCCTGCAGGGCGGTCATCGTTATACCCAGCCACAATGGCCCCGAGTCCAGTTCGTTGACGAGGTAGAGGGGTAGGAAGACATACAGGCCGTTCTGGGCGATGTTGCGCATGCCGGACATGACGCAAAGAGCAAGGACGGTCCTGTCCCTAGCGATCCGTCCCACCTGAATCAGGTAGTCTCGCATTCCGTTGTGTCTGTTTCCACGTTGGTCGGATTTGCCGACAGATTGGCGCAGAAACAGAACCAGAATGACGGCGATGGCGAAGACCGGAACTGCGCCGGTCAATGCGGTGCCCTGCCAGGTGAGCACCATCAGCAGCGCACCAGCCGCGAGAGGCGCCAGGGTGTCTCCCAGGTTGGCACAAAGGGCGTGCACGGATAAGGCATAGCCCCGGTTCTGCGGATAATGTTCTGACAGGTAAGCGATGGCTGGCGGGTGCCAGAGGTTGTTGGATGCGCCAAGCAGAACCACCAGGCCGGTCAGGATCAGGAACTGGTCTGTGAGGCCAAACCCCAGCAAGGCGCTGCCGCCAATCAACAGCGATATGACCTGGTAGACGATTCGCCGGCCCGTGATGTCGACTGCCAGCCCGCTGCCGAAATTGGCGGCCAGGGCGCTGAGGTGAAAGACCGAGACCAGGAAACCCGTATCGGTGTAGGACAGGCCGATGTCGCGAGCGATAAAAGGCAGCAGTAAATAGAAGAACGCAGCGATCCAGTGGGTCGTGCCGTGCCCAAGTCCGACCAGAAAGGCCGGCCCCTGTCTCGCCCAAGGCACACCGGTGAGTCGCCCAACAGATTCGATTAACACTAATTTCCCCTAATAATCTGCGGCGACCTTAACCTTGGCGTTTTGGTTATACAACCCTGGATGTCAAGGTGTTACCCGCGACGGCGGTTGTCTTTTAGGGCACAATAATCAGTGAATCACTACTTGGATGGGCAGTCCAGTGCAACTCGTGCACCGCTGTCTGCAGGAGGGAGCGACATGATGCAACAAATAACCGGGATGCCGCTAGCGCGGTTCACTGTACTGGACATCACCCGTGTTCGATCTGGACCGACCGCGGTCCGTCAACTGGCCGATTGGGGTGCCAACGTTATCAAGATCGAATCGCCGGCGCATCTGAATACTGAGAGAGGGATGGGTGGTGCCCGGCACGGTCCTGATTTTCAGAACATCCACCGCAACAAGCGGGGTATGACCCTGAATCTCAAGAACCCGGAGGGGCATGCTGTATTGATGCGGATGGTAGAGCAGGCAGACGTCATCGTTGAGAACTTTCGACCCGATGTGAAAAATCGGCTGGGCATTGATTACGCGTCCCTCGCGCAGAAAAATCCCGGTATCGTCCTCGCCAGTATCTCCGGATTCGGCCAGGACGGCCCATACGCCAGTCGGCCCGGGTTTGACCAGGTCGCTCAGGGCATGGGCGGTTTGATGTCCATCACTGGACTACCCGGCCAGGGGCCGGTACGGGTCGGTGTGCCCATCGCTGACCTGGCCGCCGGCATGTATACCGCCATCGGTATTCTCATAGCACTGCTGCAGAGAGAGGAAACAGGCCGGGGACAGTGGGTTCACACCTCGCTGCTGGAAGCCCAGATCGCCATGCTGGATTTTCAGGCGGCACGATGGCTGATCGGAAACCAGGTGCCACCCCAAGCCGGTAACAACCATCCCACCAGCACACCGACCGGTGTGTTCCAGACTGCCGACGGACATATCAATATCGCTTCGGCGGGTGAAACCATGTGGCAGAGGCTCTGCGCTGTGCTGAATGCGCAAGCATTGCTCGAAAACTCCGACTATGCGACCGAGAAGTCCCGGCTAGAGCATCGGGATGATCTGAACGCTGACCTTGCCAGCTATCTTCAGCACCAGACCAGCCAGGAGTGGATCGATGCCCTGAACGATGCTGGTGTCCCCTGTGGTCCGATCTATGCGATTGACGAAGTGTTTGCCGACCCCCAGGTCGCCCACATTGGTATGGCGCAACCGGTTCAGCATCCTGACCTGGGGGATATCCGTGTTGTCAAGAATGCCGTCAACATGAGTGGAGCACCCGTATGCTCTTACCGGCCAACACCCGAGCGGGGCGAGCACACCGATACGGTGCTTACCGAGTTCGGCTACAGTGAACAAGAGATCGAGGAATTGCGGGAGGCTGGAGCTGTCTGAGCTGGTCTGAGTCAGATCGGCCGCTTCCTGATCAGGTAACGCTGGGTGCCCTCGAATACCAGCGTGTCTTCTTGGTTATGAATGGTGGCGCGCATGGTGATGACGCCGGTGTTGCTCTGCTCCTTGAGATCAGTGATCTCCAGTAAGGGGTACAAGGTGTTGCCGCGGTAGACTGGTCTAAGAAACTTACCGGTCGCCTCGATCATGCCGATGAGTGAGTCGGCGACTTCGCTCGGGAACCTGCCGGCGCCGGCGGCTGTCTGGATCATGACTTGCAGCCCATGTGCCAAAAGGTCATCGTGACCACGCTGCCGACAGTACTCGACGTCGTAGTGAATCGGATCATTGTCGCCTGAGGCGGCCTGGAACATCGCGAACAGGCCGCTGGTTTGCGTGCGTGAAGGGATGATGTACTGGTCGCCGATGGCAAAGTCCTCGAAATACTTCGAAGGAGGTAGTTCTCTTGTGCCGCGTTGTCTGGTGTCGTTCATTAACGCTCTCCGGAGATCGCTGGTTTCGAGGATGACTATACAGGGCCTTTAAGTGCCTTGACGATCTGTCCCGGGAGAACCGGTCTGTTCGAGAAGCCCTGTCTATGACCGGGCTGTAAGAGTTTTTTGGTGGCTGAACGACGCAGTCAGTTGGCGCTTGCGATCATGATGACACCGGGAACGACCAGTAGCATCGTGATTATGATTCGGAAAGTGAAAGTCTCGCGGCGAAAAACAAAGTACCCGAGGAAGAAACTGAGTACCGGCGATACGGCAACAATGGGTACCACGCTCACCACGGTGCCGGTCTGGAGGGCGGTATTGAGAGACCATATTGACACTCCGTTGATAAGGCCGCCAAGAAAGAACCACAGCAGCCCTGGCGTCCATTTAAGATGGGTAAAGAAGCGGTCGGTCTTGCCTGAGCCTGCGATCAGTGCAATTGTCAGTGAGACTGTGTACCCAACCAGGCCAGCAAACAGAGGGTCAGGTACAACGTTCAGCCCCAGTTTAGTGAGCGCGTGGGCCAGTGCCCGTAACACCGCTGCACCGATGGGCAGTCCCAGCGCCCAGACCGGCCAGGATGACGGCGTATTTCCGCGGTAGGTGAGAATGACAATACCAGACACGATTGCGACAGTTCCCACAAGTAGAGCCGGCGTCATGGATTCGTCCAGGATCAGTACTGCAAACAACGCACCGAAAAGCGGTGCGGTCGATGCCAGAGTACTCGACAGCGTCGGCCCCAGATGACGGATGCCGGCGAGAGCGAGGTTAGCGGAAAGAAACGGCCTGAACAGCCCGATCACTATGAACAGCACCACAGCCGATGTCAGCCAGTAGCTGCGCTGGAGAAACCAAGGCGACAGCGACCAATAGAAGAGGGCCGATGCAAGAATGGAGATCAGCGTGCCGGTCCGACTGTCGGTGTATCTAAGTCCGAGATTGTGAACCTGGACGCCGACTGCAAACAGCAAGGCCGAGCACAGGGCCAGAACAGTCGGTGAGGGAAATATGTCCTGTGTCACACCCTGATCAGGCGTGCTCAGCCATCGTAAGTTCGCTCATGGAGGTGAGCAGGTGTTGTCATACGGTTTTAGCCGTCAGTGCCCCGCGCAGCAACTGTACAAAATGGATCGCGTCGCGGCCGGTGCCGTGGCGAATCTGCTGCCGACAGCTGGTACCGCCGGCCACAACGGTACTTTCGAGGGCGAGATCCCGCACTGCCGGCAGCAGCGACAGTTCACCCATGGTCATCGAGACCGCATAGGTCTGCGCCCACTGGCCAAAGTCTCCTGCCATGCCGCAGCAACTGCTGGCAATGGGGTCCACCTGCAGGTCCGGCACCCAGCCCAGTACGGTTTCCACGTCGCCGGCCGTCGCGAATGCTTTCTGGTGGCAGTGACAGTGGAGGGCGGCGTGGCTGACGGGCGATGAGCCGAATTCAAGTGACAGCGACGTGCGATTCTTGACAAGGTACTCCTCCAGCAGCAGTGCCATTCCATCCAGGCCTTCAGTCTCACCGGCAGGGAAAAGGTCCTTGTACTCGTCCCGGAGGGTGAGCAGACAGGCCGGTTCAAGACCGACCAGCGGGATACCGCGATCTAAGTATGGCCGTAGCGCCCTGATCAGGCGGCTTGCTTCATAGCGCGCCTGATCGATGAGGCCGGCTGAGAGAAAGGTACGACCGCAACACAGCGGTCGACCTCTTTTGGGCCGCGCTATATGCACGTGGCAGCCGGCGGCAGACAGCACGTCGACGAGCGCCTGGCCGTTGGCGGGTTCGAACCAGCGGGTAAAGGTATCGAGAAGGACGACTACTTCGGTGCCGCTCACAGGGCCAGCAGTGGTCATGCGCTTCAATCCTGCGGCACGATGCCATCGGGGCAGCGCCCGATGCCGAGTGAGTCCCGTCAGAGATTCCAGCACTCGCCTCGCACCGGGCAGCGTAGCAGTCGAATTCAGCAGCGGTGCCAAGGGGGCCAGCAATGGGGCGTAGCGGGGCAGGTAAGCGACCAGGCGCTGGCCGGCGGTGAGGCCCATGGCCCGGACTCGGTTGGCCTGAACCTCTATTTTCATACGTGCCATATCTACACCCGTGGGACACTCGCGCCTACAGGCTTTGCAGCCCACGCACAGCGACATGGTCTGGTGCATCGCGTCCGAGGTCAAAGCGTCTCGGCCGAGCTGGCCGCTGATTGCCAGGCGCAGTGCATTGGCCCGTCCCCGCGTAGAGTGCTGCTCATCCCCCGTAGCCCTGAATGACGGGCACATCACCGCCCCGTCACGTTTCCGGCAGGCCCCGTTGTTGTTACACATCTCGACCGCACCGGCAAAGCCACCCCAGTCCGACCAGTCGAGGTGGGTTGTTGTATTTTCCGCGTTATAGTCTGGCCGGTAACGGAACAGCGTTCGATCATCCATCTTCGGGGGCTCAACGATCTTGCCGGGATTGAACAGGCCCTTGGGATCAACAGCTTGTTTGATGTCGCCGAAGATATCGAGCATTCGGTCACCGAACATGACAGGATGAAATTCCGAGCGGACAATGCCGTCTCCGTGTTCGCCGGAATGCGAACCCCCGTATTCTCGGACCATGGCAAAGGCTTTTTCGGCGATGGATCGCATTTTCTGCACGTCACCGGCGCTTTTCATGTTGAGTACCGGTCGGACGTGGAGACATCCTTCGGATGCGTGGGCATACCATGTACCACTGGTACCGTGGTCACGGAAGATTCCGGTCAGGCGATCGGTAAAGTCGGCCAGATGTTCCAGGGGAACGGCGCAGTCCTCGATGAACGACACCGGTTTGCCGTCTCCTTTCATAGACATCATGATGTTCAGCCCGGCCTTTCTCACCTCCCAGACCGCTCGCTGTTCCCCAGCGTCGGTGATCTTGACCACACTGTCCGAATGGCCAAGGTCAGACAACAGTGAATTGAGGTCTGCAAGCTGCCGCTCAAGATGAACGGGGTCTTCTCCGGAAAATTCCACCAGCAATAACGCATCCGGTCGGCCGCGGACGTGTCGGGTCAGCGTATCCCTGAACATCGGAATGTCGAGCGCCAGTTCGATTAATGTACGGTCTACCAGCTCGACCGCATCCGGCTTCAGTTTCACGATGTGCTGAGTAGAGGCCATGGCCTGATAAAAGGAAGAGAAATGGCAGATACCGAGTGCTTTCCTTTCCGGAATCGGCTGCAGTTGCAGCGTCAGCCGGCGCGTGAACGCCAGCGTCCCTTCGGACCCGACCAGCAACTGTGCCATGTTGCGCTGTGATTTCCCGGTACTCGGTGGCAACAGGGCGTCGATGTTGTAACCGCCGACACGACGATGCACCTTGGGGAAGCGGCTGGTGATCTCACCCGACTCACGGTCGGCGAGTTCCACCATGGATCGTACCAGTTGTCGGTAGAACGCCGGGCCCTCGACACCGCCCGGGTCCTCTGGAAGAGGGCCAAAAGCCGCTTCGCCACCATTGGCGAGCAGTGCATCGATAGTGAGAACGTTGTCGCGCATGAGGCCGTAACGGACTGACCGGGCACCGCAGCTGTTGTTTCCAGCCATGCCGCCGATCGTGGCTCGGCTGGCGGTCGAAACGTCGACCGGAAAAAAGAGCCCGTGGGGTTTCAACCAGGCATTCAGCTGGTCTAGGACGATTCCCGGTTCCACTGTGACGGTTGCCCGCTCCAGGTCCAGGTGAATCAGCTTGTTGAGGTGCTTGGACACGTCGACCACGAGAGCCAGCCCGACGGTTTGCCCACTCTGCGAAGTACCGGCTCCACGCGGTAAAAGGGGTACACCTTCTTCGGACGCAATGGCAATCACGACATCCAGATCCGTTTGGGCCCGGGGTACAACCACGCCAACCGGCTCGATCTGGTAGATTGAGGCATCCGTGCTGTAGCGGCCACGGTTGAATGCATCGAACAGCACCTCACCCTGGATGGCATTGGACAATCGACGGGCCAGGGCGCTTTCCCCGATCCTTGCTCGCAGTGGCGAATTGTCGTAATAGCTCATTAGCGTGCAGAATGATCTGTCCGGGAGACGTCAGGTGCCGGCCGGGTTGCTAGCGATAGATGACCCTGCAAGCATAACCGGGATTGAGGATCGGCTGTGACTTGGGCGAATTATGATGGCAAATCGAAGTGGACGACATTTTCTACAGATTCCCGGTCCGACCAACGTGCCGGACCGCGTGCTAGAGGCGATTGGACAGCCCACAATCGACCACCGAGGTCCCCGTTTCCGGCACCTGACAGGCGAGGTGCTGGAACGTCTTGCCGCGATATTCAAGACCGAGGGGCAGGTCATTATTTACCCGTCTTCCGGTACTGGCGCCTGGGAGGCTGCACTGGTCAACACGCTGTCTCCCGGAGATCGTTTGCTGATGTACGAGACCGGCCATTTTGCGACCTTGTGGCACGCCTTGGCTGAGCGACTTGGTTTGGCACCCCAACTGATGCCCGGGGACTGGCGCAGTGGTGTTGATGTGGCCGCTCTTCAGGATCTGCTGGAGCAGGACACTCATCACGACATCAAGGCGGTCTGTGTCGTTCACAATGAGACCTCGACGGGGGTGACCTCAGATATCCCCGCAGTCCGGGCCTCGATCCAGTCGGCAGCGCACCCGGCGTTGCTGATGGTGGACACGATCTCCTCGCTCGGGTCAATGGATTACCGACACGACGAGTGGGGTATCGATGTGACGGTCGCCGGGTCTCAGAAGGGTCTGATGCTGCCACCCGGGCTGGGTTTCAACGCGGTCAGTGACAAGGCCCTGACCGCTTCGAGGACTGCAGCCCTGCCCAGGGCGTACTGGGACTGGCAGGCCGTCCTCAGCGGTAATCGCGACGGTTTCTTCCCCTACACCCCGGCGACCAATCTTCTGTTCGGCTTGCGCGAAGCAAGCGACATGCTGCTGACTGAAGGTCTGGAGGCCGTGTTTGCCCGGCATGCACGATTTGGCGAGGCCACCCGGCGTGCCGTAAAGGCCTGGAGCCTGGAGCTGCTGTGTCGAAATCCTCGTGAATACAGCAACTCTTTGACCGCCGTGATGATGCCTGAAACAATCGATGCTGATGAATTTCGCGCTCTGGTGCTGGCGCGATTCGATATGTCACTCGGAAACGGGCTTGGCCGGCTGGCAGGAAAGGTGTTTCGTATCGGTCACCTGGGAGATTTCAGCGATCTGATGCTGATGGGTTCCTTGTCCGGAATCGAGATGGGATTGCGGGCTGCAGGTGTGCCGCACCAGGGCGGCGGTGCCCAGGAGGCCCTGGCCTATCTGTCCGAGTGACTGACTCGGATTCCCGGGATCATGCACAGAATTAACGAGCAAGTTAGGAGTACAGATAATGACAATCAGTGAAAGGCGTGAGCAAGCCGTCTCGGAAGCAGTCGGCAGGATTCGGCAAATTGAACGGGACCAGGGCGTCAATTATGAAGCGCTGAAGGCGATTCGCGATGAGTTGATTCATCTGACCCGGGACACCAGTCTGTTCCCACGGGAGCATTTCCCGCTGACCGAGTCGGGTGACTCGGCGGTTTACCGCCTCTCGGAGGATGACGATCACCGTTTCGCATTGTATGGTTCTGTCGGGGCCGCGGGTAAATCGGTCCCGCCGCATGACCACACGACCTGGGCTGTCATCGTCGGTGTCTACGGCGACGAACTTAATCGGTTTTATGAGCGCACCGATGATCTGGCGAAGGCCGGTCACGCGACACTGAATGAAACCGGCCAATTTGTGGTTCGCCACGGTAACGGTGTTGTGTTTCTGCCTGACGACATTCACGCTATTTCGACCGACGATCCGCAGCCAACTTTGCACCTGCACATGTATGGTCTTGCGCTGGACCATCTTTTTGAGCGCCTGGTGTTCGATCCGCAGGTACAGACCGTCAGTACCATGGCGATTCGAGTCGATATTCGGGCGCCTGTAAGTTGAAATTGAACGGCCGGCTTTGGGCTTTTTTCAGGATGAGTAGCAGCGCTGATGAATAAAGTATCTACAGAGGAACTGAAGAGAAGGATCACAGCGCCGGAGGAACTGGCGCTGATTGACGTCCGCGAAGCGGGCGCTTTTTCCCGTGCGCATCTGCTTTTTGCCGTCTCGGTTCCGCTCAGTCGACTGGAGCTCGGGTTTGCCGTACTGGTTCCGAGATTGGGTACGCCTATCGTGTTGTGTGATGATTGCACCGGTGTAGCAGAGCGGGCTGCCGAGCGCCTCGCACAGTTCGGTTATACCCGGCTCGAGATCCTGGATGGCGGAATAGGGGCCTGGCAGGATGCCGGGTATGAGATCTTTTCCGGAGTCAACGTGCCGAGCAAGGCGTTCGGTGAGTTCGTCGAGCAAGAATACGAAACCCCCCGGCTTCCGGCTACTCAGGTGAAGGCTAAAATTGACGCGGGCGAGAAGGTAGTAATCCTGGACAGCCGGCCAATGGTTGAATTCAACAACATGAGTATCCCGGGCGGGAGTTGTTGCCCGGGGGCTGAATTGGTCTACCGTGTGTCGGACGCCGTAGAGGATCCGGATACGCTGGTGGTCGTTAACTGTGCCGGCCGGACCCGCAGTATTATTGGCTGTCAGTCACTGATCAACGCCGGGATTCCGAATCCAGTGGTGGCGCTAAAAGACGGAACCATGGGCTGGCACCTTGCCGGCTTTGGCCTGGATCACGGTCAGACTCGTTTTGCACCACCGGTCAGTGAATCTGGCCTCAAACGCGCGCAGGCCATGGCGGCCTCAGTCAGCCAGCGATTTGGTGTCAGAAAGATCACGCCGTCGGAACTGAGTATGTTTCAGGATGAGGCCGGTGAGCGTTCCCTGTTCCTGCTGGACGTGCGGTCTGCCGAGGAGTACGAAGCCGGTCATCTGTCAGGTTCAATATCTGCGCCTGGCGGTCAGCTGGTGCAGGCCACAGATGAATTTGTGGGTGTACGCAACGCGCGCCTGGTCCTCATCGACGACACGGGTGTTCGGGCCGTGATGACGGCCTCATGGCTGATTCAGATGGGTTGGGAATCGGTGTATGTCCTTGAGGATGGTTTGCAGCACGGTGACCTCGAAAACGGAAAGGGCAAGCGCCATGTTCTGGGGCTGGATGGGCTGAATGTTCCAATGATCTCCCCTTTAAAGCTCCACAGCCTGCTGACAGGCGACGGTGCACGGGTATTTGATCTGTCTAACAGTCTCGAGTACCGGGCGGGTCACATATCCGGGGCACGCCGGGCGGCACGCCTGGGATTTTCNGNGGCCTTGGAAGGTCTGCCGGTAGGNTCGCAGGTGGTCGTTACCTCTGCCGATGGNNTGCTGGCTCAGCTGACAGTCNNCGAGCTNGACGCCNGTNNCNGGNNNGACCGTCTNNGNNCTTGANGGCGGNCTGAACGCCTGGAGGACCGCGGGTTATGCCCTGGTGGAGGGTGANGATTCCGAGGCTGGAGAACTGCCCGAAGATGTCTGGTACCGTCCTTACGATCGAACCGCGGGTATCGAGCAAGCCATGCAGGCGTACCTCAGTTGGGAGGTCGCCCTGGTCGAGCAGATCGAGCGTGACGGCACCACGCGCTTCCTTCGGTTTGAGTCCTGACCGACCCGACCGATCTTCCGGGCGGCGTTCTAAGCCTGTCGTAGCACAGACTGAGCCGTCATTGACATGAAGGCGTTGCACGAATTGGGCGTTGTTGAATCGGCAGCCGCTATCCGGCAAGGAAAGGTCTCCGCGGTCGAACTCAGCGAGGCACTGCTGGAGCGGATCGATGCCCTGTCGGACATCCAGGCTTGGGTACATGTGGATCCGGAAGTCGTACGCGCGGAAGCACGTGATCGGCAGGCCGAACTCGATCGAGGGTCTAGTGCGCCACTCTTGGGCGTGCCGGTCGGGATCAAGGACATCTTCTTCACAGCCGGNANNCCCACCACNGCCTGCTCGCNGGTCTACGCTGATTTNGTNCCNGACNACGATGCGACCAGCGTGGCTCTGCTTCGAAAGGCTGGGGCCATTGTTCTGGGTAAAACGGTCACGACTGAGTTCGCCTACCGGGATCCGTCACCGACCCTGAACCCGTGGAACCGGGGCCACACTCCCGGGGGATCAAGCAGTGGCTCCGCCGCTGCGGTTGCTGCCCGGATGTGTCCGGTGGCGCTCGGCAGCCAGACACGCGGCTCGGTTCTGCGGCCCGCTTCCTATAACGGAACGGTGGGCTTGAAACCGACCTTCGGCCGGGTGAGTCGTTTTGGTGTAATTCCGCTCAGTTGGTCATTTGACCACGTGGGCTGGATGACCCGTTCGGTCGAGGACGCGGCCTTGCTGCTCCGGGTTCTGGCCGGCCCGGATAGTAAGGATCCTACGACCCTCCCGGACCCGGAGCCGGATTTCTTTAAAGCGCAGGGCGACTCCGGCCCACCACACATCGGCGTGCTGGGGGAATATTTTCACGACAACGCCGATGCCGAGGTCCGTGAACACACCGAGGAAATCGCCGGAAGACTGGCAAGCGCCGGTGCCCGGGTCGAGTCACTGGAACTGCCGCCGAGCTTTGCTACTGCTTCGGACGACCAACTGACGATCCTCACGGTCGAGGCTGCCAGTTTCCATCAGCCCATGCTGGAAGAGAAGGCAGAACTTTACGGCCCACATATCCGGGAGCTGATCGAAGCGGGACTGCGGATCGACGCGGTCCGTTACTCCCGGGCGCTCGAAAACAGGCTGCAGTTCATCGCCGATACCAGGTCCTTGGTGTCCCGTGCCGATGTCCTGCTGACCCCAACGACTCCGACGCCTGCACCAAGTGATCTGTCGGTTACCGGCAGCGCTATGTTCCAAGGCCCCTGGACATCCTGCGGGTTGCCCACCGTCACAGTTCCATCGGGCCTGTCCGCGACCGGTCTTCCCCTGGGCATCCAGCTTGTTGCGGGTCCGCTGGCCGAAAGACGGTTGCTGACTGCAGCGCTCTGGTGTGAAAGACAACTGGCTCTGGATCTTAGGCCACCTCTTCCCTGAGCCTGCGACTTAACGTCTCTCGATCGAAGGGGGCCGGTCATCGACGGCTCAGGATGATGCCACGGTCACCTGCTGGCTGATGAAGGCGTCTATCTCGCTGTCGTCATAGCCGGCTTCGTACAGTATCTCCCGCGTGTGCTGGCCGTAGAGTGAGGCTGGATGTCGAGGCCCGCCAGGTGTGTTTGAAAACTTCACAGGTAAGCCCAGCGTCTTGACGGGTCCAGCCTCGGCATGGGTCTGGGTGACCACCATCTCTCGGGCGAGCACCTGGGGGTCGGCGTGCATCTGCGGGATGGAATTGATCGGCCCGGCCGGCACCCCGGCATTCTCAAAAAGTGTCAACCAGGCGTCGGTTGTTTTCTTCTCGAGCAGACTATTGAGGTGTGCTACCAGGTCCGGGAGGTTCTCCATTCGGGCTTCGTTGGTTGAGAAGCGGGAGTCTTCGAGCATCCTAGGGTCGACCAGCTCTGCAAACCGTTTCCAGGTCGAACGATTGGCTGCTCCGACGGTGATCCAGCCGTCTTTGGTTTTCAGGGCCTGGTAAGGCGCATTCAAAGGATGACCCGAACCCAGCGGTACGGGTATCTCGCCGGTCGAGAATGCGATGGCCGAATGCCAGTAGGTCTGGACGATGCCGGCTTCGAACAGCGAGGTGTCGACCATCTGGCCTTCGCCTGTCACCTCGCGGTGGCGAAGGGCCGCACAGATTCCCATGGCGAGTAGAATGCCCCCGGTAATGTCGGTCATGGGGACCCCGGGTTTGACAGGGGGGCGCCCGGGACCCTCGCCGGTGACGCTCATGATGCCGGCCATGCCTTGCGCCATGAGATCAAATCCGGCCCGATCACGGTACGGTCCGCTGCGGCCGAATCCGCTGANCGCACCNTAGATCACNTCGGGATTGTNNCNTCNGGNTCTCCTCGTANCCGAGCCCGAGNCGCTCCAGAACNCCGGGNCGGAAGTTCTCCACAACNACGTCGGTGCCGNCGAGNAGGCGCCGGGCGATAGCGANGCCCTGCTTCGTTTTGAGATTGAGTGGCAACGTCCGTTTGTTGCGGTTGAGAATCATGTAGGTGGCTGAGACACCATTGATGTTATAAGGATCTTGCGCGTTGCGGGCCTCGTCGGCCTCGAAAGGCGCTCGTTCGATCTTGACCACGTCCGCCCCCATGTCGGCCAACATCAGTGAACAGGTAGGGCCAGCCATCACATGGGTGAAATCGATGACCCGCACACCATTGAGGGGTCCGTATCCTGTCTTCATATCAAAAAGCCTTCGNTGTCCGTTGCGTGGTCNGGTCTTGATCCTGGATATGGCGATGTTCTCACAGTCTGCTCAAGGGACGTAGCNATTGTGAATCCGGAATCTTCGAGNCATACGGAGATTGGNCNTCCTGTNNAAAATCACTGCTATGAGGCTTTATCAAGCACCAGCAGGATGATGCCACCTGTCAACAGCAGCACTCCGACAATTTCCGTTCGGGTTACTTTTTCACGGAATATCAGGACCGAGGCTAGGAAGGTAAAGAGCAGTTCCACCTGGCCCAGGGCCCGCACAAATGCTACGTTGGTCAGTGCAAACGCGACGAACCAGCAGTTCGACCCAATCCATCCGGAAAACCCAACGGATATGCAGACCCGCCAATTCGAAAAAGTCCGACTGATCTGGCCGGGCTGGAAACGACGTAGCCAGATCGCCATGATGATACTTTGAAATACTGTCGCAACAGCTAGAGTGTAAGTCGATTTGACCAGCACGGATTCCCCTTCAAGCGACACCAGCGCACCACGGAACAGCACCGCTGACAATCCTAGAAAGAAACCGCAGGCGAGGCCTACCGCAGTCGATTTCTGGAGAAATCCAGAAAAAAGACCNCCCAGTGAGAGCCGAGTCTTGGCAGCAGTCATGACCAATACACCGACGGTCGCNACCAGAACCGCGAAGGTTGCGAAAGCCGATATGGTTTCCTGAAGCAGGATAACCTGCAGGATCGCCACCTGTATAACTTCCGTTTTNGANAGTGCGGTNCCTACTGTAAAGTTCGACAGCGAGAACAGCCACATCAGCAGGAATGTAAAGGTGATCTGGGCGATGGACCCGGCGATCACCCAGCCGCCAAAGGCGAGAGTCGGTTCCGGCAACGCATATCCGTATCCGAGAGTTAATGCGAGCCCTAACATCGCAAACGGCCAGGCGTAAATAAACCGGACGGAAGCGGCTCCCATGTCGGACAGTTCCGACTTCAGGTGCCGCTGAACCGCCGAACGAAGGTTCTGGAAGAATGCCGCTGTGATCGTGACCGGTATCCACAGCAAGCTCATGGCGTTGCACTCCGGGCGCTGTGGTACTGGCTGATATTGGCTNTGCCCTCTATGGGCTTCAGTGACAATGNTTCAGCGCGGTTACTGGGGTTTGTAAGCACTGCCATCAGTTCGAACGACCGACCTCGCGGCCTGCAGCTTCTGCTTCATCGTCAANGATCTCCGCTGGAAAGCCAGGTGCAAGTAATGTCTCGCTACAGGCTTCTTCCAGCCGGCGAACGATGTTAGGTGACCATTCCCGGGGNCCATAGCGTTCCTGACCATCGAGGAANATCTCGAGCAATCGCGGGGAGATTTCGAGCGGGACGCCACCTCGCTTGGCAACTGCNTCAAACAGGCTCATGTCCTTGACCACCAGGTCGAGGGTGAAATTGATGTTGCGACTGCCATTGAGAATGACCTGGCTTTCAGTTTCGTGAACGAACGAATTGCCTGAGGAGATCCGGATTGCTTCGTAAGTAGTATTCAGATCAACCCCGGCGCATTTGGCCGTCATCATAGCCTCACCTAGGGCCACGAGGTTAACCGACGCCAGATAGTTGGTGACGACTTTGAGTATGGAGGCAGAACCCAGAGGGCCAGTGTGNAGGATTCTACGGCCCATGGCGCTGATCACCGGCAGGGCCTTCTCGAATGTGGCCCGCCTAGTGCCGACGAAAATCGAGATGTTCCCAGTCGTCGCCCGATGGCAGCCGCCGGATACNGGGCAGTCAATAGCTTCGCCGCCCCGTTCTTCGACGAGTGCGCCCAGGCGCTTGANCTCGGTCTCGTCAGTAGTGCTCATCTCGGCCCAGATTTTCCCAGGCCCCATAGCAGACAGTATTCCGTCTTTGGACGCCATGACGGTGGCACTGGCTTCGGGGCTCGGCAGGCAGGTGATTACCATGTCGGCCTTTTCAGTCATCTCGCCAGGGGATTCGGCCCAGATTGCGCCTTGTTCGATGAAGGGTTGCGCAGCGTCCCGCTCGAGGTCGTGGACGATAAGGTCGAAACCGTTGCGCAGTAGGCAACCGGCAAGCTTCCCACCTACGTTGCCGAGGCCGATGAATCCGATCCGCATGATTTTCTCCAGTTGGTTCCGCGAGAGTTTGTTGGTTGGTGTTCCAGCGGCCCGTATCATGAGTTTGTCGAAGACGATTGGCAAGATGCGATAACGCACCTGGCCGAACAGGGCCTGCATCAAATGCGGAATTTGACGGTAGTGTGCCTGGCCCGGTGCCCCAGGCGTTAAAATCTGCTGGACTTTAGATATTCGTCTTCAGGCCAGCAGGATTTTGATATGAAAGAGATCCAATTCGAACCCGGTGAGGTGATTCTTCACGAGGGTGATCCCTCTGAAACTGTCTTTCAGTTGCTTTCTGGGCAGGTCGAGGTCTACGGAAAAAGGAAAGAGCAGATCGTCGTGCTGGGTCATTTGGAAGCCGGGGATTACCTCGGTGAAATGGGACTGATTGATGAACAGCCGCGCAGCACCAGTGCTCGGGCTGTTACCGATGTTGCTGCCGTTGAGCTGGAGCGATGGGAGTTTATCCGTCTTGTCAGCGAACAACCGGCTTCGGCCTACCGGTTGATTTCAAGGCTGGCCCAGCACTTGCGGCGTATGAACAAAGATCTACTGTCGCTGGCGGATGATCTGGAAGACGGCGTCCCTGACCACTCAACACAGCATGAAATGCCGCAGGCAGTTACGTTGTATGCCGCTATTGACGATATTGCCGGCCACGTGCCCAAGGAAGGCGTCACGATAGCCACTTTCGGGTTTTCAATCGGTAGGCTTCCGGAGCCGGCGGAGCGGGGCTGGGCGGATTTTCAATTGCCTGATTCAGTGCCGTCTCGTCTGTCGCTGCGTCACTTTGCGGTGGTATCGCTAGAGGGGGTCTGGGCCGTACAGGATCTGGGNAGCGAACTGGGTACAGAAGTCAATGGTACGGTGATCGGTAGGGACTTCAANTCTGATTTTCTGGAGTTGAAATCCGGTGATAATGCTGTGGTCGCAGGTGGCTCTGATTCACCATTCTGCTTTCGCCTGAGCGTCGCCTAGCATTCCCGGGATCGTGCCAGACTGAGTGGACAGCCAGGCTGGGTGACAAGGCTAAGAATCCAAAGGATTGAGTAAATGAGCGTGGATGACTCAGTATCAATTGTTGTTGGCAAGGCGCGTTCAGCACAGGCGGCATTTGAACGCTGCGATCANTCAGCNGTAGACGAGACAGTATGNGCGCTCGCCTGGGTNGTCATGGAGCCAGGNCGAAACCGTGCACTGGCGGAACAGGCTGTTGTGGATACCGGCCTTGGTCGCGTCGAAGACAAGATACTCAAGAACCACCGCAAGACCCTTGGCTTGCTTCGCGACCTGGCCGGTAAGACTTCAGTTGGTGTGATCGCGGAGTACCCCGAGCTTGGGATCACAGAGATCGCTCGCCCGGTCGGTGTGGTCGCGGCGGTTACGCCTTCCACTAACCCGGTGGCGACGCCGACCAACAAGGTGATCAATGCCGTCAAGGGGCGCAATGCTGTCATATTGGCGCCGTCACCAAAAGCCGATGCGACCTGCGCTCGGCTTGTAGGCTACTTCCGGTCGGCTCTGGAGAAGACAGGTGCCCCGGCNGANCTTGTCCAAAAGCTGCCCTCCCCTGTGAGCCGGGAAGCCACCCGCGATCTGATGGCCCAAGCAGATCTGATTGTGGCGACCGGTTCTCAGAACAACATCCGNGCGGCATACTCCAGCGGCACCCCTGCGATCGGTGTCGGTCAGGGAAATGTTGCCGTGATCGTTGACGAGACTGCNGACTGTGAGCAGGCCGCTGAAAAGGTCGTTGCCTCAAAAGTGTTTGACAATGCCACCAGTTGTTCNTCAGAGAACAGTGTCATTGTTCTCGAGAGTGTTTTCGAANGGTTTACCGAGGCGCTTAAGATGCNNGGTGCACTGCTGCTNAATCCGAGNGAGAAAGAAACCCTTGANCAGNCCATGTGGTCTGATGGTGAACTCAATCCTGCCATTCTGGCAAGATCTGCTGCAGAGATAGCCCGGGTCGCCGGGATCCGGCGCGCCGATCTCCATTGCCAGATTCTAGTGGTCGAGGAAAGCGGTGTTGGTGCGAGTTACCCGTTTTCCGGTGAAAAGCTCTCGCCAGTACTGACCCTGTATCGCGTGCCGGATTTTTCTACCGCCTGCGACAAAGTCCGCGAGATCTATAGATACCAGGGTGCTGGGCACTCGATCGGACTGCACAGTAGTGATTCGGATCGGCCGCTACAGATCGGGCTGACCATGCCGGCCTGCCGGGTGATCGTAAATCAGGCTCATTGTTTTGCGACAGGTGGCAGTTTTGATAATGGCATACCATTTTCACTGTCAATGGGTTGTGGTAGCTGGGGTGGAAANAGTGTCAGCGACAANGTGAACTATCGTCACTATCTGAACATCGTCCGGGTGGTGAGACCAATCCCACTTCAGGAGCCTTCCGAGGCTGCGCTTCTGGGTCATTACTGGGCGAAGCATGGTAAGTAGTGCAGCTTCGCGTTTCGACCCACTGCCCGACATCACTGGTCTGACGGTTCGCACGATCATCGATAAGGGTGCAGCGGATCACCCGGATCGAGTGTTTGCGGTGTTTCCGGATGCCGACGCGATTCTGACCTGGTCCGACCTTAAGCGCAGTGCTTTGCGTCTCACGGCGTGGCTAACCGAATCAGGTGTGTCAGCNGGCGAGCCGGTTGGTGTTCTGATGGNTAATGGGCGGGCTGCCCTTCAGCTTTTCCTGGGCTGCATGTACGCGGGCCGGTTGTCAGCGATGTTTAATCCGGCTGCCGGTGCTCACAGCTTGGCTTATGTGATCGAACATTCCGCCTCGACCGTGTTGTATACCGACGAGGATCATGCCGACATGGCATCGGCTGCCGTTGCTGCAGCCCGGCAGAATATCAGGTTGATGATTCTTGGCCGTGATACCGACCTGGATGAGCCAACAGGCGATGCAGTCGACCCATCGCCGCCGCCCCGTCCAGACGATGATGCGCTGCTGATCTATACCTCGGGAACGACCGGTCACCCGAAAGGGGTGATCCACACCCACGCCAGTCTCCTCGCTGGCGGTGCCAATACCACAGCTGCGCACAGCCTGGGATCGGATGACCGGGCNTTGTGTGTGTTGCCGCTGTGTCATATCAATGGCCAGGTCGTCACCGTGATGGCTCCGTTGGTGAGCGGTTCTTCAGTCGTGATGCCGCGNCNATTNAGCGTGAACCGGTTTTGGGAGTGGNCTGCGACTGAAAGATGCACCTGGTTCAGTGTCGTNCCGACGATCATCTCCTACCTGCTCGGTTCTGAGGATTCTTCGGCCTGGTCGACAGCCGGGCAGTTGAAAACCCTCAGGTTCGGGCGTTCGGCATCGGCACCGTTACCACCGGCCGTTCACGAGGCCTTTGTGGAGCGATTCGANATNCCGATCGTTGAAACCATGGGCATTACCGAGACGGCCGCCCAGGTGCTCTCCAATCCNCTCGACCCGCAGGCGCAGCGTATCGGTTCGCCGGGTCTTGCCTGCGGCAACGAGGTGCGAATCGGTTCAACTCGTGTTGGGAAGCCGGCTGAAGCCGGAGAAGGCGAGATCGAAGTTCGCGGTCCCAACCTGATGCGCTGCTATCTCGATGATCCCGTGGCGACAAAGGAGGCATTTACGGCCGACGGTTGGTATCGAACCGGAGATCTGGGGCGGATGGATGGTGAGGGTTATGTCTACGTTACGGGACGGATCAAGGAACTGATCATCAAAGGGGGAGAGAATATCTCACCCCGTGAGATCGATGANGTACTGTACCGTTATCCCGGGGTGCTGGAAGCGGCGGCCGTTGCGGTTCCGGATCAAGATTACGGTGAAGATATCCTGGCCTGCGTGGTAGNNNTGCCCGGCAGTCAGATCANGGAGGATGCCCTTCGCGCGTTCTGCCTTNANGANCTCGGTGNGTTTAAGTCTCCACGGTCCTTTCTTTTTATGGACTCGCTTCCCAAGGGGCCGTCCGGAAAGATCCAGCGCCGGAAGCTGAGCAGTGATGTGAGCGGTCAGAACTNAGTTGGAATTTGATCAGAAGTCTTGACCGGTCCGCTGGGTCATGGCAGTGCTTTCAGGCTAGTCCGATAATGAGTGCCGTTCTTGGCATAGTGCTCGGCACTCCAGTGAAGCAGAGCGATCTCCTCATCGGTCAGGTCCCGTACCACTTTGCCAGGGGATCCAAGGATCAGTGTTCTTGCCGGGAAGGTTTTGCGTTCGGTGATCAGCGAGTTTGCACCGACGATTGATTCCCTTCCGATTACGGCGTGGTCGAGGATAGTCGTGCCTATGCCGATCAGGCAACCGTCTTCCAGAGTGCATCCATGGATGACCGTACTGTGACCGACGGTCACATTGTTGCCGATCAGGGTAGGTATGCCTTCATCAACGTGAATGACGGTGCCATCTTGGATATTGCTGCATTCACCGATCCGGATGACAGCGTTGTCAGCGCGAAGCACCGTGCTGAACCAGATGCTGGATCTAGACCCGATTTCGACATCACCGATGACACTCGCACTATCGGCGACGAAAACGCCGTCAGCAATCCGGGGNGNCTTGTCACCGAGAGAATAGATCATTNCACCGCTCCTGGGTTAGGTCAACCGGGTGGGTTCGTCATGGGGCATACCGGAAACCAGCCCGGATTGTCGGAATCCACTGAAGACGCCGAATATTTTATCCGCTAGTTTCTGNTTAACAGTGTAGCGGACTTCAAACAGGTCTGCCGATTCATGCATCTGCATCAGGTAGTCGTCGCTGGTTCTTAGTTCATCTACCAGATTCAGTGNCAGNGCCCGGGTTCCCAGCCAGTATTCGCCCGTGGCGACCTGCTCGAGATCGATGATCGGTCGCTGCTCCTTCACGTAGTCCTTGAACAGGGTATGGGTCTCTTCTACTTCTTCTTTGAGTTTTTGACGGGCCTTGTCTGTGGTCTCACCAAACATAGTGATGGTACGTTTGAACTCGCCCGCCGTGACCTGTTCGTAGTCGATATCATGTTTTTTGAGCAGGCGGCTGAAATTGGGAATCTGAGTGATCACCCCAATCGAACCAATGATCGCGAACGGTGCCGCGAGAATCCGTTCACCCACACAGGCCATGAGGTATCCACCGCTGGCAGCGACCTTGTCGACTGCCACCGTAAGGGGGATGTTCTTTTCTCGGAGTCTGGCCAGCTGGGATGCAGCCAGTCCGTAGGCATGCACCATACCGCCGACGCTTTCCAGTCTTAGCAAGACCTCGTCCTGCTCGCCCGCAACCAGCAGCACGGCTGTGATTTCCTCGCGCAGGAGGGCGACTTCACTGCCGCGGATATCTCCATGAAAGTCGAGAACAAAGATTCGTTTACGGGTCTCTGGAGTCTGCTTTTTTGCTTTTTTATCCTCACTTTTTTGTTTTTTCTTCTCTGCTTTTCGCGCCTTTTTGAGAACGATCTTCGGCAGCATGGCACCGCGCAGCGCGTCGGACATCTCCCGGTAGCGGTCATTGAGCGGTTTGACCTCGATGTGTTCGGGGGACAGGTTGCGGTGTCGCATGAGGGTCGCCGCAACGAAACCGATGAGCGCAACCAGGGCGACCAGCACGGTCGTGGTTTTCGCCAGAAACAGGCCGTAGTCAGCGATAAATTCCATTGCAAAGTTCCTGGCTTGAGGGGCGCCAGAGTTTATCACCGGCCCGGGCCGGTGTTGTATTCGCGTCAGCTTGGGATCTTGACGTACTCGAAGCCGGCCGGCTTGCCGTCTATTGATCGTGCAGGGGGGGCGATCCAGCCGGCGAACTGTCCAGCGACNGTTACCGGGGCCATGATTGACCCCAGAAACGCGCGGTCCTGGTCAGTCGGCAGAAACTGGTCCTTGCGGCTCTGCCACTCGGCGTCGCTCATGAGTTGCCCATCCGGATCGGCGTTGATGTCTGAGAATTCACCGATGGCCCGGGAAAATGCAACGTGTGGCAGCTTCAGGTCAAAGCGAACCCCGGCTTTGCTGATGATTCGGTTCCAGCGCTCAATGCCGCGTGCACATTCTCTGACATAGTCGTCCCGCAGGCGCATGTTGAGCGCCGGCAGTGCTGGCGTTTCGACTGTTTTGAAGCTGACACCATCGCATTTGAGAACGGTATAGCTGTCATCGATCAGCTGGTGATCGTCATCGATGTGTGTCTCCCGGTAGCGACCCTTGATACCGGTATTGAAGAAGCCAGCTGCGTTGGTGGATATTTCAGAGCCAAAAAGGTCCAGCGAGACGGCGAAGTGAAAATTGAGTTTTCTCTGCACAGTGGGTAGATCGATCACGCCAAGCGCCCTGATCCGTTCTGACTCATAAGGGTCGTCTATGTTGCTTTGCTGCATTGCTTGGCAGGTTCGCTCAATGACCCGGCTGACACCGCTTTCTCCCACGAACATATGATGGGCTTCTTCGGTGAGCATGAATCGTGCTGTCCTTGAGAGGGGATCGAAGCCCGATTGGGCCAGGCTTTCAAGCTGCATCTTTCCATCACGGTCAGTGAAGAAGGTAAACATGAAGAAGGAGAGCCAATCGGGCGTCTGTTCATTGAAAGCGCCGAGCAGGCGGGGAGAATCGCTGTCTCCAGAACGGCGTCGAAGCAGTTCCTGCGCCTCCTCTCGCCCATCGCGTCCAAAATGCTTGTGCAGCAGGTACACCATCGCCCAGAGATGGCGCGCCTCCTCGACATTGACCTGAAAAAGATTTCGCAGATCGTAGAGAGACGGTGCAGTGGCGCCGAGGTGGCGCTGCTGTTCTACCGACGCGGGCTCGGTATCGCCCTGTATGACGATCAGCCGGCGCAGTGTCGCCCGGTACTCACCGGGAATCTCCTGCCAGGCCGGTTCGCCCTTGTGCTGGCCGAATGGGATCGTTCGACCTTCGCTGGCAGGCGCAAGCAGGATACCCCACTGGTAGTCTGGCATCTTGACGAAGCCGAATCGGGCCCAGCCCTCGCGCTCGACGCTCACTGCCGTTCGAAGGTAGACCGGCATGTCCTGGAAACCGTCCGGGCCCATGTCCCGCCACCAGTTCAGAAAATCCGGGTGCCAGTTCTCCAGCCCTTTGAGTACGCGCCGGTCCGAGCTNAGGCCNACATTGTTGGGNATCTGNGTNTCNTAACTAACNTGGGTCGAATGGGTCATGGATGTCTACCGCGATGTAGGTCTAAAGGTGAGGTCAGATTCTTTCGTTGTTGAATTCGCCTTTCTGTCCGGAGCCGTAACGGCGCAGGGCGCCACGTTCGCCGGCGGCGTTGGGGCGCTGAAAGATCCAGTTCTGCCAGGCACTCAGACGCCCGAAGATCTTGGTTTCCATGGTCTCCGGGCCTGGAAATCGTAGGTTCGATTCCATGCCAACCATCGCGTCGGGCGAAAATGCTGCACGTTCTTCCAGAAACAGGCGAACTTCGTCTTCAAAATCTAGATCGTCGAGTGCAAAGGTCACGAGACCGAGGTGTTGGCAAGCCTCAGCCTCGAGCTGTTGAGCGATTTGCTCTCGGATGGTCGCAATGGCCTGGGGTTGTCCCAGAAAACGGGTCTGCAGGCGTGTCAGATCGTTGCTCATCGGATAGAGGCCGAGATTCGATTCAGTGATGCAGATGGTCGGTGGCGGTCGGTCGTCACCATCGAGGCGGCCGGCCAGCATGTAGCTGCGGTCACAGGCCAGCAGGATCTCCACCAGTAGGCCTGCGAAGCAGCTGCCGGGGGCGACCAGTGCGACCAGTGACCGCGANGTGAGATCGATCCGTTTGAACACCCTTTTCCAGTTGAGAATGATCTCTCGGATCAGCCAGTGTTCGCTGTGCTCGGCAAGGAAAGCATCGTGTTCAAGCAGGCACACCGGATCACCTTCAGTCTCGAAAGCGACCACACCGATCTCAGGCTCGTTGAAGCGCAGGTGAAGTAGGGCGTCATCGAGTTCTCTCGCGCAGCGTAACAGCCAGTTATCAGATCCGTCCTGCACCAGGCCCGGCATGTCNANGGGGGGCGATTCAAGCGGGCCGGAGACCATCAGCCTCGCCACTCCTGAAGGTCGGTCGATCGCTACGCACACCGAAGAGTACTCCACCCGGTCTTCACTGATTGTGCGCTGGATGGGTGCCAGGGTAATCCCCGTAAGTTCCCCGGAGGTATTCGAATAGTCAGCGAGTTCTGCCGTGCAGCGCTCGAGGACCTGTGCCAAGTCCGAGGCGGGTACGCTTTCGTCGACCAATCCCCACTGAAGTGCCCGCGGCCCCTTGACNCCTTCTTCAAGGGTGGCGAAGACGTCTGCAAGATCTCTGCGAACCTTGCGCTTGTCGGTGATCCGGGTCAGGCCACCCGTGCCCGGCAGTACCGCGAGCAGTGGTATCTCCGGCAGAGCGACACTCGAAAACCCGTCATCGATGAGAATGATGTGGTCGGTCGCCAGAGCCATTTCGTAGCCACCGCCGGCACAGGATCCGTCGATGACGGTGATGAACTTCAGCCCCGAACAGCGTGAGGCATCCTCGATCGCATTTCGGGTTTCGTTGGTGAACTTGCAGAAGTTCACTTTGTGGCTGTGGCTTGCGGAGGCCAGCATACGGATGTTCGCGCCGGCGCAGAACACCCGTTCCTTACCGGATTCAAGGCGAACAACACGGACCTGGGGCTGCTCGAAGCGAAGCCGCTGCAATGCGTCATAAAGCTCGATATCGACACTGAGATCATAGGAGTTGAGTTTGAGCTGGTAGCCTTCAAACTGGCCGCCGTCCTCGCTCACGTCGAGTATCAACCTGGCGACCTTACCTTCTATGTCGAGGCTCCAGTGTCTGTAACGCACCGGCTCGGTCTGAAAATCGATCGTCATGGGATGGGTGTTTCCTGTAACTGTACTGCTGCACCATTCATAAAGAGGTCGACGACGAAATCAAGCTTTGCCTCGACCTCGTTCAGTACCTCGTCACCGTAACGGCTCAGCAGGGTCTCAACGATGGCAATGAATGACCACGCCAGCAGCCTCGGGTCCCGGCCGTTCAACTCGCCTGACTGTATGCCATCGTCGATGATGGCCTGAATCTGGTTGGGTAGCGCCGCTTGATAGCGGCCGATGAGCTCTGATCGTGCAGCGTCACTCAGCGCGTTGATGTCTCGCCGGATCAATCCGGCCAGCCGCCTTTTGTCGCCCGACAGTGAGAAAAACGATCGTGTCAATAAGGCCAGTCGATCCCGGCAGGGTGCTGTCGTCTCAACCGCCTGGGCGAATAGTTGCTGTTTCTCGGAAAGGTCGGCTCGCATCATCGCCAGGTAAAGGTCCTCCTTGCTCGAGAAATGGTGGTAGACAGCGCCTTTGGAAACACCGGATTGCCCAGCGATCTCGGCCATCGTGACATCGGCGTAATTCCGCTGCAGAAACAGCGCAGATGCTGCGTTCATGATGCTGTTGACGGTCTTGTGCAAAGTAAATTCGAGTATGGTCCATACCGACCAGTCGGTATGTTCATGATACGGCACATCGCCCGCGCAATCAAATCGCCAGTATTTCGTTGGCAGGCTCTGCAATAAGGCTAAGACGTGTCGGTGCCCGGCAGCGGCTTTAACCGAATCGTTCGGGGCGATAGGGGGCCAGATCTATGGTCGGTGTCGTTCGGCTCGCGATTTCGCTGACCAGCTGACCTGTGATGCCGCCCAGCGTGAGACCCAGATGATGGTGGCCAAAGGCGAAGATCAGAGCTGGGTTTATCGTAGAGCGTCCGATCACGGGCAGCGCATCCGGCAGTGTGGGCCTGAATCCGAGCCAGGTATCCGACACGGGGCCGACGTCCGGTAGGGCGCGTTGAACATACTTTTTGATGTAGGCCAGGCGTTCCGGGTTGGGCACAGCGTTCAGGCCGCCGAGTTCAACCGTGCCGGCCGCCCGCAGGCCATGGTGCATCGGTGTCATGTAGAAGCCTGCCTCGGAGAACCCGACCGGACGATTTAACAGTTCGCCTGATTCGGAGAAGAGCACATGGTACCCACGCTCGGTTTCCAGCGGCAGCGGCTCGCAATGGGGTCCGGCAAGTTTCATCGACCAGGCGCCGCCGGCCAGCACAGCCTGTGTGAAGCCCTGCGGATCACCGTTGATCTTGAATCCCACACCTCCGGCCGAGGTGCGATCGATGGACGAGACCTCTCCCCGGATGAAGATACCTCCCCTTTGGCACAGGTGCTCGACCATGCGGCCGGTCAACTTCTTGGGCTCCAGGATAGTGAAACCGTCCGGATAAAGTACTGCGTGGGGAAAATTTGGTGCCAGGCTTGGCTCAAGTTCGTGCAGTTCCTCCGCAGACAGTTCCTGGATCCTTGTGCCCTGCGCGAGGCGCCTGCGGCGGTTGTCCGCGTCGCTCGCAAACGATGTACTCGAGGAATAGAGATAAATCGTTCCATCCCGGGCCAGAAGGTCCTGTACGTCGCTCGCCTGGAACAGTTTCATCGATGCGCTCTCGGCACGGCGCAGCAGGGCGCCTAGACCGTCAATGGTGCGATCGACCTGATAGCGCCGACAGTGCCGTAGAAATTGCCAGAGCCAGGGTAGCATCCGAGGCATATAAGGCCAGGAAATAGACAGTGGCCGATCGTCCCCGAACATGAGGCGCGGAAACCGCCAGATCAGGTCAGGTCGGTTGACTGGGATCGAGCCGTAGGTGGCAAATGTACAGGCATTGCCGTAGGTAGCGCCCGAACCAGGCTCGTCCCGGTCAAACAACGTGACTTGGAAACCGGATTGCTGGAGGTACAGCGCACAGGAGGCACCCACGATACCAGCGCCGATCACCGCGATCCTCTGAGATTCACTCATTATCTCATCTCCGAAAGGCTCAGCCAGTTCGTATTTCAAGGGGGCTGATCTGGGGGCAAGAGGACCGTTAGTATACGTTGCCGCCTGCTCGGCAGATCCGGTTCGCTCTGCCAATTAACGACCTGGGTGAGGTGAGTCATGTGAGTCGGCGCGGGTATAATAGATACCCGGTGATAGAATTTCTGATGCCTCCAGAGCGCACTGCAGAACAATCGTTTACCCCTGGAATCTGTAGACCATGACCGAAGAGCGCTCTGTGCCCACTGTCGAGTTGCCAGTCCAGTACAACGCGGTGGACTATTTCGTCGATCGGCATCTCGAGGCTGGTCGTGGCGAGCAGATCGTGGTTACCGACCATTCCGGTCCCTGGACTTGTGCGCAACTCTCAGACAGGGTCAACCGCACCGGCAATGTGCTTCTTGAACTCGGCATCGAGGCGGAACAGCGCATACTCATGTGTATGCTCGACTCGATCGATTTCCCAGCGGTTTTTTTCGGGGCGATCAAGATCGGCGCCATACCTGTGCCGGTCAACACGATGCTGGCTGAAGATGATTACCAGCATATGCTCAGGGACAGTCGAGCGAAGGTTCTAGTGGTGAGCGATTCGCTCTATTCCCGATTCTCCGAGTGCCTGAACAACCAGTTGTACCTGCGTCACGTCATCATTGTGGGGCAAGGTGTCGATGGTCACAGTACGCTTTCCGGGTTGCTGCACCAGGCCTCTCCGGTACTGGCCTCTGCCCCTACCAGTGCTGATGATGCGGCGTTCTGGCTGTACACCTCCGGATCAACTGGAAGGTCCAAAGGTGCGGTGCACCGCCAGTCTGATCTGATCCAGACCTGCCAGTTGTATGCCAGCGGTGTTCTCGGGCTGTGCGAAGACGATGTTGTTTTTTCTGCCGCAAAACTGTTCTTCGCCTATGGTTTGGGTAACGCCATGTCATTCCCGCTGCATGTGGGATGCCAGGTGGTGCTGCTTGCCGAACGACCGACGCCCGATGTCGTGCTCGATGTGCTGAAAAAACATGAAGCCTCGGTCTTTTTTGGTGTGCCGACACTCTACGCAGCTATTCTCGCTGACACTGCCAATGACCGGAATCGAGTCTCGGATCGTCTGCGCCTGTGCGTTTCGGCAGGTGAGGCACTTCCGGAAGAGATCGCTCGAGCCTGGGAAGAGCGTTTCGGCGTACCGATTCTGGATGGCCTGGGCAGCACTGAGATGTTACACATATTTCTCAGCAATCGTCCCGGAGACATCCGTTACGGCAGCAGCGGTACTGCAGTGCCAGGTTACTCGCTGAAAATCATCGGCGACGACGGTCATGAAGTCCAGGATAGCCAGATCGGGGAACTGGTAGTCTCTGGGCCGTCGAGCGCCGCTTGTTACTGGGGTCAGAAAGAAAAGAGTCAGCTGACTTTTCAGGGGGAATGGACGCGCTCCGGCGACAAGTATTACCGTGACGATGACGGCTATTTCCACTACTGTGGCCGTACCGATGACATGCTCAAGGTCGGCGGAATCTGGGTTTCACCCTTTGAAGTTGAGAACGCACTGATCGGCGAGGAACGGGTGCTGGAAGTCGCAGTCATTGGGCGTGAAGACGACCACGGACTGGTCAAGCCCAAAGCCTATGTCGTTCTCAAGGCCGGCGTTGAAAAGACCGATGGCCTTGCCAAGGAGCTCCAGGCTTTCGTCAAGGACCGACTCGCACCGTACAAGTACCCCCGCTGGATCGAATTTGTGACCGAGCTGCCCAAGACAGCGACCGGAAAGATCCAGCGCTTCAAACTCCGGGATAACGATTCTGCCGGGTATTAAGTTCGTACCGCGGTATGGGCCGGTTTCGGCACATGATCAAGGGTTCTGACCAGTGGATCGTAATCAGGCCCCGGGTCGGATCGAGGTCGATGGCTGCCTGCTCGAATATGCCTGGGTCGGTCCAGAACCGCTTGAAGAGAGAGCGACGCTGGTTTTTCTACACGAGGGACTGGGCTGTACGAGTCTCTGGCGGGACTTTCCAGAGTTGGTCAGCCAGTGTACAGGACTGACTGCGCTGGTTTATTCCCGCGCAGGTTACGGCGGTTCCGGGCCCGCCATACTGCCAAGAGAAGTCGGCTACATGCATCACGAGGCGTTGGTCGTGTTGCCGGCGATCCTAAGGGCTCTTCGGATCGGGCCAACCGTTCTGATCGGACACAGTGACGGCGCTTCGATCAGCATCATCCACACCGGCAGTGAACTGCAGGACCAGGTCCGTGCCCTGGTCCTGATTGCGCCGCATGTGTTCAACGAGCAGATCAGCCTGGAGGGTATCGCTACGGCCCGGGCACAGTACCAGACTACCGACCTTCGGGAAAAACTTGCCCGGCACCATGGTGCGCAGGTCGATGACACTTTTCAGGGCTGGAACGAGGTCTGGCTTCATCCGGACTTCCGCGACTGGAATATTGAAGCGTTCCTGCCCGCAGTTGATGTTCCGGCGCTTCTCATTCAGGGAACCCGGGACGAGTACGGCTCGCTCGCGCAACTGGATGCGATCGAAACCGGTGTGTCAGCACAGGTAGAACGCCTCGTCCTCGAGGGAGTCGGACACTCGCCTCATCGTGAACGCCCCGCGGTGGCACTGGAAGCGGTCTGCCGTTTTGTCCATGACCTTCTAGCTGAGCCGAAATGTTAGAGACGAAAGTTTGGGTCGTTGACGGGCCGGTCGCCCCAGGAGACGTCACACGGGCACTTGAAACCCTGCCTGTACCGGGAGTGGCCCGGCAAGTGGTACCCCAATATCTTCACTGTATCTCAGGCCAGGCAGGGTGAAACAGCCTTTGTGGGATAATGTGTGGTACCGCTGGATCGAACGTGATCTCGAGTTGAAGCTGAGAGTCATCCCAAGGAGCGGACGAACAGAATACGGGCCAGTGCGAGGCGCTCGCCTGGTGGTCAGGGTCAGTGGTGCCCCAGTGGATGGTAAGGCCAACGCCGGATTGCTGAAATTTTTGGCGACGTCTTTCGCATGCTCCCGCGGCAGCGTGACCCTAGTCTCGGGAGAGCGCAGCCGTGAAAAGCTGGTGCGAATAGCCTCGCCAGTGGTAATCCCACCGGTGCTTCGCACAGGACTGAAGCACCTCGGAGGCTGATGATCGAGCGACTGTGCATGACCGAAGAACAAATGACTGACACCTGTGACGCGTCTGATGGTTTTCTGCAAAAACTGCCCGACGCACGGGTGCTGAGCTGACAGCAGCGCGATGAGAAAATCCCTGATCGTTGCCGTTCTGATCGTACTGGCCGTGGCTGGTTGGTTGTCATCAGGTTTGATTGATGGACACCGGGACGGCCGCAGCGCCAAAGTACTGGACCAGGACGCACCCAGCGCTGAGGTAAAGGTCGAGCCGTTGACCCGGGTGAGGACCCGTCTCATCGAGGCCCAGAGCGTGCCGGAGCGGATCATCCTGCTGGGGTCGACCGAGGCAAAACGCAGGGTTCGTCTGCGGGCTCAGACTGCGGCCGCAGTTAGCGAGGTTCTGGCCAGCCGGGGCGAGATCGTAAAGCGCGGTGACCTGATCGTTCGCCTGGCTTCAGATGATCGCCCAGCCCGTCTGCGTCAGGCCAGGGCGCTGCTCAAACAGCGCGAGACCGAATACCAAGCGGCGTCTTCCTTATCGAAGAAGAACCTGCGTTCAAAGATCGCGCTGACGGAAGCCGAAGCTAAACTGAATGCTGCGCAGGCGAGCCTGGAGCAGATACGGGTCGACATAGAGCGAACTTATATTCGGGCACCATTTGACGGGGTGGTTGACCAGCGGATGGTTGAGTTGGGGGACTACATCAAGATCGGTGAACCCGTCGCAACCATACTTGATCTTTCTACGATCATCATTGCTGGTGACGTATCAGAGCACAACGTTTCCAAAATTTCACCCGGTATCTCCGGCACCGCTGTACTCGTAGATAAGCGGGAACTCTCCGGCCAGGTGACTTTCGTGGCTCGCTCAAGCAGCAACTCCACCCGAACCTTTCGGGTGGAGCTGGATGTGCCGAATCCGGACTATAAGATTGCCGAGGGAATTACGGCCAAGATCACGCTGTTGGTGGGTGATACCCTGGCCCACCAGCTCTCACCTGCTGTGCTGACGCTGGATGGCGATGGCGTGATCGGAGTGAAAGCTGTGAACGATGGCGGTATCGTCGCGTTTCTACCCGTCACACTGGTCGCCGATACGCCTGAAGGTACCTGGCTCGGCGGTTTGCCGCGGACCCTTCGGGTCATAACCGTCGGGCACGAATTCGTGCGAGTTGGGCAGAAGGTTGCATCTGTCCCTGAGCAGGCGCCCGAAAGCTGATCTAAATGGCATCGTTGATCGACCATACCATCGGCCGTTCGCGCACGGTGCTGGCGACCCTGTTGTTTATTCTGATTGCCGGATCGATAGCCTATCGGGACATTCCCAGGGAATCACAGCCCGACATCAACATTCCTATTATCTATGTCACCGTTACCCACGACGGCATATCACCGGAAGATTCTGAACGTCTGATCATACGCCCACTGGAGCAGGAACTACGTGTTATCGAGGGCATCAAGGAGATGCGCTCGACCGGGTACGAAGGCGGCGGCAATGTACTGCTTGAATTCGAGGCCGGTTTCGACGCCGACACCGCCTTGCAAGACGTACGGGAAAAAGTCGACCTTGCCAAGGGTAGCCTTCCTGCGGCGTCGGAGGATCCAGAAATACACGAAGTGAACTTCAGCCTGTTTCCGGTGCTGGTGGTGATCCTTGCTGGCGATGTTCCAGAACGAGTTCTCTATCACCTGGCCCGTGAACTGCAGGACGATATCGAGGGTATACCGTCTGTTCTGGAAGCGGCCATTACCGGTGATCGTAAGGAAATAGTGGAGGTACTGGTCGATCCAGTCGAATTGGAAAGCTATGGGCTTGATCCTGCTGTTGCAGCGGGTACTGTGAAAGGCTCTAACCTGCTTGTCGCAGCAGGGTTCCAGGACACCGGACAGGGCCGGTTCTCGATCAAGGTGCCGGGCCTGTTCGAGAGCGTCAAAGATATTATCGAGCTTCCTGTCAAGACCGAGGGCGATGCTGTGGTGCGGGTCGGCAATATCGCCGAAGTTCGTCGTACCTTCAAGGATCCGAGCAGTTTTGCCCGAGTCAATGGGCGCCCGGCCGTCGCCCTGGAGGTTTCCAAGCGGTCCGGTGAAAACGTGATCGAGACCATCGAGAAAGTGCGCCATGTTGTTGAACAGGAGAGTGCATTGTGGCCCGAGGCACTGCGTCAGTCAGTCAGGATCAGTTACTCACAGGATCGATCCGATCATATTCGTACATTGTTGAGTGATCTGCAGAACAGTGTCGTGAGTGCCGTACTGCTGGTGATGGTCGTGGTTATCGCAGCTCTCGGCATACGATCTGCCGGGTTGGTGGGTATAGCGATTCCAGGGTCCTTCCTGACGGCTCTTCTTGTGTTGTACGTGCTCGGAATATCGCTGAACATGGTGGTGTTGTTTAGCCTGATACTGGCTGTCGGGATGCTTGTGGATGGTGCGATTGTCGTGACCGAATTCGCCGACCGGCGGATGAGTGACGGCTCGCCTCCCCGGCTTGCCTATATCGCCGCGTCCCGCAGAATGGCCTGGCCCATCATCGCCTCAACGGCGACCACGCTCGCGGCATTTCTGCCGCTCGCCTTCTGGCCGGGCGTGGTGGGTGAATTTATGAAATATCTGCCGTTGACGGTATTGATAACGCTTTTAGCCTCGCTGTTGATGGCACTCATTTTTGTGCCTACCCTGGGCGCCCTGGTCGGTCGTGCGGGTAATACCAGCCCGGGTGCCAGACGGGTGATCGAAGCAGGTGAACGGGGTGAACTGGATTCGATTCCGGGATTTGTCGGTTCTTATGTGAAGGTGCTGAAGGTTGCCCTGTCCCATCCCGCTAAAGTGCTGGTGGCCTCTTTGGGGCTGCTCGTCGGGGCGCAGATACTGTATGGTGTTTTCGGTTCAGGGATCGAATTCTTTCCCGATGTAGAACCTGACAACGCCAAGATTCAGGTCCGTGCGCGCGGCAACCTGTCGCTGGACGAACAGGATTCGCTAATGCGTGAAGTGGAGAGGCGAGTGCTTGATATTGATGGGGTGGAGACTTTCTACACCCGGGTCGGGCCGAACGCTAACAGCGAAGAATCCGAAGATATCGTCGGCAGCATCTCCCTGGAGTTTGCCGACTGGCGGTTGCGCCCGAAAGTTAAACAGATTTTCACCAGGATCCGGGGGCAAATAGGAGATCTTGCCGGGATCATTGTTGACCTGCGCAAGGAGGAGGGAGGGCCACCGGTTGGTAAGCCGATCCAAATTCAACTGGCCTCCCGGTACCACAAGCTTCTGGGCCCAGCAGCGGCAAAGGTCCGGGCACAGTTCGACAGCATGAGTGGTCTGCACAGTATCGAGGACTCAAGACCGCTCCCGGGCATAGACTGGCAGGTCGTCGTTGACCGCGCCCAGGCAGCAAAGTACGGAGCTGACATTGGTTCGGTCGGGAACATGGTCCAGATGACGACGATGGGTTACAAGATCGGGACCTATCGTCCGGATGACAGTGATGATGAGATAGAGATCCGGGTGAGATTTCCCGAACAACATCGGACTATAGAAGAATTGAATCATGTTCGTCTGAATACACCAGCCGGTTCGGTCCCGATTTCGAACTTTGTCGTTCGACAGGCGAGAGAAAAAACCGGGACGGTTAAGCGTATAGACAGTCGTAGAGTAATCACGATCAGGGCCGATGTAGACGAAGGAGTCCTGGTCGATGACAAGATCCGTGAGCTCGTCGAGTGGCTTGCGACCGCAGAGATTGATCCGCAGATTCAAGTGGTCTTCAAGGGAGAGGATGAGGAACAGGCCAAGGCACAGGCCTTTCTGAGCCGGGCCTTTCTGGTCGCCTTATTCATAATGGCGGCAATTCTGATTACTCAGTTCAATAGTTTCTATAGCGCCTTCCTGATTCTGTTTGCAGTCGTAATGTCGACCGTCGGCGTTCTGATGGGTCTTTTGATTACCGATTCTCCCTTTGGAATCGTGATGAACGGCATTGGGGTCATTGCTTTGGCGGGTATTGTCGTCAACAACAATATTGTTCTGATCGATACTCACGACCGGCTACGCGAAACTTTGTCTGATCCACTGGAGGCAATTCTGCGTACTGGTGTGCAGCGACTGCGGCCTGTTCTTCTGACCAGTGTGACTACCATACTCGGGTTGATGCCGATGGTGCTGGGCGTCAATATCGATTTTCTGACCCGGGAGATCACTTACGGTGCACCCTCTACCCAGTGGTGGCGACAGCTTTCGACATCGATCGTATTTGGACTGGGATTCGCAACCGTTCTGACATTACTGGTCACACCCAGTGCGCTGATGCTGAAAGCCAACATCCATAACTGGCGGGTAAAGCGGCACAAACGAGGTACAGCTGGCAGCGAGTTAGCGCCGTCCGGTCAGGCGTAAAACCGGGGAATACCGCCTCCGGCTAGACCGGTACTGGGACATCAGCCACCCACAGGTAGCCATCCCCGTCGAACAGGTAGGCCTCTCGCAGGCCGTGCGGCCTGTCAGTAGCTCGTTGAAGCACGTTGAATCCTCTTTTTCTTGCGCGGCTCTCGGCGATGTCGGGGTCGCATCCATGCAGGCGTAGTTCCACCGTGCCACCACGCTTTGGTATCTGGCCAAGCAGGGTCTCCAGCGGGTGGCCGGTATAGGTGTGATCGGCGTGGATCATCCATTCGGAGCCGAACCCACGAAGCGCAGCAAAATCTGCGTCACTGTAGATGATCTCGACTCCGAGCACTTCCCTTTGGAACTCAAGCGCCCGATCCAGGTCCCCTGAGACGAGGTTGACACCGAGCCCTCGGAGTGAGTGGGCATAGTCGGTGGCAGGCATCCAGGGCTCACCTTCACGTCGTTTCATGCGGGATTCTTCCTGCCCCAAGAATCTCTGAGTGGAACAGTCCGGTTGAATACGGGGCTGCCGGGTGCTGAGTCGGGGTCAGCGCAGAAATAGCCGGTACGCTCGAACTGGAAGGTATCACCGCATTGGGCCCTGGCCAGGCTCGGTTCGACTTTGGCACCCGTGAGAATGACCTGTGATTCCGGGTTGATCAGGTCCATAAAATCAGTATCCGAGTCAGCACGGGGATTGGGTTCGACAAAGAGCTGGTCGTACAGGCGAATTTCGGCGTTAACTGAGTGCTCTGCTGATACCCAGTGCAAGGTACCCTTGACCTTTCGGCCATCGGGGGCCTTACCGCCAGCACTTGCAGGATCATAGTCGCAGTGAATTTCAATGACATTGCCACTGTGGTCTTTGATTACCTCGGTACACTTGATCAGGTACGCGTAGCGCAGCCGGACTTCGCGCCCCGGGGCAAGACGAAAAAATTTTCGCGGCGCATCCTCCATGAAATCCTGTTGTTCGATGAAAAGTTCCCGGCAGAATGGGACCGTGCGTACTCCCATCCCGGGATCGTTCGGATGGTTGGCCGCTTCAAATTCCTCCACCTGGTTGTTCGGATAGTTGTCTATCACGACCCGGACAGGTCGAAGTACGGCGAAAGCACGCGGGGCTGTTCGGTCGAGATCTTCCCGGATGCAGTTCTCTAGTACGCTCATCTCGATCTGCTGTTCGTTCCGGGTCACACCGATTCGCGCACAGAAATCGCGGATCGACGCCGGTGTGTAACCTCTTCGACGCAGGCCTGACAGGGTCGGCATGCGTGGATCATCCCAGCCAGCAACCCGCTTCTCCTCGACGAGCGCAGTGAGCAGTCGTTTGCTCATGATGGTGTAGTCCAGAGCAAGGCGTGAGAACTCGATCTGCCTGGGCCTGCTTGGTACCGTGACGTTGTCCAGAACCCAGTCGTAGAAAGCCCGCTGATCTTCAAACTCCAGTGTGCACAGTGAATGGGTGACACTCTCCAGAGCGTCCGAAAGGGGATGCGTGAAGCCATACATCGGATAAATGCACCAGCGTTCACCCGTGTTCTGGTGAGGAAGATGTCGAATACGGTAAAGGGTGGGATCCCGCAGATTGATATTGGGTGAAGCCATATCGATCCTTGCCCGAAGAACGTGCGTGCCATCCGCAAATTCGCCACAGCGCATTCGCTCGAACAGGTCGAGGTTTTCTGCGACACTACGGTCGCGAAAAGGGCTGTCATGACCAGGTTGAGTCAGGGTTCCCCGGGAGCTGCGAATATCCGCGGCACTCAAGCTGCAGACAAAGGCTTTGCCGTTACGAACGAGTTCCACCGCTGCCTGGTAAAGTTGGTCGAAATAGTCTGAGGCGTGGGTGAGCCGGTTCTCCCATTCAAAGCCAAGCCAGCGGACGTCGTGCTTTATGGCTGCAACATACTCGGGACTCTCCCGGTCCGGGTTGGTGTCGTCGAAGCGTAGATAGCACTTGCCCTTGAAATCCTGGGCGATCCCGAAGTTCAGACACATTGATTTAGCGTGACCGATATGCAGGTAGCCATTGGGCTCTGGTGGAAATCGGGTGACGACGCCGCCCGGATGACGTTTATCGGCAAGTTCTGATTCGACGATCTGTCGAATGAAATTTGTCGCGGACATAGGTCTTGCGGTTCTGCTCATGGCTGGTTGCCGTCACCTGACCGGTGACGATACTAATGTCGGATCATTCGGTTTCTCCTATTTTAGCAATCCGGCGTGGCTCCGGTGATACCACGGCCCTGGAGCTCTGGCCGGACATTTAAGGACGGGGTCCCGGTCTGAATCCTTTGCCGCCAGGGTGGTTGCGGACACGTCGGCGAACGGATTCACTAAACGACCGGCGAATGGCCACCAGCCTGAAGGTTGTAAGTGGCCGGAAGAGATCCAGGGATAAGCCTGCCGCGGAGAGTTTAGGCTCTCTGTGGCGGTGTTTTGTATCGACATAAGCGGTTGTCTTCGAGGCAGGCCGGTCTAAGGTGTGTTGATTCGGAGCCTGTTTCGTGCTACTCAAGACCTTGAAAGGTCCCGGGTCAGGTGTGCCTGGCCCCGATTTGCCGCGGCCCGGCCGGGATCAGGGTATCTGGCTGCGTCAAAGAGTATCAGCAACTGTAGAAGGAGGATGTTTGATGGAGTACACAACGGAAGGTATCAGGAACCTGGCGCTCGTCGGGCATGCGGGCGCCGGGAAGACAACACTTGCAGAGAGCCTTCTGCACGATGCGGGTGCAATAAACACCCCAGGTGTGGTTGAAAAAGGGTCAACGGTTACCGATTTCGATGAGCTTGAACAGAAGCATCAGCATTCCCTGACTGCTGCTCTGGCTTCCTTTGATTATCAGGGTAGGCGCATCAACCTTATTGACACACCAGGCTACCCGGACTTCATCGGGACTGCGCTCAGTGTGCTCCCTGCGGTCGAGACTGTGGCGATTGTGATCAATGCCCAGCGCGGTGTTGAAAGTTCAGCCCGCCGTATGATGGACTCGGTGCGTCAGCGAAACCAATGCGCCATGATCGTGATCAACCGTATCGACGCTGAAGATGTGGATCTTTCAGGAGTGTATGCTGAAGTCCGGGAATCTTTCGGAAACGAGTGCCTGGCGGTCAATCTGCCATCGGCCGGCGCGACGGCCGTGGTCGATTGCTTTTTTAGCCCAGAAGGCGAATCCGACATCTCGTCGGTTGAGGAGGCCCATACTGAAATCGTCGATCAGACAGTGGAACTGGACGAGGATCTGATGACGACGTATCTCGACCAGGGCACGATCGCACCCGAGCAACTTCATGACCCGTTTGAGCAGGCGATGCGCGAAAGGCACGTGGTCCCTGTCTGCTTTGTATCCGCGCAGACCGGTGCCGGTGTGCGAGCACTCAATGAATTTGTTTCCAAGATGCTGCCCAGCCCGTCAGAGGGTAACCCGCCGAGCTTCGTGAATGGTTCAGACAGCGACGGCGGGAATATCCAGATCACTCCGGACCCGGCCAGTTCGGTTGTGGCTCATATTTTCAAGATCTCCTTTGATCCGTTCGTCGGTCGGCAGGCTTTGTTTCGCCTCTATCAGGGCACCATCAAAAAGGATGCCCAGATGCTGATTGGTGACAACCGCAAACCGGTAAAGATCGGCAATCTTTCCAGTTGTCTGGGTAAGAAACTCTCTGACTGCAGTTCGATTGTGCCCGGGGATATCGCCTTGATTTCCAAGGCCGAAGGCTTCAGCTATGACGAGGTGATGCATGATTCGCATGGCGATGGGTCTATGCGCCTGAAAAGCACTGCCCTGCCAACACCCATGGTCGGTGTTTCGATCACACCGAAGAGCCGGGGTGATGAACAGAAAATCGCCGAGGTATTGGGCAAGCTGATCGAGGCAGATCCTTGCCTGCGGATCGAGAGAAACCCCGCGGCCAACGAGACCGTGCTGAGGGGAATGGGTGACCTGCACTTGAGAATGGCGGTCGAGCGGATGAGTGATCAGTACGCCGTTGAGGTGGAAACAGGAGTACCGACGATCCCCTACCGGGAAACCATAGCCAGGTCAGCCGAGGGCCACTCCCGCCACAAGAAGCAGACCGGGGGCGCCGGCCAGTTTGGAGAAGTGTACCTCAAGGTAGAACCGATGGGCCGGGGCGAAGGTTTTGAATTTGTTAACAAGATCGTTGGTGGTGTCATTCCCAACCAGTTCATCCCGGCTATTGAAAAAGGCGTGCAGAGTGTCCTGGAAGGTGGGGCCGTGGCCGGCTTTCCGATGCAGGACATCCGGGTAACAGTCTATGATGGGAAACATCACGCGGTCGACTCGAAGGAAGTGGCCTTTGTCGCTGCGGGTCGAAAAGCCTTTCTCGAAGCAATCGAGAAGGCCAAGCCCTTGGTCCTGGAACCTATCGTCGAGCTAGAAGTGATTGCCCCAAACGGCAATATGGGTGATATCACCGGCGATTTGTCTTCCCGCCGGGGGCGTGTGAGCAGTACCGACTCAATGCCCGGCGGCATGATCAGTATCAAAGGACAGGTGCCGCTCGCGGAGATGGACGAATACCAGTCAAAACTCAAATCGGTAACGGGCGGTGAAGGAAGTTACAACATGGAGTTCTCTGCCTATGATCCGGCGCCGGGAGATGTCCAGAAAAAACTCTCGGCTGCGTTCCAGCATCCGGAAGAGGAATGACTTAAGGCCACTGGTTGTCCTGTGCAAGTGCTGACCTTGCCAGCACCATGGCCAGGTCGTTCCAGTATCGGTTGTTCGTTGCAGTGATATACTTGCGCGCCAAAAAATCCTTGCCCTTTGAGACCCGGATCACCTGAACGACAGGTGCTCAAATGAATCAGGCTGGAACATTGAAACACAACACGAGCGATCATCTCAGCGTTACCGACAATCTTCGGATCGACGGGATCCAGGATGTTGCTAATCCCAAGACGATCATCGATGAACTTCCCGCCTCGAGTGAGATTTCATCCCTGGTCACCCGTACACGGGCCGAGGCCCACCGAATCCTGGACGGTACAGATAATCGTGTCATTGCGATCATCGGGCCGTGCTCAATCCACGATCCCGAAGCAGCACTCGACTATGCCCGGCGGCTGCAATCTCTGAGGGATGCCTGTTCAGATGATCTGCTGATCATCATGCGGGTCTATTTTGAAAAACCCCGGACAACAGTGGGCTGGAAAGGCCTGATCAATGACCCCAATCTCGATGGTTCCTTCGATATCAATCACGGTATCCGGCTGGCAAGAAAGCTGCTACTTGATCTGAACCGTATAGGTATGCCGGCAGGCACTGAATACCTCGACCTGCTGACACCCCAGTACATCACAGATCTGATCAGCTGGGGTGCGATCGGCGCCCGCACAACGGAAAGCCAGTTGCACCGTGAGCTGGCTTCCGGGTTGTCCTGTCCCGTGGGTTTCAAAAACGGCACGGACGGGAATCTGAAAATTGCCATTGACGCAGTTTCTGCGGCTGCACACCCGCATCATTTTCTGACCGTCACAAAAGCGGGCTATCTTGGGATTTTTCAAACCACCGGCAACGAAGATGGGCACGTGATCCTTCGAGGTGGGTTGCAACCTAATTTCGATCGCGAGAGTATCGGCACTGCGTCGGGTCTGCTGAAAGATGCGGGGTTGCCAGCGAGGCTCATGGTCGATTTCAGTCATGCGAACAGTGCGAAACAGCACCGCCGCCAGTTGGACGTCGCAGCCGATGTCTGCAGTCAGATTACCCAGGGAGAAGAGCGAATCGTTGGGATTATGCTCGAGAGTAATATTATCGAGGGCCGCCAGGATGTCGAATCCGCGGGGTCTTTGGTCTATGGCCAGAGCATTACTGATGCCTGCCTTGGCTGGGAGGATACCAGCCGGATCATCGAACAGCTGGCCGAGGCGGTCGGCAGACGGCGCCAGTCAACGGTGTAGGCGTCTGCGCTTGGAGGTCGACCGACTGGTCAGATGCCAGCGGATGAGATCTACTGTTCGAGTTTATGGGCTGATCAGTAATTTTGTTTCAGGTCCTTTGCGGCAGTGCTAGTCTTTTGTGTTACCTCCTTAGCAGTGGCCGGCAATCGATTCGTTGGAGTTTGGCGAGCTCATTCCTCCACTTCGTTTCTGTGAAGCCAATGGATTTATGACATGATCAAACCATACGGCGCTGGCCAGCTGATGCCTCTTTACGTGGCAGATGAAAAGGAACGCGGGACTCTGCTGAACGAGGCGGAGAATCTACCTGCACTTGAAGTCAGCTCAGCAGTGGCAGCCAATGCTGTGATGCTGGGAGGTGGCTACTTCACTCCCCTGGCAGGATTCATGGATCGTCAAGATGCGCTCCATGTGGCCCGTGAGATGCACACAGCCAACGACCTGTTCTGGCCCGTCCCGGTGCTCAATCTGACTGATTCATTCGCTGTAAAGCCGGGTGGTCGAATCTCACTGCGCGATCCGGGTACCCCAGGCACACCAGTGCTTGCGATCCAGGATGTTGAACGGGTTGAGGCGTTGAGCGATGAGGATATCGAGATCATTACCCGTAATGTCTACGGCACGACCGACCAGACCCACCCAGGTATCTCGGCGTTCATGTCGCTTGGTAGAACACTGGTCTCCGGGCCAGTCAGGGTACTCAATCACAGTTACTTTGAACTAGATTTCCCCGAAACTTTCAGGACCGCAGAGCAGATACGACGCGAGATAGCCGGACGTGGCTGGAAGAAAGTGATTGCCTTTCAGACCCGCAATCCGATGCATCGCGCACATGAAGAGTTGTGCAAGATAGCCCGGGATGCTGTTAGTGCAGATGGCGTGTTGATCCACATGTTGCTCGGAAAGCTCAAACCGGGGGACATACCGGCGTCCGTGCGTGACGCTGCGATTCGCAAGATGGTCGAGCTCTATTTCCCCCCCAACAGCGTCATGGTCACGGGCTACGGTTTTGACATGCTCTATGCGGGGCCGCGTGAAGCAGTGCTGCACGCGATCTTTCGTCAAAATGCTGGTTGTACCCATCTGATCGTGGGTCGTGACCACGCCGGGGTCGGTGATTTCTACGGGGCGTTTGACGCGCAGGCCATCTTTGAGGAGCAGGTGCCAGAAGGCGTGTTAGAGATCGAGATCTTTAAGGCTGATCACACGGCATATTCAAAAAAACTGGACCAGGTGGTGATGATGCGGGATGTGTCGGATCACCAGGAGGACGATTTTGTGTTGTTATCCGGTACCCGCGTTCGGGAGATGCTTCTGGCAGGAGAACCGCTGCCGCCTGAGTTTGCGCGACCCGAAGTTGGTAAGATTCTGATGGACCACTACCAGGCGGGGTGATCGTGTCGACGCAGCCCGATCGAAAACGGATCTACTATTGGTTAAAGCCCTTGAATCTGATCGACCGGGATGCTCTCATCCTCCAGCATCACTGGAATGCCGTCATCTATCCGATAGATGTGCTGTCTGTTCCTGGTGATCAATCCTTCCGTAAGCGGAGTTTCAACCGGACTCTCGTCGGCGTGGTTGATTTTGCCGGTTGCGATCGCATCATTGACCAAGGCGAGGTCCGTCTCAGTGAGCGGAAAGACTGGTTGCTTGGTCACTGGGCAGCAAAGGATATCCAGTAGTTTCTGGTCTATGGGCATCAGGAAGAGTCCTCAATCTTTTGTGGTCCACCGGCAGACACACAGCACCCAGTATACTGTGGCAGATTCTACGCTGCATCCGCTAACGACAGCGTAAAAGAGATCCAGTCGTGAGGCACTAAGTCACCCAGATGGCGACAGGCTCAAAGAAAGTGGTGCTTGCTGCGATCACTGGCAATGCCGTGCTGACGGTTCTCAAGTTCGGTGCTGCCGTGATCACCCAGTCGGCAGCAATGATGAACGAAGCGATCCACAGTCTGATGGATACGCTCAACCAGTTGTTTCTTTTGATGGGGCTCAAAGCGGGCAGTAGACCCGCGGACAGGCGTTATGCTTTCGGCCACGGCCAGAAGAAATACCTGTGGAATCTCTGGAGTGCAATCGGTCTTTTTTCGATCGGCTGCGGGCTGGGTCTGGCGCATGCGTGGCACTCCTGGCAGCGGGCGGCTGAACCCCCTGTAACGGAATCGATCCCGTTCAGCGTGCTCGGGAACATGAACCCTCTATGGTTGTCCGGGGTGGTCCTGGCTGTGGCGTTTGTCGTTGAGTGCTGGGTTCTTCGGCTGGCTTGGCGGGAGTTCTGTGTACGGGCAAGGTCCAAGGGATACAACCGGCCAATGGCTTACTTGAATCAGATTGACGATCCGACCTTGGTTGCGGTGTTGCTCGAGGACGCGGTGGCCGTGATTGGTGTACTTCTGGCCGCGCTAGGCATCACTCTCAGTCAATTGACCGGTGCCGTGGTGTGGGACATCGGTTTCTCGATGGTCATTGCTTTGATGCTTGGGCTGACGGCGATTTTTCTGGGTATGATTAACATGCGATTCCTGAGTGATATCCGTGACCGGGATGCCGAGCAGGCTTTTGCCAGTGTTGCTGGAGAACACCCGGAAATTGAGCGATTCCATGATGTTCGCAGCATTGTGATCGATGAGCAAAACACGGTGCTGGTCGGTGAGATCGAGCTTCGGGAGGAAGCTGTGCTCGCGGGATTGCACAAGAGGATAGAAAGGTATCACGAGGCACTACTCCTCGCTGTTCCCGCTGACCGGCGAACCGAGCAGCACCTGGTGGAGGAACTGGCCGACCGGGCAGCGGTGAAGGCGACCCTGGAACGTACAGAGCAGATCATAGACGAGGTAGAATCCCGCCTGCGCGATTTTTGCCCGCGGGTATCCCATGTGACGCTGGAGGTGCAGGGTATTGCTTCCGATGCCGGCAGTGAACCGGATATTTCTCACCAGAACCGGTAGCCCCGGAACTCTGGAACGACTTAATCGAGTTTTAGGTAGATCTTATGAAAACCATGAGCATAGTCTTTGCCGTCTTGGCCGGTCTGATCGTGATGGCCCCGTTGGTGGCGGATGAAAGTCCTCTTGAGACGGATCAACAGAAATATAGTTACGCGCTGGGTTACCAGATCGGCAGGCAGATCGCACAGCAAATCAACGCAGAAGGGGTGGTGCTCGATACGGACGCGTTTTCCCGCGGTATCGCCGATGTTCTGGCAGGCAGGGGCCTGGCACTCAGTGAGGAGGAAATGATGGCAGCGATCTCAGCAAAGGAGCAACAGGAACTTCAGAGGATGAGTGAAGCTGCGGGATCGAATACCGAGGCGGGGGACCGGTTTCGTGCTGAATATTCTGCCAGGGCCGGTGTCTCACAGACCCAAAGCGGAATGCTTTACCGGATAATAACGGAAGGTGCAGCACAAAGGCCTGGACCGGACGCCACAGTGGTCGTTCATTATCGAGGCACCTTACCCGACGGTACTGAATTCGACAGTTCTCATAAGCGCGGTCAACCGGCCACCTTCAGCCTCGCTGGTATCATCCCTGGTTGGCGAGAAGCCCTGCAGCTTATGGGTGAAGGTGCGCTATGGGAAGTGGTTATCCCACCGGAACTTGCTTACGGAAAAACCGGTGCAGGTGGACTGATCGGGCCGAACCAGACCCTGTTATTCGAGATCGAGTTGCTGGAGATCAAGTAGGGCGGTGAACTTCAACCCCTGATTCTGCAGGTCCGTCGCAGGCGGTCATTTGGCGGATCAGTGCGACAGGTTCATAACGACGATGCCTGTGACAACCAGACTCGCAGAAAATACTCTGAACGCCAATCGGTGTTCCTTCAGCATGAACCCACCGATGAAAACAGCCATGATCACGCTTGTTTCGCGCAGTGCAGATACCATAGCCATGACGTTGCTGCTCATCGCCCAGATCACCAGACCATAAGCGCCTGCTGCTGCGAGGCCGCTGATCCAGAGTCCTCGCCAGTTGAGTAAGTAGTAGGACCGGATGACGCGTCGTCGGCGTACAGCCATGAATCCACCGAAAGTGATGGCTTCAAGAATAAACAGCCAAAGGATGTAGCCGAATTCGTGTTCGCTATGGCGTACACCCAGGCCGTCAGCGATAGTGTAGGCTGCGATCCAGCTGCCGGTACCCAGGGCAAACAGTACGGGCCGTGGATCACGGTGCCAGGGCAGGCCTTTCTCAAAGCTGAGCGCGGTGATACCCAACGAGGCAAGGACAATGCCTGACAGAGCGACAAATGACAGGGTTTCGCCAGCGATCGCACCGCCGATGATCGCAACCAACAGTGGTGCGCTGCCGCGGGACAGCGGGTAAACCTGGCCCAGATCGCCTGAGCGGTAACCATTGACCAGAAACCAGTAATAACCCCAGTGCAGGACCAGTGACAGGGCCAGATAGGGCCAGGCATCGGGGTGCGGCAGCGACACGAACGGCAGCAGCAGAAGGCAGATTACACCCGAACAGATGTGCATCAACGCCAGGCTCAGCATCTTGTCCTGGCCAGATTTGATGAAGGCATTCCAGGAAGCATGCAGCAGGGCTGCCAGCAGTACCAGGCCGATCGTCGAGACAGTCAATAGTGTGGTTTCAGGTTGGGCAGATGCTCACAGCACAGGTCATCGAGTCAGTTACCGAATGAGCGTTATATGGCTTTGTCCTAATGCGACCCTTGGCGGTCCGGTAGCGTACCAGCTGCAGGCCGGGGGTTTAATTTGCCTGGCCAGTCATCGACAATTCGCGTTGCTCTGGCGGTCCGATTACGGCTGGATCGTCATCCTGGAGACTCTATAACAGGAACCGGATAAATGAGGATATTTTTTGCCGATAAGTTTCCGGCATTTGCAATCGATCTGCTCCGGGAGAAAGGGCACCGCTGCGAGGTGTGTCCGGAACTTGACGGTGATGCTTTGCCCGATGCAGTTGCTGACGCCGAAATACTGGTGGTCCGCAGTACCCCGGTCAGCGCCCTGGCAATCGCGAAAGGTAATCTACTGAGAATGGTGATTCGGGCGGGGGCGGGTACCAATACCATCGACAAGGCAGCCGCAGCTCAGAAGAACATCTACGTCTGCAACGTGCCGGGGCGCAATGCCGCTGCGGTAGCAGAACTGGTTATGGGCCTGATAATCGCAATAGACCGGAACATTCCGGACAATGTTGCTGAACTGCGTGCCGGGAATTGGGACAAGAAGCGCTTTAGTGTGGCCCGCGGCCTGATGGGCCGTCGGATGGGGGTGGTGGGGTTGGGCGCGATCGGTCTGGCGGTTCTCGAACGTGCCCATGCTTTCGGGCTGGCGCTGCATGTGATCGACAAGCCCAGCCGTTGGCAGGAGACTCACCAGCGGCTGATGCGGTTGGGGGGAATCAAGCGTGTGGCCGGGCTTGAAGAATTGGTGCAGCGCTGTGAGATTCTGAGTTTTCACGTGCCATCATTAACTGAAACACGGGGTCTCATCGATGCGAGCCTTCTGGCTCGCATGGCGCCGGGCACGATCATCGTCAACACGTCTCGTGGTGACATCATCGATGAGCCGGCACTGATTGCTGCTATGGACGAGAAGGGGATTCGTGCTGGACTGGATGTTTTCAACAGCGAACCGGCGATGGGCAAATGCGCCTTTGCTTCGGCGCTAGCACGGCATCCGAATGTTTACGGTACTCATCATATCGGGGCGTCGACGGAGCAGGCCCAGGCAGCCGTGGCCGAGGGTGTGATCGAGATCGTTGATGCTTTTGAATTGGGTGAGGTCAGGCACTGTGTCAATATGCCCGTATGATCAAACCCGCGGCCAGACTGGAGATTACGCATGATTCGTCGAGTCAATAATTTCAGCGCCGGACCATCGACCTTGCCCCTGGATGTACTGGAGGAGGCTCAGGCTGAATTCGTGGATTACCACGGCGCCGGCATGGCATTGATTGAAATGAGCCACCGGGGCAAACATTTTGATGCGGTTCACCACGAAGCCATGGCGATGTCCCGTAAGGTGTTTCAGGTCCCAGACGATTTCCAGGTTCTGTTTCTTCAGGGTGGTGCGACCCTGCAATTCTCCATGGTGCCGATGAATCTGCTTCAGCAACGAACCCGCGCTGGCTATGTCGATTCTGGTAGCTGGGCTCAAGGTGCAATTAGCGATGCTCGGCACTATGGTGAGATCTACACGGCCTGGGATGGACAGGGATGTGACTACACGCGGATGCCCGCAACTGAAGAGCTGCAGCTGCAGCCCGACACCTGTTATTTGCACATCACCTCCAATGAGACCATTGGTGGAACAAGGTACGTCGACTGGCCAGCCGTCGACGTTCCCTTGATCTGTGATATGTCCTCGGATTACATGTCCCGGTCCATTCCCTGGGATCGCTTCGATCTGGTTTACGGAGGGCTACAGAAGAACCTAGGGCCCGCGGGTATGGCACTGCTATTCGTCCGGGATTCGATTCTGGAACACTGCAACCGGAATATTGGGCGCTACTTGCGCTATGACATCCATGCTGAAAAAGACTCGATGTTCAACACTCCGCCGGTGTTTCCGATCTATATGCTGGGCAAGATCCTGAAATGGATGGATGCTAGAGGCGGCCTTGAGACGATAGAGGCCGAAGCAGAGGCCAAGGCAGCAATCCTTTATTCTGTCATTGACAGCAGTGATGGTTATTTTCACTGTCCGGTTGACATGGACTCTCGTTCGGTAATGAATGTGGTATTCCGCTTAACCAGCGAAGAACTCGAGAAACGCTTCCTTGATGAATCAGAATCGGCGGAATTGCTCAACCTCAAGGGGCACCGCAGCGTAGGCGGCTGTCGAGCCAGTATCTATAACGCCATGCCCAGAGAAGGGGCACAGGCGTTGGCTGATTTCATGATCGATTTCAGGGAACGTCACCCGGTTTGAGCGACAGTTCCTGGCAGGTAAACGCACGTGACCCAGATTCGCCCGTTTCGACCCTACCTGGTCACTGCAGATCGCGCAGCGGTGGTTGTTGCGCCTGCGTATGACTCAATGGTGCCAGCCGAGCGAGCGGCTTTCAGCAACGATAACCCTTCTAATTACATCAATGCCATGCGGGTTGAGGAGGAATTTTCCAAATCTGACCGCCCGTCGGCCGAAACGCTGCTCGAGCGCAATCGAGCGACTGTGCAGAGATTGCTGGACGACGGTTCGTTTCGACAGTATGAAGAAGAAGCCCTCTACATCTATCGCCTGCAGGCTGGTCACCATGTCCAGACGGCTGTGGTCGCTGAAGTTCCCATCGAGGAGTACGAAACGGGACGGATTCGACGCCACGAACACACCCGCCCAGATCACGAAGACAGGCTGACCCGGTATCTCGAGGTCGTCGGGGTGAGTTCAAGCCCGGTCTGCCTGGCTTACCCGGAAAGCCCATCAATCAACGCCTTGATTTCAAAGATCACCAGCCGTGTTCCAGAACTGGATTTACTGTCCGATGACGAGATCAGACAACTGGTCTGGCGCGTCACTGATGAAGGCGAGATTGAAACTCTACAGCAGCAGTTTTCTTCTGTGTCGGCGGCCTATTTGACCGATGGTCACCATCGAACGGCTGCAAGTAGTCGTTATTCTGCCAGCCAGTGTGCAAAGGGTGATGATAAGGGTAGCGGTTCTTGGAAATACTTCCTAGCTGCAATGTTTCCTGCCAGTGAACTGAGGATCTTGGCATTCAATCGGTGTGTCAGGGATCTTAACGGATTGTCGGTCCAAAGCCTGGTTGAAGGGATCGGCAAGCACTTCGTCGTTGAGGCGTTGAGTGACCCGGAAAAGACCACTTTGCCATGCGTACCTGGTGAGTTTACGATGCTGATCGGCGAATTCGTCTATCGGCTCAAGGTGAGGCCCGAATCAGTCCCTGAGGACCCTGTAAAAAAGCTCGATGTATCTCTTCTGCAGAACCTGATCCTGGAACCTCTTCTGGGTATCACCAATAGCCGGTCAGACGTCCGTCTGGATTACATAACTGGCAATTCCGGCCTTAAAGGGCTGCAGCAACGTTTGTCCGAAGGTTGGCAGATCGCGTTCGCCTGTTTCCCGACATCGATGAAGGAACTGATGACGGTTGCAGATCAGGGTCGTGTGATGCCAGCGAAGTCAACCTGCTTTGATCCCAAGGCACGCTCGGGAGTTTTTCTGCGTTTCTTCTAAACCCGGTTGAATCAGGCACAGTGCTGTTAATGGCAGTAAAATGAAAGGTTGTGGTCTTATGGTTTAGGCACCCGGTGTCGCAAAGCAGATGCCGGATGTCGCGTCCAAATCAGTACCACTGCGGGCTAAATCTACAATCCCGCTACGGTGATTCGTCTCCCCCTTACCGGAGAAAGGCTGGGAATGAACAAATCATTCAGTCTAATAGATGGCGCTGCGTTCAGATTCAGCCACGTAGCGGAATTGGGTAAAATCAAGCCCTACCGAGCTTCAACTGAATGGCCCCAAGCGGATGGGAATTGTTTGACACCAGCTGCGTGTGCGGGTCTTGTGACTTTCAACCAGAATACGTCATTCTGGTTGATCCTGTAAACATTCACCTCTATACCGGAAAGTCTCGAACTCATGACCGACACTGAACAAGAACTGGATCTGCGTTCCCTGTCCGATGAAGAACTTGTCGAACAGATGCACGATGATCTTTACGATGGTTTGAAAGAGGAGATCGAAGAAGGAACCAACATTCTGCTTGAGCGAGGGTGGGCCCCGGACAAGCTTCTAGCTGATGCATTGGTAGAAGGCATGCGTATCGTCGGTATCGACTTTCGCGACGGAATCCTGTTTGTCCCCGAGGTGCTGATGTCTGCTAACGCGATGAAAGGGGGCATGGGCATCCTGCGCCCGCTGTTGGCAGAGACCGGTGCCCAGACGATCGGCAAGGTCGTCATCGGGACGGTCAAGGGCGACATCCATGATATTGGCAAGAACCTGGTCGGAATGATGCTGGAAGGCGCGGGCTTCGAGGTCTACAACATCGGTATCAATAACCCGGTTGAGAGTTACCTAGAGGCGATCGAAGAGCACAAGCCCGATATTGTCGGAATGTCTGCCCTGTTGACGACGACCATGCCCTACATGAAGGTCGTCATCGACACCATGATCGAACAGGGTATTAGAGACGATCATATCGTCATGGTCGGTGGCGCCCCATTGAACGAGGAATTTGGTACGGCTATCGGTGCGGATGCCTACTGTCGAGATGCGGCTGTTGCTGTCGAGACAGCTAAGCGCCTGATTGCGGAGCGGCGTGGAGAAACACTGCCGGCCTGAACTGACCTTCAAGAAAGCCGAAGATGAGACAGTTAGCGGTTCCACCGGGCGTGACTACTCGCTGGCGTATTTGTCCCAACCTACTTTCCGCAAAGAGGCTTAAAGGACCTGGTTGAATGAGCCAGAAAAACAGGAGATTGATCATAGCCTGCGGTGCCTTGGCCCGTGAGATTCAGCAGGTGATTAAATTGAACGGATGGACCGGGACGGACGTCCAATGCCTGCCTGCGAGTCTCCACAATCGACCGGAAAACATACCGCCTAGGGTGCGCGATAAGATCGAAGCTCAGGCTCCGCACTATCGGCAGATCTTTGTGGCCTACGCCGACTGTGGTACCGGGGGGTTGCTTGATTCAGTACTGGCGGAAAAAGGTGTAGAACGCCTGGAAGGTGCGCATTGTTATCAGTTCTATGCTGGCTCTTCTGTTTTTGATCAGGTGCAGGCAGCTGAACCCGGCACGTTTTATCTGACCGACTTTCTGGTCCGGCATTTTGATCGACTGGTGATCAAAGAACTTGGTCTTGATCGCCATCCCCATCTCAGGGACACTTATTTCGGGAATTATTCCCGCCTGTTGTACCTTTCACAGGAGAACTCGGCCGAGCTTGCTCAACAGGCCCGGCAGGCGGCGGATCGGCTGGGCCTTCGGTATGAGCAGTTGTCAACAGGTTTCGGAAAACTCGCTGTGCAAATTAGGCGATTCGTAGATTCTCGCCCGGCAAGAGACCTCGGTTGATGGCCAAACTTATTACGGTCTACTGGCGGGATATCCCGTCACAGGTCATCGCCAAAAAAGGACGTACAACAAGCAAAGTTCAACTGAGTCAGCGCTTTCAGGAAGCTATTGACCGAGCAGCCATGCGAGCGGGCAAAGGAAGCAGTGACGCCTATCTCAGTGAGTGGCGGCGCGAAGCGACGACCTGTTGTGACGACCTAGATGAGGTCGCTAGAGAAACCGCAGACTCGCTGGAGAACCACTATTCAGACGATGATCTACTCGTACTGATTCGTGCCAAAGGCGTTAGTCTGGAAAAACCCTGATTCCGATCCGACGAGTGACATGTACCTGGTACGAAGATGGTCTGTGCGCAATGCGCGGGCGCTTGAATTGCTCTACCAGGGGTTTGAAGGCGTCTTGAGAATTCTTCACCCGCTATGGCTGTTGATCGGTTATCAACGAATGGAGCGCCCCGTTAGGGTGGTCGAGCGATTCATCAAGGAGGTCCTGTTCGACTGCAGAATGTGTGGCCACTGCCTCCTCGGTGAGACTGGTATGTCCTGCCCGATGAACTGTCCAAAGGAGCTTCGAAATGGGCCTTGTGGCGGGGTCCGCGAAGATGGCGGCTGTGAAGTTGTGCCCGCCATGTGCTGTGTCTGGATCGATGCCTGGACGGGTTCCAGGCATATGCGAGACGGGTCTGGAATATTCCAAGTTCAGTCCGCTCTGGAAAATACCCGGCGCGGACATTCTTCCTGGTTACGAGAAGCCCGCCTCACGAAAATGTCTTTGTCTCTGGGCAAGGATATACATCAATGACAGAGACTGATGATGAGATCCATCAACCGGGGCGCAACGTGGCACCTGGATACTCTTCTACAGGTCGACTGGAGCAGATCTTAAGAGCCGGTCACTTCGCTGTGACTGCGGAACTTTCCCCTCCGGATTCTGCAGATCCTGCAGAAGTCTACCGGCGTGCCGCGCTTTTTGCCGGCCACGTGGATGCGATCAACGCGACAGATGGTTCAGGTGCCAACTGTCACATGTCCAGTGTTGGGGTGTGTTCATTACTGACCCGTTCCGGATACTCTACCGTGATGCAGATCTCGTGTCGCGATCGCAATCGAATTGCGATCCAAGGTGATGTACTCGGCGCTGCTGCGATGGGAGTCAGTAACATTCTGTGCCTGACCGGGGATGGCGTGCAGGCTGGAGATCAACCAGACGCTAAGGGTGTGTTTGACTTTGATTGTATGTCTCTGCTCAAGACCGTCTGCTGTATGCGAGATGAGTCCCGTTTTCTGAGTAACCGTAAATTGTCGTCGCCNCCGAAAGTATTCGTCGGCGCCGCTGCCAATCCTTATGCACCACCACTGGACTACCGGCCGTACCGNCTCAAGAAGAAAATCGAAGCGGGAGCCCAGTTCGTCCAGACACAGTATTGTTTTGATGTCCAGCGGTTCCGTCAATTTATGACGCGAGTGCGTGATCTTGGCCTCCATGAGCACTGCTTTATTCTGGCTGGCGTCGGCCCCCTGGTGTCTGCCCGAGCTGCGGGCTGGATTCGGAAGAACGTTCCAGGAGTCTGTATTCCAGACAACGTCATTTCACGCCTGCAAGGTGCCCGTGATCAGCGCCAGGAGGGGATCGCAATCTGCATCGAACTGATGCAGCAGATCCGCGAGATCGAAGGTGTATGCGGACTGCATATCATGGCTTACCGGCAGGAGCGATCAGTNGGTGAAATCGTNCAGGGCTCAGGAGTGCTGGATGGGCGTAGACCATTCGACCCACACTCAGTTCATCCATCTTAATTCAAAGGGGCGTTCAGTGACGACCACAGTAATCAGTTCAGCCAGCAGGGAAGTCCGTATCGGCTTTGATCAGCGATTCTGCATTATTGGCGAGAGAATCAACCCAACGGGTCGCAAGACCCTGTCCGAGGAGATGCGCCAGCGGGATTACAGCCGGGTTGAGGCAGATGCGCTGGCTCAGGTGGCGGCCGGTGCACACATGCTTGATGTTAACGCCGGTATTCCGCTGGCCGATGAACCGGCGATCCTNGCCGAGTGTGTGCAACTTGTTCAGGGACTCACAGATGTTCCATTGTCCATTGACTCGTCAATTGTCGCGGCGCTTGAATCAGGTCTTTCGGTGTATCAAGGCAAGGCGTTGGTGAATTCGGTTACCGCTGAAGAGGAGCGTCTGGAGAGCGTGTTGCCACTGGTGAAAAAATTCAATGCAGCTGTAGTGGCGATTTCCAATGACGAAACTGGCATCTCCGAAGATCCGGACGTGCGCTTTGAGGTCGCAAGAAAGATCGTTGAACGCGCAGCAGACCATGGTATCCCGCGACACGACGTGATCGTCGACCCGCTGGTGATGCCCATAGGGGCATTGAATGATGCTGGTCGGCAGGTCATACACATTCTTCGGAGATTGCGCGAGGAACTCGAGGTGAACTCGACCTGCGGGGCATCGAATATCAGTTTTGGCCTGCCTAATCGTAATGGTCTGAACTCGGCTTTTCTGGCCATGTCTATTGCCGCTGGAATGACCTCGGCAATCACCAATCCGATGCATTCTGAAGTGATGCAGGCGGTTTCCGGAGCGGATGTCATGATGGGGCATGACCCGGACTGCCTGCACTGGATCAGGAAATATCGTGAGCCGGCGACATCGGGGCCGGCTGTTGCACGGGAACAACGTCGCAGTCGCCGGCGCAGGTCTTCGAAATGAATGTTGACCGGCATCGGGGAGGCTGTCTGTGCGGCGCTGTCACTTTTGAAACAAAAGCCGATCTTCGCGAGGTCCTGGTTTGTCACTGCTCTCAGTGCCGGCGGAGCAGCGGGCATTTATGGGCGGCCACAGCAGCGCCGGCGGACAAGGTTACCATCCATGGGCAGGATGATCTGCGATGGTACNGATCGTCTGATCGTGCTNAAAGAGGCTTCTGTAGTCNGTGCGGNTCCAGCNTTTTCTGGAAGCGGGATGGATCTTCGTCNTTGTCGATTTCGGCAGGTTGTCTGGANTTGCCGACNGGNCTTCGGACNGGGTCGCATATCTACGTTGAGGATGCTTCGGATTATTACGCGATTCACCCCGATGAACNCCGTCGTGGCATCAGCGAGGCAAAGTAGGCCAAATGACTGACCAGAAAGGAGCGCGGAACGAGTCCCCGATGTCCGAAAGAGACCTGCTTGTAGTATTCACGCCATCGGGGCGGCGGGGTCGTTTTTCACCGGGTACGACCGTCCTGCACGCGGCCCAGGAACTGGGTGTGGATATCGACTCGGTCTGTGGTGGAAGGGCGATCTGTGGTCGCTGCCAGGTCATGTTGAGCGAGGGATCCTTTGCCAAGCACGGCATTGAATCACACCCTGAGAACTTGTCCAGTCTAGGGGAAAATGAGGTCGAGTATCGTCGCCTTCACAGCCTTGAACCTAGCCGACGACTGAGTTGTTCGACCAGGATACTTGGCGATGTCGTGATCGATGTCCCACCAGACAGCCAGGTGCACAAGCAGGTCGTGCGCAAGCGGGCNGAGGTCCATGATATCGAAGTTGACCCTCTGGTACGCCTGCACTTTATCGAGGTGCCGAAACCTAACATGCATGATCCATCCGGTGACCTGGAGCGNGTCCGCCAGGAACTCGAATTCGAGTGGGGNCTGACAGACCTCAGGTGTGATCTGCATGTGTACCAGACGTTACAGGACAATCTGCGAAAAGGTGACTGGAAANTCACGGTTGCGGTCTTCCGCCAGCGGGAAATTATTGCCCTATGGCCTGGGTTTCGGGACCAGGCACTTGGGATTGCGGTGGACGTAGGATCGACCACGATTGCGGCCCACCTTTGCGATTTATCGAACGGAAAGGTGCTGGCGTCATCCGGCATGATGAATCCTCAGATACGATTCGGCGAGGATCTCATGAGCCGCGTGTCGTACGTGATGATGCACCCGGGGGGCGGGAAAGAAATGACAAAAGCTGTGCGTTCCGCGGTTCGCCAGCTGAGCCAGGAAGTCTGTAAAGAGTCTGGTCATGAACCCTGTGATGTGCTCGACATGACATTTGTTGGAAATCCGATCATGCATCACCTGTTGTTGGGCCTGAGTCCAGTTGAGCTGGGCGGGGCGCCTTTTGCGCTGGCCACTGACCATTCACTGGAGCTGAAGGCGTCCGAGCTGGGGCTTGATATGCATCCTGGGACCCGAGCCTACCTGCTGCCGTGCATTGCAGGTCACGTGGGTGCAGACGCGGCCGGCATGGTGCTTTCTGAGGCGCCTTACCTCAGGGAGGAAATGACTCTGCTGGTCGACGTTGGAACCAANGCCGAGATCGTCCTGGGTAATCGAGATCGGCTCCTTGCGGCCAGCAGCCCGACAGGCCCAGCTTTTGAAGGGGCTCAGATCAGTTGCGGGCAGCGGGCGGCACCAGGCGCAATCGAACGGGTTCGTATCAATCCGGAGACTCTCGAGCCGCGGTTCAAAGTGATTGGGTGTGAAGCCTGGTCTGACGATCCCGAATTTGATGCACAGGTTGGAGCGCAGGAGGTGACCGGGGTGTGCGGGTCAGGCATCATCGAAGCTGTTGCAGAAATGACGCTGACTGGGATCTGTTCTGTTGACGGTGTTATCACCGGTAGCCTGGCGTCGCGTTCGTCCAGGATCGTTGCGCAAGACCGTACCTTTTCCTATGTCCTTTATGAGGGCAGCACAGTACTTCGAATCACCCAGAAGGATGTCCGGGCGATTCAGCTGGCCAAGGCCGCTCTCTATGCGGGTATTCAGCTACTGATGGATCATAGCGCGGTAAAGAAGGTTGACCGTATCCGGTTGGCAGGTGCCTTCGGGTCCCACATCGACGTCAAGTATGCGATGGTTCTCGGTCTGATACCAGACTGTGATCTGGCAAACGTGACATCGGCTGGTAATGCTGCAGGTACCGGTGCACACATTGCCCTGGTCGATCAGAATGCCCGTCTTGAGATAGAGCGGGAAGTGCGCCGTATCGATAAGATCGAGACTGCTGTTGAGCCAAAGTTCCAGGAACACTTTGTCGAAGCCATGGCGATTCCTCACAAGACGGCTGAGTACCCCGAGCTCTCAAGCGTCGTTGCACTACCTGATCGGTCGCAGAAACCGAAAGTGAACTCTTCCTCATCCAACAGACGGCACAGACAGCAGCCCTGATTCTGCCATCGTTGGACATTCTGCTACTTGCGATCGATCGATTGTCTGGTTAATCTCGGCTCAAGGATTCTGACCTAGATAAGCTATTGGAGTCGCCCATGGCGAGATCAGTTCTGGCGGGTGTTTCCTTTTTCTCCGATCTTGCCGAAGACGATCTTGAGCAGATTGCCGAGCACGCAGTCCTAGAGTCGTTCAAGCGTGGTGCACTGATCATCACCGAAGGAGACTCAGCAGATGCCCTCTACGTGGTCATTAGCGGGCGGGTCAAGGTCTTCCTCGGNAGNGATGATGGAAAAGAAGTGGTTCTNACGGTATTGGTGCCGGGAGAGTGTTTCGGAGAGATCGCGCTGCTCGATGAGGAACCTCGTTCGGCTTCGGTGGCAGCAATGGAAAAAACCAAGTTACTGGTGATTCGTCGGGANCCCTTTCTTGAGCTTCTTCAGGGCAACCCAATCTTGACCCGGTCTATGATTCGCTCTCTCGCTCACCTTGTAAGACGCCTGACCGACAGTGTACAGAGCCTGGCCTTGAAGGATGTCTATCGGCGAATTGTAGAGATCCTGGAGCGTCGNGCGGTCTCTGAAGGAGAGCTGNGGGTGATCAACGAACGTCTGACCCACCAGCTTCTGGCTGATATGGTCGGTGCCTCCCGTGAGATGGTCAGCAGGATCATGAGCGATCTGGTCAAGGGCGAATATCTGACGGTTTCGCCAGGGCAGATCAGGATCAATCGACGGCTTCCCTCGGGCTGGTAATCGNGTGTTCTGTCATTCCCTATATTGGTTGTTTTTGCTACCAAATCCTAAACGACTGCAGGTTAGTGTTCTGGCCGGATCGCCATAATGGCCAAGGTGGGTCTTATAATAGTCCCGTCCGGATCAACTTCTGCCTGCTCCAAGTCAACGGACAGTGTGAATNATGGAAGAAGCTACCAAGAAATCATTTCGTAATGTGACGCGACGCTACGGAGCGACGCTCGACACTGTCAATGATTCTCGATCATCAAAAAATCAAACCTCGAGGAAAGTGCGTAAGAAAAGAGTCAAGCGCAAGAAGTAATCTGTTTCTTGATGGTGCAGAGCCCTATCTCAAACGTGTCCAGAATAGTGCCGATATTCTGGCAGATTCCGCCAGCTGTTCTAGGTGCCACGAGGCCGCAAACGAATACCCTTTGAGCAGAAATAGGTTATTTAATGACAGATTTTGAAGGTACGATCCGCAAGATGCGGGTCGAACAGGCTGAGCCGATTCGTTATCGCCTGCCGATCGGAGACACCCTTGTNGAGCTGACACCGCTACTCGGTCGTCCCTTAACCCTGGTGTACAGCGGTAACATATTCTGTGTCGAATGCGGCCGAAAAACCCGCAAGAGCTTCAGCCAGGGACACTGTTTCCCGTGTCTGCGACGGCTCGCTTCATGCGATACGTGTATCGTCAGGCCAGAACTTTGTCATTATGCCCTGGGCACCTGCAGGGAACCGGACTGGGCCGAAATGCATTGTATGCAACCGCATGTCGTTTATCTNGCTAATTCCTCCGGGCTGAAAGTGGGAATCACTCGGCGAAGCCAGATACCGACCCGCTGGATCGACCAGGGGGCGGTGCAGGCCTTACCTCTATATGAAGTCAGCAATCGTTTGCACTCGGGTCTGATCGAAGTCGCGTTGAAAAGTGCCGTAAATGACAAGACCGACTGGCGCCGGATGCTGCGGGGCGGGCAACCAGAGCTTGATCTGTCAGTCGAGCGCGATCGAGTTCTGGCTGCCGCCGGCGACCAGCTTACGACCTGTATTGCGGGCCTTGAGAACGATTCGGTCAAAGTTCTTGGAGATGCACAAGAGATGCGTTTTTGCTACCCGGTTCTGAGAGATCCTGAGAAGATCAAGGCTCTCAATTTTGACAAGCAGGGACGGATCGAAGGTGTGCTCGAAGGGATCCGCGGCCAATACCTGATTCTGGATTGCGGGGTGTTGAACATCCGTAAGTTCAGTGGCTATGAGCTGTCGGTGAGCCTGCCATAGCCCTGGTGCGGTACCCCGGTACCAGCACAGGTCTGGTCACGATTCTCACCACTGACTCCTTTNGCCGGGTTGTGCTCTCAAAGCGTATCCTCCGGGTGAGCCCATGTCGGTGTTTACCCGCTTGTCATTGGTGCGTGACAGGCCTGCCTGTTAGCGAGCCCCACTGCCCTCGGATTACCTCGTTACCGGGGCAGGGATTCGACGGTACGTTAAAAGATAACAGCAGCGACAGAACAGCCAGTCCTGTGCCCNCCAGAAACACAGCAGCCGGGGAAACNAGCCACAAAAACCCAAGGAANGCCGGCAGCACCACGGCNGCGATGTGATTGATCGTGAAACCCACACCCGCGGTCGCGGCAATATCCGCAGGGTCGGCGATTTTCTGGAAATAGGTCCTGATCGCGATCGCGAGTGCAAAGAAAAAGTGATCAACGATATACAGTCCCGCTGCAATTCCCGCATGGTTGACGAAGGCGTATGCTGTAAACACGATAGCAAGGCCGAGGTACTCGAAAATCAGTACGCGGCGCTCTCCAACCTCGCCTATGATCCGACCGATACGCGCAGCAAAAAGCATGTTAAGTACGGCATTGACCAAAAACAGGATAGAGATCGACGCGACGCTGTAGCCAAATTTCTCGACCATCAAAAACCCGGCGAATACCATGAAAATCTGACGTCTGGCACCCGAAAGAAAGGTCAGCGCGTAGTAGAGCCAATAGCGACGGCGAAGAACCATACGCCGGTTCTGCCTGACTTTCACCGGAAACTGGGGGAAAGCCCACCAGCAGAGCCCTGCGATGACTATTGTTATACCGCCACCGATCGCGTAAACCGGAATGAATTCCATATCGAGAATCTTGAAGGTCAGCCAGATAAAAGCGAAAACGACAATCGACGTGAACGAGCCGACTGCGATTACCCTGCCCAGCAGCTCGGGGGCCCTTTCCTTGTCGATCCACTGCAGGCAGAGGGATGAGTGAATTGTCTCAAAGTAATGAAATCCCAGGGACATCAANACCGTCGTCAGATAGAGNCCTAAAATAGAAGGAAACCACCCTGTAATTAATGTCCCGGCTCCCAGCAACAGCAAAGACAAGTAGGCAATGGTCTGTTCCCGAAATATGAACAACAGGAAAACCACAGCGAATGCCAGGAAGCCCGGTATCTCACGGAGGCTCTGCAGGATNCCCATTTCCGCACCGCTGAATGCAGCACGTTCGATCGCGAAATTGTTCAACAACGCCTGCCAGGTGGCAAAGCTCAGTGGAACCGCTGCAGCCGTGACCAGCAGCAAAATGTTCGGTCGGTGTCTGAGTTGTTGCAGACGCATCTGAAAGAGATTGGTCAGTCCATGAAAGAGCAGGATGATACAGCGGCTCGTGATATTCGTCAGCAATACCAGCGATACTCATGGTTTGGCATGCAGGATCAATGCTACAGTCAGCAGGATCAGATCACGCGCCAGCGCCGGGAAACATTAAATGCCGACTGACCGTCCCAGCCGATCGAGGGTTGGTTTCTTCGCCACCTGCCTGGTCGATATCATGCGCCCCAGGGTAGGGTTTGCGTCTGTCGAGCTTCTGGAGCAGGCCGGCTGCGTAGTCGATGTGCCCCGAAACCANAGTTGTTGTGGACAGCCCGCCTACAACAATGGCGATGAAGCGAACAGTGTTGCGATTGCCCGGCAGGTGATCCAGGCATTCGAGAATTTCGACTATGTCGTACTGCCATCCGGGTCCTGNGCGGCGATGATCATTGACCATTACCCGCGGCTGTTTCGCAACGAGCTGGGCTGGTTGGCTCGATCCCGTGATCTGTCGGCAAGAACTTGGGAACTGACACGATTTCTGGTTGAGGTCATGGGTCTGGATTCGGTTGATGTGCGCTATGAGGGGTTGTGCGCCTACCATGATTCGTGCTCTGGTTTGCGTGAGTTGTGCATTCGTAAACAACCTCGAAAACTTCTATCGTCAGTAAAGGACTTGACGATTGTAGAACTGCAGGACAGAGACGTCTGCTGTGGTTTTGGCGGGACGTTCAGTATCAAGTATCCTGAGATTTCCGAGCGCATGGTGAGCAACAAGGTTGCTGATCTCGAGCGCTCGGATGCAGATACCCTCACAGGAGGGGATCTGGGCTGCCTGTTGAACATCGCCGGTCGACTGAGCCGGCAGGGAAAGGTCGTCAAGGTCTTACACATTGCGGAGATACTGGCCGGCATGGGTGAGAATCCTGGCATCGGAGAGGCAGGTCCGTGAATCCTGCCGCAGGTGTGAACACNGCATTCAGGCGCAAGGCCCGCCAGGCACTGGCTGATCCGGCACTCCGACAGGCGATGAGCCGGGCGGGAGGNGGTTTTGCCGGCGCGCGCCGTGAAGCTGCCGGANCTCTGCCCGAGTTCGACACATTGTGTGATGCGGCACGCGATATCAAAGATCATGTGCTNAGCCATCTGGATCTGTATCTCGAGACTTACGAACGGCAGACGGTCGAGAACGGAGGACAGGTCCATTGGGCGAGTACGGCCGAAGAGGCCTGTGCGATCATCAGTCGGATCTGTCAGCGGGCGGATGCCCGCCTGGTTGTCAAGGGCAAGTCGATGGTCTCTGAGGAGATCGGGTTGAATGAGGTGCTTGAAAAAAACGGGATCCAGGTGGCGGAGACAGATCTTGGCGAGTACATCATTCAACTGGCAGGCGAGACCCCAAGCCACATCATTGCACCGGCGATCCACAAAACCCGGGACCAGATCACCGAGTTATTTTANCAACACCATCGTGAACTCGGATACGGTGAGCGGGTCACTCGCCGCGATGCGATCGTCGACGAGGCGCGCAGTGTCCTGCGTTCGGTCTTCTCCCGTGCTGACGTCGGCATCACTGGCGCTAACTTTCTGGTTGCCGAGACGGGAGCCAACGTCATTGTCACCAACGAGGGAAATGGAGATCTGACCAGTTGCCTGCCGCGGGTCCAGATCATCACCGCTGGAATTGAAAAAGTCATACCGTCTCTGGATGACCTGTCTGTCCTGTTGCGGGTGCTCGGTCGCAGCGCTACTGGCCAGGAAATGTCTGCCTACACGACTCTTTATTCGGGACCCCGCCGGGAAGCAGACGAGGAAGGACCGGAAGAATACCATGTGGTGCTGGTGGATAATGGTCGTTCGGCCATGCTGGCCGGCGACTATCGATCGATGCTGCGCTGTATTCGATGTGGTGCCTGTCTCAATCACTGCCCGGTGTACTCAGCGGTTGGTGGCCACCCCTATGGTTGGGTGTATCCAGGGCCGATGGGCTCGGTCCTTACACCGCTGGTCAAGGGTTTTGACACATCCTTTGATCTGCCAAATGCCTGCACGTTGAACGGACGCTGCAGTGCCGTTTGCCCGGTACGTATTCCGTTGTCGGACCTGCTCCGACAGCACCGGGTCGAACAATATCGCAAGCGCCTTTATCCTCTGGCGGGGCGGGTTGCGTTGTCGGNCTGGTCTTGGCTGGCCCGCCGACCCCGTTTGTATCAGGGGGTGATGGCGTTGCCCGTCTGGGTGATGCACCGTCTGGGTCGCCAACATGGTGGGTTGAAACGGCTGTTGGCGATCCCTGGGTGGACCAGCAGTCGGGATATGCCGGCGCCCGAATCCCGTACATTTCTCAGCCAGTGGCAGACCCGGCGTGAGCAGGATCAGTGACTGACGCGAGAGAAGAGATCCTTGCTCGGATCCGAGGTGCGGTCACGGAACAGCCTCGCTCGAAGGCCCAATTAGAATTGGTCTCCAGGCGGGTTTCAGCCTCTATACCTTCTGTTCAACCGGAGACGGAAGAGCCACTTCTCCGGCAGTTCTGCGAGAAACACACGTCGGTTCACGGCACTTATGAGCGGGTGTCTGACAGCACGCAGGTCCCCGGTGCAGTGCTTCGACACCTTAACGCATACGAGATCGCTTCTGAACTGCTGGTCGGCAAGGGCTGCATACTGGACGAAATCAGTTGGCCAAACGATGCGACCCCCCATTGCCGGCCTGCAACGATAGAGGACCGGGTCGCGGTCAGTGAGGCATTTGCCGGGGTCGCAGAGACCGGTACCTTGGTGTTGTTATCGGGGGACGGGCGGCCGACGTCGCACAATTTTCTGCCGGATGACCATCTGGTTCTTCTCGATGCTGGCCGAATCGTCCACTACCAGGAAGATATCTGGACACTTCTGCGCGCGATGCCAGAGGATTTTCCCCGGGTGGTGAACTTGATCACCGGTCCCTCGAAGACAGCGGACGTGGAGCAGACCGTGCAGTATGGCGCCCACGGCCCGCGTCGGTTGCACGTGATCATCGTGGAGGGTTGAATGTGCCTGGTGAAGCCCGCTGGGAACCCCTGTGTTGCACGATATAATCGGGCTGACGTTTCTATTCTGGAACCTGTTCAGGTCAGACCCAAGCTGATCTGCCCTGATCGACTAACCTGGTGAGGCTAAGACATGATCAGACCTCAGCAACAAAGCTATCGCCAGAGTGAACTGCTGGAATGTGGTCACGCACGGTTATTCGGTCCGGGTAATGCCCAGTTACCGTTACCGCCAATGCTGATGTTCGACCGCATTACTCACATTTCAGACCACGGTGGTGCTTTTGGCAAAGGTGAGGTGATCGCAGAGCTTGACGTCGATCCTGATCAGTGGTTCTTCAAGTGTCACTTTGAAAGCGACCCGGTTATGCCCGGATGTCTGGGCGTCGATGCATTGTGGCAGCTGGTCGGTTTCTTCCTGGGCTGGAAAGGCGGGCCCGGGCATGGCCGGGCGCTTGGTGCCGGAGAAATCCGATTCACCGGCCAGGTGACACCGGACTGCCGACTGATACGCTACCAGCTTTCACTGAAACGCGTGGTGATGCGTAAGCTCTTTATGGGTATTGCCGACGGCCAGGTCGAAGCCGATGGTAGTGTGATTTATACCGGCAAGGATCTTCGAGTAGGATTGTTTAGAACGGAAACCTCGGAGGAGGCAAAATGAGACGGGTAGTTGTGACCGGCATGGGGATCGTTTCCAGTATCGGGAACAATCTCCAGGACGTTACTGGCGCCTTGCGGCAGGGGCGATCAGGTATCGAGTACAGCGAAGAATATCAAGAACTCGGCTTCCGCTCGCGCATACACGGCAGTATTGAGGTCGATCTGGCAGGCGCGATCGACCGCAAGCAGAAACGTTTCATGGGTGATGCCGCGGCCTACAATTATTTGGCGATGCTGGAAGCGATCCAAGATTCTGGTCTCAGCCAGGACGTGATTTCCAGTCCCCGAACTGGGCTGGTCGTTGGATCCGGGGGTGGGTCACCGGAGAATATAAGCAATGCCGTGGACCTGCTGCGTGACAAGGGTGTCAAGCGGGTGGGTCCTTACATGGTTACCCGGACTATGGCCAGTAGCACGGCAGCCTGTTTGGGCACGGCATTCAAAATCAAAGGGGTGGCATACTCGATCAGTTCAGCCTGCGCTACCAGTGCTCACTGCATAGGCAACGCCGGTGAGTTGATTCAGATGGGCAAGCAGGATCTGGTTTTTGCCGGTGGTGGTGAGGAACTGCACTGGACAACGACCGTGCTGTTCGACGCAATGGGGGCCTTGTCCTCAAAGTACAATGACGCACCGCAGACGGCTTCTCGCGCTTATGATGCAGATCGGGACGGATTCGTGATCTCAGGCGGTGGCGGTGTGCTGGTGATGGAAGAACTGGAGCACGCCCGTAACCGGGGTGCGAGGATCTATGCCGAGTTAGTCGGGTACGGCGCGACATCCGACGGTTTTGACATGGTGCAGCCCTCGGGTGAGGGTGCTGCGCGTTGTATGGAACAGGCGATCGCCGGGCTGGGTCGGCCTGTCGATTATCTCAACAGCCATGGGACCAGCACGCCGGTAGGCGATGTCCGGGAACTTGAAGCGATCAGTAAGGTTTTTGGTGGGGATGTTCCACCTATCAGCGCGACCAAGTCGCTGACCGGGCATGCACTGGGTGCAGCCGGTGTCAACGAGGCGGTCTACACCTTACTCATGCTGGAGGGAGACTTTATCGCGGCCTCGGCAAACATCGCTAACATCGATCCTGACGCAGAATCTTTTCCGATTGTTCGCGAGCGCCAGGACAATGCGGGCCTGAACGTGGTGATGTCAAACAGCTTTGGGTTCGGTGGTACGAACTCCACGCTGGTCTTCCAGCGGATGGCTGACTGACTCGTCGGGGTCATCCTTTTCGCATCGATCCTCATCACGAATGGCGCCGGTCTCATCAGGATCACTGCCGCTCAACNGGTCTGCTGCCGGCCCATTCTCCACCGATGAGAATCGCCGAGCAACGTAATTTTCAACCCGTTCGATGAACTGTGCGGCGATCCTGTCTCCGCGCAGTGTGACGGTCTTTTCACCATCCTCGTAGACGGGCGCCACCGGGTTCTCCCCACTTCCGGGAAGGCTGATTCCGATATTGGCATGGCGGCTCTCGCCCGGACCGTTGACCACACAGCCCATGACTGCAACCGACAGTGTCTCTACCCCGGGNTATTGAGTACGCCAGAGGACCATCTTGCGCTTCAGGTGTTGCTGTACATCGCTTGCAAGATGTTGAAAGAAATCACTGCTGGTCCGACCACAGCCAGGACACGCAGTGACCTGTGGGGTGAATGAACGAATACCCAGTCCCTGCAGGATCTCCTGGGCGACTGTGACTTCACGCGTGCGACTGCCGCCGGGTTCCGGTGTCAGGGAGATCCGGATCGTGTCGCCAATACCCTGTTGCAAGAGGATCGATAAGGCAGCCGTCGATGAGACGATCCCCTTGTCCCCCATACCGGCTTCAGTCAACCCTAGATGCAGCGGCAGATCGGTACGCTCAGCCAGATCGCGGTAGACGGCGACCAGGTCCTGAACCTTGCTGACCTTGCACGACAGGATGACGGCCTCTCGTGGCAGACCCTCCTGAATCGCAAATTCCGCACTCGTCAATGCCGATTCCACCAATGCCTCTCGGGTCACCTGGGATAGTGTTTTTGGTTGCACCAATGCAGCATTGTCGTCGAGTTTCCGGGCCAGCAGCGTCTGGTCGAGAGATCCCCAGTTGACGCCGATTCGCACGGGCTTGTGATGCAGGCATGCCTGTTCGATCATCTGCCGGAACTGGCTGTCTCGCCGGTNGCCGTGGCCAACATTCCCCGGATTGATNCGATACTTGTCCAGAGTCNGTGCGCAAGCTGGATACCGGGAAAGTAGTTTGTGCCCGTTGTAGTGAAAGTCGCCGACCAAGGGAACCGTACAGCCGGCCTGGTCCAGACGCTTACGGATGTCCTCAACAGCCAGGGCTGCTTCGGCATTGTTGATTGTGATTCGGACGAGTTCAGACCCGGCGCCAGCNAGCTCGAGAACCTGTCTGGCCGTTGCTGCGGCATCAGCAGTATCGGTGTTGGTCATGGACTGTACGACGAGTGGCGCTGAGCCGCCGATCAAGACATCACCAACTCGCATCTGCAAGGTTCTTCTACGTCGGATAGGAATCGGTTCGGCCACGCGAAAACCTCAAAGGCCAAATGAAGCTTGAATTCTAACGCGGATGGTTGCGGTATAGTTGTCAGTGTCTCCAGCTGGGGTGTCGGCNCCCCAGGGCTCGATCGGGCCATTGCCAGCCGAGCAACAGCTGTAAATGTTTTCTGCGGGACACGGTGTGTTGTAATACTGCTGCAACAATGCCAGGGATGAAAATATGGATCAGGACAAAATAAAGGCCTTTGCCGGCAAGGTGTTTGAGGATATGGCAGGTGGTATGGCTGCCGGGTTGGCCTATGTCGGGACCCGCACTGGATTGTTCCGGGCCATGTCCGGAAACGGCCCGATGTCGATGGATACGATTGTCCTCGCGAGTGGCCTCAAGCAGCGCTACGTAGAGGAGTGGCTCAATGGGATGGTCTGTTCGAAGTACCTGGAATACGACCCGGATGAGAAAACCTTTGAGTTACCCGACGAGTACAGTTATCTCCTGGCGTCTGAAGGATCGGATCACTTCGTAGGTGGACTCTTTTATGCATTACCAATGATGCTCGGTGTTGCACCACGGGTGGCGGCTGCTTTCGAGACCGGTGGGGGTGTGCCGTTCGAGGATTATGGCGAGGATGGAATTCTGGCAATCGACCTGATGACGCGCGGGCTCTATGAGCAACGGTTCTCGGATTACTGGCTCAAATCGATACCTGAGGTTCACGCGACGCTTGAGAAAGATGGCCGGGTTCTTGATTTTGGTTGCGGCGCCGGCCGAGCCGTTCTGGCGATGGCCAAAGCTTTCCCCAGATCAGTGTTTACGGGTCTTGACCTTGACAAATCATCGATCGAACAGGCTGAAGACAGTAACCGGCAAAGTGGCCCGCTTGATAACCTACGGTTTGTGTCCGGCAGTGTCTCTGACCTGGACCCGCAGGATCAGTTTGATTTGATCACGGTCTGTGACTGTATCCACGATCTGACAGACCCCATAGGAGTCCTGAAAGACCTGTATAGTCGGTTGAAATCCGATGGCACGCTGTTCGCGATTGAACCGAAAGTCGCTGACCATCTGGAAGACAATATCAACGCCGTCGGCTCGATCTTTTACGGAATGAGTGTGTTCCACTGCATGACGCAGTCACTGGCTGCCGGGGGGCCAGGCCTGGGCACGTGTCTCGGCCCGGCTGGGGTGGAAAACCTGGTCAGGCAGGCAGGTTTCAGTCGATTCGAGGTGCTGGACATCAAGAGCCAGATGAACCTGTTTTATGCAGTCCGTCATTGACCATGAGAGTACAGTCAGGTTCACCAGGGTCCGACGGATTATCTGAGAACATCGGGCTGGGCCTTGTGAAGGTAAGGGCCCAGAAGTGTATTGAGGAGCCTATTGATGAATGGTGCTGAGAGCCTGGTTCAGACCCTGCTTGACGGTAGAGTCGATGTCTGCTTCACAAATCCCGGCACATCAGAGATGCATTTCTGTGCAGCCCTCGACCAGATCGACGGAATGCACTGCATTCTGTGCCTGTTCGAAGGTGTGGTGACGGGTGCCGCTGATGGGTACGGACGTATGCTGGACAGGCCTGCAGCGACGCTGCTGCATCTTGGACCTGGCTTGGGAAACGGTCTTTCCAATTTACACAACGCCAAGAAGGCGAGAACACCGATCGTCAACATCATTGGGGAGCACGCCACTTATCATGTTGAATATGATGCGCCATTGACAGCCGACATCGAAGGTATCGCGCGCCCTGTGTCCGACTGGGTCTGCACTTCGGCAGATTCGACTTCGGTTGCCTCCGATGCGGCCCGCGCGATTGCTGCATCGTGTGTCTCCCCAGGGGCTGTGGCGACGCTTGTTCTGCCGGCTGACACAGCCTGGGGCCGATCGAACGGTCCTGCGCGGGTCATCTCGCCTGCCATGCCGGTCAAACCCGAGAGTTCCGCTGTGCAGGATTGTGTGCGCGCACTGCGTTCCGGAGAACCGACCATGTTGCTGCTCGGCGGCAAGGCACTTCGTGCCGGCCCACTTGAAACCGCGGGCCGTATCGCTGTCGGAACGGGCGCTTCGATGCGCTCGGAACTGATGGCAGCGAGAACCGAGCGCGGCGCCGGACGGGTCAGCATCGAACGGATACCATACCCGGTAGATCAGGCGGTTGAGATCCTCAAGGATGTGCGCCATTTGATTCTGGTGGGTACTGTGAAGCCGGTCGCATTTTTTGCCTATCCGGATAAACCCAGTCTGTTGACACCACCCGACTGTGAGGTACACACGCTGGCCGGCCCCGCGGATGACCTTCCCGCAGCACTCGATTGGCTGGCAGAGGAACTGGGCGTGCGCAGCACGGCGCCTGAACTGCAGGTCTCGCAGCGACCAGATCTCGTCAGTGGTGCATTGACGACTGAGTCGATCGGCTCAGCAGTAGGGCATCTGCTACCAGAGAATGCCATCGTCTGCGATGAGTCGATCACTTCTGGTCGCGGCCTGCATCTGTTTACCCGAGGTTGCGCCCCACACGACTGGCTGGCGGGTACCGGCGGTGCGATAGGCCGAGGTCTACCCGAGGCAACTGGCGCGGCCGTGGCCTGTCCTGATCGTCCGGTGTTGTGCCTGTCCGGAGACGGCAGTGCGATGTATACGCTCCAGGCACTCTGGACACAGGCACGGGAAGACCTCGATGTCACTACGGTCATATTCAGCAACCGCTCGTACGCCATTCTCCACGGAGAATTGCGCAATGTGGGAGCTACACCGGGACCGAAAGCGCACGACATGTTTGATCTGGATCGTCCTGATCTGGACTGGCCCAGGCTCGCCAGAGGCATGGGTGTGGAAGCAGTGCGTGTCGATACTGCCGACCAGTTCAACAAGGCACTTGAAGCGGCATTCGCAACTCGTGGGCCGATGCTGATCGAAGCGGTGATGTAAGGCGTCATCGGTGGGTTTCGGTGGGTTTGCTATCCCATTCGTCCGAGGTCGTGACTTACCCGTGGCGGAAACCGAAGTCGGTCAGATTACCGGCATGGTTACTGCAAAGCTGGATGCCAGTCTGGTGACAGCAGAATGGGTGACATTCCTCAGAACGTCGATTTTGAGCTCAAGGGATCATTGACCAAGGCGTTTCTGACGCTAAACGGAATCTAGATTCATAAAGGAACAGCTCAGGCAAATTTCCAGACAGTCGATATTGACGATCAGTCAGATCGGTTCAGCGTACTGGTACAGTGCTGGAAGTAGTTGAGCTCATGTCATATCTTGGCATCGTGGAAGTGGGCCATTCTGACGTTGCTGTAGGCAGGTTCGGTATATCAGGCTTTCGAGTTGTCTGCTGGAGTGATGTGGCCAAGGTTCTGGCCCTGCTCGACCAGTTGACCAACCTGTACGTCGAGTGAGTCGATTTGACCGCTGATCGGAGCGTTAAGATCGTGCTCCATCTTCATGGCTTCGATCACCAGTAACGGTGCGTTCTTTGTGACCTTATCGCCTGGGGCAGCCAGTACCTTGATAACCCGGCCAGTCATGGATGTGGTCAGGGTACCGGAATGCTCTTCCGAATAGAGTCTTCGCTTCGAGCTGGCTGAATTGACAGTGTGAAAGGTCCCGTTAATCCCTACATGGAGCTTTGCATCGGACCATGCCGTGACGATCCTGAAGTTTTGGCCATTGACGGTCATCTGAAAATGGTGATCTGAGTCTGGCCTGCCGGAGACTCTGTAAAGGACATCGTCGACCTCGGTTTCGAGCACATCCTGGTCGGGCTTACAGGTAACCTCGGTGGGCCGGCCGTTCAGTTCAAAATCAAGAATCAACACGGCCGGCAGGTTCATCCGCCAGCCGTCACACTTGAACCACAGTGAATGTTCTCGGGAAAAACCGAGTGCGGTAGTCCGGCTGTGTGCCTTGGCGTTTTGCCACAAGCAAAAGCTGGCGATAGCGAGAATGACCGGCTGAGGAACATCGTCCTGGATTGAAAGTTCAGTCAGACACCTTTCCACCAAGCGGGTATCGGTCGCTCCGTTTCGGACGTCCTGATGACGGCTGAGCCTGGAAAGTAGCAGCAGGTTGGTCTTGACTCCTACAACGCTTGATGCCTCTAGCACGCGGCCTAGACGTTCCCAGCATGCGGTAGCGTCGGTATCATGAACAACAAGTTTTGCGATCATGGGATCATAGTCGATGCCGATGCGGTCGCCTGGCCGGACCCCGGTGTCTATCCGGACTTGGGGACCAGGTTCCGGAAACTGCAGCCAGGCGAGTGTTCCAGCGTCAGGCAGGAACTGATTGCTGGTGTCTTCAGCATAGACCCTTGCTTCAACTGCGTGACCCACACAGCTGATCTGCCGCTGCTTCTGTGGCAGAGGCTCGCCCGAGGCGATTCGGAACTGCCACTCGACCAGATCTATGCGGGTAATCATTTCGGTCACAGGGTGCTCGACCTGGAGACGGGTGTTCATCTCCATGAAATAGAATTCCGCTCCTCCGACCAAAAATTCCACCGTTCCAGCGCCGACATAGCCGATCGTTTCGGTCAGTCTTACCGCGGCTTCGGTTAGCTGTTGCCGGAGGTGATCGGGCAGGCCGCGAGCCGGTGCTTCCTCGATGACTTTCTGATGGCGGCGCTGGATGGAGCAGTCACGATCGAAAAGATGTACGGCATTGCCTTGGCTATCGGCAAATACCTGAATCTCGATGTGGCGTGGCTGTCTCAGGTAGTGCTCGAGCAGTAAGCGGTCGTCAGCAAAAGCAGAACGTGCTTCTCGTCGACTGGGATCAATCATTTGCTGGAACTCATCCTTGTTCTGAGCGATTCGTATCCCTTTGCCACCACCCCCGGCGACCGGTTTGATTATCACTGGATAACCGATTCCACTGGCCTCCGCTAACAGTCGCTGCCGGCTTTGTTCCTTGCCGTGATAGCCGGTGAGTACGGGTATATCGGCCTCGATCGCAGCCTGCCTGGCATGGCCCTTGTCAGCCATGGTCCGGATCACTTCAACTGGCGGGCCAACGAAGGTGAGACCGGCTGCCTGGCAAGCTGCGGCAAAGTCGGGGTTCTCGGACAGAAAACCATAACCGGGATGAATGCTGTCTGCGCCGGTGGACTTTGCAGCCTCTAGAATATTGTCGGTGCTGAGGTAACTCTCGATAGCGCTGGCGGGGCCGATGAGTACGGTCTCATCAGCAAGTTCCGTGTGCAAAGCGTCTTGATCAGCCTCAGAGTAGACAGCGATCGTGCGAATCCCCATCTTCTGGGCCGTGCGGATGATCCGGCAGGCAATCTCGCCCCGATTGGCGACCAGTACGGCATCGAGCATCAGTTGTCAGCGGCCCAGAGCGGTTTCCGTTTGTCGAGAAAAGCGCTGATACCTTCCCGGGCTTCCTCGGTGGCTCGCACATCTGCGATGAGTCGCGCAGTCCAGGCACTCGGATCCTCGTCTTCATGTTTCTGTCGAAGGCGAAAGAGCAGTTCCTTGGACGTTTTCTGCGCCGAAGGACCCCCTGCCAGCAACTGTTGCACGAGTGCATCGACCCGGTGCGGCAGTTCGTCGTGTGCGGCGACCTCGTGGACCAGGCCAATGCACTCGGCAGTACTGGCATCGAAACGTTCGCCACTGAGAAAGTAGCGTCGGGCTGCACGTTGGCCAATGGCATTAACCACGAAAGGGCTGATCACCGCGGGTATGAGCCCCAGTCGGACTTCGGAGAGTGAAAACACCGCGCGTTCGGAGGCAATAGCAACATCGCATGCAGCCACCAGGCCCACGCCACCACCAAATGCAGCGCCGTTGACGACCGCTACCGTCGGACGCGGGAATCGATCCAGAGTGCTCATCATGGCTGCCAGCTGATCAGCATCGGCACGGTTCTCCTCGCGGCCGTAATCGGCAGCCCTGCGCATCCAGTTGAGATCTCCGCCTGCAGAAAAACTTCGTCCTGCACCACTCAGCAGAAGAACCCGGACAGCCTGGTCGCCGGCCAGATCCCTCAGCGCTCTGTCTATTTCGGCAATGAGCTGGTCGTCAAAGGCATTGTGTACGTCCGGCCGATTGAGGGTTAGACGGACAATTCCAAGATCGTTTTTTTCGAGTTTCAAGAATTTCATTTAAGCTACATCCTGAATACACCATATCGGGTGGGCTCGACAGGTGCGTTTAGCGCCGCAGAAATACCCAGTGCAACGACCTGGCGTGTATCTGCCGGATCGATGACACCGTCGTCCCATAGGCGTGCACTGGCGTAGAACGGGTGTCCTTCGGTATCGTACTGTTCAAGGATTCCTGTCCTGAACGCGGAGTCTTCCTCTGTAGTGATGGATTGGCCGGAACGTTGTGCATTATCTTTTCGGACTTCAGCGAGGACTGAAGCAGCCTGTTCGCCTCCCATGACCGAAATACGTGCGTTTGGCCACATCCAGAGAAATCGTGGGTCATAGGCGCGGCCGCACATCCCATAATTTCCGGCGCCAAAACTACCGCCGACGATCACGGTGAATCGCGGCACCCGGCAGCAGGCAACGGCAGTGACCATCTTGGCTCCATCCCGGGCGATGCCCTGGTTCTCGTAGTGCCGGCCAACCATAAAGCCGGTGATGTTCTGCAAAAAGAGCAGCGGGATATTTCGCTGACCGCAGAGCTCGATAAAATGCGTGCCCTTCAGGGCCGACTCTGAGAACAAGATGCCGTTGTTGGCAACAATGCCGATCGGATGGCCGTGAATGTGGGCAAATGCGCACACCAGCGTGGTGCCGTAACGGGACTTGAACTCGTTGAATTCGCTACCGTCGACCAGTCGACAGATCACTTCCCGAATATCGTAGGGTTTTCTGGGGTTCTCCGGGATGACGCCGTAGATCTCAGAGGGTTCATAAACCGGATCGACAGGGTTCCGAGTCTGGCTCCCAGGCCGCGGGCAAAGGGGGAGGTCCGAGACGATCTGCCTTGTGATCTCGAGCGCGTGCCGGTCGTCGTCGGCCAGGTAGTCGGCGACGCCAGACACGCGTGTGTGAACGTCGGCACCGCCAAGTTCTTCGGCACTGACTTGTTCTCCGGTGGCGGCTTTGACCAGTGGAGGTCCGCCGAGAAAGATCGTGCCCTGATCGCGCACGATGACTGCCTGATCTGACATGGCCGGAACATAGGCACCGCCTGCAGTACAAGAACCCATGACGACCGAAATTTGGGCTATTCCCGCGGCAGACATGTTCGCCTGGTTGAAGAAAATTCTCCCGAAATGTTCCCGATCCGGGAACACCTCGTCTTGCCTGGGTAGAAATGCACCGCCGGAATCGACAAGATAGATACAGGGTAAGCGGTTTTCGGCAGCGATTCTCTGGGCACGAAGATGTTTCTTGACCGTAATCGGGAAGTACGTGCCGCCCTTGACCGTGGCATCGTTTGCGATCACTACGCATTCGTGTCCACTCACCCGGCCCACGCCTGTCAGCAGTCCACCGGAGGGGACTTTCCCATCGTACATACCCCAACCCGCCAGCTGTGACAGTTCAAGGAATGGTGCCCCCTGGTCCAGTAACCGATTGACCCGGTCGCGGGGCAGTAACTTGCCGCGCTCAAGATGTTTCTGCCGGGCCTTGTCGTTGCCGCCATCGGAGACGGTTTTTACGGCGTTACGCAGTTCACTGATCTTGGCCAGCATGTCAGCGCGGTTGCGCTGAAATTCGGGAGTCGCCGGGTCTAGCACGCTGTTGAAGACAGCCATGATCGTCAGGAGTTCTATTGGGGTGAGGTCAGTCGAGTTTTTCGAATGCCATGGCGGTGGCCTCACCACCCCCAATGCACAGTGAGGCGATTCCTCGGCGCATATCGTACCGCTGAAGGGCCGCAAGCAGAGTGACGATGATGCGGGCGCCGGATGCGCCAATGGGGTGCCCAAGAGCACAGGCACCGCCGTGGAGATTGACTCGCTCATGGTCCAGGTCGAGATCGCGCATCGCAGCCATTGTGACCACAGCGAACGCTTCATTGACTTCGTAAAGATCGACATCCCCGGCTAGCCAGTTCAATTTATTCAGCAAAGCCTGGATTGCGAAGACTGGAGCGGTCGTAAAAAGGCCCGGTTCGTGGGCGAAACTGGTATGCCCCAGGATCTTCGCCAGCGGTACGTGCCCGCCTTTCTCGGCATCGGACAGGCGCATCATGACCAGGGCGGCAGCACCATCCGATATCGAACTTGAGTTTGCCGCTGTCACCGTACCACCTTTGCGAAACGCCGGCTTCAGGCGGGGAATGTTTTCCACGTTTCCTTTCAGGGGTTGTTCGTCCGTGTCAACTACACTGTCATCGGAGCGGGTCTGAACTCTGACGGAGGTAATTTCGTTTTCAAAGGCGCCGTTCTCAATAGCCTCCTTGGCTCGTGTCAGGGATTCAATAGCAAAATCATCCTGATCTTCCCGGGTGAATCCGTATCGCTCTGCACAGTCTTCGGCAAACGACCCCATCAATTTACCTGGGTCATAGGCGTCCTCGAGCCCATCAAGAAACATGTGGTCTACCACCTCACCGTGCCCGAGCCGGTAACCGCCTCTGGCCTTGGGCAACAGGAACGGGGCGTTGCTCATGCTTTCCTGGCCACCAGCGACCACCGTTCGCATACTGCCCGAGGAGATCAGATCATGGGCGAGCATGGCTGCTTTCATTCCGGAACCACACATTTTGTTGATCGTGGTGCAGCCGACACCAAGTGGCAGGCCAGCGCCTAGAGCAGCCTGGCGCGCAGGCGCCTGCCCCTGGCCGGCTGGCAGTACACAGCCCATCAGGACTTCGTCCACTGCATCCGGCGTGAGCCCGGAGCGTTCGACCGCACTGTCAATGGCTGCCGCTCCAAGCTGCGGTGCGGGTACCGCAGCGAGACAGCCTTGAAACCCACCCAGAGGTGTCCGGGCAGCGCCCGTGATGACGATCGGATCTTCAGGCATCTGGTGTCTCGTTTGTCATGTGGTTTCTTTGAACAGTTCCCGGCCGATCAGCATGCGTCGGATCTCGCTCGTTCCGGCACCAATCTCGTAAAGCTTGGCGTCACGTAACAGGCGGCCTGTTGGATAGTCGTTAATGTAACCGTTACCGCCCAGCGCCTGGATTGCCTCCAGTGCCATCCAGGTCGCTTTTTCAGCTGAATAGAGTATCGCGCCGGCCGCGTCCTTTCGTGTGGTCTCTCCACGGTCACAGGCAGCGGCAACAGCGTAGACATAGGCCCGGCAGGCGTTCATAGTCGTATACATGTCAGCCAGCTTACCCTGCATTAGCTGAAATTCACCGATCGCCTGCCCGAACTGTTTGCGGTCATGGACATAGGGGAGCACGTTGTCCATACAGGCCTGCATGATTCCCAGCGGCCCGCCGGACAGAACGACTCGTTCGTAATCGAGTCCACTCATCAGTACGTTTACCCCACCGTTGAGTTGACCGAGAACGTTCTCTTCAGGAACGGCGCAGTCCTTGAATATCAGTTCCGAAGTGTTGGATCCACGCATACCCAGCTTATCCAGCTTTTGCCCGGTAGAAAAACCGAAGAACGTCTTCTCCACAAGGAACGCCGTGATACCTTTCGGCCCCGCCTTGGGCTCGGTCTTGGCGTAAATCACCAGCACATCCGCATCCGGCCCATTAGTAATCCACATTTTGTTGCCGTTCAGGAGAAACCCGTCGTCGACCCGCTCAGCCTGCAGGCGCATGCTGACGACGTCGGAGCCGCTCCCGGGTTCACTCATGGCCAGCGCACCAACGTGCTGACCGCTGATCAAACCGGGTAGATAGCGGGCTTTCTGCTCATCATTACCGTTGCGCTGGATCTGATTGACACACAGATTCGAATGCGCCCCATAGGACAGGGCGACAGCCGCAGACGCCCGGCTGAGTTCTTCCATTGCGACCGTGTGCTCCAGGTAGCCCATCCCGGCACCCCCGAGATTCTCTTCCACCGTGATCCCGAGTAGCCCGAGTGCTCCCATCTTCGGCCACAGGTCTTGCGGAAACTCATTGCACTGGTCGATCTCGGATGCACGGGGGGCGATTTCAGCGGCGGCGAACTCTGCGACCGATTCGCGGAGCATCTCGCTGGTCTGACCCAAGTTGAAGTTGAACAGCCTCGGGGATTGCATGGTGATGGGGGTGTGTGTGATTTCAGGAATTCTGGCAGTTTTAGGTCACGGGGAGATTTTAGATTGACGTTTACGTAAACGTCAATACATTTTAATCATGTGAAACCATAGGTTACATTGTCCTGCGGGTACCGTGAGTGCCCGATGACCGGGCCCAGGCTATAAAACAGCGATGACCCGCAGTCATCGCCCGGGACTTGTCCGAGTGGCGACACTGGTGTGAACTCTGTCTTTGGGATCTTGTCCGATGGTCGACAGCAGGATCTCAGAGCAAAAATACACTTTGAATACGGTGACGATGGCCAATGGTCGGCAGACAGCGAGTCAACAACCTGGAGGGGGACAGCCTAGCCTACGTGTTCCAGAGTGGGATCAGCCCCTGTGTGGTGTTCCTGGGTGGCTACCGATCTGACATGACTGGGACCAAGGCCGAGTATCTCGCTGACTGGTGCAGGCGCGAGGGTCGGTCCATGCTACGGCTAGATTATTCAGGGCATGGCTCATCTGAGGGCTGTTTCGAAGCCGGTACCATCAGTAAATGGACTCGCGACGCTCTGGTTGTAATCCATGCGGTGACCACCGACCCCTTGATACTGGTCGGCTCCAGCATGGGAGGCTGGATCATGCTGAAAGTCGCGCTTGCCCTGGGGCAACGCGTTAAAGCGATGATTGGAATTTCTGCTGCACCGGATTTTACTCGGCGACTTTTCCGCCACGAACTGTCTCCGGATCAGCGTGAAGCCCTGGACCGGGATGGCCGTATTGTTCTGGAGTCTGAATATGATAGTGACGGATATCCACTGACCAGGGCGTTTATCGAGGATGGTGAAGAGAATTTGGTGCTCGATCAGTCCATAGAAGTCGACTGCCCGGTGCGGTTAGTCCACGGCATGCAGGACCAAGTAGTGCCCTGGGAAACGACTACCCGCTTGAGTCAGGCACTTGCGGGCGGTGACGTACAGATTCGCCTGATCAAGGATGGAGATCACCGGTTATCAGACCCCGGGCAGCTGGAGTTACTGCGTGATACGGTCAGTGACACGCTCGATCTGCTCACAGCACGGTGAGATACTCTGTTAGGACTTGGCCAGAAGGATCATGGTCGGCCTTTTCGACAGGATGGGTTTCAATAAAGGGGGTGTCATGCAGGAACTAATCGACAGGATCCGCCTCGAAGGGGTTCACGTCGGCGGTGGGATCGTAAAACTGGACAGTTTTCTCAATCACCAGGTCGACCCGGCGATGACCACTAGAATGGCGGTCGAGTTTTGCAAGCTTTTTCGCCAGTATGCAGTCGAACAGGTGAGCAAAGTCGTCACTGCGGAAGTCAGTGGCATCCCCGTCGCACTCGGTGTGGCATCCGAGTATGGGGCCGATCTGATCTATGCCCGCAAGAGTCAGTCAGCCCTCATGACGGGAACCTACTATGTGGCCGAAGCGGTCAGTAGAACGCGCGGTGCGCGAACGGATCTGATGGTGGATCGTCGTTTCCTGTTACCTGGTGACCGCGTACTGATCATCGATGACTTTCTTGCTACCGGCTCGACCCTGAGCGCCCTGGTTAGGCTCGTCGCTGAAAGCAAGGCCGCCCTGGCCGGTATTGGCTGTGTCATTGAAAAGCCTGCAGAAAAAGGCCGCAATGTGATCGGCGACCTCGGCATACCGGTGCTGGCGTTGGCGAAGATCGAGTTCGACGGCGAGGCGATGCAGGTGTCGTGATGAGACCCACCGGATCGGCGGATCTATCCCCGGCAGTTTTTTGGGGCCTGATGTCTTGAAACCTTCAGCTCAGCGCAAGGGCAAGGCAGTAATGAGGGATCGGCCATCTGGTCTGCATGAGACGATCTATCGCGTGGTTCGCACCATTCCATCCGGGGTCGTCGCCACCTATGGGCAGGTTGCAACGGTTGTCGGCTGCGGGCCACGGCTTGTTGGCTATGCGATGGCCTCATTGCCGGCAGGTTCAGACATTCCCTGGCAGCGGGTAATCAACAGTCAGGGCCGGATCAGTGTACGCAGTGATGGTATGCCTGATTCTTGCCAGCGGCGTTTACTGGTCGGGGAAGGGGTTGTGTTCGATGCCAGGGGCAAGGTTGATCTTAACCAGTTTGGCTGGGATGGCCCGGACTGGGCTCTGGTTCATGAGGCTGGCCTCAATCCTTTACCCGATTCGGGGCAAGGCTGACCCGGCACTGCTGTGGAAGGGCCGGGTGGGTTTCAGTCGGGATCGGGCCAGAGTTGGGCTGCGCCGCGGACACCAGCACTGTCACCGTGTTGGTTTTGCAGGATTGGCGTGTGGAAGTCTTCGTTAAAAACATGTCGGGCGACCCGGGCGGGGCCATCGAGGTAAAGGCGGTCGATATTTGAAAGGCCGCCGCCCAGTATTACGACATCCGGGTCTAGAACGTTGATGATCACCGCGAGGGCACGACCGAACCGTGTCAAGAAACTGTCCAGCGTAGTTGCTGCGACAGGGTCGCCGGCGGTCGCCCGGGCAGCCACTTCAATCGCGTCTAAACCGTCTTCACCCCCTCGCCTGGCGTAGTCACCAGCCAGCCCCGGACCGGACAGGAAGGTCTCTACACAACCCTTGCGACCGCAATAGCAAGGTGGCCCATCTGATTCTAGAATGTTGTGTCCCCACTCGCCCGCGATGTGGTGCCGTCCAGACAGGAGGCGCTGACCTATGGTGATGCCACCACCGACGCCAGTCCCCATGATGATGCCGAAGACACACTCGGCATCTTGACCAGCACCGTCGAGTGCTTCTGCAAGGGCGAAGCAGTTGGCGTCGTTTTCCAGCCGCACTGGTCTATCCAGAACACGCTCCAGGTCCTGCTGAACCGGTTTACCAGTCATGCAGCCTGTGTTGGAGTTTTTCAGAGTTCCACTTGATTGCGAAAGAGCGCCCGGTGTGCAGACGCCGACCGTAAAGTCACCGGTAACTGTATCCGCGAGTTCGAAGACCAGGCTTGCGATGTTTTGGAGTATCGCTTCATAGCCCTGGGCGCTCGGTGTGCGGTAGCGGCGGCGAGCCAGTTCTTCTCCATCGGGTCCCAGCACCACACCTTCGGTCTTGGTGCCGCCGAGGTCAATGCCGATGCGCATACAAAGCGAATAGTCAGTCCCGGCTACAGGGACGGTCCGGGATCACGCTACGGATGTCTTTTAGCGCCGGTCTTCGCAGTGGATCTGAGCGTAAGCCGAGTGATTGTGAATGGATTCGAAATTCTCTGCCTCAACCGTGTAGCCGAGTATTCGATTGTCTTCATTGAGTCGACAGGCGACATCGCGCACCAGATCCTCGACGAACTTCGGGTTGTCGTAGGCTTTCTCGGTAACATGTTTTTCATCGGGTCTTTTCAGCAGTCCGTAAAGCTCACAACTGGCCTCTTTCTCCACCGTATCGATCAGTTCCTCGATCCAGATAAAGGCGCTTGAGCGGATATTAACCGTGACGTGGGAGCGCTGGTTGTGGGCGCCATAATCTGAGATCTGCTTGGAGCACGGGCACAGGCTGGTGACCGGTACAATGATCCTGACTTCAGTCATCACTTTACCGCGAAAGATTTCACCGGTCAGCGTCACCTGGTAGTCCAGGAGGCTTTCCACACCTGTGATTGGGGCCTTTTTCTGTAGGAAAAACGGAAAGGACATCTCGATATGGCCTCTCTCTGCATCCAGGTGCTCGGTCATTTCACTGAGCATGGCCCGGAACGACTCCACGGTCGTCTCCCGCTCATGGTTGTTCAGGATCTCGATGAAGCGGGACATGTGGGTACCCTTGAAGTTATGGGGTAGTTCCACATACATGCTGAAAGTGGCGACGGTGTGCTGTTCCCAGCCGCTGCGATCCTTGACACGGATCGGGTGACGAACATCCTTTACACCCACCTTGTCAATCGTCAGGTTACGCGTGTCTGGACGGCCCTGGACATCCGCGATTTCGGATTTCAGCATCGGATCGGGTATGGGTTTGTTCATGCCGGTTTGCATCTACACAGCCGGGCGGGAGAGTGAACCAAGTTTAAGCAGATTCAAGAATCGGGGCAAGCCGTCGGGCTATTGCGTTATCAATTGACTGGCGGATGCCATCGAAGTCCAGGCCACAGGCAGCCAGTACCTCATCCGGCGTGCCCTGTTCGATATGTTCGTCGGGCAGCCCGAGATTGACTACTGCTATCGTACAGTCCTCCGAATTCAAGACTTCCGCAACACCGGATCCTGCACCGCCCAGCACATTATTTTCCTCGACCGTCACCAGCATGTCGTGGCTGGTAGCCATTCGAAGAATCATTTCCCGGTCCAGCGGCTTGACAAAACGCATGCTGACCAGCGTTGCATCAAGTGTTTCTGCGACCTCTAGCGACGCTGTGACCACTGCTCCAAAAGCCAGGATCGCTACGCGACGCCCACTGCGCACGAGCTGAGCCTGTCCTATGGGCAGATCGGTCATTTCTTGAGACTCGACTGTTCCCGGGCCGCCACCACGGGGATAGCGTACCGCAGCAGGACCCGGATGCTGGTAAGCGGTGTAGAGCATGTTCCGGCACTCAGCTTCGTTCGCTGGTGCCATGATGACCATGTCCGGCAGGCAGCGTAGAAATGTGAGGTCGTATGCACCCTGGTGAGTGGGTCCATCCGCACCGACGATACCAGCCCGGTCGATGGCCAACGTGACATCCAGACCTTGGACACTGACGTCGTGGATCAACTGATCGTAGGCCCGCTGCAGGAATGTCGAATAGATCGCAACGACCGGTTTGAGTCCGTCACAGGCCGCACCGGCGGCAAATGTCATGGCGTGCTGCTCGGCGATTCCCACGTCGAAATAGCGCTCGGGATATTCCTGAGAGAAACGGACCAGGCCAGAACCTTCGCGCATTGCCGGTGTAATTCCGATCAGCTTCTCGTCCTGTTGTGCCATATCACACAGCCAGTCGCCAAAGACATTGCTGTAGGCTCGTGCGGTAGATTTCTGTTCGATCTTGCCAGTGGTCGGGTCGAACGGCCCGACACCGTGGAACACGCTGGGGTTGCCCTCGGCAGGCTCGAATCCCCGGCCTTTCTGGGTGACCACGTGCAGGAAACGGGGGCCTTTCATGGCTTTGAGATTACGTAGGGTCGAGACCAGGGTGGGGATATCGTGGCCATTTATCGGGCCGATGTAGTAGAAGCCAAGTTCCTCGAACAAGGTACTTGGCATCACCATCCCCTTCATGTGCTCTTCCCAGCGTCTGGCCAGGGCCTGCATGGGGGGTAGTGTCCCCAGGACCGTTTTGCTTCCTTCACGAACTGTCGTGTAGGTGCGCCCGGAAAGAATTCGAGCCAGGTAGTTGGACAGGGCACCGACATTTTTCGAGATAGACATCTCGTTGTCGTTGAGGATGACGAGGATATCCGAATCCATGTCGCCCGCATTATTCAAAGCTTCCATGGCCTGGCCCGCTGTGAGGCCGCCGTCGCCGATAATGGCGACGACCTGCCGGTTGCTTTGTTCTAGCTTGGATGCCACGGCCATGCCCAGGGCAGCACTGATTGAAGTGCTCGAGTGGCCCGCCCCAAAAACGTCGTACTCACTCTCGACCCGTCGCAGAAACCCAGACAGGCCATTGCGCTGCCGGATAGTGTGAAGCCGGTCTTTGCGGCCGGTTATGATTTTGTGAGGGTAGGCCTGGTGACCGATGTCCCAAACCAGTCGGTCGTCCGGCGTATTAAACACATAGTGCAGGGCAACGGTCAGCTCCACTGTACCAAGCCCTGGGGCGAGATGCCCCCCGGTGGCGGAAACCGTTTCGATCAGGTACGCGCGTATTTCCTTGGCCAGATCCGGCAGTTGGCCCTGCTTAAGCTTACGAAGATCAGGCGGGGAGTCGATCGTATCCAGGATCGAGGTTGGCTCTTGACTGCTCATTGTGTTTTGCGCGGGCCCTGACGGTGGTCTGCCAGGGCAATATTACCCCCCTTAGGGTATCAGTGGCTCCTCTCGATGGTAAATCGTGCAAGCGCAAGGAGTAATTGGGTGTCGAAGGGTGCACCGGTCAGAATCTGGCGGGCACTGTGATGTAACTTGCCGGCGAATTGACGAGCGTCGTGCTCACCGAGGATGCTCAGGTAGGTCGGTTTGTCCGCATCTCGGTCTGATCCGCTGTCCTTACCCAGAATAGGCGTATCGACGGTGCCATCCAGAACGTCGTCGATGACCTGGTAGGCGAGACCGAGATTCTGGGCAAATTGGTCGAGTGTGGTCAGGATTTCAGCCGATGCCGAGGCGGCCAGAGCGCCAAGCGAAACCGACGCGCGGATGAGGCTTCCAGTCTTAAGCGCATGCATTCTTTCGACGGTGTCGAGCGATGCGTCGACAGTTGTCGCTTGGAGATCGATTGCCTGTCCTCCGGCCAGGCCAGCAGCGCCAGACGTCCGGGCCAACAGGGCCAGCATTTCCAGTCGCTCACTGGGTGTGACGCTGAGTTCCAGACCAGATGCCAGAATCTCGAAGGCCTGGGTCTGCAGGGCATCCCCGGCGAGTATGGCTGTTGCTTCATCAAAGGCCCTGTGGCAGGTTGGTTTCCCTCGCCGAAGGTTGTCGTCATCCATAGCGGGTAGGTCATCGTGCACGAGTGAAAAAGCATGAACCAGTTCTACCGCACAGGCCGGAACATCCAATGCCGCCTCTGCGGCACCCAGCGATGTACCGGCGGCATAGACCAGGGCCGCGCGGAACCGTTTGCCGGCGCCGATACTGCTGTAGCGCATGGCAGTGTGCAGTTGGCCTGGTTGCCCTTCGGGGAGCGGTAGATTGCGCTCCAGATAGTCGTCGACCCGCCGGCACCATGCTGGCCAGAGGTCTTCCAGAGAACTTCTTTCAGGCACTACCGGACATCCGGTTCAAATGCCTCCGTGTGTAATTCATTGTCTTTTTCGATCAGGGTCTGGATCTTCTGCTGGGCCGTTTCTAAAGAGGTCTTGCAGGCGTGCACCAGTGCCATACCCCTTTCGAAATCCTTCAGTGAGGCCTCCAGGGACTGGTCGCCTTCCTCCATTCGCTCAACGATGGTTTCAAGTTCCTTCAGGGATTTCTCGAAATCGCCGATTCTCGGCTTGGTTTGCCTTGCCATCTGCGTTTGCCTCATTGACCTCGCCCGAGGTCCCAAATTAGACTCGAGCGGTCTATTCTGAGATCAATTTTATCGCAGCGGGAATTTCTTCAACAGTACAATTATGGAGGTAGTGATATGGCGTTCAAAGGGAGTCAGACGGAACAGAATCTGAAGGATGCTTTCGCCGGCGAATCACAAGCCAACCGGCGATATCTTTATTTTGCAGCCAAGGCCGATGTTGAGGGGTATAACGATGTGGCAGCCGTGTTCCGTTCGACGGCAGAGGGTGAAACGGGTCATGCACACGGCCATCTGGAGTACTTGGAGCAAAGTGGCGACCCGGCGACTGGCCTGCCGATCGGTGCTACAGATCTGAACCTGCAGGCGGCGATTGCGGGTGAGACCCATGAGTACACGGATATGTACCCGGGAATGTCGAAGGCGGCGCGCGACGAGGGGTTTGATGAGATTGCAGACTGGTTCGAGACGCTGGCAAAGGCCGAGCGATCCCACGCCAACAGGTTTCAAAAAGCCCTTGATAATCTGGACACCTAGAGTGCTTGTTTGATCGGATACAGCAAGGGCCGGCCTAGACCGGCCCTGTTTCCTNTAAGACCTGGGCGGGGCTTCTTCGCACCGCACGATGTCAGTTAATTTGCTTTTCCTACAATGTCTGCCAGCTACGATTCAAGCGCGATTGAAGTCCTGACGGGACTGCAGCCGGTTCGAAAGCGACCCGGCATGTATACCCAGACCGAGCGACCAGACCACCTGGCTCAAGAGGTGATCGACAACAGCGTCGATGAAGCGATCGCCGGCTATGCACGTCGAATTGACGTTGTCATGCACAAAGACCTTTCGATGACGGTCTCTGACGATGGTCGCGGCATGCCAGTGGACAAGCACAAAGGGGAAAAGGTCAGTGGTGTGGAGGTGATACTTACCCGTCTGCACGCTGGTGGGAAATTCTCGAACAAGAGTTACAGCTATTCCGGTGGGCTGCATGGCGTCGGCGTGTCGGTTGTGAACGCACTGTCGTCGAAACTCGAGGTCTGGGTCAGGCGCGGTGGCAGCGAGTACCACATGGCCTTCCGTGATGGTGTTGCGATGGGTAGATTGAAGCCCAAGGGGAAAGTCGGCACCCGCAACAGTGGTACGCGTCTGCGATTCTGGCCCGACCCGGAATTCTTTGACAGTCCTGGCTTTTCTATTTCCAGTCTCAAACGTCTGCTCCGTGCCAAGGCGGTGCTGTGCCCAGGATTGCGAATTGATCTCAAGGATGAAAGCAATCCGAAAAACAATAGTGTCTGGGAATATGAGGATGGTTTAAACGACTACTTGCTGGGCGAGATCGGCGATTTNGATATCGTNCCGGCAGCGCCCGTCATCGAGCACATTAAAGTCGGTGACCAGGAGGCAGACTGGGCTGTTTCCTGGCTGACTAACGGTGGCGATGTNGTNTCCGAGAGTTACGTCAATCTGATTCCGACNGTCCAGGGTGGAAGCCACGTGAGTGGTTTTCGTAGCGGTTTGACTGAAGCGGTGCGGGAGTTTTGTGAGTTTCGGGGTTTGCTGCCCCGCGGGATCAAGCTGGCGCCGGAAGACATCTTTAGCAACTGCTGTTTCGTTCTGTCTATTCGGATGAAAGACCCGCAGTTCAGCGGGCAGACAAAAGAACGCCTTTCCTCCCGAGATGCAGGAGTGTTCAGTGCCGGTGCATCCCGGGATTCGTTCAGTTTGTGGCTGAATCAACACACCGAAGAAGCGGGGCAGATCGCAGGCTTGGCGATCGATAACGCCCAACACCGGCTCAGGGAACGGCGCCAGGTTGCCCGGAAAAAGGTCGCGACCGGTCCTGCTTTACCAGGTAAGTTAGCTGACTGTGCCAGCCATGAACTGGAACAGACTGAGTTGTTTCTAGTCGAGGGTGATTCGGCTGGTGGGTCAGCAAAACAGGCTCGGGACAAGGACTACCAGGCTATCATGCCGTTGAGAGGCAAGATTCTGAATACCTGGGAAGTCGATTCTTCCGAAGTGTTAGGTTCCCAGGAAGTTCACGATATTGCGATTGCTCTCGGAGTAGACCCGGGGTCGTCAGATTTCTCAGGGTTGCGTTATGGCAAGGTCTGTATTCTGGCCGACGCGGATTCCGATGGGGCCCATATCGCCACATTGCTGTGTGCGCTGTTCTTCAGGCATTTCCGCTCACTGGTCGAAGCCGGGCGCGTGTGTGTTGCCATGCCGCCGCTTTTCCGGATCGATGTCGGTAAGAACGTGTTCTACGCCCTGGACGAAAAAGAACGACGCGACATCCTGGGTCACATTAAGGCCGAGAAACTGCGCGGCGCGGTCAATGTACAGCGCTTCAAGGGTTTGGGTGAAATGAATCCGGCGCAGTTGCGCGAGACCACCATGGCCCCGGCGACACGCCGGCTGATCCAGCTACAGCTCGATGGGCGCAATAAGGCCGAGAAGACGCTGGATCTGCTGCTGGCTCGAAAGCGGGCCAGTGACCGCAAGACCTGGCTGGGCCAGAAAGGCGATCAGGCAGACATCGGTTAACTCATCCCGGGGTGGTTAGACCATGGTCCGGCGGTTGCTCCGGTAGCGACTAGGAGCCGGGACTTTCGGGCTCAGGTGTGTGGGCTGGACTGCCAGAAGGGTTCCTGTCGGGGATCCCGAATGGTGGCCGTTTCTTCCCGGAATGGTGTAAACCCGGCCTGCCGGTAGACGGTCAGAGCTGCCGGATGATCCAGGGTGCAGGTATTGACCCACAGTCTCGCAGGGTTCCTGGACCAGGCTCGCTGGAGGGTCCAGTTCAGGAACCAGGGTCCAAGTTTTCTGCCGATGAATTCCGGCAGCAAGCCAAAATAGGCAACCTCAATATCATTCTTGCCTCGCGTGTCTAGCTCAGCGTATCCAGCCGGGACACCATTGGCGTAGAGGACATAGACATGGACGCCCGGGTCAATCAGGATCGTTTTTAGCTGACCATCGGACAGAGCCCGTCGCTCGTACCACAAGCAAGGCCCGCCGACGTGGTTGTATAGATAGCGGTAGAAAGAGATCGTGGGTTCGACTGCACGCAGAACAGTGAGGTTGTCGATCGTGGGCCCCTGGTAGGGAACCGGGTCCGCCGGCTTGCGCATTTCAAGGTAGGTGAAGGTGACCTCCAGGGTGCCATCTGCCTTCGGGGCGGGGGCTGTATATTCAGTCTGTCTGTCGGTCATTGTTACGATCCAGCCTAAGACTCTCTGCTGTGCTTTTCCTGGAGTGGTCTATCGGCAGGGTGCATTTGTCGGTCGATCAGCAGCATGATGCCGCCTATCAGCGACCAGGCCACCACATGTGTCCTGTGCAGTACCGACAGTGCAACACCGCGGGTACGCATGATTTGCTCGGCGTTTTCGACTCCTGGCAGGGCGGCCGCGCCGAATTTTCCGATCAGTGCACCATAGGCGGCCTCGCCAATTCCCCAGCCGGCCGGTGCAATGGGAATGGCCTGGGCGACAGCTGCCACTGGAACAATCACAAAATAGTCACTCAGCACGAGTCCTACTCCCAGTGCCTGGTCCATCANGAACACGCTGCCACAGAAAAGACTGTAGGTCAGAGGGCTGACGAGAATCCAGAGTCCGATNCCCTTGAGGTGATCGCGGTATTGCAGAACGGCGTCATCGAGTTCTGCCACGATCNTACCCACTCGTGTGGGTAGTCGGCTGACGAGTTTTTCAAATCGCAATAAGGATCTCAGTCTCGGNCTCAGTAGCAGGGTGGCGATGAGTAGTGTGGCGAGTGCACAGGCCCAGACTGTCCCCACAAAGTATGGGAACCTTTCCAGGTTGCCTGCACTGAAGATGCTGCACACAAAGAGCAGTGACAACAGGCCGATGATCCGGTCGACGACGACCGAAACCACGGCCCTGACCCGGTCGCCGGAACATCGCCGGACGATGTAGACTGCTTTCACGACATCGCCGCCTGTTGCGCCGGGCAATACGTTGCTGCAGAAAAGACCGATCCAGGCAAAGCGTTGCGCTTCGAAAAATCCAACGCCGAGCCCGTTAACTCGCATCAGCCACCACCAGCGGCTGTTGATGATGATGACAAAAACCACAAAGGCGGCCGCGCCGAATCCAAACCACCGGAAGTCCAGGTTGGCCAAGTAGGTCAGAATACCGGGGCTGATCACTGTCGTTCGCCCCTGTGGATCTGCGATTCGACTCACCCAGCGTGGCTCGTTTGTATCCTTTGCCAGGAAGTGCACCGGCTCCAGGTCCCACCGTCCAAGGATCTTGCCGTAAACAGTTTCCACTTGCTCGCCATCTGCCGCGACGATCGCATAGCGATCCTGCCAATCGATGGCATAAAAGATCACGCCCAGAAGGATAGTTACCACCAGGATCTTTAACAGTACAACCAGCCGGGATCTGATCATAATTTACTCATGGCCGGTGTGTCAGAGAATACCTTCAAGCAGGGTTTACACTATCGGCAGATAACCAATGGGGTCGGAAGCCACATCAGGATCAGGTGAATTCTAACGGTTGTCTGAACGTACAGCGAGGCTGAAGGGGGTTCCGACACTAGTTGAATTTGGCAAATGAACGTGTAACATAGCACCGTCATGTCATGGCTGATCAGTTTTGCTGGATTGGTCGCCAGTAGAGGGTTCAGATGTTCAAAGCGCTGCGAATGGAGAATGACGCGTGTACTGGCTGTCACCAGTGTGAGATGATGTGCTCCTACGGTAAAGTAGGGGCATTCAATCCGGCCAAGTCGGTCATGAATATCTCCGTCTTTAAGGGTGGTGCAGCCAATATTCCGTCCACCTGCACGCAGTGCGAAGAAGCTTGGTGCATGGTGGTGTGCCCGGTGGAAGCGATCACCGTCAATTCTGTTACCGGTGCAAAAGAGGTCTCAGATGAGGCCTGCGTCGGATGCAAGGTCTGCACCATTGCCTGCCCGTTCGGCGCGATTAATTACGACGCTGATTCAGGGATCGTGACCAAATGTGATTTGTGCGGCGGGGAACCGATGTGTGTCGAAGCGTGTCCGACACCGGCACTCGCTTATGTAGCCGAGGGCAGTACCGGCTATGAAAAGATGCGGAGCTATGCTGCCGCGATGATCGATCTTGATGATTCGCCGGTTCAGTAATTTGGGCGATAATCCAGGTTGTAAGCGCTGAACCGTAAACTCACGAATATAGACTTATTGTTAAAAAGGAGGTGAAACCATGGGCTGGACTGGAAAAATCTTGAGAGTAGATCTAGGGGCTGGTAGCTGTGCCAGTGAACCGCTGAACATGGAATGGGCGCAGGCCTACATGGGTCAGCGAGGTCTGGCGACGAAGTATCTGATAGAGGAAACCGATCCAAAGGTTGACCCTCTGTCACCTGAGAATAAGATGATCTTTGCAACCGGTCCGCTGACTGGCACGATCGCTCCGACCTCAGGCCGCTGGTCGGTGGTGTGTAAGGGGCCCTTGACGGGCGCCATTGCTTGTTCCAATTCGGGTGGTTTCTTCGGTGCTGAATTGAAGAACGCCGGTTGGGACATGATTATATTTGAAGGTAGATCTGCCGGCCCGGTATACCTTGATATCAGTAATGACGAGGCCGAACTGAAGGACGCTTCGGACTTGTGGGGCAAGTCGGTTTGGGAGACTGAGACAACTCTCATTCAGCGCCGTGGTGACAATGACGCGCGGGTTGCTTCCATCGGCCTTGCTGGTGAGAACGGTGTGCTGTATGCCGCTGTCGTGAATGACATGGACCGCGCGGCAGGACGTTCCGGTGTCGGTGCGGTGATGGGCTCGAAGAACCTGAAAGCCGTGGTGGTCCGTGGCACAGTTGGGGTCACGGTCAAAGACCCAATGGCGATGATGAAGACCTCGAATTCAGCCAAAGAGATTTTGGCTGAAAATGCAGTGACCGGTGAAGGGTTACCGACACATGGTACCCAGGTGCTGATGAATGTGATCAACGAAATTGGTGCACTCCCGACTCGAAATGGTCATGAGGTTCAGTTTGAAGGCGCGCACAACATCAGCGCTGAGGCGATGGCGGAACCCCGCGACAGCGACGGCCAGGCCAACCTGGTGTCCAATCATGCCTGCTTTGGCTGCCCGATCTCCTGCGCGCGACGCTCTAAGATCGATCCCTCACATTTTACGGTTAAGGACAAACCCGGATACCAGATCGTCGGTGGTGGCCTGGAATATGAAGCGGCTTGGGCACTGGGTGCGGCAACAGGTGTTGATGACCTGGACGCGCTGACTTACGCGAATTTTGTCTGTAACGAGCAGGGACTCGATCCGATTTCTCTGGGTTCAACCTTAGGTGCGGCGATGGATCTGTACGCGGCGGGTTCCATCAGTTCAAGTGACACCGACGGCATCGAGCTGGAGTTTGGCAATACCGAAGCATTTGTGGCGATGGTCGAGGCCACTGCCCGGGGTGAGGGCTTCGGTAAGGAGATCGGCCAGGGNTCCAAACGAATGTGCGATAAGTATGGGCACCCGGAATTTTCGATGACGGTCAAAAGCCAGGAATTTCCGGCCTACGACCCNCGTGGGATTCAGGGTATGGGNCTGACTTATGCAACTTCAAACCGCGGTGCCTGCCATCTGCGCAGTTATACCGTGTCCTCTGAGATTCTTGGAATACCCGAAAAGACCGATCCTCTGGTCACCGAGGGTAAGGCCGGGCTGGTCAAGGCATTCCAGGATGCCACTGCCGCAGTGGATTCCAGTGGTACGTGCGTGTTTACTACCTTNGCCCTGTCAGGTGAGGACATCGCGCCAATGGTCGCAGCNGCTTGTGAGGGAGACTGGAGTGTTGAGCGATTCGTCGAGGTCGGTGAGCGAATCTGGAACATGGAACGCCAGTACAACATTGCCGCCGGCTTCACGGGCGCCGATGACACCCTGCCTGAGCGCCTGTTGAAAGATGCAGCGAAGTCGGGCTCGGCGGAAGGTGCCGTCAATCGACTGGACGAGATGTTGCCTGAGTACTATGAGTTGCGCGGTTGGGATGTAACTGGTGTGCCGACAGCGGAGACCNTGGGTCGTCTGGGCCTCTGATACGCGATTAGAGCAACATCGTTGATTACTGGGCCCGGGGGCGCTTGCGCGCCGCCGGGCTCTGCGTCTTAAGAGTAAGAGAAGCCCTATGCATTATGTGATTGTGGGCGCCGGCCCTGCGGCTGTCGCCGCTGCCGAGAACCTGCGCTCCCTTGATGCTGACGGGCAGATCACTATGATCGGGGCTCAACCTCAGTCGCCGTATTCCCGTATGGCGATTCCGTACTTCCTGACCGGCAAAGTCGGGGAACAAGGGACTTACCTGCGGCGTGCTGCAAACCACTTTCAGGACAAGCAGATCGATGTCGTTCATGGTCGTGTGGTGAAGGTGGACAGCACGGCTCACAAGGTGATCCTGGAAGATGGCAGCGTGGTTGAATACGACAAATTACTGGTGGCAACGGGTGCCGAGCCCATTATTCCACCGGTTTCGGGTATGGACGACCCGCGGGTCCAACAGTGTTGGCACCTGGAGGATGCTGAGCGCATCATCGAATTGGCCAAACCCGGCGCCCGCGCTGTACAGGTCGGTGCCGGATTTATCGGTTGTATTATTCTTGAATCCTGGGTGATGCGTGAAGTCAATCTTACGGTTGTCGAGATGGGTCCACGAATGGTGCCGAGAATGCTCGGAGAGAAAGCCGGTGGCCTGCTCAAGACATGGTGTGAGAGCAAAGGTGTGGTGGTCCACACGGGCACCACGGTCGAGGCGATCGAATCAGATGACCAAGAACTCAGGGTGGTGCTTGCAACGGGCGATGTCTACCCGGCAGATGTGGTGATCGTATCGACTGGTGTAAAGCCGAATATCGGTTTCCTGGAGGATGTGGATATCGACATCGATCAGGGAATTGAGGTCGATCAGTTTATGCAGACCAGCGTTGCGGATATTTACGCTGCTGGCGATTGCGCACAGGGCTTGGATTTTTCCACCGGCAAGACTGCCGTGCATGCTGTACAGCCCACCGCAACGGAACATGGACGAATCGCTGCACACAATATGGCGATCGAAAACTCGCTACCTTATAAAGGTAGTCTGAANATGAATATTCTGGACACTTTGGGTCTTGTGACCTGTTCTTTTGGTGCCTGGGAAGGAGTAGAGGGGGGCGACTCGGCCGAGCTTTACAACCCCGATAATTATCAGTACGTCAACCTGCAGTTCAAGGACGACCTGCTCGTTGGGGCCAATTTGGTTGGCTATCATGAACACCTTGGTGTCCTGCGCGGACTGATCGAAGCTCGGATCTCTCTTGGCCCGTGGAAAGAANGTCTGATGAAGAATCCGATCGGACTGATGGAAGCCTATATCGGGGTGACTCAGGAAGCGAGCGGTACGACCTGAGTGCCTCAGGATAACGGTGATTTGAAATTTACCTTCAAACTCTATGCAGGGCTGGCGAAATTCCTGCCAGAAGGATCGCACCATAACGCGGTTGAAGCCGAACTTGACGAACAAGAAAGCATCAGCGAGATCATCAGTCGATTTGATGTGCCGCCAGAACAAGCCCACCTGGTCCTCGTCAATGGGGTGTTCTGCACCGAGTCCGACAGGGCTACCCGCCTGCTGGAGGACGGGGACACCCTGGCGATCTGGCCACCGGTTGCAGGAGGTTGATAGGCGTTACTGTCATAGGTATGGAATTGCGTAAGGAAATGGGTCTGACTCATGCGGATTTTTTTCGGATGCTGGCGCAGTTGCCGGGTGGCTGGTTACAGGAGACCCGGGCGGATGGGGCGAGCCTGAAATTTGCGGANGGNCGGATCGAGATCAGACTGGGACCNGAGCAGCGAAGGCACTTGAGTACCCTGGTGCAAATCCCAGCGACTGAAGTCTTGTTTAGATATGAAAACCTGTCGGAAGCCGAGCAGGAAAACTTCCAGGCCAGGTTCGACCTGACCTACCAGCGGGGTGGAGGCTAACACCTGATGGGTTCAGCTGAGTTGCCAACAGTTCGGGATACCTTGGATCGACCGGTCCGCGATCTTCGAATCTCGGTGACGGATCGCTGCAATTTTCGCTGCATCTACTGTATGCCGCGGGAAGTTTTTGGACCGGGTTACGCATTTGTCCCCCGTGATGACTTGCTGAGGCTGGAGGAGATCGCCCGGCTGACCCGTGTATTTGCCAGCCTGGGCGTATGCAAGGTCCGGATCACCGGTGGAGAGCCCATGATTCGGCGGAACCTGGAATATCTGATCGAAGCGGTATCGGCCNTNGCCGGGATTGACGACATTAGTATGACGACCAACGCTTCATTGCTGACCCGGAGGCGGGCCGAGTCTCTTCGCGAAGCAGGGCTTAAGCGTCTTACCGTCAGTTTAGATGCACTGGATGAAGAGACGTTCAGGCAGGTCAATGACGTCGACTTTCCCGTGGCCAGCGTGCTGAAGGGTATCGACAACGCGCAGGCGGCCGGTTATGAAAGCATCAAGGTCAACGCTGTCATNAAACGCGGGCTCAATGACCACAGCATACTGCCGCTGGCCCGGTATTTCCAAGGTACGGGTCTGATCCTGCGTTTTATTGAATTTATGGATGTGGGATCGACCAACAACTGGAAACTGGATGAGGTCATTCCGGCCACTGAGATGGTGGCGATGATTGACCAAGAGATGGCGATCGAGCCACTCTCTCCCAATTACCAGGGAGAGGTCGCCAAGCGCTGGCGCTACGTCGATGGCAGCGGTGAGGTGGGCTTTATTACGTCGGTGACCGAATCTTTCTGCGGGGAGTGCACCCGAGCGAGGCTCACGGCCATAGGGCAGGTGTATACCTGCCTGTTTGCAGCGAAGGGACATGATCTTCGTAGTCCACTCCGCGCAGGTGCCAGTGATGAAGCGCTGACTGAAATCATAACGTCTCTGTGGGGAACACGAGAGGATCGTTATTCGGAATTGCGCGGTCAGGTCCCGGTCGATGTTTTGGCCGCACCGCGGGTCGAGATGTCCCACATCGGAGGCTGAATCCGTCCCGGTTCGTCTTCACGCCGTTTCAGTACTCTGGACGGTCCGCGCAGGCAGGGCAGGTCGGATTTCGTGGCAGGGGAATAGCCTGCCACTCCATGGCAACCCCATCGAAGATCAGCAGTCGCCCGCATAACCCGTCACCGGTCCCTAGCAGCACATTCAGCGTTTCCAGGGCCTGGGTCGTCCCGACCACCCCGACGATGGGTGCGATCACACCTTCCATCGCACAGGTCGCACCTTCCAGGTTGGTGTCCGGATACAGGCANCGATAACAGGGACTGTCGGAGTTTTGCGGGANGAACGTTGAGACCTGTCCCTCCCAGCGTATCGCTGCGCCTGACACCAGCGGCNTACCGGTCAGAAGACTGACACGGTTGAGTTCAAAGCGAGAAGGAAAATTATCGGTGCAGTCGACCACCACGTCGGCCTGATTAAATTCATCGGTCAGTTCCGCACCATCGAGTTCATAGTCGAGCGTCTTAACTGACACTTCCGGGTTAAGCCGCAACAGGGTCTGGCGTGCCGAATCCGCTTTGAGTTCGTTGATGGAGGCGTGGGTGTGGACGATCTGGCGCTGCAGGTTTGATTCATCGACCCGGTCGTAGTCACTGATTACCAATTCACCGACACCGGCTGCAGCCAGGTACATCGAAACCGGTGATCCCAACCCACCCATGCCGATGATCAGCACCCGTGCCTCCAGTAATCGTTGTTGCCCGGCCTCACCGACCTGGGGCAGCTTGATCTGCCGGTTGTAGCGTTCGATCTGACTGGGTCGCATCACAAGTTCGCTGTGAAAGCCCTCAAAGANGAGCAATGCCCTAATTGTGCCTCGACTGGGGGATCTCTGGCCAATATCTTCTTCATCGAATATCCTTGCGGTCATAATCAAAAGAGGTGGCGATGTGAAGGACGCCGGCGGCAACCTTATCGAATCTGAGAGGCAAATCAATGCATTTTGCAATTTACGGCGCCGGCGGACTCGGCGCTTATTACGGNGCGCGACTCACAGAAGCTGGGCATGATGTCGGGCTCATCGCCCGCGGTGCGCACCTTAAGGCCATTCAAGATCATGGCCTGACAATACACAGTCCGGTCGGTGACGTGCATCTGCCACGACCNACCGCGACCAGCGACCCAGCGGACATCGGTGAGGTGGATGTGGTGGTGGTGGCGGTGAAGACCTGGCAAGTAGTGGAAATACTGCAGACCATGCGTCCGTTGGTAGGAAACCGAACGCTGATTGTTCCTTTCCTGAACGGGGTCGAGGCATCCGACCAGCTGGCAGCAGCTTACGGAAAAGACCGGGTACTGGGCGGTCTGTCTCGAATTTTCTGCGAGATCCAGTCGCCAGGCGTGATTCGCCATCTCAATCCGGGGGCCTATGTCGAGTTCGGTGAACTGGACGGCAGGTTGACCGATCGGGTGGAATCGCTGTGCGAGGCGTTTATGNCCACTGGTGCGGAAACCAAAGCCAGCAAGAATATCCGTGCGGCCCTTTGGGAGAAGTTGNTGATGGTCGGCTCGTGGGCCGGCCTGGGCGCGTTGTCCCGGAGCACGCTGGGTGAGATCTGTGCGCAACCTGAGTTGCGCGGGTTGGCAGATCGGGCCATGGATGAAGGCATTCAGGTGGGCAAGAGCCAGGGTTATCCTCTGGATAAGAACCTCAAGGAAAATCTGTGGGCGCTTTACCAGAACTTGCCCTACGACANCACCGCCTCGCTGATGCGGGACATCCTGGACGGCAGACCATCAGAACTCGATGCCTGGAACGGAGTGATCGTCCGCTTCGGGCAGCAGACCGGGGTCCCGACCCCGGTGCACGAGTTCACNTACCACGCNCTGNTGCCNATGGAGCGTCGGGCCCGAGGGGAAGTCTTGAATACAGCATCAAGGATCGNTTGACGTGGTGCANCCGTTAGAAGTCTTGAGCGAATCTGTCAGTCNGCGCTANCCGACCGGATCGATCTCGAGGCAATGATGCGTGTGCTGGAGCGGGAGTTGCCAGGTTATGCTGACTGATTCTCCCAGCCTATAGATTCACCCGGCTTTTGATCCGTCAGTCGCTCCTGCGGACCAGAAATCAGGGTTTCGATCGAGCCACTGTTCAAAATCAGCGAACATTACGTCGACATCACTTGGCAGGCTGTGACCGAGGTCGTCACGCAAGCGGCCGGGATCGAGAGGCGGCCGGTCGGTCGCTGAGTAAAGATCGATGGTGGCTGTTTCTTCCCGTTCCGCGAACCGGTAGCTGAAGGCCGGGAATCGACNGNCGAGTCGCTNACACCAGTCCGCCGTGCTCCAGANTCGGCCCGAGGTAATGTTGTACAGGTCGTAACGGNGACCCTCAACATCGATCAGCAGCAGNAGNGCATGGGCAACATCCCGGCTGTAGGTCCAGTCCCGGCACTCGCGCCGGGCCAGAATGACGCTCTCACCCCGTTGCGCGGCGACCGACGCCTGCATCGGTGCNCTCAGCGTGTCCCGGAACCCGGTATCGCGTTCCCAGGGACCGAAAATCGAGCTCAGGCGCACGCTCAGCGCATCGAGTCCGGTCAGTTCTGCGATCCTGCGCAGCGTGATTTCAGAGGCGAGCTTACTCACCGAATAAAGCGTGCTGGGGTGTTCCCGGGTGTGAGCTTCGTGCAGCGCGCCAGGCCCGCCCTGTACCGATAAACCGTAAGCTGCACCGGAGCTGATGTTGAGCAGTCGCCGGACACCGGTTTTCGCGGCGGATTTCGCCACACTGGCAAGCCCCAGCAGGTTTACCGAAAGTACGCTCTCGGGCGCCTCCCGTTCGCGCTCGGGTCCGGAGGTGATGGTCGCCCCGTAGAAGACCTGTGTGATCTGTTGGTCTGAAAGGGTGCTGGCTACGGCCTCCTGGTCAGTCACACTCCCGTGGACCTGTGTCCAGGAGCCCGGCAGTGAATCGAAACATCGTCGCGCAGCTTCGGGAACACTGCCTGTGTCATAGATCACGACGCCCTGGCCCTGGCGGAGGATTNNTTCGGCTAAATTCAGACCGATGAAGCCGGCGCCGCCCGCAATGAGTGAATTCATTTGTGTACGGAGCGAGCGCTTCATCGGTGGTCAGCGACTGACGCCCTCGGGCCAGAGATATTCGTCGAACCAGACCTGTTCGGGAGCGCTGTTGAACACTGTNTCGTATTTTGACAGCGCGATCCCGCCCAGACGCCTGGCAATGTTACGGTAGCCCNTGCGCCGATAGTCCCATCCGCCAGCGCGGGAAACCTGCTCAAGCCAGTCACACAGGTGCATCTCGCACAGGTGGTCGAACATCTTANTACTGATGCTGACCACGGTTCCGCTGAACCGGTCGTCAATGGTGTGAGGACCATGGGTTTGGGTGACCTGCGCGTCAAAAGGGCGGCGTCTCAGAGCACAGTTCAGATAGCACAGAGTTTCNGCCTGTTCGCCGATCATCGACTTGATTTCGTTGCGCCTGGATACAGGCAGGGTAAAATCCTGAAAGATCTCGGTGCCGTAGATCGAATGAAACAGCCCGGCGCGGGCAGCTTCTTCGTCCCAGTCCCAGGATTTGAGGTCCCGGTAGACACCGATGGCGTGTGCCAGGTAAGAGCCTCCGCTGTGTGCGATGCCTGCCGCTTCCTCCTGCAGAAAATACTGCGTTAGTTCTTTAATGGGCTGCATCATCAGGCCCCTGAATTCATTCTGAATCAGGTGCAAAGCGAGTCGTCTGCATCATGTCCCGGTTGAATTTAAGATATTCGTCTTTGGTCAGTTTCGGCCGTGTATTGGTGAGAATTTCTCGGCCTTTTCTGCCGTTCTCTCCAAGAACATCGATGGCTGTCATGGCCAGCAATTTGGCCATGTTCACATAGACCGCTTCTTTATCTTCCATTAAATAGTCGTTTCCGTGTCCGGTGCCAGAGGCGCCGAAGATGTAAGGGTGAGTAACCGGCATGATATGGCCGAGGTCTCCCATGTCCGTCGAGCCGGTCCGGTGTTCCTCGACGTAGAATTGGTCTTCACCGTAAAGGGACTTGACGTTCTCCCCCCAGAGTTCACTCATGGTGGGATCGTTGGTCTGGGGTAGATAACCCGGGGTGGTTTCGATCTCNACCGTTGCGCCAATCGCCATGGCTGCGCCTCTGACCGCCCGATCAACCTTCTGGTTGGCNTCTACGATGCCCTCCAATGTTCGGCCGCGAACAAAGGTCTCGATCACGACCTCCGCCGGTACGGCACTCACTGCTTCACCTCCCTTGGTGATGATGGGATGGATCCGGATAGTGTCCTCGTCATAGAAGGTCTCGCGTAGCAGTGCAATTGCGGTCATGGCGAGGTTTGCCGCATTCAGNGCATTGATCCCAGCCTGGGGTCTGGCACCGGCATGCGATGCCCTGCCCAGAAAACGGATCTTCTTGATGATTGCGCCGTTGGACGAATTGGCAACATGTGAGGCCACTTGGTCGTTCTTGGTGTGGCACATCAGCGCCAGGTCGACATCGTCGAAGTGTCCCCGGCGTATGAACTCAGCCTTTCCGGTCAGGAACTCGATCTTGCCTTCTTCACGCAGGCCCAGTCGGTATCCGACCTCAATCATCTCTTCGGCCGGCACGGCAATAAACGTGAGCGATCCCCCCAGATGAGGGACCACATCACCCTGCAGGAGTCCCATCGCAGAACCCAGCATGCCGGCGATCTGGGCATTGTGACCGCAGGCGTGAGCCGCAGCTGTTTCAGCGTCGGCATAAGGGTGATCAGAGATTCGCAGGCTGTCGAGTTCACCGATCAATGCCAGTGTNGGCCCGTCGTTACTGCCGGTCAGCTTGGATTTGACCCCCGTGATTGCAAGCCCGCTCTGGATCTCGAGCCCGACATTCTGCATGGCTTCTGCGACCAGGCGCTCGGTTTTGAACTCACGAAACCCGGTTTCAGGGTTGCGCAGTATTGTCTCACCGATGGAAATGATGTCATCGTGCCTGGCATCAATTGCGGCACACGCCTGGGCCTTGAGTTCTTCGTTACTGATCATGGGATGTCGAGTTACCTGGGAGTTGGAGGTCTAAAGTCTATCCCGACCTGCGACCAGATGCCGAGCGGGCTGACGAAACAGTTGCACAGTGTTTGGATCAGAACAGTTGTTCGTAAACACGGTAAGGTGTCTGGGTCATACCCATCTGCTCATAGACCTGCTGGGCGGCTGTGTTGTCTTTCTCTACGTAGAGACGCAGCCCACAGACCTGTTTTTCTTGCCGGGCAAGGGTGTTTACTTCACGATAAAGGGCGCTGAAAACACCTTTGCGCCGGAAGGTCGGGCTCACGTAGACGCTCTGGATCCACCACCAGAGCCCATCTCGCCAGTCACTCCATTCCTGGGTGATCATCAAGGAGCCAACGATTGAACCTTCGGATTCGACCACCAGGTAAAAACCCTGCTCAGGCTGGTCAAACAATCGTGCAACACCGGCCCGGACGGTCTCCGGGTCTAGAGCATGATCTTCGGTTTCTCTGGCCATGGCAATGTTAAAGTGGGCGAGAGTTAGTGTATCTTTCGCGGTAGCCCGCCGAATGTTGAGCGTGGACTGTGTCACGATGGCCCCGGGTGGTTTGGCATGAATGGAGTTGGCTGCTCGAGATAATACACATTAAGCTATGAACATTGGAGATCAGTGAGGTCAGCGGAATGAATGGATCAGTGAAGCAGGTATCGTTTATTGGGCTCGGCGTGATGGGCTATCCGATGGCAGGACACTTGTCCAAAGCAGGCTATCCGGTCCGGGTGTATAACCGCACCGTTGAAAAGGCCCATAAGTGGGTTGAAGAATTCGGTGGAGAGTCTGCCGCCACACCAGCGGATGCCGCCGAGGGCTCGGATGTGGTTTTCGCCTGCGTCGGAAACGATGATGATATTAGGGCCGTAACAGTGGAAACGAGTGGTGCATTCCATGGCATGTCGACCGGCGCACATTTTGTCGATCACACCACAGCCTCAGCTGAAGTGGCGCGAGAGTTGTCGGCGGCTGCCGATGCCAAAGGGCTGCATTTTCTCGACGCGCCGGTATCCGGGGGCCAGGCCGGTGCTGAAAACGGCGTACTAACAGTTATGGTTGGTGGCGAGGCNAAGCCTTTCGCGCATGTCAGTCCGGTCATCGACAACTATGCCCGAGCCTGTCAGTTGATGGGGCCGGTGGGAAACGGGCAGCTGACCAAAATGGTCAATCAGATCGCTATCGCGGGGCTGGTACAGGGACTCTCAGAAGCGGTCAATTTCGCAGACAAGGCAAACCTGGACGTCAAGCAGGTTCTGGATGTGATCTCTAAAGGTGCTGCTCAGTCCTGGCAGATGGAGAATCGGGGCGTGACGATGCACGAGGACAAGTTCGAGTTTGGCTTTGCCGTGGACTGGATGCGGAAAGACCTCGGGTTGTGCCTTGCCGAGGCGGAGCGCAACGGTGCCCTGTTGCCNGTCAGTGCGTTNGTGAANCAGTTNTATGCNTCGNTNCAGGCCCGCGGGGGTGGCCGCTGGGATACGTCGAGNCTGATNCGGCTGCTGAGAAAAACCTAGGCTGGCCGGAGTGTNAGATTCGNTAAGGANATCAGCAAGAGGCTGATGCGGTTGTCGGATGTTGCGCGGGAGCTATGGCCCCGTAGCGAGAGAGCGGAGGAAATACCAAGTGCAAACAGTAAAGATCAATCTCTACAGTGATACGCAGTCACAGCCGGCACCTGGGATGCGTCANGCGATGGCGCAGGCGGAAGTCGGCGATGAGCAGCACCGGCTCGACCCCAGTGTCAACCGGCTGTGTGAACAGGTCGCCGAACACCTCGGTAAGGAAGAGGCGGTATTTCTACCGTCCGGGACGATGTGCAACCAGATTGCACTGGCGGTCCATTGTACGGCCGGCGATGAGATCATTGCCGATCGTTCCGCCCACATTATCAATTACGAGGCAGGGGGACCGGCATCTCTCGCGGGGTCTTTGGTTTATACGCTGGATGGGGAAAACGGTATTTTCGAGCCAGCTGATGTCGAGGGTGCGATCAGGGGTGGGTCGTTTCACGAGCCGAGATCTCGCCTGGTTGTTGTTGAACAGACGTCGAACCGCGGGGGAGGAGCNGTCTGGCCACTCGAACGATTACAGGCTGTCTCGAGGGTCGCCCGTGACGGTGGCCTGAGCCTTCACATGGATGGCGCGCGCCTGATGAACGCGGTGGTTGCTGCCGGGGTTCCGGCTGCCGAATTCGCAGCGACCGTGGATTCGGTCTGGCTGGATCTGAGCAAAGGGCTGGGTTGCCCGGTCGGTGCGGTTCTTGCCGGTAGCCATGAATTTATTCACGAAGCCTGGCGCTGGAAACATCGGATTGGCGGTGCGATGCGCCAGGCTGGGGTGATTGCCGCGGCGGGCACCTGGGCGTTGGCACACCATGTGGATCGTCTGGCCGAAGATCATGAAAACGCTAAACTTCTTGCTGAGCAAATTTCGGAACTTGATGGTGTTATGCTGGTCAACGACAAGATCGAGACCAATCTGGTGTTTTTTGATGTCTCAGGAACCGGTCAGTCGGCACGGGATATCTCCGCCCGGCTGCGCGACAAGGGGATCTGGATCGGTGCGATCAACGAGCGGAGAATGCGGGCTGTCACACACCTGGATGTCGGGCGACAAGATATTGTCGAGGCCAGTGACGCTCTGGCAGAGATCCTTGCCGGCTGATCCAGCCGGGCCGACTCAAATCACCGTTCAAGCCAGGTAAGCATAAGCAGATGAACAGCCCCTCTANAAGTGTGCGCCTGGCCGTGGATATCGGCGGGACCTTTACTGATGTCGCGCTGGAAGGCCCGCCAGGACAGTTCACAGTTAAGACCCTGACTACCCGGGACAATCCGGAGGAAGGGGTGCTCAATGGTGTGCGGCGGGTGTTGTCGGAGGCTGCTATCGGGCCCGGTGCAGTCGATATCATTATTTATGGCACGACGCTTGCCACCAACCTGCTGATTGAGCGGCAGGGTTCGCCGGTTGCACTGCTGACTACCCGCGGCTTTCGCGACAGTATTGAGATTCGAAACGAAAACCGGTTCGAGCAGTATGACGTCAACATCGACTTGCCGTCACCANTGGTGCCCCGTTCACTGCGGTTCGGNGTTCCTGAGCGANTCGGTGCGGCGGGCCAGGTCCTGCTGCCACTTGATGAGAATCACGTAGCCCAACTGGTGCCTGACCTTCAACGACACGGCGTCAAGAGTGTCGCCATCGGGTTTTTNCACAGTTATCGGAATTCTGACCACGAGCAGCGGGCGCGAGACATCATCCTGACCCAGGCACCGGAGCTGGAAGTGACACTTTCCTCGGAAGTCGCTCCTGAAATGAGGGAGTTTGAACGGATCTCGACTGCTTGTGCCAATGCGTATGTACAGCCTCTGATGAGTAATCACCTGAGATCTCTGGACACTCTGCTGCGGGAGGACGGGTTCGACTGTCCGCTTTTTCTGATGCTGTCCGGCGGAGGGATCACCACACTCGAGACCGCGGTTCGGTTCCCGGTCAGACTGGTTGAATCCGGTCCGGCCGGGGGCGCTATATTCAGCAGCCATATCGCCAACTTGCTGGGATTGCGGGAGGTGCTGTCCTACGACATGGGCGGTACTACGGCAAAGATCTGTCTGATCGATGAAGGACAGCCCCAGACCTCACGGTCGTTCGAGGTTGCCCGGGAGTATCGTTTTCTCAAAGGTAGCGGCATCCCGCTCAAGATTCCGGTCATTGAGATGGTCGAGATCGGAGCTGGCGGCGGCTCGATCGCCGGTGTCGATGCGATGAACCGAATCAGCGTGGGTCCGGAAAGTGCGGGGTCAGAGCCGGGACCGGCCAGTTATGGGCTCGGCGGCGCGGCGCCGACAGTAACCGATGCTGATGTCGTTCTGGGAAGGATCGATCCTGATAACTTTGCGGGTGGTTCTATGCGCCTCGATGCAGGTGCTGCCGGGCAGGTGCTGGATCAGGTCATCGGCAAACGAATGGGATTTGAGACGGCTTACGCTGCCATGGGGGTTTCGGAGATCGTCGATGAGAACATGGCCAATGCTGCGCGTGTGCACGCGATAGAGAGCGGCAAGAGCATAGAGAAGCGCGCCTTGGTCGCGTTCGGAGGTGCTGCTCCTATTCATGCCTCCAGACTGGGCGAAAAACTCAACATTGACAGGATCGTGATTCCACCTGGTGCCGGCGTAGGGTCAGCTCTGGGTTTTCTGCGTGCGCCTGTGGCTTACGAGGTCATTCGCAGCCACTACCAGAGACTGGACCAGCTTGACGTTGGTCAGACAAATCAACTGATCCAGGCGATGCGAGATGAGGCCTACAGCGTCGTCACCTTGGGTGCGGGTGGTCAGGAGACGCAGGAAACGCGGACCGCATTCATGCGCTACATGGGACAGGGGCACGAGGTCAGTGTCGAGATACCCGTCGTGGTCAGGCAAGCCGAGCTGGATAATGATGCACCTGAGAATCTGCGGGTCGCCTTTGAGCAGGAGTATCACCGTCTCTACGAGCGAACCATTCCGGGACTGGAAGTCGAGATTCTGACGTGGACGCTGCTGGTCACGACGTTGCGTCATGAAGAGACACTGAATCTCGATGAGCAGGAAGAACCTGCCGAGGCCAGGGCGATCGGTCAGCGGCTGGTCATGAACCCTGAGCGAGGAGAATTCGAACAGGCACCGGTCTTTGATCGATCGATCCTGCAGCCGGGTAACATAATCGATGGGCCGGCCGTGATCGTCGAGAAAGACACGGCTACCGTCGTGTCTTCGCGTTTTTGTGCCAGGGTCATCCGTTCTGGCTACATTGTCTTGGAAGCCANGACTACGGAGGGNAAGGAAAAATGAGTTCAGTCACAGGNGTGTCATCGATCCGCAATCAGATCATGTGGAACCGGCTGATCTCGGTCGTAGAGGAGCAGGCACAAACGCTTGTGCGAACGGCATTTTCAACCAGTGTCCGTGAAGCGGGTGATCTGGCCGCTGCGGTGTTCGACAACCAGGGGCGAATGCTTGCCCAGGCGGTGACCGGAACTCCGGGTCACATCAACGCNATGGCAGAGGCAATCGTTCATTTCATCGCCAAGTATCCCGTCGACACCATGGAACCTGGTGATGTCTACATCACCAACGATCCCTGGAAAACATCCGGTCATCTGCACGATGTCACGGTTGTCACCCCCACTTTTCACGGCGGTAGAGTCGTCGGGTTGTTTGCCAATACCTGCCACGTCGTTGACATTGGTGGGCGGGGNTTTGGGCCGGATGCCAACCAGGTTTTTGAAGAGGGCGTGAACATTCCGGTGATGCACCTGTTCCGAAAAGGTGAGGTGAACGAGGTGCTGATGGATATTTTGCAAACCAACGTTCGCGAGCCCCGTCAGGTCATCGGTGATGTCTATGCCTTCGCGGGAGCCAATGACATCGGCAGCGAGCGCCTGGTACGGATGCTGGACGAGTTCGGTGAAGACGATCTAGATACTCTCAGTGAGTTCATTCTCGAGAACTCAAGACTGGCAACGATCGAAAGAATCAGNAAGCTCCGAAATGGGAGATACTCGAACAGTGTCACGATGGATGGTTACGACCAGCCAGTGACTCTTGCTGCTGAGTTGACAGTCGGCGACGATTATATTCACGTGGACTACAGTGGTACTTCACCGGCCAGCAACTTTGGAATTAACGTGGTTCTCAACTACACCAAAGCCTATACCTGCTTTGGAGTGAAGTGCGCAGTTGCTCCTGATATTCCGAACAACTACGGGTCGCTGCTGCCGATCACTTTTTCGGCGCCAGAAGGCTGCATCCTGAACGTTCAGCGACCGTTCGCCGTTGCGGCCCGGCATATCATTGGCCATCTGTTGCCCGACACGGTTCTNGGATGTCTNCACCAGGTGTTGGACTCGGGCTGCCAGGCCGAGGGGTCAGCGTCGCTGTGGAACGTGCAGCTCAGGGGCGGTCCCGCGGTTGAGGGGGCAGCCGACTTTGACGGTGAGATCCCGGCATTCGATCTTCTTCATTTCAACGCCGGTGGCATGGGTGCTCGACCGACTAAAGACGGCCTGAGTGTGACGGCCTTCCCAAGTGGTATTCGCGGAATTCCAGTTGAGGCCACAGAGGCAATTTCACCAGTGGTCTTCTGGCGCAAAGAGTTCCGGGAAGGCTCCGGTGGGCCCGGGGCCTATCGTGGTGGGTGTGGTCAGGTGATTGAGATCGGTGGCATCGACGGTATTCCGTTTGATGTGCTGGCCATGTACGAACGTGTCGACAATGCACCGCGCGGCCGTAACGGGGGTCACAANGGTCTTCCNGGNAAGGTTTATCTTAGCTCCGGCCCNTCGCTTCGGCCCAAAGGACAGCAGCATGTGCCAGCTGGCGATTCTCTGGTACTTGAACTCGCTGGTGGTGGTGGGTTCGGTGACCCGGCCGCACGCGACCCGGACCGGGTCGTACGGGATGTTCGCAACGGACTTGTGTCAAGGCAAAGTGCCGAAGAACATTACCGGGTCAGTCTCCAACCCGATGGCAGCTTAGATCCCACACTGACCGAAGCATTGAGGCGCGGTCAGTCAGATTGAGGCAGGTTTCTGCCCCTGCGCAGTACTGTTTCGGGTTAGCTTGATTCGCCAGCGCAGTGACCTGCCGGGGTCATTCACTAGCTNACGGTACACCAGTTCGATGTCAGCCGCGGGTGATTGAGTGCCAGCCACTGCAATGCAACCAGAGTCTTGGCGTTACAGACCCGGCCGTCTTCGACAAGTGCTAGCACATCGGGCAGCGACCATACGCTGGCTTTGATGTTTTCACCTTCGTCAGCAAGTCCATGAATCCCTCCGAGACCCGTTGCGTCGATTCGCCCACAGAAGAGGTTGACCAGTTCCGAACTTCCGCCTGGTGTGGTGAAGAATCGCCCGATCAGTTCCAGTTCNAGAACCTGGCAGCCGGCTTCTTCTTCTGCCTCTCGTACGGCAACCTCGCCGGCGCTTTCACCAGCTTCCATCACACCAGCGATACACTCTAGCAGCCATGGGTGCGGCCAGTCTCCAGCCCAGGCTCCGACACGAAACTGTTCGATTAGCACGACCTCCTGCCGCTCCGGGTCAAAGGGTAACAGGGCAGCGATCTCTTTTCGGTGCATGACTTCCCTTTCCAGGACCTTACTCCAGCCACCGTCGAAGAGTTCATGCGAGACTTCATACTGGTCAACCTCGAGAAAGCCGCTGTAGAGCGTTTCCCGGTTATGAAGCCGAACACCGAGCGGCGGGCGGGTTTTATTTTTTCCCGGCATCTGAATTCAGCCTGAGATCATCGGAGGCTTGCCAAGCCGATCGGTCGAAGTGCCGATCAGGTTTTCGATACATAAAGCTGCGGCGAGTAGTTTTTCTTCACTGCCATGCGGGGACATCAACTGCAGGCCAACAGGCATGCCGGCCGCGTCCAGCCCGACCGGTAGGGTCATCGAACACAGGCCCAGTGTGTTGCCCGAGCAGGTGTTGCGNAGTGACATCAGGTTGAGCGGGGAATAGGCATCGATATGCTCAACATCAACGAGCCTAGGCGGCGTAATCGGAACAGTCGGGCTGGCGATAACGTCACAGATGTCAAATCTCTGGTTCGCACGGGCCTGCAGTTGCCGAATCTGTCGGCGGCGCGCCAGGTATTCGGTCGCTGTCATGGCGCTACCTCCAAGAATACGCGGAGATACCAGAGGATCCAGGGTTTCCTTCCACTCCGGCATCTCAGAGGATAGGAATTCGTGGATTTCAGCGGCGGTGACGTTGCCTGCCCTGAGCAACTCAATAGCTTGACTGACTTCGGGCATCTCGACATCGGAGAAGGGTACGCCTTTACGGGCAAGTTCCGCTAGAGTGGCCTCTACTGCGTCGACAATACCGGGATCGCAGTCCTCCCACAACANAGGGTCGCCCCGCCCGATGACGAAATCCTGCGGGCCACACTGTCCGGCCTGTTCGACGAAATCAAGACTACGGCTCTGTTGTACCGGATCCATTGCGGCGAATCCGAACACCGCGTCCGCCACGGTGCGGGTCAGGATGCCAGCGGTGTCTAGGGTTGGACTCAAGGGGAAAATGCCTTCCAGCGACCACCGACCGTGGCTGGTCTTCAGCCCGACGTTTCCGGTCATGCTCGCGGGTATTCGAACCGAACCCGCTGTATCAGAGCCCAACGCGAGCAGTGCAGTGCCTTCCTTCAGGCTGACACCTGCACCACTGCTGGAGCCACCCGAGACCCGATGCTCTGCTGCGTCCCAGGGGTTGCGTGGGGTGCCCCAGTGGCTGTTGACACCCAGACCACCAAACGCGAACTCGACCGTGTGAGTTTTGCCGGTGAAGACGGCTTGTTGCCCTCGTAGGTCTCTGATCAACGGCCCTTCGGCCATCAGCTTATCTGGAATCGGAGCTGGTGATCCTGCGAATGTCTGCGTTCCCTCGACGTTGTACAGATCCTTGACTGAAACGGGTATGCCCTGCAGCGGCCCCAGGTCGCTGCCGTCTGAAAACATTCCATCGGCCCGCCTGGCTGTGGCGCGGGCGATTTCGGGTAGCCAGGACTTGTAGGCGCCGAGTGTCTGATCGTACCGGGCGCTGGTCCGCTCATTCAACTCACAGGCAGTGAGCTCGCCGTTGCGAAAAGCCGTGAAAATCTCGAACAGGGAATCGTGCTTCACGTTTTAGTGCTCCTTCATTAGTGTTCAAGCCTGTCATCTGGGTCAATCCGCCGGACGGTACCCTGGTTGTCAAATTGCAACTGAACGGGCGGGTGGCCTGTGTGCTCGATGAACTGTAACAGGCTCTCCACGGACAAGGTGGTGGTATGGCAATTATCCAGAGGGTGCAGGTGGATTACTTTATGATTCAGCAGCGCCACGTCGATCGCGAATCGCACCGCGCTGCCGGTGTCATTGACCAATGCCAGGGGTGACACAGCACCCGGCGTCACTCCAAGATAACGCACCAGCCGTTGCACGGAACCGAAGGAGAATCGCCCGGCAGCCAGCGCCTGGGCCAGGCTGCGCAAGTCGATCTGGCGATCCTCGTTACAGGTAACGAGCCACATCAGTCCTTTCTTGTTCCGAAGAAAAAGGTTTTTCGTGTAGCCACCGCTTGGATCGGTTGCCCGCAGTTTCTTGCTGTCGGTAACGGTAAACATGGGCTCGTGACTTACCGTGCTGTGGGTAATACCCAGTTTTTNAAGTAGCCTGATCAGTTCGTCGTGAGTGCAGGGAGCCTGGGTTTTATCGGTAGCTCCGGGAGATGGGGTTTTGTTCATCTGTGGTCAACGATTCTCTGAATAGTGGAAGCTATAATAAGTTGGCACCGTTGCTGACTTTAGGTAGAACCGGATTCTGCCATAGACCCGGAGTTATCCCCCTTATGACCCAGCGATCGACCCGGCGCTCAACCAAGCGCAAAACCCAGAAACCAGTTCCGACTCCACGGGCACTTGAGCGTGTTTTGTTGTCCGAATTTACCGAACGCTCGTACTTGAACTACTCGATGTATGTGATTCTCGATCGTGCCCTGCCGAATCTCGCGGACGGGTTGAAGCCCGTCCAGAGAAGAATTATTTACGCGATGTCCGAATTGAGCCTGGCTGCCAGTAATAAGCACAAGAAGTCGGCAAGAACGGTCGGCGACGTACTNGGAAAGTTTCACCCCCATGGAGATACGGCCTGTTATGAAGCGATGGTTCTGATGGCCCAGCCATTCAGTTTTCGCTACCCACTGATCGANGGCCAGGGGAACTGGGGCTCACAGGACGACCCGAAGTCCTTTGCCGCTATGCGCTATACCGAGGCCAGATTGTCCAGATTTGCGGATATTTTTCTATCGGAACTCGGACAGGGGACAGTTGACTGGGGTCCAAATTTTGACGGGACCCTGAGCGAGCCCCGGATACTGCCCGCACGATTGCCGGCGATCCTGCTGAATGGTGGTTCGGGGATTGCGGTTGGCATGGCAACCGACATTCAGCCGCACAATGTGAGAGAGGTGGTATCGGCCTGCGTGCGGTTGCTGGAGAACAGTCGCACCAGCGTGGATCAACTTCTTCAGCACATCAAGGGCCCTGATTTTCCCACCGAGGCGGAGATCATTACCCCGGTAGAAGAGATTCGTGAGATCTACCACACCGGTTCTGGTTCAGTTCGACAACGTTCGGTCTGGGTAGAGGAGGAAGGCAATATCGTTGTGACGGCGCTTCCCTACCAGGTCTCCGGGGAACGTGTTGTGGAACAGATTGCAGCACAGATGACGGCCAAAAAGCTGCCGCTGGTCGATGATGTCCGTGACGAGTCCGACCACGAAAACCCAACCCGGTTGGTGATTGAGCCCAGGTCAAACCGGGTAGATCCAGAGGCGCTGATGGCACATCTGTTTGCGACCACGGCCCTGGAACAGAGCCATCGCGTCAACATGAATGCGATAGGTCTGGATGGCCGGCCCCGTGTGTACGACCTCAAGCAGTTGCTCCGGCAGTGGCTGGATTTCAGGCTGGAAACCGTCAGACGCCGGCTGCAGTTCCGTCTGGATCGAGTGATCAGGCGCCTGCACATTCTGGAGGGGTTGCTGGTCGCCTTTCTGAATATAGATGCGGTGATAAAGATCATTCGAAAGGAAGACAAGCCAGGCCCTGTCCTGATGAAACGTTTCCGTCTGTCAGAAGACCAGGCTGAAGCGATTCTCGATCTTAAGCTGCGTCATCTGGCGCGCCTGGAGGAATTGAAGATCAAGGGTGAAGAAGAGGAACTGGCCCGCGAAAGACGCGAGCTGCAAAAAATCCTTAAGTCCCGAGACCGGCTGAAGCGTGTGGTGCGCGATGAACTGCTCAGCGATGCCGAGGAGTTCGGGGATGAGCGACGCTCACCGTTGGTCGAGCGGGATGCTGCCAGAGCGCTCAACGAAACCGACCTGATTCCATCGGAGCCGATCACCGTGGTTCTGTCACAGAAGGGTTGGATCCGGGCGGCCAAAGGAACAGAGATCGATCCCCGTGAACTGAATTACCGGGGTGACGACGGTTATCTGCATGCCGGCGTCGGACGGACTAATCAACCCCTGCTGACGATAGACTCGGGCGGCCGGACCTATTCATTGCCGGCACACACACTGCCGTCTGCAAGGGGGCTGGGTGAACCGGTAGGCAAACAGCTCAAGCCACCCACCGGAGCAACTTTCCGCGGGGTCATGATTGGTAGTAGCGATGACTTGTACCTGTTGTCCACTGATGCCGGATATGGATTTGTTGCACCCCTGGAAGAAATGATGACCCGGAACAAATCAGGCAAAGCGGTACTTCGGGCCCGGGATGTGGGTGTCCTGCCACCGCAACGTGTCCTTGACCACGAGGACGACTGGATCGCCGCGGTGACCAGTGCCGGCAGGCTGCTGATATTCCCACTCGCCGAGATGCCGGTCCTGGCGAAAGGCAAAGGGGTCAAGATCATCAATGTGCCTGCCGCCCGGTACAGGTCCGGCGAGGAGAAAGTGATTAGTGTGGTTGTGTTTCAGGAAGGCCAGCGACTGCGAATACATTCGGGTCGCCAGCACATGAAACTCAAGCCCTCGGATTTCGAGCATTATGTCGGTGCGAGGGCCCAGCGAGGCCGGGCCCTTCCTCGTGGGTATCGCCAGCCCAGTGCTATAGAGGCGGGCAACCAGGATTAGGAGGACAGCGGGTTGTCGCGCAGGCCCGTATAGGCACTGATCGCCCGGANTCAATGGCCTTNNTCTTGTTCCGAGGCCAATACCACGATTCCACTGCCAACAACCAGGGCGGCACCGGCCATGACACTCGCCCCCGGCAGGTCATTGAAAACCAGCCAACCGTAGAAAGCAGCCCACCCCAGGGTGCTGTACTCCAGTGTTCCAACGAGATAGACGGGCGCATACTTGAAGCCATTAGTCAGTGCGTACTGTCCGCCAAGCCCTACCAGGCCCAGCAGAATCATCAGTGCGAAATCCTCCCGAGTGGGTGTCTGCCACAAGAATGGTGCTGCCAGCAGGCTGACGGCCAGAACCAACAGGGCACCGGTCAACAGCATCAGCTCGGTAGATTCACTGGCGGACATTCTGCGTGTCTGGATGCCCAGTGCTGCGAACAAGAAGCAACCGAAAACAGCAGCGCCGGCACCCAGCCAGTCCACTGAACTGCCGGAAGGTTGCACGATGAATATCACACCGATGAAACCCGTGATGATGGCAAGAACCTGTCGGCCATTGGGATACTCTGCGAGTACGATGCCTGAAAGTAGCGTCAGGAACAACGGGGAGGCAGAGACAATCGAGATCGCGTCAACCAGGGGCATGCGCGAGATGGCGAAGTAATAACTCAGGAAAGCAACCAGGTTCAGCAGGGCCCTAAAGAAATGAGCGCCAGAATTGGTCGTCGTTAGGCCTTGTCGGCCGAAACGAACGAGTATGGCCAGAATCAGAACGGGGACACTGAGCAGGCTGCGGACCAGCAGCAACTGCAGGAGGGTGTAGTCACTGGACAACCACTTGACGAGGGTGTCCTGGCTTGAGAACAGAAAGCAGGCCAGTAGTGTGAACAGGGCTCCCTGCCAGAGGGTACGTTTAAGTGTGAGGCCCGGCTCGGTCATGTTTGTCGANCCGGGTCAACAGGCGCTGTCCGGCTCGCGGGTAACTTTCTGATCTCAGAAGGGCAGGTCCAGGTCGGCACGGATCGAGAGCAGCTGTGAGCGGAACTGGGCCTGGATCTTCTCCAGCATCGACCTATCGTCTGCTTCGAACCGAAGGATCACCGTGGGCGTGGTATTCGAGGCCCTGGCCAGGCCAAAACCGTTCTCGAAATCGACCCGTACGCCATCGATGTTGCAGATCTCCCCGCCTGGAAACCGGGCTGATTTGATCAGCTGATCGATCAGGATATGGTGTTCACCCTCGCTCATCTCCAGGCGCAGTTCCGGTGTACTGACCGTATCGGGAATGCCTGAGAAAACCGTGGCTGGTGACTCAGGGTGCCGCGCCAGCAGTTCGCAGAGCCGGGCGGCAGCGTAGATGCCGTCGTCAAAACCATACCAGCGTTCCTTGAAGAAAATATGACCACTCATCTCGCCGGCGAGCGCGGCGCCAGTTTCTTTCAACTTTGCCTTGATGAACGAGTGCCCGGTCTTCCACATGGTCGGTTGGCCGCCAGCAGCGGCGATGGCTTCAGGGAGTACCCTGGAACATTTGACGTCGTAGATGATCTCCGCACCGGGGTTGCGTTGCAGGACATCCTGGGCAAACAGCAGCAACTGGCGGTCGGGCCAGATGANGCTTCCGTCTGCCGAGACCACCCNCAGCCGATCGCCATCACCATCCAGTGCCATACCGAATTCAGCTTTTTCCTCCGAGACGGTAGTGATGACATCCTGCAGGTTTTCCANCTGACTGGGATCGGGATGATGATTGGGGAAGGTGCCATCGACTTCGGAGAACAGATCAATCACTTCACAACCGATGTCGCGCAGTAATTGTGGAGCGATACCACCGGCGACACCGTTTCCACAGTCGATCACCACTTTGAGCGGCCTCTTGAGTGAGATGTCTTCGGTCACGCGATCGCGGTATGCCGGCCGGATGTCTTCGGTGCGATGTCCGCCTGTGCCGCTCGCCAACTCGCCCTGTTCTACCCGACGGCGCAGGGCCTGGATGCGGTCGCCGGACAGTGTGTCACCGGCGATCATGATCTTGAGGCCGTTGTATTGCGGAGGGTTGTGGCTGCCCGTGACAGAGACTGCAGAACCAATGCCAAGATGGTGCGTGGCGAAGTAGGTCAGTGGTGTCGGTACGATACCGATATCAACGACATCACAACCCGTGGCCTGGATGCCACGGGCCAGCGCTCCGGCGATAACCGGACCTGACAGGCGGCCATCTCTGCCGATGATGACGCTTCTCTCTCCCAGGCTCAATGCTTCGCTGCCGATGGCCTTGCCGATAGATTCGACGATAGACTCAGTCAAAGACTCACCGACGATGCCGCGGATGTCGTAGGCTTTGAATATTTCGGCTGGCAGGGGGGGCACGGTAGGGGNCCGGGATCAGCAATGGTCAGGCAGTGTAAACCATCGTTCCAGCGGTATCTCCCGGACCGGGTACGCAGGGCGTTCAAATGGCCAGCGCGCACGGATCCAGGTTTTGACTGAATCGTAAAGCTTGGCATCCAGCCCGCTCTCCAGTTCCGATGCTCTGACCCACATCGTCACCATGGCGTCGTAGCCGGTCTTAGGGCTTGGATCAATGTAGACACAGCCCAGGCACTGCCCCTCGGAAAGCGAAACGACGGTATAGGCAAACGAGTAGCAAAGGGTGAATTCCCGCTGGTGCCAGCCCAGATCTATCAGGTTGTCTTCCAGAGTCAGTCCCTCCGGCCAGTTGGATCCCGTGATGACACTGAAGCTCTCTTGCAGGTGTTCACTGCTGGTCATCACGGCATCGAAATCCTTGATCAGGTCGTGGACTGTCAGCATGCGCAACCTGAATCGGGAGGCCTCGAGACCTTCCGGTATATTGAAATCAGTACTGACGAGTGTTTTTCGTCCTTTCATTACTTCAGATCCTGCGCAGCCCGGGGGCGAGTCTACACCGTCGTCGTAAAAGGCAGAAAGACTGGGGACCGAATGATGTCTTCTCGAGCGGGCCGGGTACCGAATGAGGCTGCGGCCGGCATCTTTTCATTTTGTAGACGTTCACCGAGACTTGACCTATCCTTGCCCTCTCAACAGAAGTTTTACGCGATCTCGCAGCAACAATCCTGGCGATTCACCTGGCAGGTCCGAGTGACTGAACACCTCTCCAACGACGGAATGCTCGCACCCTGGGCCTACACCAGTGAAGAGTTATTTCACCTTGAAACTGAAGGCCTTTTCCGCCGGCAGTGGATGCTGGCCGGTCACCTATCCGATCTGCCAGACCCGGGCGATTACCTGACATTCGACGTGGCCGGTGAACGGGCCGTGGTGGTCAGAAGCGACACGGGTGAGCTTCGCGCATTCCACAATGTCTGCCGGCATCGGGGGTCGCGTGTCGTGCCTGCCAAACAGGGGCACTGCGGCCATGTCATGCGTTGTCCGTTCCATGGCTGGACCTATCACCTAGATGGGCGCCTCAAGAGCGTGCCGCACCCGAAGGGATTTCCAGGCTTTGAGAAAGAGCAGCACGGCTTGGTGCCGATTGCTCTGGAAACGTGGCATGGGCTGATTTTTCTNCGATTTGAAGGTTCCGGACCNNCCGTTTCTGAGAAACTGGCGGCGATCAGTGACCAAGTCGCACCGTATCGCCTTGCCGATATGGTGCCCTGGGGACGTGAATACGAGGAGGTCGTCGGATACAACTGGAAGTTTTTCCACGACATTGACAACGAGGGTTACCACGTGCCCGCAGCACACCCGGCGNTGCAGGAACTCTATGGCCGTACCTACCAGGACCGTTTGATCGGTGATATTCCGATCTCCAGCGGAGTCGTTGACGATTACCCGGCGCGTAGCTGGAGTGTCGCGCGCTATAAGTCCCTGCTTCCCCAACAGGCCCACCTGCCGGAGAAGAACCGCAGGTTGTGGCTGTATTTTGGTGTTTTCCCTAATGCTGTCATTTACTTCTATCCGGAGAAGGCGGGGTTCTACATGTCGTTGCCTGCCGGGCCAGAAAGTACTCGTGTCGTGGGCCGGGAATACGCATTGCCGGGGGCGAGCCGTGATCTGGAGGTAAGCTGCTACCTGAGTGCCCGTATCGATCGCATGACATACCGAGAGGATCACGCGCTGGTCAACTGGTTACAGGAAGCTGCCCGCAGCAGCGTGTTCCCGATGAACAACCTGGCGGATCTGGAAGCCGGTGTTCTACAGTTTCACCAACAACTCAAGTCTCACATACCGTCGATGTCACTGGTCAAGGCGCCGGCACCGGGCAGTCTTGCCCAGATTAATGCCAAAATGGTTACGGCTGCTGACTGATCGACGGCGGATCAAGGATCTTTAGGAGATACAAACGGATGAAATCACAGATCACACCAGNGTTCGACCNGCCTGCTATTCGACGCATGGACACNCATGTNGTTCACCCCTGGNAATCGTTNGACCAGCCGAANCCGTCNCGGACCATCATCGGTTCCGGCAAAGGAGTCTACGTGTACGACGNTCAGGGCAACCGCCTGCTCGACGGCCCCAGCGGGATGTGGTGTGTCAATGTTGGCCATGGTCGCCCCGAGATCGCCGAAGCCATCTCGAGGCAGGCCCTGGAGTTGTCTTATATCAGNCCCTGGAGTCATCCAACAGCGCCCGCGGCCCGGTTGGCTGAGCGGTTGGCCGCCGTGTCTCCAGGTGACCTGGACCACGTTTTTTTCACAACCGGCGGGTCTACAGCTGTGGANTCGGCGCTTCGTTTCTGTATGTTCTACAACAACGTGCAGGGGCGACCAGAGAAAAAGCACATCATCTCCCGCCAGGATGCCTACCATGGAAGCACCCACCTTGCCGCTGCGGCCTCCGGTAAGTCGCGCGACAAGAACTGGCTGGATACCGCTCTTGATCAGGTCCACTTTGTTTCCTCTCCCAATCCTTACCGGCGGCCGGAGAATATGGCGGAAGCAGCTTTCTGTCAGAAGTTGGTCGACGAACTCGAGGCCAAGATTCTTAAGATCGGACCTGAGCGCGTTGCCGCCTTCATTGCCGAGCCGGTTCTGGCGTCAGGTGGCGTCATCGTTCCGCCAGAGGGTTATCATGCGGCATGCCAGGAGCTCTGCAGGCGCTACGACGTCATCACNATCTCGGACGAGGTGGTTACCGGGTTCGGNCGGCTGGGTCACTGGTTCGCGTCCGAATCTGAATTTGGCATCGTTCCGGACATCATTACCTGCGCCAAAGGGATCACCTCGGGCTATGTGCCGTTGGGTGCGGTACTGATATCAGATCGCCTGGTCTCAAGGGTGGGCGGTGACAGTGCGCGNGGTGCTGTTTTTTCCAACGGGTTTACCTATTCAGGTCATCCGGTGGCCTGTGCCGCCGCACTTGCCAACATGGATATCATTGATGGTGAAGGCCTGCTTGAACATGCTCGTGAGGTCGGGCCTTATCTGCAGCAGCAGCTCCGAACCCTGGCTGACCTACCCATTGTGGGGGATATACGGGGTCTGGGGTTGATGGGTTGTCTGGAATGTGTCGTGAGTAAAAAGACCCGTCAACCACTCGAGTTGGATTACGAGATCGGCAATCGGATCGATGCACATTGTCAGGTGCTGGGCCTGCTGGTGCGACCGCTGATCAACATGTGTGTGATGTCACCGCCTATAGTGATTTCACACGGNCAGATAGATCAGATGATCGGTATTCTGCGGCAAGGCATTGAACGTACTGTCGAGGATCTCGAAAGAGAGGGGGTTGTCTGCGGTTCGTAAAATCCCGGCTGGCCGCTCTAACCGGTCGAAGCGATCAGTCGACAAGAATGCCGGAAATGTCTGACTGCGAGTCATGGCATGGTCCGCCACGGCCAGGCAAGTGGCTTTTGGNTACTGAATGAATCCAGATGAAGAGGTGCTGATGCTGCCTGGACCCTACTCTGCGATCAGCGCTTTCAAGCGGANAGATTGGCTGGGAGTTAACCATGCCCTTGCCGATAGCCGCTGATCAACATACCGTGTTTGCGATTCCAGANCATTTTCGCCAGCGTTACTGTCGCTGGAAGACGACNAGTTGGGATGGGTGGATAGATTCGGGCCTGTTTGAGAGTCTGCCGAACGCCGTACGGGAGGATCCTGAGGAGCTTCTCACGTTGCCGGAAAGCGTGTCGGTTCGTGACGCGCGTAATCTGCTCAGGCGCCTACGNATTGGGGAGGCNGACCTTTGGCTTAAGTGCTTTCGTGCGGCTCATGCCGTGGATGCTGCGGTGTATGCATTCCGGGCAGGAAAGTCCGTTCAGAGCTGGAATAAATCTTTTGCATTGATCGCAGCTGGCTTTGACGTGCCTAGGCCTTTATTGGGNTTACGTCGACGCGGCATGGGTCAAGGCGTGATGGGTTTGTTCGGCTCGCAACATGTCAACGCTGCCCCTTTGCAGGATCTCATGTCGGCAGCGAGTCCAGAAGAAAGTACAAAGGCTCTGATGCAGNAACTGGGGATGTTTCTGGCNCGCCTTCACGATNATGGTTTCCGTCATCGGGACCTNCGCCGNGGAAATCTGCTCANCCAGNAATGNGCTGACGCCCAATTCAGGTTCTTCCTGGTCGATGTCAATAGGCTGCAGCGTTATGAGTCACTCAACTGGATCCAGCGCATCCGGGAACTCGAACGGCTTTTCCTGGTTGGGCCAGAGGCCACCTGGTTCTTCGAGGGTTATGGGGTTGACCGGGACATAACGCAGGTGGCCAGTGACTATCGTCGTCGAGTGCGTTATGCAGAAGATCTCGAGTATCGGAGATTTGGCAGGCTTCACAGGAAGCTGTGGTACTATCTTTGGGAACTGCGTGCTTATCCTCCGGGCGTTCGGGGCTCCCGCCCTATCTCCACGTGGCTTGATTGAATGTGCTCACCGTGCAGAACCAATGTTTCAAGGTAATGTGCCATGATGGATGCTGATCGAGCGACCTATCTGAAGAAACGTTATCGAGGCTCGCAGTCGGTTCTCAACTACCGCGAGCAAAGATTCGTCGATAGTATGTTGGCTCAGGTCGCTGAGCCTCTGGAGGAAGTTATCGATGTCCCCTGCGGGCATGGTCGATTCACTCCGCAGCTGCGCCAAGCTGCCACGCGGCGTCTGGTGTGTGCAGATCTGCGGCTTGAACACATCAAGGCACTGGTCGGGGCCGAGGGCACGATTGGTACGCCGATTGAAACTGCACAGGTAGATCTGTATCAGCGGTTACCTTTTGCCGATGAAGAGTTTGACCTGGTATTCAATTTTCGGTTCTTCCATCACATTCGCGACGCCGGTCACCGCGAGCATGTCATCTCCGAACTGGCCCGGATATCGGCACGTTATCTCATCGTGTCCTACTATGCGGATTCGGTGGTTCACGCATTGCAGAAGAGGTTATGGAGGCACGCAGGGCACTCGANAGATCTGCCGATGATCGGAGTACCGGAATTTAGACGATGTTTCGGTGAGTATGGCTGCGAGGTCGTCGAAGATCGTGCCGTATTGCCAGGGATACATGCTCACCATATCGCCTTGATCCGCCGCGCCTAGGATAATTGCAAATGGCTGCCGCTCCCATGCGGACCGGGAATCGGTCTGCTGATGATCTGTCGGTACTGCCAGTAACGATTATGGTGAAGGTGTTGGATGCCCTTGAGGGCAGGGAAGACCCGTTTCTGCAGGCAGGTCGATGCTGCCTTCGCCAACCCAACATGAAAGTAGATTCGGCAACCGGAAAGTTGGCGGGTCAAGCGTGATCGGTCCCGGGCAAAGCAGCAGGATTACTCACCCCGCTCGTCCTTGGCCACAGCAGTCAGGTGATTGATCAGGTCCATCAGTTCGTTGTGGCCACCTGCCATGGAGACTTTGCTGCGGTACTTGCCGTCGACGATGATTGTGGGTACGCCGTCTGTTTCATACCTGGGTGTCATGTCCATGGCATGGGCCAGCATGGAATCAACACCAAAGGATGTGAATGTGTCGAGTATCGCGTTCCGGTCGACGTCGTGTTCGCTTGCCCAGTCCGCCAGTTGTTCCACGGTCAGGATTCGCTTGCGGTCCTTGTGGATCGCATCAAAATAGGGTTCATGTAGTTTCTCGACCAGGTCAAGTGCGACAAATGTGTAGTAGGCGCGTGCATCGAAGGCCCACGACTTATTCAGGACTGCCGGCATGCGAACGTATTCGACGGATTCAGGTTTGCTGTTGAGCCACTGTTTCAGGTAGGGCTCAAGTCGGTAGCAGTGTGGGCAGCGGTACCAGAACAACTCAAGAACTTCGATTTTGTCTCCTGTATGGACCGGTTGGGCCTCGTTCAGTCGATGATAGTTGGCGCCCAGTTCGAATTCTTGAGCGTTGGCAAACGATCCCAAGAAAAGTGCCAGGATCAGTGATGTCCATTTGCTCCACATGTGCTGCTTCCTCTGAAAGTTATAGTTTCCGATTTACGTTCAATCGCAGCCCGAGGCATCCATCCAGCTCGAGAGCCCTGTTCGCAGTCCGTCAAAGCTGCCATTGCTCATCAATACCACTGTGTCACCGGGCCTGACTTGAGCCTTGAGTTCGCTCAGGATCTCCGAGGCGCTCTCCAATACATGTAGTTTAGTGCTGTTCTCAGGCGGTGCAAGCGTTGCCGGATCCCAATGCAGCCCGTTATGTTTGAACACTATGGTGATGTCGGCATCTAGGATTGCGTTGCTAAGCTCGGTGACGTGAATCCCGAGCTTCATCGTGTTGGAGCGGGGGTCTATGACTGCGATGAGTCGACCTTTGCTGGTTTGTTGTCGCAGCGCTTTGAGCGTTGCGGTGATGGCGCTTGGATGGTGAGCGAAGTCGTCAAACAGGCGAGTTCCATCGATCCGGTGGCTCACCAGTTCGAGTCTGCGGCCTGGCAGTTTGAATGAAGCCAGTGCCTCACAGGCATCTGCTACGGGGGTACCAGTGGCTACCGCGGCCGCTACGGCAGCAACACCGTTGCTGAGGTTGTGCCGGCCAATTAAGTCCCAGGCCACGGTCCCCGCATTGCTGCCCTGGCGAGAAACCGTGAAACGGCTGCTATCCGGGTTGTCGTTTGCGACCTGCCAGTCGTCAACAGCCGGTCTTTGAGTGTTCCAAAATTCGACCGGTGTCCAGTAACCCATCGAGAGCACATGGCCGAGTCGTTTGTCATCGCCATTGACAATCAGCCGCCCATCCGGTGGCACGGTGCGAATCAAGTGATGAAACTGACGTTCGATGTCTTCGATCGAATTGAATATATCGGCGTGGTCAAACTCGAGATTGGTCAGAACCGCAATATCAGGATGGTAATGAATGAATTTCGAGCGCTTGTCAAAGAACGCAGTGTCATACTCGTCGGCTTCGATGACGAAGAGGTCGCTGTCGCCAAGCTGGGCTGAAGTCTTAAAGGTACCCGGCAGACCGCCTATCAGGAACCCGGGCGCAGGTCCGCAGGCGCCAAGAATATGTGCCAGCATGGCGCTGGTGGTGGTCTTGCCGTGGGTGCCTGCGACCGCTAGGACTTTTCTTTGGCTAAGCACAGTCTGTGCCAGCCATGCTGGTCCCGACGTATAGGCGAGTCGCCGCTCGAGCATTGCCTCAACAGCTGCGTTGCCACGTGACAGACTATTGCCGACCAGTACAAGGTCTGTCTCCGGCACCAGGTGCTCAGGATGGTAGCCCTCGAAGGCCTCGATGCCTGCGTTAGAAAGCATATCGGACATGGGGGGATAGGCGCCGGTGTCGGAACCTGTGACCTGGTGCCCCAGTTCGCGGGCCAACAGTGCCAGTCCACCCATGAACGTACCGCAGATACCCAGAATATGAAGATGCAAGGGAGGGAAGCTAGCGCGCGGGTGAGCCTATCAGCAGCGAGATGGTGAACAAGACTAGGGCCTGGCAGAAAATAACCAGCAGAATTGCACCGGCGATCCTGATTTCCATCGCCTGGCGCAGAATCGAGGCCATGACCGTCAGCGACCAGATAGCGATAGCCGCGACGATCATCAGAGGTATGGTGAGTATCAACTGGCCGGTCTCGGCAGAAACCAGCGGTTTCTGCCAGCCGAAAAGCGGCAGGGTGAGCAGCTGAAGTATCGTGGTCGCACCGAATATTCCGGTCAGCGTCTGCAGCCAGCGTTCTGGAACTCCCTTGATCTTGAGGGCTACCCAGATGATGCCGCTGAACAGGACAATCTGGCACACCGACAGTAACAGCCCCCGTCCAAAACCTTCGTCAGGTATCGCGTTTATTGCGGCACTGAGGACTGCAGCGGTTGCAGTGACGAGCAGCAGGGATTCTGATCGCGGTACGTTCGCGGCCTGTTGCCGGAAAAGGCACAGTTCAATGAACAAGCGAAGGTAATAAAGCATTGCCTGTCTGAGTTATGGGAAGGGCGTACGGCCTGAGTTGATGATCCTTAATGATATCATCTTGGGATGTCACAAATGTTTGCCGCCCGGACAAAACCTTTGCATAGTCTGAGTTTGATGTTCCGGAACATCTTTGCAAGCAGGTGGATTCAGTCTTGACTGCCTATGATCAGCCTGACGGGCACGGCCGTGGGTGACATGATCCGGACAGCCGATGGGCTTGAGCGAATTTGCAAGGATGCGTTGAATGCGCCCTGGATAGGCGTAGATACTGAGTTCGAACGTATCCGCACGTACTATCCAAAACTCTGCCTGCTGCAGCTTTCTACACCGGATTGGACCGTTTGTATCGATCCGCTCGCGAACGTCGACCCCGCGCCATTGTCCCGGATTCTGGGCCCATCGGGACCGCTGAAGATCATTCATTCCGCGCGACAGGACCAGGAGGTCATACACTGTGAACTCGGTGTGCTGCCCGCGCCCTTGTTTGACACCCAGATCGCGGCGTCCTTTTGTGGATTCGGTGAGCAGGTTGGCTATGCTGCTCTGGTTGATGATATCTGCAGTGTGAAGCTTGCCAAGAGTCATACCCGTACTGCCTGGTGTCGGCGACCCCTAACTGACCAGCAGATCACCTATGCTCTGGACGACGCCCGCTACCTCGGCCCACTCTACGTACACCTCGATCAAGAACTGGTTCGAATGCAACGCCGAAGTTGGGCGACCGAGGACTTTGAGACGCTTTGCAGCACCGAGATCCTCGAGGGCTCCTACCAGGGAGCTGTCGAAAAGGTGGCTAACGCGGCCCGAGGAATGGACCGGCTCGGTCAGAGCGTTGCGAGTGTTCTCGCTCTGTGGCGGGAGCAGACCGCTATGCAGCGCGACCTTCCGCGGCAGTGGATACTGGCGGACAAGCAAATTCTGGCGATTGCTGCGTTGCAGCCCAAGGATGTCAGTGATCTGCGCCATCTTGACCAGAGTGCATCGGCCAGCGTGAAGCGATGGGGTGATGCCCTGATTGAGAGCGTGGCCCAGGGACGGCGACAGGCAGAACAGTATTCTGCCAGAGCACCCACGGCAAAGCGGTCTGACCGTGAAAAATCACTGGATGCGCGTCTTTGGACGCGACTTAAGGAACTGACTGGCGCTGCCGGTATTCCGACATCTGTGGTTGCCAGGCGCGATGATATGCGGGCTCTTGCTAGGGGTGATCGCAGATTGGGTGTGCTCAGCGGCTGGCGATACGAATTTGCCGGCCGCGAGCTGCTTGTGATCGCCGAGAAATATATTAATTGAGTAAAATCAGACAGCTATCGATGTGGGTACAATGGCATAGTTGAGGTGTGGACCAGACGTCCGAGGAACCATGATATGACCTTGATGAAAACGATCTTACTGCCTTTTAACAACACGCAGCCAACCGTCGCAGCGCTGGATGCGGCCTGTCTACTGGTTGGTAATGACGGCTATATTGAAGGCGCATTCTGCCGTCAGGTATTGCCGATAATCGCCGGCGAAGGAATTACCCTGCCGGGAGACTATCTCGCAGAGTTCGAGGAAGAAGGGCGCCAGCAGGCAGAGGCGGCCCGGGAGACATTCCGGAGCCTGCTGGCTGAGCGAAGTATCCAAGAGGGGAATATCACAGGCAGCGGGTTGCGAGCTGGCTGGACGGAGATGGTCGGCTCGGGGCCAGAGGGAATCGGCGAGTACGCCAGGCTTTTTGACCTGTCTGTGATCAGCCGAGTGGTCGGTGATCCTGCTGTAGACTGGAAGACCACCGCTGAGGCCGTGCTGTTTGACAGTGGGCGGCCACTGTTGATCGTGAGCAACGAGATTCCGGCGCAGGTCGGCAGCAGAATTGTAGTGGCGTGGAATGCCAGTACCGAGACCTCCCGGACCCTGACTGCAGGTGCTGCCCTGCTCCAGACAAGCCAGGAGGTACTGGTCCTGACAGTCAAAGGAGCGACCGTGGCGGGTCCAGAAGGCGATCGGCTGGCGCAGCACCTGAAGACCTCCGGTATCAATGTCGAGTCGCGAGTCGTCGAACGTGGCAGCCGTGGTGTCGGTGAGGCGATCCTTGAAGAAGCCCAACAATTCCAGGCCGATCTGATCATCAAAGGAGCCTATACTCAAAGTCGACTACGGCAATTGATCTTTGGTGGTGCGACGAGTGATTTGATCAATCAAGCTTCCCAGCCAATGCTCATGAGTCATTGACAAGGCTCCGCCCTGTTTCAGGGACGAGGTCAGTTGAGCACGCTGTGCCCGCTGACGGAGAACTGTGCTGGGGGTAATCTGATTACGGGTTGGGGCGGTCCGTTGTTGCGGGTACAATCTCCGCCGCGTTGACCCCGGAACTGTTTGGCAGTATTGACCAGCCGGACTGTTTCCGGCAATGAATGTCTCAAGGAAGCCCTCAATGAAATCACCAGTCAAAGTTACCGTTACCGGTGCCGCCGGCCAGATCAGTTACGCTCTGCTGTTCAGGATCGCAGCAGGTGAGATGCTGGGCCAGGATCAGCCCGTCATTCTGAAGTTACTCGAGATCACACCGGCCATGGATGCTCTTCGTGGTACCGTGATGGAGCTTGATGACGGAGCATTCCCGTTGCTGTCCGGGGTGGTCGCAAGTGATGAGCCGGAGGTGGCATTTGGTGATGCAGACTACGCAATGCTGGTTGGCGCCAGGCCCCGCGGTCCGGGCATGGAACGCGGAGACCTGCTGGCCGCGAATGCACAGATCTTCTCGGTGCAGGGAAAAGCGCTCAACGCCAGCGCCAGTCGCGATGTCAAGGTTCTGGTGGTTGGTAATCCAGCAAACACCAATGCCCTGATTGCTGCGGCCAATGCTCCAGACCTCGATCCATCCCAGTTCACTGCGATGACCCGCCTGGATCACAACCGGGCGGTCAGCCAACTTGCAGCAAGAACAGGATCTGTCCCCAGTGCTGTCAGCCGGATGACCATTTGGGGTAATCATTCCGCGACCCAGTATCCCGACATTTACCACGCGACGGTGGATGGAAAGTCCGCGACGGAACTGGTCGACGATGCCTGGCTGAAAGACGAGTTTATTCCTTCTGTACAGCAGCGCGGAGCTGCAATCATCAAGGCCCGGGGTGCCTCCAGTGCTGCATCGGCTGCATCGGCTGCCATCGATCATGTGCGTACCTGGAACTCCGTCACCCCGGACGGTGACTGGGTCAGCATGGGCGTACCGTCCAATGGCAGTTACGGCATACAATCTGGGCTGATCTACTCGTATCCAGTGACCTGTGCTGGAGGCCGTTACGAGATCGTTGAGGGTCTGGAGATCAATGAATTCAGTCGTGAGCGGATGTCGTTGAGCGAAGGTGAACTCGTTGAAGAGCGCGATGGTGTTCGTGACCTGTTGTGAGGCACGGGGTGTGAAAAAAGAATTCTCATGATACCGCCAGGGCACACATGATCCGGGTTGCGATCGCGGGTGCGGCTGGTCGCATGGGCCAGACACTAATACAGGCCATGCGTGACGATCCGCGCTTTGAACTTACTCATGCGTTTGAACAACCCGGTCATGAGGGCGTGGGTCGGGATGCGGGTGAATTAGCAGGTTCAGGTTCTGTGAGTGTTCCAGTCACTGATTCCATTGACGGTGTCGACTTCGACACCCTGATTGATTTCACCGTGCCGGCCGCAACATTGAGCCACACGGACTTCTGCCGCCGTCATCACCGGCAGATCGTGATCGGTACCACCGGATTGACTGATCAGGATCGCACTCTGATCAACGATGCGGCTGGTGAAATCGGCGTTGTGCTGGCACCTAACATGAGTGTCGGTGTCAATCTCTGCTTAAAACTGCTGCAGGTTGCTGCGCAGGCACTCGGAGACACTGTCGACATTGAAGTGATCGAATCACATCACCGCAATAAGGTCGATGCGCCATCCGGTACAGCGTTGCGGATGGGAGAAGTGATCGCCCAGGCCCTTGACAGGACGCTCGCTGAGAACGGCGTTTTTGTACGTCACGGGCAGGCCGGTGCCCGCAGGGATCATGACATCGGATTTGCCACGGTCCGGGCGGGTGATATCGTCGGTGAGCACAGCGTGATGTTTGCCGGAACAGGGGAGCGGGTGGAAATTGCACACAAAGCGACTAGCCGCGCCATCTATGCCAATGGTGCTTTGCGCGCAGCAGCATGGCTTGCCGGCCAGGAGTTTGGCGTTTATGACATGGCTGATGTGCTGGGGCTGAGCACCTGAGCCAGATAAGGTTGCCAGGAGCCAACTCTCTGCGTATAATCCCGCGCCCAACATGAGTTGGTGCCTAAAAACCGAAAAAAGGGGGAGCAATCGCTCCCCCTTTTTTTTGTGTCTCGCGTTCGGAGACTATGCCGGCTGATCAGGCACTTCTCGTTCTCGAAGACGGTACAGTCTTTGAAGGTTGGTCAATCGGTGCTTGTGGCGAGACCAGCGGTGAGGTGGTATTCAACACCGCCATGACCGGCTATCAGGAGATCCTCTCCGATCCCTCCTACGCTCGGCAGATCATCACCCTGACTTATCCGCATGTCGGAAATACGGGCATCAATTGTGAAGATCATGAATCATGGGACCGAGTGCCGGCCGGCCTGGTGATTCGTGATTTGCCCCGTAGGGTGAGCAGCTACCGATCGAGCCAGTCGCTGCCCGAATTTCTTCGTGCGCAGGGCATCGTTGCCATCAGTGGGATTGACACAAGAAAATTGACTCGTTTACTGCGCCAGAGGGGTTCTCAGAATGGCTGTATCCAGGCCGGTCAGATCGATTCGGACAGGGCCTTGGCTAAGGCGCGCAGTTTTCCCGGTTTGAAGGGCATGGATCTTGCCCGGGAGGTCACGACCAAGCGGTCTTATCAGTGGCATGAAGGTGGCTGGCAACCGGGATCGGGTTTCGCTATGGCCGGACAGTGCCGGTTTCGTGTAACGGCCTACGATTTTGGGATCAAGCACAATATTCTTAGGCTGCTGGTCGACGAGGGATGCGAGGTGACCGTGGTCCCCGCTGACACCACTGCTGACGAGGTGTTGGCAGGTAATCCCGACGGGGTTTTTCTCTCCAACGGACCGGGTGATCCTGAGCCCTGTACCTACGCGATCTCAGCGATTCGTCAGATCCTTCATTCCGGCATTCCCATTTTCGGGATCTGCCTGGGACACCAGTTACTGGCTCTGGCGTCCGGAGCCCGAACACTGAAAATGAAGTTCGGGCATCATGGTGCAAACCACCCGGTCGTCGATCTTGCCAGTAGACGTGTTTTTATCACCAGCCAGAACCATGGCTTTTCAATTGATCCGGAAACTCTGCCAGAAAGTGTGAAAGTGACCCACCGTTCTCTGTTTGATCAATCCATTCAAGGTATTGAACTGACCGATCATGCAGCATTCTCCTTTCAGGGGCATCCGGAGGCCAGTCCTGGTCCTCAGGATATCAGTAGTCTGTTTGAGCGATTTGCGCATATGATGAGCAAGGTAGCGAAGGCCCGCTGTGCCTAGACGATCTGATCTTCAGACGATTCTGATCATCGGCGCTGGTCCGATCGTAATCGGCCAGGGTTGCGAGTTCGACTATTCGGGCGTCCAGGCCTGCAAGGCGCTGCGTCAGGAAGGCTACCGCGTGGTACTGGTCAACTCCAATCCGGCTACGATCATGACCGATCCGGAGTTTGCCGATGCCACCTATATTGAGCCGGTCCATTGGCGTTCCATTGCAACCATTATTGAAAAAGAGCGCCCCGATGCTCTGCTGCCGACCATGGGCGGCCAGACCGGACTAAATTGTTCGTTGGACCTTGCCCGTCATGGTGTACTCGAAATGTTCGACGTAGAGATGATTGGTGCCAACCGGGCGGCTATTGACAAAGCTGAAGACCGGCAGGCTTTCAGAAACGCGATGCGGGCCATTGACCTGCCGACGGTCCCGGGTGAACTCGTTCATTCTCTGGATGAAGCACTGCAGGTCGGCGGTCAGATTGGTTTCCCGTTGATCGTTCGCCCCTGTTTTACGCTTGGCGGAAGTGGCGGGGGTATCGCATACGATGAGGCCGGGTTTGTCGATATCTGCCGCCGGGGCCTGGATGCATCACCCACCAAAGAACTTCTGATCGAGGAATCCATCCTCGGCTGGAAAGAATTCGAGATGGAAGTGGTTCGTGACCAGAGAGATAACTGTATCGTGGTGTGTTCGATCGAAAACCTGGATGCCATGGGTATCCATACCGGGGACTCGATAACCGTAGCACCCGCCCAGACTCTGACCGATCGAGAATATCAGTTGATGCGCAACGCCAGTATCGCGGTTCTGAGAGAGGTCGGTGTGGATACAGGGGGCTCCAATGTGCAGTTCGCAGTCAATCCCCGGGATGGCCGCATGGTCGTGGTGGAGATGAATCCCAGAGTGTCCCGATCTTCTGCTCTGGCTTCTAAAGCCACAGGATTTCCCATCGCGAAAGTCGCCGCAAAACTTGCTGTGGGTTATACATTGGATGAGCTGGCAAATGACATTACCGGCGGTGCGACCCCGGCGTCCTTTGAGCCGGCCATCGACTATGTCGTGACAAAGATCCCTCGCTTTGACTTCGAAAAATTCCCGCAGGCCGACAACGTGTTGACCACGCAGATGAAATCCGTCGGTGAAGTTATGGCGATTGGCAGAACGTTTCAAGAATCGATCCAGAAGGCGATCCGCAGTCTTGAGACCGGTCGAGCCGGGCTCGATCCCCAGCTACCTGAAGGCCTTAGCGGTGATGCGGCACGCGATTATGTCGCCGCAGCCCTGAAAACACCTGATTGCGATCGTCTCTGGGTTATCGCTGACGCGTTTCGTCTTGGGTTTACTTGCACCGAGATTCATTCGTTGACGGGTATCGACCCCTGGTTCCTGTCTGAGATCGAAGACCTGCTCGAGACCGAAAGCTTCATCGTCAACACTTCCAAGGAGGAGATTGATGCCCAGTTGCTCCACACCTGGAAGGCAAAGGGATTCTCTGATGTTCGCCTGGCGGAGCTCTTGGATCTAAACGAGTCTTCAGTGCGGGACTTGCGGTATAGCCTGGGTGTCCGACCGGTCTATAAGCGAGTCGATTCATGCGCGGGGGAGTTTTCCACACCGACCGCCTATATGTATTCCACCTATGAAGACGAGTGTGAATCCGAACCTTATGGTCAGCAAAAGATCGTTATTCTTGGCGGTGGTCCAAACCGCATCGGTCAAGGGATCGAATTTGACTATTGCTGTGTACATGCCGCTATGGCGCTACGTGATCTGGGCTACCAGACCATCATGGTCAACTGTAACCCCGAAACCGTGTCTACTGACTATGACACATCAGACCGACTTTACTTTGAACCTTTGTCACTCGAAAACGTACTCGAGATCGTGGCCGTGGAGAAACCGTCGGGTGTGATTGTACAGTTCGGAGGCCAGACGCCACTCAAACTCGCCCGTGATCTTGAAAAAGCCGGTGTACCGATCATCGGCACTTCACCGGAGTCGATCCATCGTGCCGAGGACCGGGAGCATTTTCAGCTGCTGCTGAAGCAGTTGGGTCTTCGCCAACCGCCGAACCGAACTGCGTCGAGCGAGGATCAAGCTGTGACCAAGGCCGAGGTGCTCGGATATCCGATCGTGGTGCGGCCCTCCTATGTGCTTGGAGGCCGGGCGATGGAGATCGTTTACAGTCAGCACGAACTGCGCCGTTATTTCCAGGATGCGTACAGTGTCTCGAATGAATCCCCGGTGTTGCTCGACCGATTCCTCAGCGATGCCATCGAGGTTGATGTTGACGTGGTCTGTGATGGGCGGGAGGTCGCCATCGGTGGCATTATGGAACACATTGAAGAGGCTGGCGTCCATTCTGGTGATTCTGCCTGTGCCCTGCCACCTTACAGCTTGTCGGTTAGGATTCAGGATGAATTGAGGCGACAGGCTCGCGAGATGGCACTTGCACTTCGCGTCGTTGGCCTGATGAACGTCCAGTTCGCAGTCAAGCGCGATGATATTTTTGTTCTGGAGGTAAACCCGCGGGCTTCCAGAACGGTGCCGTTTGTTTCCAAGGCTACGTCGCGGTCGCTGGCCAAGATCGCTGCAGCCTGCATGGTCGGCCGGACGCTAGCTGAACAGGGCATCACTTCTGAGATCACGCCCGCGTACTATTCTCTGAAAGAGGCGGTTTTCCCGTTCGAGAAGTTTCCTGGGGTGGATCCCTTGCTGGGGCCAGAGATGAGGAGTACCGGTGAGGTCATGGGAATTGGTGAGACGCTCGGTGAGGCATTCGGCAAGGCACAGCAGGCCTGTGGGATGTTTATCCCCGCTGGTGGTACGGCCCTGATCAGTGTCCGGACCGCCGATCAACCGGCTGTTGTCGACGTTGCCTGTTATCTTGCCGGCAATGGATTTACACTTATCGCAACTGAAGGCACTGCGAATATCCTCCGCAAAGCCGGCCTGGATTCTCGTATTATTAGAAAAGTCAGTGAACCTCGCCCAAACGTTGCCGACAGTATTCGGAACGGTGAATTTGACCTGATCATAAACACCACGGCGAGTCGATTCAGTCGCCGGGATTCTGAGACCATCAGGTGCCTTGCGCTGATGCACAAGGTCGCCTACTACACGACGCTGGCCTCGGCGCGCGCTGCATGTGAAGCGCACCGCAGCGGTGGCCAAAGAACAGTAAACCGGCTACAGTCTCTGCACGAAGGAGTTCGTGTATGACCAGAGTATTGCTGACAACGGATGGTTCGGAACGCCTGCAGGAGGAACTGCGGCGACTCAAGCGTGAGGATCGCCCGCAAATCATCGCTGCGATTGCTGAGGCGCGTGGCCATGGTGACCTATCGGAAAATGCGGAGTACCACGCAGCGAAGGAACAACAAGGCTTTATCGAGGGTCGGATCGCGGAACTGGAGGTAAAACTGGCGAGTGCGGAGGTGATCGATCCGGCCCGGCTCGCTCCAAGCGGAAAAGTCGTATTCGGCACCTGGGTCCAGTTGTGGGAAGAGGCTGGAGACCGAGAAGTGACCTACCAGATCGTGGGGGAGCTCGAAGCCGATATTGATCAGGGGATGATCTCCCACAGTTCCCCCATCGCCCGTGCGCTGATCGGCAAGACAAGTGGTGATGAAGTTGAGTTCACGGCACCAGATGGTACCCGACGCTACGAAATTCTCGCAGTGCGCTGCACCAACGTCGAAACAGCCAGTAACGACTGAAGCGCGGCCGGTACGGTTCAGAGATCTGTTTTGACCTTGTCGAGCTGTGGTCGATCTGGTTCTGATTCGGCAGGCTGCCTCTCTGGTGAGCCGGGAGTAGTAGCCGTTTGTATTGGATGCTGGCCCGTTCCTTGTGTGGATTCTTCGTTTTCCGGCCCGGGGCGGGATGTAGGTACTTCAGGTGTGTGGTGGGTCTCAAGCGTGTCGGGTCCCTCATCATAATAATCATCGACCTCGGCCCGCGGATCCAGCTCACTGACTACACCCGGTGCTTGTGCTTCGGGCTGCAAGACGTAAGGTTCCTTTTCCACGACAGGTATCCACTGACGGACCCTCATGCGCCAGGCGATGAACAGGGCCAGGCCTCCAACCGTGACAAGCATGTAGATAAACAGGCCGCTCGCGCCTGTCAGGGTCATCAGGGTTGAGCTGATCAGAGGTCCGGCGACAGCACCCGCGGCGTAGAACAATACGAAACCGGCGCTGGCGGAGACCACGTCTGTGGGCTCCAGATAGTCATTGGCATAGGCGACACTCAGTGGGTACAAGGTTGAAGCCAGGCCATAGGCAGCAGTAGCGGCAGCCATGACGATCCACAGATGCAGCAGTTGGCCCAGGACCAATACAACCACGGGCGCCGACAGCAACACGGTGACCCAGAACAGTACGGTACGCCGGTCGAGGCGGTCGGAGAGGCGGCCGATAGGCAGCTGGAGCATCAAACCGCCAACCAGTGCCGCTGTCATGAAGCCCGCGATCTGGTGAGTCGTGAGACCGATCTCGCTGGCATAGACGGGTCCCATCCCCCACCAGGCGCTGCCGATCAACCCGGCAACGAAACAGCCGACTACAGCCGTGGGTGAGGCTGCGATCAATCGTTTGAGATCGACATGCGGTGATTCGACCGGGTCCGGGTGGGTTGCCCGGGTCAAGGCCACTGGAACCAAAGACAGCGACAGCAGCATACCGACCAGCAGGAAGAGTTCCGAGCCGCCTGGATTACCGAAGCTTAGGGATTGCTGCCCCAGGGCCGAGGCTGCATAGCCGATCATGATATAGATGGACATCAGAACGCCCCGGCTCTCATTAGTAGCGCGGTTGTTTAGCCAGCTCTCCACTACGATAAAAAGTCCAGCCATCGCTGCTCCCATAACAACCCGCAGGCCCACCCAGGCCCAGGCGTTGTTGATCAGGAGCACGAAGAGCGCACAGATCGAAGCAATCGCAGCCAGCGCCGAAAAGGCCCTGATGTGGCCGACACGGTTGATCAGCGGCCCTGATCGAAAGGTTCCCAGGGCAAAGCCCAGGAAGTAGCCCGACATCATCAGCCCCACTAGTGTGTTGGGGTAACCCTCGATCTTGGCGCGCAACGCCAACAGAGTCGTGAAGATGCTGTTGCCCAGCATCAGGAAGGCGACGGACACCATCAGCGAGGACAGTGTACGCAATAGTGAAAGGGCGAAGATCACGCAGTTGTGGCATCGGCAGGTGCGAAGAGGGCGCGAAGTTTACGCTTCCAGGCATTCTGCAGGAAGGGGTTTGAGAACGTTTTTTGAACTTTTTTGAACTATTTTGGACTACTGCTATCGGTGGCGATAGTCGCGCGAGGGCAGTTTGGTCGAAGACCAGCCAGTGGCTGCTTGGAATTGTCCAATCAGGAGGATGATTAGAGTCAGGAGGAGTGCTTGCGGACGGCCCAGTCGTTCACGGGACTGTTGTGAAGATCAAACTTTTCACTGGCGTCCATGAAGTCGTGGGTATGGATGATGAGGCGGTCATCCTCAAAAAGCACAACTGCGTAAGCCGGTGGCTCAAAGCTTCCTTCCAGTCCCTGTGTGGCCTCGAAATTAAGCCACACCTGGTGATTCATCGCACGCAGGCTGGAGAGCGATATGCCCAGCCAATGGCCGGCCAGTGGCCGGTGAATATGGCCGAGGAAAAGGTGCTTGATCTTAGCGGTGTGAGGATCGATGACGCTCTTGAATTCTTTCTTCTGAGTCAGAGAAATTCGATCCAGTGCTGGAATTCCGACGTCGAACGGCGGGGGATGCATAAACAGGTAGATGCTGCAATCGCCGGACTGGGCCAGTTGTCGCTCAAGCCAGGCGAGTCTCCGATCGCAGTACCAGCCGTCATGGTGGCCGGGCTCATGGGTATCCAGGAACAGGAAACGACCCGCCGCGTAATCGAGCACAGACTGAACGAAGCCATTATCGTCGAGGGCCTGATCTGGAAACCATCTGATGAATTCATCGCGCGAATCGTGGTTGCCGAGCAGGAGTTTCAGTGGAAGTTTGAGTTTATTCAGGCACTGCTTCAGGTTCTCGAACGCTTCTGGTTCACCCCAGTGGGTAAGATCACCGGTGAGTACGCACAACTCGGCATCGGAATGGTGGTGGTTTATATCTGCGATGCACCGAATGAGATTGCCCTGTGGGTTACCACCATAGAGGGTTTTACCTTCCGGGACGAAATGGGTGTCGGTAAAGTGAATCAGTTTCACGTCAGTGATGCGGGCCAAGCGAAGTTGGATCCCTGTAGTGATCCGGGATCGGGAGTGCCAAGCACAGTGTAATACAGCTGTTTTGCTCGTGCAGGATGCCGGCACCAGGTGGGCGCTGCTGTTGGCCGGTGCCTTTGGTGCCTACAGTCTGCGCGCCAACAATATGGCCAATGCCATGGGTGTGTTTCTACCCACCGTGGCGTTGCAGGATCTGCATATCAGCGCCTGGCTCGTCCTGAGCCCTACCTAGAGCAGTTGTTTCTGCTTGGAGGTCTCGCTATAGCGGACGGTGGTTTCACACTCGATTGTTCTTTTCCTTTTCGCTGCCCAGGGGCTCGCAACCTAGTTGTCCGATTCAGGACTGCCGCATTGGCCTCTGGTTCCCATATCGAGTTCCCAGGCTGTTGTCGGTGCAGTGCTGGGGATCGGGCGTCTTCGCACCGGGGTCACGAGTATCCGTTGGCAGGCGTTGGGCGAAATAGGAGTCGGTTGGATTGTTACACCCCTCGGCTCCGGCCTGGTCTGCTTTTCCCGGCTGTTTTTGATGTGGGACATTCTCGGACAAGCGGTGTATTTGTAAGACTAAACATGGGCACTAGCCCATTTTCTTAAGACTCTTGGGTTGTAAGGATTATTTTAGGAAAGACAATCCTTTTCTTACTCTGTCGATAGTATTTATCTAATTGATAATTAACAGAAGATAATATAGGGCAATATCCCATGGATAGGTATAAGCTAATAAATGGGAAAAAGTTTCTTTACCTGAGCCCAATCCAGAGTGTAGGGTTCCGCTACTGTCAGGGAGGAACCGATTGATCACTAACCAGAAAAGCACGCTTCTCAGGCAAATCCAGGCCTACTGCAGGGAAGCCAACATTGCCGAGTCGACCTTTGGGTTTCTGGCCGTTAATGACGGCAAGCTGTGCAATCGTCTGCGAAGCGGTAAGGATGTGACTCTGGCTACCGCGCAGAAGATCGAGGCATTTATCCAGGATCACGAAAGCGAGTTTCCAGGCGATCCTGTTCCAGGCGGGCCTTGTTACGACAATCAGGTGCTGAGTGACGACATTCCCAGGTCAAACGGTGCCGCACCGGTAGATTCGGGTCGGCCATTTCGTTTCTACGATAACAGGCAGAAGTATCTCGCGTTTATAAATACCTGTAATGAGAAATGGAAAATCGCTGAACGGGCCGCAGCTGAGCTGGCTCATGTTCAGCCCAGACCGCCGGCGTTTCGCCTGTTCGACGCCGGCGTCGGTGATGGTACTTTGTTGAGCCACCTCATGCGGGCAATGCACCGGCGATTTCCAACTTTGCCGTTTTTCGTGGTCGGCAAGGAAATCAGCCTGGAGGATGTGCGCTTGTGTCTGGAAAAACTGCCCGACCGTTTCGTTGAGCACCCGGCAAGTGTCATTGTTCTAACAAATCTCTATTACTCCGAAGCTCCCTGGTTGATGCCGCGGGATGTTACCAAGGCAGCAGCACTNAATTGGCAAGAGGTCGAGNTGGAGGGGGCTTCTGCTTATGAATACGGTGAGCAACTTCGTGCTCTTGACGACCTGCTGGTTGATGGCTGGCAGACCAAGGCCAGTGAGAAGACCGGCAATCCAATTTATGTTCGACCTTCAGTGCTGGTGTTATACAGGGCTGACAACCGGTTCCTCCTTGATAGCGTGATTCCACGTCGCGGGCACGTCACCGGTGATTACGATTTACTGTTGGCCTCACAGCCCTGGCGTAACCGGATGAGCCTTGATTTCAAGGTTGGAAAAATACTCGCACCTCTGACCCGCAGTCTGGGCCCCGGAGGACGACTCCTGGCTGTTCAATCTTATGGTCAGGATCCCTGCGTCGACCTGATCAATGAGATCTGGCCAGAGGAGCAGATCGTCGGACAGAGCCGGCATCAGCTGATCGCGTCGTTGAAAGAGGTACTGGGCAGGGAAGCCCGGGCNTTCAACTTCAATGCCGGCTCGGANGCCCGTTCCGTATTCAGTTATCAGATGCACACCCTTCCGGAGGAGATTTCGAGNAGTATCGGCACGTCGACGCTGTTTGCNGCCTGGAANGCGGCNATCTACGCCGCGCAGATCGAGGATGAACGGCTGGAATCGGTGATTTCGACTGGTGAGTACCTGGACATTACATCTAGGATGCTACAGCAGCACAACGGATTGTGGTTCAACGACGAATCGTTTGTGGTCTCTCGTCGGCGCAGCTGAAATTTCCAATCTTTTGAAACGACGGCGTGAATAGAGAAACCCCATCCTGAGCTATCTATCGATACGNCTGCTCGGGTAAGATGCCGCATCGGCAGGGACTTCGCCAGCCATGCCGCAGATGACCGTTGATCTACCTCTGGACCTCGCCTATGGCTCTCGTGCGATTTGACAGTGTCAGCCTGGATTTTGGCGCCCACAAATTGTTGCGGGAAACAGAGTTTTCCATCGAGCCAGGCGAACGCGTTTGTCTGATCGGCCGAAACGGGGCAGGTAAGACGTCCATGCTCAAGCTGATCACTGGCCAGGTCGAGCCAGATGCAGGCCTGGTGATTCGGCAGAGCGATCTTTGCATTGGCCAGTTGGATCAGGCGCTTCCCCGGGAAATGGACTTGAGCGTCGCAGAGTTCGTTGCCACGGGCCTCGCGGATATGGAAAGTCTTTGCGCTGAGTATCAGCGACGCTCACAGCTGAACCTTGATGCAAGTGGTTTGCGCGACCTGGAGGCCCTGCACAGTCACATCGAGACCCATGGTGGCTGGAATCTGGGCCAGCGGGTCGCATCGGTCTGTTCCGAGATGGCCTTGCCGACTGAACGCCTGCTGAAAGAGCTCTCCGGAGGATGGTGCCGCCGCGTTGCCCTGGCCCGGGCTCTAGTGTCCAGCCCGGATCTGCTGTTACTGGATGAACCGACAAACCATCTCGATTTTGCTGCAATCGACTGGCTTGAGCAGCGCATCATGACGTTCCCGGGCGCGGTGNTGTTCATTACCCATGACAGGACCTTTCTCCAGGGGCTCGCNAGCCGGATCGTCGAAATCGACAGAGGCGGGCTGGTCAGCTGGCCCGGAGNCTACGCAGGTTATCTGAGGGCCAAACAAAAAGCCCTGAACAGTGAAGAACGCGACAATCGGGTGTTTGATCGTAAGCTGGCCAAGGAGGAAGCCTGGATCCGGGAAGGAATCCAGGCTCGCAGGACCCGCAACGAGGGACGAGTACGAGCGCTAGCCGGAATGCGTCAGCAGCGAGCCGAACGGGTCAGGCCGGATGACAAGCCCCGCATTCATATCGAACAGGCGGAGTCGTCCGGCAGAAAGGTTCTTCGTGTGCGCAACGTCAGTTTTGGCTACGCCGAAGAGAAACTGGTCAANCNGTTCTCACTGAATATCACCCGGGGCGATCGGATCGGTCTTGTTGGAAACAACGGCGTCGGAAAAAGCACTTTATTGAGCTTGCTGATGGGTGAACTTCTGCCCGACAGCGGAACCATAAAGCGGGGTGTCAATGTTGAAATCGGCTACTTCGGNCAGCACCGGCGGGAACTTGACTTAGACAGGACCGTGGCTGAGGCCGTCGGTGATGGCCAGGATTATGTTCTCCTTGATGGTCGCCCACGGCATGTCGTGGGTTATCTTCGGGGTTTTCTGTTTTCTGCCAAACGGGCACTGACCCCGGTCCGCGCATTGTCCGGTGGCGAGCGNAACCGGGTCCTGCTGGCGCGGTTGTTCGTACAGCCGGCCAATCTTCTGGTTCTGGANGAGCCNACCAACGATCTTGATGTGGAAACACTGGAAGTGCTGGAAGCNCANCTGGCGCGGTACAGTGGCACCTTGATAGTGGTCAGTCATGATCGAGCATTCTTGGACAACGTCGTGTCCAGTGTCCTGGTTTTCGAGNAAGAAAGCCAGATCAGATACCACGTGGGCGGATACAGTGACTGGGCCAGGCGTGGCCAGGCACTGGCGACAGTGGACGATCCTCAGCAGGTCGATAAACGAGCCAAGTCCAGTAGCCAGGGCTCGATACCCGTTCGCTCTACGGCCAAGAAGCTGACCTACAAGTTGCAGCACGAGCTTGAGGGCCTGCCCGATCATATTGAAGAGCTGGAGAACAAGGTCAGCGAACTGCAGAGCCGCATTGCGATTCAGGGGTTCTACCAGCAGCCTTTTACTGATACTCAACCGGTCCTTGATGAACTGGAACAGCAATCGGCGGCGCTGGACCAGGCCTTAGCGCGCTGGTCTGAGCTTGAAGATATTCGCGCGGCCCTGGAAGCGGCTTCCTGATGGGCCGCCGGCGGCGATGTTTTGGGGCACCGACTGGATGTTGCCTGAGTGCTCTGAAGGTGGCCCAGGAATGGTATAAGCCCGTTCGGGGGCAGTTAATGCGATTTGCGGTGAGCCGAGTGAGCGACAGATGACCAGCAGTTCAAGACTCTACCGTAAGGGCATCATCATGCTGGTGGCTTCTGGATTTTTTCTGAGTACCGCCGGTATTGCGCTTCGTATCGTTGAACAGGCAGACGGCTGGCAGATCCTCTTCTACCGGGCCCTGTCAATGAGCTTGACGATATTCTTGTTTCTCATCTACCAGAAGGGCTCTGCTGTGCTGGACGATTTTCGCGGCCTGGGCTGGAACGACGCATTGCTCGCCATATTTCTGGGGACCGGATTCGTTGCTTATGTTTTTGCACTGCTCTACAACACAATTGCCAATGCCTTGTTTATCTTCAGTTCTGCCCCCTTTGTTGCTGCACTGCTGGGCTGGATCGTGCTTGGGGAACGGGTTGCGCTGCGCACCTGGGGTTGTATCGCGGGTGCCATGGCCGGGCTCGCGATCATGGTCGCCAGTGGTCTTGCCGCGGGGCGTTATCTGGGCAATCTGATCGCCTTGTGGATCCCGATCTCCTATGCGGCTGCGATTGTTCTGGTTCGGCGATCTGAGCGTCAGAACACGCTGTCTGCGCTTTGCCTGGCGGGCCTCGTGGCGGCTGCCCTGTCGGTCATCTTCGTTCGGGAATTCAGCCTGACCACTCTTGATCTGGGTATCTCCCTGTATCTTGGGGTGTTTCAGGTGGGTGCCGGGTTTGGATTGATGGTTCTTGGCACACGCTATATTCCTGCTGCTCAGGTGGGACTGCTGGCCCTGGTGGAACCGATCCTCGCACCGATCTGGGCCTGGCTGGGAGTCGGAGAGGTGCCTGCTTTCGCTACGATTCTCGGTGGTTTAATTATCTTTCTGGCCATCACAACGGACGGCATTCTGAACATTGTCAAGCCGCGCCCTCTTGTCGAAGCTGGCAGTGAACCAGGGAAAACGGGATGACTCAGGTTCAGGTCACTGCCTGATAGGTCGCCGTCTGCATATCATTTCGCATCGGCGAAAGGGTGCCGAGATTCTGTGTCATGATGACACCGACAAGATCCTCGTTTCTGTCCACCCAATAATATGTTGCGGCGGCGCCCGCCCAGCCGCCTTCATCCATTCCGGTCGGGTGGATGGCCTGGCCGAGGTCGGTCATCACTCGACCCAGCAGGTTCCAGCCATAGCCGGGCTGTGGAAACGGTCCCACAGCGATTGGCATGAGGTGCGGCTGGAGTCGGTTGTGCCAGGCGAATTCCAGCACTTTGCGCGATACCAGCGGTTCGCCCTCGCGGCTGCGGCCTGACTTTGTCATGAGTGCAAATTCGAGATAGTCGCTGGCGGTAGAGAACAATCCATGCCCCCCTCGGCCGATGGCCGCATCCGGGTGGGATGGATAAGCAGTCTCGCACTCTCGCTCCTTAAGCGGTGTTTCCGAGAACGGATCGTGGAGGATCTCATCCAGTGATTTGCCGTACATCGGCATCAGCCGGTTTGAATCTGCCACATTGACACTGAAGCCGCTGTCGCTCATGCCAAGCGGTCCAAATATGTACTTATCCAGGAGTGCGGCTATCGAGTCCTCGAGAACGATCTCGATGATCCGGGCCAGCACATCGGTCGAGCAGCTGTAGTGCCATCGCGAGCCAGGTTCGAATGCGATCGGTAGAGTCGACAGAGCTTCGACGTAATCGGACAATGAGCGACTTCCATCTTCAGCCAGGTTGTGCTCCCTGTAGAGCACGCCAACCGGGCAATCCGGCATGAAACCATAGGAAAGCCCCGACTGGT
>PBDS01000005.1 GCA_002718155.1 Pseudomonadota bacterium
TATGGACTGCATGGACTTTGCCAATACCTTCTCCCGTGAGACGGTGGAAAGGGCCGCTGATATGACTTTGTCACTGGATCGTCTTGAGGATATTTCTGAACTGGTGGAACTTCTCACTTTTCCCGATAAGTAGGTTCTCTGTGCCTCTAAATTCCATCCTGGGCAGGTATGGCTTTCATCCGCTGTGAGCAACTGATCAACAGTCAAGGCCTATGCCACACCTCTTTGTCAGACCACTTGGAATGAGATGGTAATGGAAATCATGGAGTCTCTTGATCCATCTGATCTGGATAATGCGCTGAAGCCTAATTCATACAGACCCTTTCAAATCATTAGAACTACCGTGAGGGGTACAAGTGATCCGGAGGATGAAGACCGTTACACTCAGTCGTTGCGTGTTCTTCTATTGCCGGAACAAGCCTGGTGGCCGATGGTCGCTTGAGCGCGGACAAGGGAGTTTGCAGCCAGTTGATGCAAAACATCTCTCCAGAGAAAGCCTTACACGAGGTGTTGAGTGAAAAAATCTTAACCGTTTACGGCGCGGGAGCGCGGGTAGAGTCACTAAAGAAACTCTCTACCGGGGCCAGTCGGGAAACCTGGTCCTTTGTTGTGGTCACAGCAAAAACAATGTGTGTACCGCTGATTTTGAAGCGCGACCCGGTCGTCTACCGAGCCAATGGAACAATCGCCAAGGAAGAAACAGGCCTCGGTGTGGAACGGGCAGTCGAGGGGAAGCTCATAGAACTCGCCGAAGGTGCCGGTGTACCCGTTCCCGGAGTTTCGTTCTATTTGTCGGAGAACGAAAAGACAACCTCTGGTTTCGTCATGGAACACCTGCAGGGTGAAACGCTGGGCAGACGCATTCTGAGAGAGGAAAGCTACGCGGCCGCTCGTCGCAGACTTGCTTTTCAATGTGGTCAGGCAGCAGCTCGCCTGCATGGAATTGCACTCGGAGACCTGCCCGAACTCGAATGCCGGACCGCTCGTGAACAACTCGAACAGGATCACGATACCATGAATCGTTTCGGCCACCCCTACCCTGGTTTTGAATATGGCTTTCGCTGGCTGGAAGAACGGCTGGAATGGGCTGGAGAGGGCCTGGGACTCGTCCACGGTGATTTTCGCAACGGTAATATTGTTGTCAACGCCGATGGTTTGCGGGGCATTCTGGATTGGGAACTGGCGCATGTGGGCAACCCGGTAAGTGATCTCGGCTGGATCTGCGTCAGATCGTGGCGTTACGGACACGTCAGTAAGCCTGTCGGTGGTTTTGGCGAAATCAGCGAATTACTGGCCGGCTACAAGGCCGGTGGGGGGAACCCTGTGAGCCCTGAGGCGATTCACTACTGGGAGGTCTTTGGCACGCTGCGCTGGGGGGTTCTCTGCATCGCCATGACCTTCAGCCATCTTCATGGCACCCAGACTTCTTTGGAAAAAGCCGTCATCGGACGCCGTACTGCTGAGACCGAGTACGATCTTTTGCAATTGGTTAACTAGCTGGAGAGACAGGCTATGCCCATTGACCGACCCACCGCTGCCGAACTCTTGTCCGCCGTGCGTGAACATTTGACCGAACGACTGGCACCTACATTGGAGGGACAACCTGCTTTTCACCTACGCGTGGCGACCAATGCTCTGGCGATCGTGGAACGCACCTTGGCCGAAGGTGAGACGATGGATCGTGCTGAAAAGAAAAGGCTCTCGCTGTTGCTGGGAGTCCGAGGTAACCTGGTTGGACTCAATCAGAAACTGTCCAAGGCGATTCATCAAGGAGAACTGGACAATCAGAGAGATGCCCTTCTCGAGCATCTCAGAAAAACCGCTGATGACAAATTGCGCCTTGCCAATCCTCGTTACAACGTTCCGCGGGATAATTAGAGGAATCCCTTCCAACCCCACGCTGTGCGAGTAGTAGAAATTTTCGAGACCGACCGGCCTAACAGCGCAGTCTCTGCTACGCCAACCAACAACTGATTTATTCCACTAGCCCAATCGAGTCGTTTAACACTGCTCAGACAGTTTCTGTTAGTGGTGCTCCTCGTAGTTGGTGACAAAATCATCCGGCATATCCGGGCCCCAGGCATAGAAGGAGTCTTCCACTGGCCAATCCCGAGGTCTCCAGTTTATGCCGGCCGGGATATAGTCCATATCACAATAAAGTTCGGCCAATCCCATCCAGGGGTCACGGATGTAGTGGAAATAATTAGAACCGATCACGTGGCGCCCGAATCCCCAGCCATCGCGATGGCCCTTTTCGAGCATCTGCATCCCCAGTTGCCCTACTTCATCAACATCGCCCAGTTCAAAACTTAGGTGGTGTAATCCTGGTGCCTGCGACGCAGCCAATGCCATGACGTGATGATCACTGCCGCCTTCACAATACAAAAAGGCCAAAGCATCACCGACTCGGTCGGCCAGAAGAAATCCCAATACTTCGGTATAGAACCAGACTTTTTTCTTAAGATCAGGCGTAAATTGAAGTATATGACCAAGTCGACGGGGGCGGTTTTCCCGGCCTCTGGGCGGTGCCGCACGCTGGCCAATTCTGTTGAAACGCCCCGGAGTGTTAATTGCAGGTGGTTCTCCGGGTGCTGTTGTTTCAGGGCCGCCCAGCGAGTCGGCAGGAGTGGCCACAACAATGTTCAGACAAATTCCATCTGGGTCCAGACACCAGATTCCATCACCTGGTATTTCGGCTGGCGGGCCAACGATTTTCTTTTCTGCTTCTATACGTGCCTGAAGCGCCTGAAACCGCTCATCAGAACTCCCCAGACAAATATATTGAAGACGACGCTTGGGGCCTTCGACTAAAACAATCTGATCCTGATCGTGCCCATGACAACGTAAGATCGCTCGGTTTTGCGAGGTAGCGGATTCAAGGCCCAGATCTTGATAAAACTGAATGCCGACCTCCAGATCGGGTACTGCCAAACCGACATGGCGTAGATGAGTAACCATTGAATTTCCTCCAAGTTGGAAAATTAATCGTTACAGTTGCCGGTATCATTTTGCTTTGATCTATATCACAAAACCTCGCATTTCGGAGAGGGGTGAAGAACAAACTCTCCCTATCACCACTAGTGGCAAGATCATCATGAGAATTGTTCGATCCCGGTAGTCTTTCGCTCTTTCTCATCGGGTATTAGCCGGTCGCTGTGAACCAGCCCAGATCACAGGCCAGCCTTTGTGAGTGTTTAGGATGTACGCCATGATAGGCGATCGACTGGCTGGGCCCGCTCTGAGATTTGGATCACCAATACCACAGCTTGCCCTTGAAGAGCTGGTCGTAACCTTTGTCGAGGCCGGCTGTCAGACCGAGTCAACCAAGACTCAGTAGTGATCCCTGTCAGAGCCTGATTGGTGCAGAGGGGTACAAAACCACAGCATCTGCGATACGGTTGAGTTATGGCTTTTTGTTTTCTTGGCTGCTACAAAGTAATTACTTGCTTTTATGTTCTTACAACCTTATATAGCCACCTACGATTCTCACCACCTCCAGGCACGGTGTCCCGTCAACGGGTCCTGGAGGAACTGAAACGCCTACCTTCGATCGAACGGTCTCACGATGACAAAAAGGAAAGTGATATGTCGCTGATTTTCAGATTAATTCGGGGCAAGCTACAAGATCGTTCCACCTATGTGGTGGCGTTGATTGTCGGCACCCTGATAAGTCTCTATGGCCAGGTCTTTGTGCCATGGATCCGGGGCGGCGGTGACCCGTTTGTGGTCTTCAGAGACGAATTTGCCCACCGGCCCTACCTCACCATGAGTTCAATATTCCTGGCCTATGCCTTTCCTTTATGTGTCGGAATCTATTCCGCCGTTGCTGCCCGATACAAGAACAGACGAGTCGAATCGATCGCAGATTTCCCTGAACGCAAACCCGATCCGGTATTCCGGGTAGCGCTCGACGGCAGCCTGGTGGAGCTTGGTGCCAGGACCCGGGAATTTTTTGAGAAATACAATATCGACAGTGCACAAAAGATTCTTGGTTTGGAGGCCTGGGAAAAAGTGAAAGCCGATCGAAGCGGTCAGAACCATCTGACTGTCAGCTTCGACCCGGAAGGCGCTGAGTACCTGGTGCGCCACACACCGACGACAAACGACCAGATCAATGTCTATCTGACACGACTACCCGCTTGAATTTGAATACATCTGCTGAAGTCATACATCCTGAGTCGAGAAATGGCCGCTGGGCGCTTGCCGTATCTGATCTCTCAGCCAGACCTCGTCATTATGTTCCGGCCGAAAACGACTGAGCGAGAAGCGACTGACATCGATGCCGGGATCGCCATTGACAATCCATTCAGCGACCGCCAGAGATAGGCCTGCAGAACGCAGAATCCCAGAAGAATTCAGGCCCGCGAGTACAAAATAACCGTTCACAGACGGCGCCTGATCCAGAATCGGAAGCCCGTCTGGCGTGAAACTCTCGGGCCCGTTAACCAACGTCCTGATGCCCTTGTCGGCCAACGCGGGTACGAGATGGATGCCGCGTTCCATGTACGGCCCGAACTGATCCCAGTCCTCATTGAGGAGACTGAACGAGAAATCACCAGGCAATGCTTCCGGCGACAGCGGCTTGGCATTGAGATCAAAACAACCGATGAGGAGACCACCCACTTCCTCGCGCCCGTAAATCAGGGCATCGGGATCTCTGAAAGTGGGCATATCAGACGTAATGCCGTCGACTGGTTCGGTTAACGCATAAAAATGTTCTACCGCGTAGAGCGGGATATCAATTCGATTCCTAAGGCCCAGTTCGCGGGCCCACAGACCGGCACAGTTGACCACTGACTCACAGTTGAGCACTCCGAGATCGGTCTCGACAGCTGTCACTCGATCCTCGCTCACAATCACATTATTGACCTTTACACCCTCGATGAAACTGACGCCGTGATCACGGGCTTTGCGTGCATACGTACCAATCAGGTCAGTCGGGTTTACCCGGCCGTCAGCCGGGCTCCACAATGCCCCTGCCAGATCGTCCGTACGAAAACCGGGGAGTCTCCCCCGGACTTCCTGTGGTGACATCAGACAGGCTTCAACACCGGCACGCCGCGCCGAATCGATCAGCGATCTGAATTCAGCCATTCGTGACTCGGTGCGCGCAAGCATGACGCGACCACAGCGCTTCCATCCAATCGACTGTTGCTGTTCAAACGATTCATACAGATCAGCAGCCAGCCGGTTGAGCTGCACCATTTCAGGCAGGTGTTCCATCAGTGGAATGTTTCCCGCGGCATGCCAACTGGTGCCACAACCGAGTTGCCCTCTTTCGAGTACAGCAACATCCGACAAGCCCAGTTCGGCCAGCCGAAACGCAATTGCAGTTCCGATAACACCTCCCCCGATCACAACGATTTGAGCATGGCTGGGAAACGATTCGGTCATGGTGTTTCAGATATTGTATCTGCCCTNCAAGTGGTACGGCCGGACCCTGAGGAGATTGCCGANCGACGAAACCCTTCCGGATCTNCGGATCATCTCTGAATGTATCAAGGCGATGGATGAGNTTATGCTAGTGNGACCGATCCAGCGTGACAATAGTTCAGTATTACCCTTACCCAGGATCCAGCATGAATTCACCAGACAGCGGCGCTTTAGGTCTCATCGGGAACACCCCGATCATCCGACTCCGAAAAATCGTTCCCGACGATGCTGCAGAGGTCTGGCTCAAGTTTGAAGCTGGAAATCCTACCGGTTCCTACAAGGACCGGGTGGCATTGTCGGTCCTTAGGAACGCGAGAAACCGCGGGGATATATCGCCCGGCAATACCGTCGTGGAATACACCGGGGGCAGCACGGGCTCATCTCTCGCATTCGTCTCAGCCGCACTGGGGTTCAAGTTTGTTGCCGTTTTCTCAGATGCATTTTCAAAAAGCAAACAACAGACCATGGAGGCCTTTGGTGCCGAGGTGATCGTTGAAAAAAGCCATGGCGAGGGTATCACTCCGGCACTCATACAGCGGATGAAAGACAGAGCCTTCAGTCTCTCGCAAAACCCAGGCACCTATTACGCCAATCAATTTGGCTCCCCTGACGTAATTCTGGGCTACGAGCCCATGGGCAGGGAAATAGCCGAAGCGCTAGGCCGCAATATCGATATTCTCTGTTCGTCTGTGGGGACAGGCGGTGCAATTATGGGTACCTGGCAGGGTCTGGTTGATTCAGGCATAAAGACAGACCTTGTTGCATTCGAACCCGAACAATCACCCTTTCTGACAACTGGGAAAGGCGGACCGCATAAAGTTGAAGGCGTAGGTGTCGGCTTTGAACCTCCCTTTCTGGATCGATCGGTCTTAAGCGGTATCCGCACCATCGACCAGGATCTTGGATTTGCCATGTGCAGGCGACTGGCGGAACAGGAAGGCATATTCTGTGGCACCTCGACAGGATTGAACGTCGTCGGTGCTATAGAACTTGCAAAAGAGATGAAACCGGGAAACAAGGTCGTCACATTGGCTTGTGACAGTGGATTAAAGTATCTGGATAGCCAGATCTATGCCTTGAGTAAAACACCACATTAACCCCTGGTTCAATAAACAGGAAAGCTCAGATGAATAACCTGCCTTTTGATCGACCGGGTCAATTCTTCAAGGGGAACCTCCATACTCACTGCACTTCTTCGGACGGTGACTTTACCGCGGAGGAAGTGATCAGCCGCTATCGCCAGCAGGGGTATCACTTCCTGGCTATGAGCGATCATTTTCTGGAACGCTATGACTACCCTGTCACCAACACGCACTCGTATCGGACCGAAGACTTTACGACCCTTACCGCGGTTGAACTGCATGCTGGTAAAACCTTAAACGATGAGTTGTGGCACGTGCTCGCAGTCGGTATTCCGCTTGATTTTAGACGGCCCCGAGAAAACGAGGACATCATTTCACTTTCACAACATGCAGCAGAGATCGGCGCATTTATCGGAATCGTGCATCCAGCCTGGTATGGTCTGCAACCAGAGGATGCCCGTATTCTGCCTTTTGCCCATGCCATCGAAGTCTACAATCACAGCTCAGAGGTTGAAAATGATCGAGGCGATGGCTGGGGCTTGTGTGACGTTCTTCTGAATGAAAGCCGTCGTCTTTTTGCTTTTGCAACGGATGACGCACATCACATGACTCACGACGCCTTCGGCGGCTGGGTTCATGTCAAAGCGGATGCGCTCGATCCTGACGCCATACTGAACAGCCTGAAGTCAGGTTGCTTCTATTCTTCACAGGGTCCTCATATCCACGACATCCAGATCGACCACGACAAAGTGATCGTGGAATGCTCACCCGCCAATGCGGTAATTATTTCAGGACGAGGATCCCGGGCAACCAAAACTCTAGGCAGTGGGCTGACGCAGGTCTGCCTACCTCTTGAACGATTCAGGAACACCTATTTTCGTATTACGGTCGTCGATGATCGAAATCGAAAAGCCTGGTCCAATCCTGTCTGGGGGGTATAGAAAGATCATCGGAAAATTAAGAAGAATGTCGGTTTATGGAAGATATACATTGGTGGCACAAAAGCGGTGAACTCCTGTACCTCCTTACTCACAACCGCTGTCAACAACGATCTGCCTACTGCCCTTCAGAGGGTTAAACCAGAATTCCCGGCAGCTTGAGTCTTTTTTCCTGAGCACAGGTAATCGCCTCCTCGTAACCGGCATCCGCATGTCGCATCACTCCGCTAGCAGGATCGTTCCACAGTACCCGAGCAAGCTTTTGATCAGCAGATTCCGAGCCGTCTGCCATGACAACCAATCCGGCATGCTGGGAAAACCCGATACCCACGCCTCCACCATGATGGAACGAGACCCAGGTCGCACCCGACGCAGTGTTCAAAAGGGCGTTGAGGATCGGCCAGTCTGATACCGCATCCGAGCCATCTTTCATGTTCTCGGTCTCGCGGTTTGGGCTTGCGACCGATCCGCTGTCGAGATGATCACGGCCTATTACGATCGGTCCACTCAACTCGCCGCTTGCGACCATCTGATTGAAAGCCCGACCGATCCGGTCCCGCTCACCCAGTCCGACCCAGCATATCCGACTTGGCAGACCCTGAAAGGTGATCCGTTTTCTGGCCATGTCCAGCCAACGATGCAGATGCGGGTTATCTGGGATGAGTTCCTTGACTTTTTCATCGGTTTTGTAGATGTCTTCGGGCTCACCGGACAATGCGGCCCAGCGGAATGGGCCGATCCCCCGGCAGAACAGTGGCCGAACGTAGGCGGGGACAAACCCAGGGTATGCAAATGCATTTTCAACACCTACTTCCTTGGCCATCTGACGAATGTTGTTGCCGTAGTCCACTACCGGAATACCCCGCTCCCAAAAATCAAGCATGGCCCGTACTTGAATCGCCATCGAAGCTTTAGCCGCCGCGGCGACGCCGCTCGGGTCTGACTGACGGCGCTCGATCCACTCGTCCACAGTCCAGCCCTTAGGCAGATAACCAGCTTGTGGATCATGGGCGGAGGTCTGGTCGGTCACCACGTCGGGCAGGTATCTGGGATCCTGACTGGAACGCGCTGCAATATCGGGAAATACGTCGGCTGCGTTGCCCAGCAAACCCACCGATATTGCCCGTCCGCCGGCATGGGCGTCCTCTACCAACTTGATGGCGTCATCCAGATTATCGGCCCACGCGTCCAGGTAACGGGTCCGCAGGCGTGATTCGATGGACTGCATGTTGCATTCAACCGCGATCAGCGACGCACCGCTCATTGTCGCTGCCAACGGCTGGGCCCCACCCATACCACCCAGACCTGCGGTCAGTATCCAGCGCCCCTCGAACGACCCATCAAAGTGCTGTCGCGCAAGTTCGACAAATGTCTCATAGGTGCCCTGAACAATGCCCTGAGACCCGATATAGATCCAGGACCCTGCCGTCATCTGCCCATACATCATGAGCCCTCGCTGATCCAGTTCTGAGAAATGTTCAAGCGTTGCCCAATGAGGGACCAGATTTGAATTGGCAATCAACACCCGCGGTGCTTGGTGATGTGTCCGGAACACACCGACGGGCTTTCCAGACTGTATAAGCAGAGTCTCATCCTCCTCGAGATTCTTGAGCGCACTGATAATCTGATCAAAACTATCCCAGTCACGGGCAGCGCGCCCAACCCCACCGTAAACGATCAGTTCCGCTGGGTTTTCCGCAACTTCTGGATTCAGGTTGTTCATCAGCATTCGCATGGGAGCCTCAGCTCCCCAGTGTTTGCAGTGAAGGTCACTTCCTGTAGGTGCTTTGATGTGCCGCTCTGGCGCGTATCGGTTCAATGTCACGGGGTTCATAGCTTGGTCTTTAGACTTATCTATGGAAAATTTCGCAAACCGATTCTACACAGTTTGTCTGGTTGCAAAGGCCCGCGAACTTCGACTCTCCCAACCCGGTAATCAGGCTTGCACTGACCAATGACAACGACTGGTCTTGTTTTGACCATCTTATGAGAGATAAGCTGTCGCTGCGATACGGGAGATCAGGATGCCGACCAACGTCAGCCCGGAATATAAGCAGGCCGAAGGGGAGTATCGTCAGGCNCGAGAGCCGCGCGAGCGCCTCGACTGTCTGCAGAAAATGCTGAGCGCTATTCCGAAACACAAAGGGACGGAACACCTTCAGGCCGACATCAAGACCCGCATCAAGCAGCTCAAGGAAGAGCTCACCGGACCCAAAAAAGGCGCACACCGCACAGGCCCCACCCACGTGATTCGCGCCGAGGGTGCGGCCCAGATCAGCCTGATCGGCCCAGCCAATGCTGGCAAATCCAGTCTTCACGACCGACTGACAGGCTCGGGTGCTGCCACGGGCGTATACCCTTTTACCACCCACCTACCGCAACCGGGAATGATGATCCATGAGGACATTCAGTTCCAGTTGATCGACCTGCCTCCCGTATCCGCGGAATTCATGGAAAACTGGTATGTCAACGCGCTGCAACCGGCAGATGCAGCTCTGCTCGTNGTCGANCCCGCTCAACCCAACTGCATCGACGAGGTCCAGGTGATCCTCGACCGGCTGGCTGAAAAGAGGGTCACCCTGCTCACGCGCTGGCCGGGGCCTATTCCCGAGGCCACTGCTGCAGAATGTCCACCAGTACCCGGCGACGAGGATGAATACGCCCGGCCGGATGACGATGAGTTCGGAGATCCTTTTCACAAAGAACTGCCCACACTGATGCTGGCAACCCGGGCAGACCGCGGTGGCAGCACCTTGGAAGAGGCACAGGTGTTGCAGGAACTGCTGGGGACCTGTTTCTCGGCTATGGCAGTGTCATCGGTGACAGGCGAAGGACTGGAGCGACTGGGTCCCTTCCTTTCAAGTGCACTCCAGATTGTTCGTGTCTATACCCGGTCACCGGGAAAATCAGCTGATCTGGACCGACCCTTTACCGTACGCCAGGGCGCCAGCGTACTCGACGTTGCCCAGCTGGTGCACAAGGATATTGCCCAGTCGCTCAAGTTTGCCAGGCTCTGGGGCGGCGGCCAGTTTGCGGGGCAACAGGTGAGTGCCGAGCACCAACTCACCGATGGGGATATCATTGAGCTTCACAGCGATTCTTGACTGACTATGAAAGCGGCTGTTTTCAGCAAACCCGGCATCCCTCTCAGCATCGAAGAGGTCGCCGATCCCGAACCCGGGCCAGATGACCTGATCCTCAAGGTGAAGGCCTGTGGAATTTGTGGCACGGACCTGCACTGGTCTCAAGGGATTGACCCCTCAGCAGGTTGGCGTCACCTGGCACCTGGATCGGTCATGGGCCATGAATTCTCAGGCGAGATCGTCGAACTTGGAAAGAACACCCGAGGTCGCTTCCGCAGCGGGGAGCGGGTCGTCGCGCAGCCGTTCATCGGCTGTGGCGATTGTGATGCGTGTCGTGCTGGCCGTTCTTATCGTTGCACCGTTGTCACTACACGAGCTAGCGCCGACCTTACCGGTGCCTATGCGGAATACACCCGCGTCGGAATTGCCGAAACCCTACGCCTGCCGGACAGCGCGAGTTTTCATGCCGGCGCCCTGGTCGAACCCCTGGCTGTTGGACTCAACGCGGTCAAGCGGGCCGGACTGCAGGTCGGCGACCCGGTGCTGGTGATCGGCGCCGGACCGGTGGGCCTGTCGGTTGCCCTGTGGTGTCGATTCTTCGGTGCCCACGACGTGATCGTGAGTGATCTGGTCGAAGAGCGTGCGGGCCGATCTATCGAATTCGGTGCCACCGCCGCGATCGATGCGGCAAGTGAAGACGTGCAAGCCCGCTACAAAAAAATCGCAGGTCGCCCTCCGGCTGTCGTCTTCGACTGCGTCGGCCTACCAGGCAGCCTGCAACTCAGTATCGATCAGGCGCCGACCGATGCCCACCTGGTCATCGTCGGGCTGTGCATGGCCAAGGATACATTTTTCCCCGCCAAAGCCATCGTCAAGGAACTTCGGATCACCTTCGCGTTTGTCTATTCAAAGTCAGATTTTCAGTTTGTAATCGATATGCTCGGTAGCGAGCGGATTCCAGCTGACGCTCTGGTCACAAGTGTTATTGGCCTGGATGATTTCCCGCACAAGTTCGAGGCGCTGCGCTCTCCAGGTGCCGACCTCAAAGTCATGTTGGAGCCGGGTTTTTCATCATGAGGCATCAAGCTCCGTGTCGCGCCGCCTGACACCAGCAGACATCCTGCCCACTGGCACGGCGCCAGGTCGGTTGGTGGGAAGGGTCTGGTCGCGACGGGAAGAAGGCCCGTGCACCGCTCTGATCAACGGCGACGAGGTCCGAAACCTGAACAACCTGGCACCGACCCTGTCGGGGTTGCTGGATCACGTCGGACTGATCAAAGCCCTCCAGGAGGTGGACGCTTTTCCGGTGATCGCACCCCTCGATGCATTCCTTTCCGATGGCGGTAACAGCGGACCGGCCGGCAACCTGCTGGCGCCGTGCGACCTGCAACCCATCAAGGCCGCTGGTGTGACCTTCGCCCAGAGCATGCTGGAACGGGTGATCGAGGAACAAGTCAAAGGCGAGCCGCAAAAGGCACAGGCGATTCGTGAGCGACTGGCGCCAGTGGTCGGTGACAGTCTGACCGGCCTACGCCCAGGCTCAAAGAAAGCNGCCGAAGTCAAAGCACTGCTGCAGGATATGGAANTGTGGTCACAATACCTGGAAGTNGGCATAGGGTCCGATGCCGAGATATTCACCAAGGCACCGCCCATGGCATCGGTCGGCGCGGGGCATGAGGTCGGTATCCACCCGATCTCGGACTGGAACAATCCCGAGCCGGAAGTAGTGCTTGCAGTGTCTTCGCGGGGTGACATCGTCGGAGCCACACTCGGCAATGACGTGAACCTGCGTGACGTCGAAGGTCGCTCGGCACTGCTGCTGAGTAAAGCCAAGGACAACAATGCCTCATGTGCAATTGGACCTTTTATCCGCCTGCTCGACGACGACTTTACTTTGGACAACGTGGAGCAACTGGAAGTGTCACTCCGTGTCGTCGGTGAGGATAATTTTGAAATCTCGGGTGTCAGTCCAATGAGCCAGATCAGCCGCTCCCCATCCGATCTGGTTGGCCAGACCGTGAACCGCAACCACCAGTACCCCGACGGGTTTATGCTGTTTCTGGGCACGATGTTCGCCCCGACCCAGGATCGACGCGGGCCGGGGAGCGGCTTTACCCACCAAGTCGGAGACCGGGTAGAGATCTCGGCANCAGAGCTTGGAACTCTGGTGAACTGGGTCAACCGGACAGACCAGATCCCGCCGTGGACATTCGGCAGCCGCGCACTGATTGAGAACCTGGCTGCGCGAGGGCTGCTTTGAAAGAAACCGAGTTCTGCTCGATCTAACCAAGCTGCCGGCCCTACTCGATCGCTTGTCGCAGCCGCCACCCACCTGTGTTTTAGATCCGGAGAAATACGGCTAGCGAATCTTCGGGATTATCCAGCGAGTCACCGCTCAGCGCGGGTGCGCTCTGACCCGTGACCGGAAAAAAAACGCTCGACCGCTTCGGCATGGTACTGACGAGCAGTCTCATCATCGCCTCCGGCCGGCTTTGTCTCCGCATCAAAGTGGCCGAATCGATCCTCACCCCGAACCAGAGTTGCTGTCAATCGTCGTGGCCCTACACAACGGACCCGGGTTGGAATGTAACTCACCCCGATTCCTATCCTTCGATCATTGCTTCGGTTGGGTTTCGAAGAATGTACCAGGTGCGTATCATGCAGAGTGAACTGACCCGAAGGCACCTGCAGCAGTTCCACCTGATCCCAATCGAGCCCCTCCACATACTGCCCGTTCGAGAGCAGATTGCCCTCGGTATTGCCTTTCTTGTGGATCAGCGCTCCGCAATGGTGACTNCCGGGCAGGACCTGCAAACAACCACTCGCTTCAAAGGCGTCCGAAAGCGCGATCCAGGCCGTCACATGTTCGGCTGGCTCGAGAAAGAAATAAGCACCGTCCTGGTGCCAGGAGACGTAAGCCCCGTCACCAGGCTCCTTGATCCAGCAGGTGAGATGGTAGACAAGAATATCCGGCCCGATCAGACTTTCGACAGCATCCAGCACTAGCGGCAAGCGGACCAGTTCGTTCATCCATGGAAACAGCAGGTGGGTCTTGGCCCGCACCTGCCCTGACATGCCGCTGAGCGGCCCGCCCTCGCGCTCTTCGAAGGCTTCAAGCTGGCCACGAAAATAGTCGACCTCGTCCGCACTGAGTGCGCCAAAAGGTCCGACGAAACCCCGTTCCGTGTAGGCCTGAACCTGTTTGGTGTTCAATTTCACAATGTAATGAAGGCGGGGCTGGTCAACAGACTTGGTAGACGTGTACACGGTGGGTGATTTCAGGCTCCCCGTATGGCATTCCCCTAAAACTTGGCGTCACGAAGACTGGTCGCCAGGCCTCTGTTGATTCGAGCCTCGTCAGCGCTTCGGGGTAGGCAGGCTCCTGCTCGGGGTCATCACGCAGGCTGAAAACGATCGATGCACCCGGCTGGGCCACCCGAATCAGTTCGTCAAAACTATGTGCAGGCGCGTGCTTAGGGGTGATGGTTCCGCTAGAAAGAATCGCGGCAAACGTGGCATCAGCAAAATCGAGATGCTCGCCGAGCGTCATTTGCTGCAGTTCAGCGTAGATGCGCTTTCCCCGGGCGATGTCGAGCATACCTTCTGACAGATCAATGCCCGTAATCGGACCGTAACCGAGCATGGCAATCGCCTCAGCCTGTATGCCGCCCCCACAACCCGCGTCCAGTACAGGTGCTGCGTCAGGAGCCACAAAACGGGCAAACACGGTCGATAGGATNGTCGGTATACGATAGCCCATCGCGCACAAGTCGGATTCATAAACCTCGGCCCACTGGTCATAGGCTGTTTGCTGTTCATCCAAATTTCGGACTCCGTAAGATCGAGAGACATTCGTTTTGGTCACTAGTTTCTTCTGCCATTCAAATCCGGATTCAGNATCTGACCCGGAGATTATCGGGATCATAAGGCACTTCTTCCAGCATGCGGGCAACTATCCTGCGGCCGAGGAGTGCTACCGTGAACTGCTCTCCCTCTGTCCTCGCACTATTCTTGACAAAGGCAATTGCAAGGCTCGTGCCGACGCTATGACCGTAGGCAGCCGACGTGACCGACCCGACCAGATCATGCCCCANAAANACGNCCTCACCACCCAGGCACTCGGTTTCAGCATCATCGAGTGCCAGCAGTGTGATCTTCGANNAGGATTCCCGGNCGAGCATTGCCTGCTTACCAANAAAGTCCTTGTCCAGCCTGGCGAAGCGCATCTGCCCAACATCCTTGTGGCAGGTGTCATTGGCAAGTTCATGCCCNCCCCGGTAGTACTTCTCAAGGCGCAGACTGTCGAGTGCTTTCGAGCCAAAGGCGGCCGTCCGAGTCGAGACTTGGAACGGCTGTGTTTTCGTGGATATCGGGGGCGGTGCCGAGCCGTTAGACGAGTGCCTGTTTCAGGTCTGTTATCTTTCATCGTAATAACAATCCCCCTTAACGATTCACCTTACGAAAAGCTTCCTTTGGCTCATGGTGTTCTCCTGGTCGTAGCCGCCTCATCATACTCCAAACTTGGAACCACACTACTTCTTCCAGAAGTTCGGGCTATCATTCCTTTATCGCCTTTACCCGATTTGCGGCGGAATCCTGAATCAACTGCTCGACGTTCCTCGCCTTTTCGAGCGCATCGGTCTGCCCTTTCCACACATGCGTATCGCCGGTCGGTTTCTCGTCTCGGTCGCTACAAGCGGCTACCAACGTCAGGGATAACAAGATGGGTAGTAGATGTTTCGTACTCAATTTGGGCGCACCGGCCAGAAGTTCGGGCCACCCATCTCCTCGACGTGTTCCCAAGGCCTGGACCGGGTGATGCGAGCCCCAGACTTACGCCTCGCCTCAGCCCTGGCCGCGCGCTCGGCCTGCTCCTCAGGTGTCGGGGGGATTTCCCAGCGGCTACCCGCAAGAATTGCAGCACCCCTGGGGGTGAGCCTGAAGGCCTCAACCTTCTCGGGGTTCTCATCCATCCAGCGTATCGCCCTCTCGGTGGGGGTCTCACGTTTCGATATGTTTCTCATGTGCCGGCTCAACAGCAGGTTTTTCAGTCGTCACGTAGTGTCACTTTCTAATCTGACTGTTTATGCAGTACCCCCACCCGTTGGTACCCTTTTCTGGCCAAAACCAAACTTGCCCCCATCTGGCATGGCTTTAAGCGTCCAATGACCATCCCCCACAGAGCCAAGTCTGTATGGTTCTCCCTTTACTAAGCCTCCCGCCACACCATTCAATTCTTCATCGCTCAGTTCAACATTCTGCGTTAAATCCTCTGTGGTGAACTCACAACCATTCTCAGCGCCCAGTACAATCAACGCATCTGCCGAGATGTTTCCGTCGCTGTCAAGTTGATTCCTGAGCATATCCGCAAGGGCCATATTGCTCCCAACCTTCTCCATAAATTCTTCTAGGGCTTGTTGGCTCATGAGATGCCTCCTTCTTCAATTAATCTTGAATGTTACTGTTGTGTCCGGGCCATTCTTCACCTTTTTCCACTAAAACTTGGGTAGGAAGTTGGTATAGGGCTTATAGCTCGGCCATTCCTTCCGATTTTTTTGTCTTTTCCTTGCTCATGGTGTCCTCCTTTCCAGTAACCTCTATTGAGAATTACTTAAGTCCGGCTATCATAAAAAAGTTGGGGCAAAGGTGGTGGAGGGCCATTCATATCCATACCGTGCACGTCCAACGCGAATGCGGCAAATTCTTCAGGGGCGGATGCCATAATCTTCCCCAGACTCTCGGCGGGATTTTCCCCTTCGAATGTCAGAATGACGAAGTCGCCGTCGGGTGTTTCTTGTAAAAATGTACGCTCATGTACTCCAGCATCTTCTCTAGATTTGTCCATTTCAGCTTTGGCGGAAACTTCATTGATAGTATTCATCATCTNTNGCCANTTCTCTTTTTTNCCCGGTAGTATCGGCAGACACATAGATAGCAAAGCCATGTTTTTCCCTCATTCTTACTGTTGTNAATTGAAATTATTCTAACCCCTCATCCCATTGTACATAGGCTTACCTAACGCCGAATTCCCCATATCGGTAGATTCCTTCTTTCTCTAACAACACAAGACTGATGTTTTGGATGCCTCGAGATGATCCACTCCACAGCAGAACAATGGTCTCAGGTAGCCTCGCCAACAAACCTTATGCCATCGTGACGATTTCAATTGTTCACTTTGCGCAAAGCTTCCCCTTGCTGGTCGGTCGGGATATGGGCATAGTGGCTTGTGGTCTGCAGGTCTCGGTGCCCCAATATCGTGCCAACAACAGCAATGTGTACCCCCGCCCTGATCAAAGCGGTCGCTGCCTGGTGCCGTAGATCATGCCACCTGAAGCCTTCACCCACGATTGACCACTGGGAGTCAAATTCGTCGAGCTTTGGTGGTCTGGAAGTAGGCGTAAAGTCCAGCAGAAAGGATCAACGCTATACCCACCCATGACAGTGCATCAGGCCAGTCGCCAAAGAACAAAATACTCCACAAAATAGCTAACGGAAGCCCTGCATACTCGAAAGGAGCCACCCGACTCGCCTCGCTGATTCGGTAACCCTGGCTGATCAGGTAGGCTCCCAGGCCGCTGAGACAGCCGATGCCACACAACAGCAGCAGGTCANCTGTTTCAGGCCAGACCCAGGCGCGCAACAGGAAATCAAGGGTGGGATTATCGACCACGGCGAAACGCCCATCTCCCACCAGCAGTCCGATGACGGCGCTGAGTGAAACGAACATTACCTGCACATAAAAAGCCATGGAAGATGCACGCTCGGTACTGCCAAGATTACGCGACATGATCTGGAACAGGGCATAGCACAGCGCTGCCATCAAGGGCAGAAACATCATTGGGTTGAACAGACTGCTCCCGGGCCGGATCATCACCAGGGTGCCAAGCAGACCGATTCCCACTGCGATCCAGCGCCGGAAACTGATTTTCTCGTGCAGAATAACCACAGCGAGTATTGTGATCAACAAAGGTGAGACGAAAACCATTGCCACGGTCTCGCCTAGGGGAAGGGTCGCCAGCCCGGTGAAGAAAAATAGGTTGGCCATCACGACTGCGAAACCCCGCGTCAGATGGAGGCCTATCCGGCGGGTATAGAGCGACCGCAAACCACCTTCAAAGGGAACAAATACCACTAGGGTAAAAACGAGTGCGATCACGGCCCTGATCAGGATGATCTGGTGAAGGGCGTAATCACCGCTCAGCAACTTGATGACACTGTCCTGTGTCGTAAAACAAGACACACCCCCCATGACACAGAAAATTCCAGCCAGCCCTGGTGTTGAGCGGACGAATTGGAGCAGAGTCTTCACCATCGGTTTTAGTGCATTGAGAATATAGTGAGTGAATTGCGCAGACGGTCGCGACTGCACATGTATTACGACATGAATTCAGCTTGTGCTAATTCGGCCCGGGCGAGTCGAAAATAATATCTTCAGCTGCCCGTATCCGAGGCCTGTTCTATTCGATTAACACACTACTGCTACAACTCTATGACGGAAGCGCAGCTTCGTTTTCGATCTCAACCGGATCGATGTTGCCAGCGGGCTCGAATCCCAGAACCCGACCGTAGAAGTACAGCTCCGCCATCAGCGAACGCCTGATGTTACTGGACTGACGAAAACCGTGCTGTTCGCCTTCAAACATAATCAGCGAGAACGGTATGGTTTTCTCCCGCAACGCACTGGCCATGATTTCGGCCTGTGACGGTGGGACGATCTTGTCCTCGAGNCCCTGAAGGATAATCATCGGACAGGACAGGCGCTCGGTAAAATTAATCGCTGACCGGTCATGGTACAACTGTTTTGATTCCGGGTATGGGCCGATCAGGCTGTCCAGGTAACGCGATTCGAACTTGTGGGTATCACCCACAAAGACGCCGAGGTCGGCGATCCCGTAGTAGGTTGCACCCACTGCAAAACGATCATGAAAGGTCAGCGCATTGATGGTCGTGTAGCCACCGGCCGAACCGCCTCTGATCGCAACCCTGTTGGTGTCGGCCTGACCCCGCCCGGCCAGGAAATCAGCCGCCGCGATGCAGTCGTCCGTATCATAAACGCCCCAGTTGCCCTTCAGTGCATCACGGAACGGCCGGCCATATCCTGTTGATCCCCGATAGTTGACATCAGCGACGGCAAAACCCCGGCTGGTCCAGAACTGGATTGAAAGGCTCAGCGATGCGCTGGTTGCACTGGTGGGCCCACCATGGCTGATCACCAGCAGCGGTGGCGTTTCAGCGCCTCCNGGCTCGAAATCAGGGTTGGTCGGTGGATAGTAAAACGCGTGAGCCGTACCGTCGTCGGTTGTCGGAAACGTGATGCCCTCAGGCACCGACAGCCAGTCCGCACCCAGGACCACGCTGCTGGACAACCGGAAAGTGTCTGTCTCTCCGGAACCCAGGTCTACCGAGACCACTTCGGCCACCGAAGTGGGAGAGGCACCCACATACGCAACGCCATCGCCAAAAACAGTCACGTCGGCGATGGACGAATGCGCCACCGCCAGCTGGCCCGACTCCCGGCCGTCCAGCCCGATGGTCCGGAAACAGCCCCGGCTGCCCTGGGTGTCTTTCAGCACGACCTCACCGGATGAACTGAACGAATAGGTTCGGAAACCAAAATTCCAGGCTGGCCCGCCGTGGTCTACAGTTTCGCTCAGCACCGGTAAGATCTCAGCCCCCGCCCACCTGGTCAGGTTCCACCATCCCGATTCGTCACTGATGAATACCAAAGACCCGTCCGGTGCCCACTCGGGTTGAACGATGCTGACATCCTGGCCACCGGTCAGGCATCGTGGATCTGAAACCGTACCNGCCACCGAATCGAAATCNGCTANCCACAGNTCGCACCCGTCCCACGGCAGNTTGGGGTGGTTCCATGAGAGCCAGCAGATCTGGTCTCCTGCGCCAGACTGCCGCGGAGATGAGTAGAAATCGTAGCCAGCNGCGAGCACTTTGACACCACCGGAACCGTCAACTGGCACAATCACCAATTCATTGTCGGCTTCCTTGTCCGTGTAATGACGCTCCCGCACAGACATGATCCAGCGCGAGTCGTTACTCACCGTCAGATCGGCGTAGCGCTCACCTCGCTCGATCGCCGGCTCACCCGTGATGGCTGAGACCTCGCCATGCTCTGATCGATAGACTCTCTGGTCATCCCAGTTCGAGAAATAGACCACGCCACTCCGGACCGCATACGCGCCACCACCGTACTCGTGAACAGCGTTTCTGGCATTGAACCCTTCGGGCACGATATCGACGGTCTCACCATCAGCAGTCCGGCGTACCACCACATAGCGCCCTGCCTCATCTGGCCGTCCTTCCAACCAATAAAGATCCGACCCGTCGACCCGTACTTCGCCGAGCTTCAGCCCACCCTTCGTAATCAGTTCCGCGGTAATGGGCGAATTCCACGACCCGTAAGGAGAAACGGTTTTGGATGACATCTAAAACTCCAAGTAGAACCGGTATGAATAAAATGAGATTCGCAGATTATCGGCAGGCAATCAACCGGCCCGATCCACAGGCTGGCCTAACGAGCCTGCCAGTGTCCGATTGCCAGATCCGACCAGGGACCGATAGCCAAACCAACCCGAGATCCTCCGGCGCTGCAGAGCATCCCAGCTNCTCAGCTTGATTTGCCNCAGCGCTTCCCAGATCATTACACGACACTCAATCGTGCGAGTTGACCTTGAACAGTATGACATCACTGTCAGCCGAGCAGATTTCGGAAACTGCAAAGCGGTTGCTTGAAGAGTTCCACCTGCCAGGTTTGTCGGTCGGGGTGGTCTCCGGCAACGAACTCGTCTATGCAGAAGGGTTCGGCTGGGCTGATATTTCCAGGCGAAGACCACAGGATCCGATACTTCACCAACGAATCGGATCCATCACCAAGACCATGGTGTGCCTGTGCGCGTTGGCCCTGGTTGACGAGCAGCGACTACGGCTCGACGCGCGCGTTGTGGACCTGCTGCCAGACCTCAAATTCAACGGCTACGGTGATGAACTGACGCTCTGGCACCTGCTTACCCACACCGGTGGCATCGGCGAAGCACCAACAAGTGCCGACGTTGCCGACCCGATCAGGGTTCTGTGGGCAGACAACCCGGAGACACCGCCTTTGGCCGAGAAATACCCAGACGGCATCACGATCGACGTCAGACCCGGCAGCAAGTGGCACTACGCAAACCACGGCTGGATGCTCGTTGGGGAGATCATCGCCCGCCTGGAAGGGGCCACCATTGAGCAGGTGCTTCACCGACGAATCTTCAAACCGCTGGGAATGCACACCACGGACAATCTGGACCTGCCCGGCGAACGCCTGACCACAGGCTACCTGCATGCACCAAGCCCCGAGGCCCTGGATCAACTTGAACTGCTGGGCAAAGCGCCCCCTTCAGGTGGACCCATTGACGGTCACAACATTCCCGGCGACTGGGTGTACATCAATGGACGGGCAGCCGGTGCGGTGCAGTCGAACATCCCGGATATGGCCCTTTATGCAGCCGCACTTCTGAACAGCGGCGGCGGCATCGTCAGTCCGGAGACTTTTAATGAGATGCTCAAGCCGCACTGGTGCCCCGACGAGCGTCTGATCAGTATCGGCCTGGCGTTCTTCCGTTCGCACCAGTTTGGCGAATTCACCTTCGGCCACAACGGTGGCGTGGACGGTGGCTGGAGCACCAACCTGACGGTGATACCGGGGCGGAATCTCGCGATGCTGGTTCACCTCAACGCCTACCTGGAGACCGCCGAAGACGTGTACAGCCAACTGTTGCAGGCGATTCTGGACGCGCCCACACCGCCTCTACCGGGCACACCGCTCGACGCAAAGGTCCAGTCGTCTGCAACCGGGGTATACACTTTCCCTAGCGGGACCCTCACCAACTCACGTCCGATACGCTTACATGGCCGGCTGCAGATCACCGAGGAAGACGGAGAGCTCATTCTCAGGTCTCGCCGGGGNGCGTGGCGCAATGGCATCCGACTTCTGCCAGTTGATGCAGANGACCCGTTTTTCCTGGCACTGGANACGGCATCGGNCGTTAAACCGAAGATCGCCCTGNTTTTGGATAGCGGCGGCCAGATCAGCGGCCTCCGGCTGGACAGACTGACACTGATGGAGCGGGACGACACCCTGTCGCCCTGGGCATGATGACATTCCGCTACCTGCCGGCCAGACCTGAAACCTCAAGCAGAGACCCATCTCGGCCAGATGGGCTATCGCCGGTGGTGCAATTCTGCGGGACGGTACGACACAGCCCANCCCAGTGACCGAATTCGACTTCATTATTGTGGGCGCAGGCTCCGCCGGTTGCGTCCTGGCCAACCGCTTATCTGCNGATGNCCGGAACCGGGTTCTACTGCTCGAAGCAGGACCGAGAGACCGATATCCCTGGATACATATCCCAATCGGTTACGCCAAGACCATGTTCCATCCACGTTACAACTGGCAGTACTACACCCGGCCGGACCCGGGCCTGCATAACCGATCGATCTACTGGCCGAGAGGCAAGGTACTCGGTGGTTCCAGTGCCATCAACGGTCTGATCTACATTCGTGGCCAACCACAGGACTACGACAACTGGGCTGCACTCGGAAACGTTGGCTGGAGCTGGGATGACGTACTCCCTTATTTCATCCGCTCCGAACGAAACCAGCGGGGGGCCGACGCCTATCACGGCAAGCTCGGCCCGGTAGGCGTGTCGGATGTCGGCAGGCCGAATCCACTGGCCAAGGCGTTTATTGAGAGCTGTGTTGAAGCCGGCTANCCGGCGAANGNCGACTTCAACGGTGCAGTACAGGAAGGTGCCGGCTACTACCAGCTGCACACCTGGCAGGGANGGCGCTGNAGTTCGGCGAGCGGCTATCTGCGCCCCGNATTAAAGCGGNCAAACCTCTCGGTCCAGACCGNGGCNCATGTCTGCCGGATCGGTTTCTCNGGTTGCCGGGCNGATACGCTGTNCTACCTTCACGGCGGTCAACAGAAGCAGGTGCGNGCTCGNCGCGAGATCCTGCTCTGCGCGGGCACAGCGCAGTCCCCGCAACTCCTGCAGCTTTCCGGAATTGGTGATACCGATCTTCTGCGGCGACACGGAATCGAAGTGCTGTGTGACCGGCCGCAGGTCGGTGAGAATCTTCAGGATCACCTCCAGGTGCGGGTCATACACCGTTGTTCCAGACCGATCACCACCAATGATGACCTGCGAAGCTCCTGGCGAAAACTGCGCATGGGGCTTCAGTACGTCTTGCAACGGTCGGGCCCTATGGCGGTCGGCATCAACCAGGCCGGCGCTTTCCTGAAGACCTGTGAAGACCTGGAAACGCCCGATATCCAGTTCCATTTCGGCGCTCTTTCCGCCGACCTGCCCGGCGCACCGCTCCACCGGTTCTCCGGCTCTACAACTTCAGTCTGTCAGCTCAGACCGACCAGCCGCGGCCGCATCAGCATCGCGTCAAGCGATCCCCTGGAAAAGCCGGAGATTCAACCGGAGTACCTGTCGACTGAGATCGATCGCCGAACGGTCGTCGAGGGACTTAAAGTCGCCCGCCAGATCACCGCCCAGCCTGCATTGACACCTTACATCATTGAGGAATACAAACCTGGCAGCGCGGTACAGACGGACGCCGAACTCCTGGATTTTGCACGGCAGAGTGGAGTGACTATTTTTCATCCCGCGGGAACCTGCCGGATGGGCAACGACTCCGAGGCCGTGGTGGACCATCAACTGCGGGTCAGGGGCGTGCAAAGCCTGCGGGTGGTGGACTGCTCCATCATGCCTGCGCTGGTATCCGGTAACACCCACGCACCGGCCGTGATGATCGCCGAGAAGGCAGCAGATCTGATACTTGGTGCTGCCGCGCCCTGATCGTGTCCGACAACAATCGCCAGCCGCTGACCGCCGGCCTTTCGACTGATCGCCCAGCAAATACTTGCCGGGTTGATCCAGATCACATTCCGACTCCCTGGCTTGTTGGAAAGTACCACCTACGATCTGAAACAAAGGGCCTCGGTCCAAGAAGACCCAGACTTCACTCGCCGGTCGGATCAGTGTTATCTTGAAACAGGCAAGAAGCAGCACACCTGGAATGAATCCCGATCTAATCATCGTAGGCGGCGGTCCTGCTGGACTGGCCTTTGCTCTATCTCTGGCCGGAGTGGGCCTTCGCATCACGCTCATCGAAACACATCCGGACGAGGAACTGGCGAACCCTCCGTTTGATGGCCGTGACATCGCCCTTACCCATGGCTCAAAACGCATCCTGAGCGGCCTCGGAATCTGGGAGCGCCTCCCTCACGATCAGGTCTTCGCGATCCGCGATGCGAGAGTCCTGGATGGGCATTCTCCGTACGCTCTAGAGTTCCGTCACCAGGAAGCCGGGGTCGATGCCCTTGGCTTCCTGGTCTCCAATCATATTATTCGTCGAGCCCTCTACGAGGCCGTGTCGGTTACCGAAGATGTGACACTCCAAACCAACCAGACCGTATCTTCCGTATACCCGGAGCAAGGCTCTGTTACTGTTACTATGTGCAGTGGGGAGAGCCTTAAAGCCTCGCTTCTTGTTGCAGCCGACAGCCGGTTTTCGAGTGTGCGCCGCCGGGTCGGCATTGCTGCTCGAAATCGTGATTTTGGGCGTGCGGCCCTGGTCTGCCGAATGAGTCACCAGCAGGATAACTCGGGAATTGCCAGCGAATGCTTTCAATACGGTCAGACCGTTGCCGTGCTGCCGCTGACAAACCAGTCCTCCTCAATCGTGATTACCGTACCGACCGATCGTGCCCAGGCTCTCTCGGAAATGACCGCGAATGACTTTTCCGAGTGGATCAGCGCCAAGCTAGACAGCAGACTAGGATCCATGGATCTGATCAGCGAACGATTTGTCTACCCGCTGATCGCCGTTCTCGCTGATCGCTTTGACGGGCCTCGTACCGCCCTTATCGGTGACGCCGCAGTGGGCATGCACCCGGTCACCGCCCATGGCTACAACCTTGGACTGAGCGGCCAGCAACTGCTGGCACAGGCAGTGTTAACTGCCCGGCATCAAGGACAGGACATCGGTACCCCAAAACTGCTGCAACAGTACAGTCAGCGTCACCGCAGGGTCGTGCTGCCCATGTACCTCGGAACCAATACACTGGTTGATCTTTACACGACAGAGAATCTGCCCACCAAGATCCTGCGCAAAGCCCTACTGCATGCCGCGAATCACCTTCCGCTGATACGACGAGTGGTCACTGACCGTCTGGTGAGTCATTAAACACTCTGGTCATGGATCACTATGCTCTGATCAAGAGCGTCCACATCGCCTGTGCTGCGATCTCCCTCAGTGGATTCGTGCTGCGTGGTGTGTGGATGCTGACCGGCTCGGCCCTGCTGACGCATCGTCTGACCCGACTACTACCGCACCTGGTCGACAGTGGTTTGCTACTGAGTGCGCTTTGGCTGGTGATTACTTCGGAACAGTATCCGTCTGGTCGCGACTGGCTGACCGTTAAGCTGGTCGCTGTTGTGCTTTACATCCTAGTCGGCACCGTGGCTCTGAAACGTGGCCGGACGGCTCGAGTCCGCTCACTCGCATTTATGATTGCGGTCGGGGTGTTCGGCTATATTGTCGCAGTTGCACTGACCCGGCAGCCCTGGCCGCTGACTTAATCTGCTTTGTTCTTCTCCGATCAGTCGGTTGGTGCTCCCGAGCCAGATCCCGATACCGGGCTGTCATTGATAGATGTGACCGTGATTGCCGGGGGATCCATAATGCAGGCTTCCCGGCACAAGCTGCAGCCCAGGCAGAGTTGAGGGTCAATGCGAGGTTTTGCTGATAACCAGGCCAATGCCCCACTTACCGGGCAGCTGTCGGCACAGGCACCACATTCCGGTCCCTGATAGGGCAGGCAGCGGCTTTGGTCTATACCGATCATGGCCAGGGATCTCGGCAGCGGCCCACTGCTTGACGCGTCGCCGACTGGCGGCTCTGTATCGATACCTGATCCGACAGCAAGAGCCCCGGCCTGACAGGACACTACACACGGCCAGTCCTCACACAGGTGACAACCTTTGTGCAACAGATCCAGGGCCGGGGTACCCGCAACCTGGGAGCCAAGATGCCCCGCCAGGGGAAAAATCACATCGTGGGGGCAAGCGTTGACACAGGCATCACAACGGGTGCAGGCAAGCAGAAATTCAAGCTCCTCCAGTGCAAACGGTGGTCGAATCCATTGTCCGGCGTTCTGATTGACCCACCCATCGGCGTATCGCACACCGGCCTGGGTGGCCCGTTCCAGTCCATGACGGAAAAAGCCGCGTCGATCCATTACAAACGCACCAACATCGGTCGCGTCAGCATCCAGAGACGAAAGCCGGTAAAACCGGCGACCACCTCTCTCAAGACAAGCAGGAGCCGAATACTCAGTGCCGCCACCGCAATACTCGCCAGTACTGTCCAGACCAATGGCAGGTCGGAGTACATCACGCTCAGACCGGATTCGGTAGAACAGAACAGCGTGGACCGAAGTAGGGCGACAACACTCATGACGAGCCCCTCGAGTCATCAAGCGATCTGGCATCTGTGCTGCTCTCATGTTTGGCTTTCCGCACCTTGGCGCCGGTCAGACGTTTGCGCTGAACAATGCTCACACCAAGGAGTACGGCAGCGATAATGGCGACGGCTGTACCCAGGAGACCGATCGGCGCTGGAGAACCGACCGTCAGTGGAAAATCAATGGTGTAAGGCTCTCCGTCGACCTCGAATGTAGCGGTAATTGTGTAATCACCTTCTTCACTGAATATGAAACCCTGCCGGTAGACGCTGTCATCGGGTAACTGGGTGCCGATAATCTCGGTTTCCTCGGTCACCAACCAGCTATCGTTCCGTACTTTGAAAGTCACCTCCCCCGCCAAGGGAACGCCGGTATCCTGGTGAGTCAGGTAAAGGTTGATGCGGCCAGACACATTCGGCCGGGGAAAAGCGGGAAAGACCATATAGGAAACCAGGTATTCACCGATCTGGGTCTCGACCTGCCTGCTCGGCGGCGTGTTCGAGTCTTCGTTGAGACTGTATGCCGGGCGTCCCAGCACATGATGCGCCTGCCCCGGTTCACACCAGCACAGTATCGTCGCGGCAAGAATCAGCCCCATGACATATTTCATAACTTCGGACCCCCGTGTCGCATCAGGCTTCCATCCCATCTTGTAGTTGCCGGCGGTAGCGCGGACTCAGATGCCCTGGTCCCTGGTTCGGCACGTCTTTCATCTGCCATCTGAAACTGAGCGCATCTGTCGGACAGGCGGCGATACAGGCGCTGCAGTTGTTGCATTCCTGGCCGTAGTCGTCACGAAGAGGGTTCAGCCCAAACTCACACACGGCATTACATTTGGTGCAATCGTTGCACTCGGAGACATTGCGTTGAATGCGTAAAAGACGGTAGCGCCCTAACCACGAATACAGCGCCCCGCCCGGGCACAGGTAGCGACAAAACCCGCGGCGTGCCACCGACAAGTCGAACAGCAAGGTGGCGATAAAGAATACTGCTCCGGCGCCAAACCCGCCATGGGCCACGGCGTAGTAGAACTCACGNCCGAGAATCGCTGGTGGATATATCGCCGCCACNANAACCGAACCGCTTAAGGCAGACAACGCCAGACCGATCCCCAGTACAACATATTTGAGTCGCCGATCGAAACGCCTCTGGCCAACTCTAAGTCCAAGCCGGTTCAGCCAGAGCCCCAAATTGGTGTTCAACTCGTAAACCAGGGTTGCCGGGCATAGCCAGCCACAGAAAAAACGTCCCAGCACGATCGTGACAAGCACCGGAACCAGCGCAGTGAGCAGAAACGGGCTGTAAACGGTCAGTCCAGCAGCCCCCTGGCCGGCTACCGCCAGGGGATCACTAAGCTTGACCCCGAACAGCGTTCCGGACCAGGTGGTGCCCTTTATGGCATCCAGGTCCTCGGCAGGATCATCGACAAATGGTGCTGTGAGAGTCTCCATGACGTCATAAAGCTGACGCTCACCTGGAGCGAGCAAATCATAGGCGTGCGCGGCGACGTAGGACTGGTAGACATGAATGATCGGCAACAACACGAGCAATGCCAATACCAGGCTGAGAACGAGCCAACGCAGCTTGTTCAGATGCCGCTGGATAAAAGCAAAACTATTGCGGAGCTCAGCCATAGGGTCTCATTCGACTCATCCACGATCGGGGACGACACGGATCGCCTGCGGCATCTGTATGCAGGAGCGTTCACACAGGCCGCAGCCGACACAAGCGTCCAGAACTTCCGGCTGCTCCAACATCCCTACGCGGAGAGCCAAATCGGGCAACGGGCAGGCTCGATAACACACACCGCAGGTCTTGCCCTGGTAGGACAGGCAGAGGCGTTTGTCGACATGGGCTCGCCCCATCTGCACGTTTTCAGTGATCGCNNTGGCCGTGCGCGGAATTGATGTGATCGCACCACTGGGACAGACATCTCCACATTTCATGCACAAAATACAGGCCTTTTCCCTCGGCACTATATAGGGCGTGTCCAGTGATGACAGGCCGTTTTCAAGCCCGAAATACTTGATACAACGGTTTGGGCAGACCTCTCCACACTGGCCACAGTGAATACAACGACTGAGAAACTCCAGCTCTGGCAACGCGCCTGGGGGGCGAAGATATCGCAGGTCCACCTGCTGGGTTGTGGCCGCTCGAACCGAACGCGTGCGCAATGCGCTCACAACGCCCAAGATCAAACCTCTGATAAAGGCTCTTCGNCGCATNNCCCGTAAATTCCCGATCTCGTCACGTTTTCGGCACACTCACGACTAGCCGCGGTCGGGAGCGCCATCGGATTGATCGATCAGGTTCTTTAAATCTTTTCTATTCGGGCTGCAGATTTCTTGAAGTCTACCTGTCCCGACACCGGGTCCCAGACGCGACTGGTGACCCGATTCGCCAACCACTTGTTTTTCTTCGGATCAGCGCTGTCAGCCACCGACAGGTTCCAGGGCCCAAACATATAACCACGGGGCACATTATTTCTTGCCGGCTTGACCAGACTGCTGCTACCTACCTGAGCTCTAGCCTCGAGCGAGCCACGGCGGGTAACCACGCGCACCTTGTCGCCGTCCTTGATACCGAGATCCTGGGCATCGTCCGGGTGCATCTCGACATACATCTCCGGCACCAACCGGCGGGTGGACGGGCTGCGGATGGACTTGGCGGTGTGGAAATGCTCGTAGACGACTCCCAGTCCGAACCAGTACGGGTACTTATCCTTGGGCACAGCATCCCATGGCCGGCCGCGGAATTTCTCGTCCGGGAGGTCCGGTGTAAGTCCGCGGTCACGCGCCAGCTTGATGAGGTCTAGGTGATCGATGGTATACAAATCTTTCTTCACCCCGAATTCCATCAGTTTGCGGGTCCATTTTTCGCGGTCCGTGTAATCCTGCTGGCAAAGTTTCATATGCACTTTACCATCTTTGGTGCGAAAGTAACCGTAGGGTTTGGTTTCCCACTGGCCCTCCTGCAGCATGTAGCGACGCTTGGCGCCGCCAGCTTTGGCAATCTCGTAAGTTGGCGCCGGCCACTGAATGCCCCGCAATTGACGCAACTGATCGTACGGTGAAATGCCATCGACCTTCTCCCGCTCCAGAATACCGGTCAAATCAGTATCGGTTCCCGCTGAGGCACGGGCTATGTCGCGGAAGACCTCTTCGGTGTCGATGAACCCATTTTCAGCTTTCTTCCAGGGAAAAATCGTATCGCCATCCATCCCCAGCAATTCGGCTATTTCCTTGCCCTTATCAACCACCATGTCCAGGTCTGGCAAGCATCCAGCGGGCGGCATAGCGGCCTGATCACAGATGTTAATACGCCGCTCGGAACTTATGTAAACACCCGATACCTCACCCCAGGTCGCTGCCGGGAAGATTACATCGGCGTAGAGATTGTTCGGCGCGTGGCGATAAATCTCCTGCACTACGTTAAAGGTCTTCATCAACGCTGGACGCACCAGGTTTTCCTGGTCGGGCAGATCGATGTGGGTCGCGTAGACCAGGAACATGGCCTTTACCTCGTCCTTCAGCGCTCGCTCCATCATGCCCACAGCGTAGCCTGGATTCTTGGAGTTCATGGCATTGACCAGGTTCTGCTCGGGCACATTCCAGTGTTTCGCCATGTGGGTGCGGTGAATCACATCTGTTAACGGCATGTTGAATGGCAACCGCCCGGTCAAGCCGCCGGTAAAACGCTCGCCCATAGCATTCGGCTGCCCAGTCATGGAAAAGGGACCACAACCAGGCTTGGCCAGGTTGCCAGTCAAGGTCAAGAGATTGATGATAGAGATGACATTGTGCTGGCCGTGCACATGCTGGTTGTAACCAATACCCCACATGATGATGACCCCACCATAGCCACCCTCCACACCAGCACCCGCACTGGACTGCTTGCCCTTGCTGCGCGCTAAGCGCTTGCGAGTAGCATCGGCGAACATGCCGGCTACCTTGCGAATCAGTTCTGGCGAGACGTCGTGGTTCGGTCCACCCATGCGGTCCTGTACCTGCTCCGGACTGTAATCGGCGAGTACACCCTCGGTGTACGTCTCCCAGCCCGTAGTGTGTTCCTTAAGAAAATCCCAGTCGATAACGTCCGGGTGGTCATTCAGCAGAACATGGGCAATCGCGTTGAGAAAACTGATATCTCCATTTAATATCGGCACGTGCACAGAGTTATTGGAGTTGACGTCCTCATACCCCATCGCTGTACCTGTCCGGCGCGGATCTACCACGACGGTGGGAAT
>PBDS01000006.1 GCA_002718155.1 Pseudomonadota bacterium
ATACTCAGAACTTCTTCGATGAGATCAATGACTACGGCTTCGATCTCGGAGGGGCCGGCCCTTGTGTTCGGACCGCAATGTCCTGTGTCGGGTCCAGCCGCTGTGAACAATCATGTGCCAACGAGCACCGGATTCATCGTCAACTGGTCAACAACTTCACCGATGACGTGCATCGACCCGCGCTGCCGTACAAGTTCAAATTCAAAGTCTCGGGATGTCCGAACGACTGTATGAGCTCAATCGAGCGGGCGGACATGGCCGTGATCGGTACCTGGCGAGACGACATCAAGGTGGATCAGGATGAATGGAAAACCTATGTCCAATCGAAGGGTCGGCAACATGTGATAGACAATATCATCACCCGCTGTCCAAGTCGTTGCATGAGCCTGAAAGATGACGATACCGTTGACATCGACAATCGCAACTGTGTGCGCTGCATGCACTGTCTGAATGTCGTACCCAAGGCGCTTTCGCCAGGCCAGGACACCGGAGTTACCGTGCTCTTAGGCGGTAAACGTACCCTCAAGATCGGCGACCTGATGGGTACCGTAGTGGTGCCTTTCATGAAGCTCGAGCGCGATGAAGACTACGGGCGACTGGTCGAGATCGCGGAAAATACAATCGACTTCTGGGCTGAGCATGGGCTTGAACACGAGCGCTGTGGAGAGATGATCGAGCGAATCGGTTTGATCAACTTTCTAGAAGGTGTCGGCCTCGAAGTTGATCCCAACATGGTTGCGACGCCTCGGGAGTCATCTTACGTTCGGATGGATGGCTGGGATGATGAGGCCATTAAATGGTTTGAACGTAAGTCTCAAGACAAGCAGTCTGAGTCTGACACGGCGGCCTGATCGGCTGTTCACCCTGAAACTCGGAGCTCAACGGGATGGCAAAAAAAGAAATGCGCCAGCCGATCGAAAGCGGCTGCCCCGATGGTTTCCAGTATATGCACCCCGTCATGCTCAGAAACTTTGGCCAGTGGCAATGGCACGATCATCCTCGCCCCGGCGTTCTACGTCACGTTGCACACAGTGGCGATGAGATCTGGACCGTCCGAGCCGGTACCCAGCGTATCCTCGATGTGTTCACGTTGCGAAAGTTGTGCGATATCGGTGACGAGTTTGCCGACGGTCACGTTCGTTTCACCATCCGCAGCAATATCGAATACATGGTCTCGGACCAGGGCAAGGTCGATCCCCTGATCAAAGCTCTGGAATCATCCGGTTTCGTGGTCGGCGGGACAAAAAATTCGGTCGCAATGATCGCCCACACCCAGGGTTGGCTGCATTGCGACATTCCAGGTACCGACGCATCGGGTGTGGTCAAGTCGATGATGGACGAACTGATCGACGAGTTCAGAAACTGCAACATGCCCAATCGTGTACATATCACTACGTCCTGTTGCCAGATCAACTGTGGTGGTCAGGGCGACATCGCGATCAACGTTCAGCACACCAAACCACCGAAAATCAACCACGACCTCGTGGCCAACGTCTGCGAGCGGCCGTCGGTGGTGGCACGTTGCCCGGTGGCTGCAATTCGCCCGGCGTTGGTGAACGGTAAACCGACCCTGGAGGTTGACGAGAAAAAATGTATCTGCTGCGGCGCCTGTTATCCGCCGTGCCCACCAATGCAGATCAATGACCCGGAGCACACCAAGCTTGCGATCTGGGTAGGCGGGAACCATTCCAACGCCCGCAGCAAACCGAGCTTCCAAAAACTGGTTGCCTCGGGTGTGCCCAATAATCCCCCGCGTTGGCCGGAAGCCACAGCGATCGTCAAGCGCATACTGCGAACCTACAAGGAAGATGCAAAGGATTGGGAACGGATCAACGACTGGATCGATCGAATCGGCTGGCCACGCTTCTTTGAACTGACCGGGCTACCTTTTACCAAGTACCACATCGACCACTGGCGCGGTTCTCGCAAGAGCCTGAATGCCTCGACCCACATCCGTTTTTGAATCCCCGGCAATGAAGTTCTCGATTATGGTCAATGAAGGACCGTACACTCACCAGGCCTCTGATACCGCTTTCAATTTCACCAAGGCAGCACTCGAGGCCGGGCACGAGATATTCCGGATCTTTTTCTATCACGACGGTGTCAACAACGGCACGCGGATGACAATACCCCCTCAGGATGACCGCCACGTGGTCAATCGCTGGAGCGAATTGGCCGAGCAGCATGGGCTGGATATGGTGGTCTGTGTTGCTGCCGCCCAACGGCGCGGTATCCTGGATGCGGACGAGGCCAAGCGCAATGGCAAGGACGGCGACAACATAGCCCCGGGATTCAGAATCTCAGGCCTTGGGCAGCTGATCGAAGCCGGTATCCAGGCCGATCGTCTGCTGGTGTTCGGCGATTAGGTGCAGTCAATGTTGAGGGTAAAGAAATTCATGTACGTCAACCGCCACGCACCTCACGGCACGATCTATGCGCTCGAAGGTCTGGAGGTGGTCCTGATTGGTGCGGCTTTCGATCAAGATGTCAGCATGGCCTTCATCGGGGATGGGGTCTTTCAACTAAAAAAGGGTCAGGACACTACCGACTCCGACATCAAGAACTTCTCGCCCACTTACCGTGCACTCGGTGACTACGATGTCACCCAGCTCTATGTAGAACGGGAATCGCTCGAGGAGCGGGGGCTTGCGATCGGCGACCTGATGGACCTGACCTGGGAGGATGAAGAGGACGACTGGGCCGAGAAGCCCTCGATCCGGGTCGTCAATCGCCAGGAACTGTCTGACCTTCTGGAAACGCAGGATGTGATCCTGAATTTTTAAGGACTGAAGATGCTGCACACGGTGAACAAGTCACCCTTTGAGACGCACAGTTTGGAAACCTGTCTAGGGCTGGCAAAACCGGGCAGCGACATTCTGCTGATCGAAGATGGGGTTTATGCGGCAACCGCTGGTACCACAGTGTCGGCGATGGTTGAACAGACAATCGAATCCTCCAGCGTCTACGCATTGGCACCGGATCTGAAAGCCCGTGGTATAGACCCCGATCAGGTCATCGCAGGTATTCAACTGGTCGGCTACGATGGGTTCGTCAAACTGAGCGTGATGAATGAAACGGTACAGTGCTGGCTGTAAATTTTTTCAGGAGAGAAACAATGGCATTTGAAATCAATGGCAAAACCTATGAGACGGACGAAGAGGGTTATCTTGCCGACCTCAGCGACTGGAGTACGGAAGTTGCCGGTTACATGGCAATCGAGGATGACTGCGACCTGAGTGAGAATCACTGGGAAGTCATAAACTTCCTGCGTGATTACTACGAGGAGTACCAGATTGCCCCTGCTGTCCGAGTGCTGACCAAGGCTATCGGCAAGCGACTGGGTAAGGACAAAGGCAACAGTAAGTACCTCTATGAACTCTTTCCGTATGGACCGGCCAAGCAGGCCTGCAAGTACGCCGGCCTGCCCAAGCCTACCGGCTGTGTCTGAGCAACAGGTCTGATTCGGGTAGGTTTCCGGCAGTGTCGCCGGATCCCGCGCGTACAGTACCGTCCAGGCCACCCGGGGAGCAAATTCATTGGCGCTTGGGATTGTTTACGCCGGTCTTTTTCTCGCCGCCGCGGCGGGTCTTCTGGCCGGTCTGCTTTACCGGATGATTCGTTACGTTCGGACTCCGGTACCGCTGGTCATTCCGACAACGCCGGCACCGACCACCCGGATGGGTGTGGCCGTCCGGATGACTCGCGANNTNGTNCTNTTTCANAGNCTNTTCAAGGGCAGCAAGTGGACTTGGTTGTTCGGCTGGCTGTTCCACTTCGGCATGCTGATCGCCCTCGTCCGCCATTTGCGTTACTTCACGGAACCGGTCTGGTGGTGGGTGTCTATGCTGCAGTGGGCTGGCATCTATGCCGGCATCGTGATGGCTCTTGGTCTGGCGGGATTGTGGGCCAGGCGGTTGCTGGTTGACCGCGTCCGTTATATCAGTGCGCCATCCGATCACCTGATGCTGGCGTTGCTGCTGGCAATCGCCGGCTCAGGGCTGGTTATGAAGTACTGGGTCCATGCCGATATCGTGGCTCTCAAAGCTTTTACCCTTGGGCTTATCACTTTCGACTGGCAGCCTCTACCGGCAGATCCTGTTTTGCTGGTTCACCTGACCCTGGTGATCATGCTGATGGTTGTTTTCCCTTTCAGCAAGCTGCTGCACGCCCCGGGCGTATTCTTCAGCCCAACCCTCAATATGAAGGACACGCCCAGGGAACGCCGGCATGTGNCTGAATGGGCGGAAGATNTTAAGCGCTCCAGTGGTACCTGACAGGCAATTCCATGGCCAAGGNNNAATTTGAAACCCCACCGATTGAGGACATTCTCGTGGTGCCGTCCGTCCAGCCTGGCGCGATGGCCCACAGCCAGCCATTTGTCGCCAAACCCGAACACCAGGAACCACTGGGTTTTCCCGGTGAACTGGTGGACAACTGGAAAGACATTGCGCTGGAAAAGATGGGCGAACTGCTGGGTAAGTACCGTTCGCTGCCGGTTTTTCTTGATTCCTGTGTCAAGTGTGGCGCCTGCACGGACAAATGCCACTACTATCTGGGGACAGGTGACCCAAAGAACATGCCGGTTGCAAGGCAGGATCTGCTGCGCAAGGTTTACCGTCGCTATTTCACGAGGGCCGGAAAGCTGTTCCCCAAACTCGTGGGCGCCGTTGATCTGACCGAACAGGTCATCGAAGACTGGTACCGCTACTATCATCAATGCTCCGAGTGCCGGCGTTGTTCGGTTTACTGCCCGTTCGGAATTGATACCGCCGAGATCACCATGGCGGGGCGCGAGATTCTGGCCTCGATCGGTGTCGGCCAGAAGTATTCCAACGAAATCATCGGCAAGGTCCACACGATTGGCAACAATCTCGGACTGCCAGAGCCTGCTCTNGCNAACACNNTGGAAGGNCTTGAAGANGAGATCGNNGAGGACATNGCGGTACCGGTGAAATTGCCNCTTGACCAANCNNNNGCCGAGGTCNTGNTGGTNACNCCNTCNGCNGATTTNTTTGCCGAACCNCACGTCGATGGCCTGATCGGNTANGCCAAGGTGTTTCATCAGGCCGGTATCAGCTGGACGCTCAGNTCTTATGCATCGGAGGCGGCAAACTTNGGTATTTTTATCGGNAATTACGAGAACATGCANAAAGTNGCNNAGCGGATCCGCCNGGCCGCACTGGATCTNGGCGTCAAGCGCATTGTCGTGGGTGANTGCGGTCATGCCTGGCGCGTCGCTTACAGTTTCTGGAACACGCTGATTGGGCCATTTGATTTTCTCGATCCTGATTATCCCGCACCGCAGCACATCTGTGAGTTGACCTTCGACCTCATCAAGGACAACTGCCTGAAACTGAACNCNGCTGCCAACGACGACAANNTCGTCACATTTCACGATTCGTGCAACGTATCCCGTGGCTCACGCATGGGCGACACCCCCGGTGGACAGTTCACTATTCCTCGAGCGCTTCTTCGATCGGCGTGCAATCATTTTGTCGACATGGCGCCGGAGACCACCCACGAACAGACTTTCTGCTGCGGCGGCGGCGGCGGGTTGCTGACTGACGATTTACTGGAGTTGCGGGTCAGGGGCGCCCTGCCCCGAGCCTCTGCATTGCGTAAGGTTATCGAGGAAGACGGGGTCACACATATGGCGGCCATCTGTGCCATCTGCAAGAGCCANTTCAGCAANGTGTTGCCCGAGTACGGNATGGCCATGGATATGATCGTGAGCCTACATCAGTTGATCGGCGATGCCCTGGTGTTCGAATCGGCTCAGTGAGCCTGGCAATGTTGTCATCCGAGGAACCAGCAATGTCGACTGCCAAGGAAGAGATTCAGACCCATACATTTCAAAAATACGCCGAAGGTGACTACGCCTATGACGATTTCAAGGCGCAGATTTTCAGTGCCGATCACTCACACAAATGTCCCACCTACGTTCATCGCACGCCGCCGTGCCAGGGCAGTTGCCCGTCGGGTGAAGATATTCGGGGTTGGCTGCAGATAGCGTGCGGAATGGAGCAGCCACCGGAGAATCTCGACTGGCGGGAATACGCGTTCCACCGCGCCACCGACGCCAATCCTTTTCCGGCGATGATGGGCCGGGTCTGTCCGGCNCCNTGCGAGNCCGGNTGCAANCGCAANANCGTCGACGATTTCGTCGGTATCAACGCGGTNGAGCAGTTTATCGGAGATACGGCCTTTCGCGAGCAATACCGGTATGAAGATGCCCCGATATTGTCAGGGAAACGCGTGGCGATCGTCGGCGGCGGTCCGGCCGGACTGGCGGGTGCATTCCAGCTACGCCGCAAGGGCCACGCATCCACGATATTCGAGATGCAGGACCATCTCGGTGGTATGTTCCGCTACGGCATACCGGCCTACCGTACCCCCCGGGATATCCTTGACCGCGAAATCGAACGCATCATCGAACTGGGTGACATTCAAGTACGCACTGGGGTTCGTGTTGGACAGCAAATCAGCATAGAAGAACTGGAAAAGAACTTTGATGCAATACTCTGGTCCATCGGCTGCCAGTCGGGTCGGGACGTGCCGGTAGAGGGCTGGGCAGGGACGCCCAACTGTGTCTCGGGCGTGAAATTTCTTGAAGCCTTCAACACGGGTCGGATGCAGGTAAGCGCCAACAAGGTGGTCTGTATCGGCGGTGGAGACACTTCCATTGACGTTGTGTCAGTCGCCCGGCGCCTAGGCCGGGTCGAGAACATCGGCGACAAACACCGACCGGAAGCGGTCATCGGTGGCTATGCAGCCCACGATTCGGCCATGGCAGCGGCCCGGCAGGGGGCCAGTGTGACATTGACGGCTCTATTTGAGCGCCCGCAGATGACCGCTGCAGAAGAGGAAGTGGACGATGCGCTGACTGAAGGAGTGACCATCCACAACGGCGTTATGCCTGTGAGTCTGATTAAAGATTCTGAAGGTCGTGCTACCGCCGTTCGCATGAGTAAATGTCTGGTCGGTAGTGACGGCGTTCCGCAGCCTGTCGAGGGCACCGGGTTCGAGATCCAGGCCGACCTCGTCGTTTCGGCGATCGGCCAGGGGGGAGATCTCAGCGGAATCGAGGAAATGGGTAACGAGCGAACGCTGATTGATGCCGACAAATTTTTTCAGGTGCCCGGGCGACCCGGTCACTTCGTTGCAGGCGATATTGTCCGGCCACATTTGCTGACCACCGCCATTGGCCAGGCAGGAATCGCCGCGGACAGCATCGATCATTTTCTGGCGGACAGGGACCCAACACGACGACCGAAAGTCGACGTGCACCACTTCAATCTGCTCAACAAGCTGAACGAGCAAGCGCTTGCTCCCACCGAATACGATCACACCCAGAACTGGGGGACCGACGGGGCCAATTTCGCTATCCATAATTACGAGGATCGGTCTGCCCACGAGGTCATTGCTTCGGACGAGTTGTTTCTGGGGCACTTTGCCTACCAGGCGCGGGTCAAGCGACACTCTGTCGTTCCCGATGCCGAGTCAGTGCTCAGTCACTTTGAGGAGCGTCATTTGGGACTGACCTTGGAGGATGCACGGGCGGAAGCAGAACGTTGCATGAGCTGCGGGATGTGCTTTGAGTGTGACAACTGTGTCATATATTGTCCCCAGGATGCCGTGTTCCGTGTCAAGAAAGACGAGTCCACAATCGGACGATACGTCGATACGGATTATGATCGTTGCATCGGCTGCCACATCTGTGCCGATGTATGCCCGACCGGTTACATCGATATGGGCATGGGTGAGTAACGGGTGGCCAGCAGCTGGGTCGTGAAATGAGCCTTGTCCGAAGTTCGCTGGTCGGCCTCCTGGGTATGATGCTGTGTTTAGTGACCGGGCCAAGTCCGAGTGCCGATATCAGTCTGCCGAATTACCCACGCGGCAAAGGTGAGGCGTGTGTTGAACCGAACGAGGCCATGCGCCGCGATCATTTTGAATATCTGATGCATCACCAGCAGGTCTCGGTGCATCTGGGCGTTCGGACCAAGCGACACAGCCTCGTCAGGTGCGTTCAATGCCACGCCGTTCGTGCTGATAACGGAGATTATTTGCCGGTCAACGCACCGGGACAGTTCTGCCAGAGCTGTCACGTCTACACTGCAGTGAAGATCGACTGTTTCGGTTGTCACGCCGCGGTGCCGGATGCCCTGGTGAAACAGTGATGGGAAAAGACCTTCCCCAAGACCGCCAGCGCCGCAGGCTCCTCAGCCGTACCGCGGCCGGTGGTGCGTTCCTGGTGCTGGCGTCCGGTGTCAGATTGGTGGAACTCGCTTTGGCCAAGGAAGAAGATGACCCGGCCAGTGCCCAGACCCGCTGGGGACTGCTGGTGGACACCTCGCGTTGTGCGAGCGGTTGCGATGCCTGCGTATCGGCCTGCAATGAGGAACACGCTCTGCAGACTACNGGGCGGCCGCGCACCGACCCCCAGTGGATCCGCAAGGCAGACCTGGTTGACGAGGCAACAGGNCGGGCGCTGTCCATGCCGTTGATGTGCCAGCATTGTGAAGAGCCACCCTGTGTCGATGTGTGCCCNACGGGCGCCTCGTTTCGACGTGCCGACGGCATGGTACTGGTGGACAAACATATTTGTATTGGNTGNCGNTACTGCATGATGGCTTGCCCTTTCAAGGCGCGTTCTTTCGTCCACGAGGAGGTCACCGGTCAACGCAGTTATTCACCGCGGGGTAAGGGAACGGTGGAGAGCTGCACGTTCTGCGTGCACNGGGTCGACCAGGACCGNGCNCCNGCCTGTGTCGANCGNTGCACNGACNAGGGTCACGGAGCGCTTGTATTTGGCGANCTCAACGATCTNGACAGCTCGGTATCACAGCAAAGGCGTTCGGTGCCAAGCAGAGAACTCCGGCCGGACCTTGCCCTGAGTACCGGTGTGCGCTATTCCGGGGTCTAAATCAACCGGAGATGACATGAGCACGCCTCGATTCCAGATTCTAAAAAACAGCGGAGCCGGCTACCGGCTTGTTCTGGGCCTGCTCGTTCTGCTGGCCGGGGCGGGTCTTGTAGCCGCCCACTATATGGAATCCCGGGGCCACCAGGTGACGGGAATGGATAACCAGATCGTCTGGGGTCTGCCGCATGTATTCGCCGTTTATCTTATTCTGGCGGCATCTGGGGCGCTGAATGCTGCGTCCGTCAGCTCGGTGTTCGGCCGAACGGACTTCAGTCCCCTGACACGCCTATCGGGCCTGCTGGCGATTACGCTGCTGGTCGGTGGGCTCGCTGTGCTGGTGCTTGATCTAGGTCGACCGGACCGACTGATCGTGGCGATGACGCACTACAACTTCAAGTCGGTCTTCGCGTGGAACATCTTTCTCTACACCGGTTTCGTGGTGGTCGTCATCGGTTACCTGTGGATGATGATGGAACCTCGAATGAACCGTTACACCAAGCAGGTCGGGCTCCTCGCGCTGTGCTGGCGTTTTGTGTTGACGTCCGGAACAGGCGCCATCTTTGGGTTCCTGGTCGCCCGGGAGGCCTACGATACAGCCATCATGGCACCGATGTTCATTGTTATGTCGTTGGCCCAGGGCACTGCTGTGTTTTTGCTGGTGAGTACTGCTGTGTTTCACTGGAGTGGATACCGGCCGGCGGCTGAGCTCGTCGCGAAACTGCGCCGCTTGTTGGCCATATTCATTCTCGTGGTCTTGTACCTGGTCGTTCTCTATCACCTGACCAACCTGTATATCGCCCAGCACCACGGGGTCGAACGCTTTATCCTGCTCGACGGAGGGGTTTACACCGGTCTCTTCTGGGGTGTGCAGGTGATCGGCGGTAGTGTGCTGCCGGTCTGGCTGTTTCTGAGTCCACGGTTCAGTGGCCGTGGCCCGACTGTTATCGCAGCGCTGCTGGTGGTTCTCGGAGGGCTGGCACAGCTTTACGTGATCATCATCGGGGGACAGGCCTATCCCCTGAACATAATGCCGGGTTACCGGCTGCAGAGTGGTTTTTTCGATGGTGTGGTGGCCTCCTATGCGCCCAGCCTGCCGGAGCTTGTGCTGGGCCTTGGCGGTGTCGGCCTGGCCGGGCTGCTGGCTGTACTGGCGCTCCGCGTTTTGCCCTTCCTGCCCACAGCCATGCCGACGACTTCCAGCGTCAACAAGTGCTGAGTCTGTTCGCGGATGTTCTCCGGGGCGAACCTGTACTCGACCATCGACTGGGATTTTCACGGTGAACCGATTCCTGATCTCTGCAGCGCATAAATCTTCAGGTAAAACGATCGTCAGCGTTGGTCTCGCGGCGGCACTTCGGCAGCGGGGCCTGTCAGTGGTCTCATTCAAGAAGGGACCGGACTACATCGATCCGATGTGGCTGGGTCAAGCCAGTGGTTCTCCGTGCTGGAACCTTGATTTTTTTACCATGCATTCTGACGAGATTACTGCCTGTTATCGCAGACGGTCGCACGGGGCGGACGTTGCCCTGGTGGAAGGCAACAAAGGTCTGCACGATGGTCTGGACGTTGAAGGTGGTGACAGTAATGCGGCGCTGGCGAAACAGCTTGACCTGCCGGTGGTGCTTGTTATTGATGTCACGGGCATAACCCGTGGAATTGCCCCTTTGTTGACGGGCTACACGGCTTTCGATCCGGCTGTCGGAATCGCCGGCGTGATACTCAACCGGGTAGCGGGCCCACGCCAGGAAACCAAGCTGCGGGCAGCGGTTGAGCGTTATACCGCACTGCCGGTGCTCGGTGCGATCCCGAGGCTGGAAAGTACCATAATTGAGGAGCGTCACTTGGGGTTGGTGCCCACAGGTGAGCAGGGTCAGGTTCAGGATCGGATCCAGAATGTCGCATACGAGATAGCGCGTTGCGTTAATATCGATCAGTTGCTCCACTTGACTACGACGCCAGTTGTTGCGAAACCAGTACCACCCGAGGTGGGGTATTCAAATCCCATTGACTTGCGAATCGGTATAGCCCGGGATCCGGCTTTCGGGTTCTATTATCCGGATGACCTGGCTGCGTTTGCCAAAGCCGGTGTAGAACTGGTGCCGTTTGATACGTTGCGAGACAGTTGTCTTCCAGAGGTTGAAGGCCTGTTTATCGGTGGCGGGTTCCCTGAGTCATTCCTCGACGGGTTGTCGGCGAATACCGGAATGCGTACTGCTGTCCGCAGGTTCATCGAGGCAGATGGTCCGGTCTACGCGGAGTGTGGCGGATTGATGTACCTGTGCCGATCAATCCACTGGCAGGGTCAACGGGCTGATATGGTCGGGGTTGTTCCGGCGGACGCCGTGGTCAAGACTCGGCCGGTCGGACGGGGTTATATGGTATTCAATCCGACGCCACACCACCCATGGCCTGTTGTCGCAGCCAGTCCCGACAAGGAATACCGGGTTCATGAATTTCACTACTCGCAGCTTGAAAACCTGGATAACAGGACCAATATGGTGCTGCAGGTTAAGCGGGGCCATGGTATCAACGGGCAGTTCGATGGGTTCGTTTACCGCAACCTGCTGGCAACCTACGCACACCAGCGCCACGTGCGGGACAACCCGTGGGTTGATGGATTCGTAGATTTTGTTCGTGCCTGCCGCTGAGAAAACAGCTGATGCCAACCAGTTCCCGTTCAGCCAGGAGATCGTCGATGCCCTTCCGGATTACCGAACAGGCCGCGAACGAGATCAGACTGTCGAATCATGCAGCGCCTGGGCAGGGCCAGCACTTACGCGTCGCGGCGAAGCGAAAGACCGACGGCTCGATCGGTTATGCCATGGGGTTCGATGAACCCGCTGAAACGGACACTATTTCGACCCAGCATGATGTCCAAATTCTGATCGGTCTGGCAAGCGCCGATCTTCTTGCTGGAGCTGTTCTGGACTACACAAAACCCGATGACGATGAGAGTGACCAGTTCATTTTTCTCAATCCGAACGACCCTGGATTTGTGTCGCCGGATGGGCAGCGCTGAACTGACCGGTTGCGAGTTCTGGCCGGCGAACGACGCTTGGATAGGCACCTGACTATCCGAAGAGATGAGCAACAAAACACGGTTTGTCGTCTCCAGAACGCCACTTTATACTGGGTGAGCGGGTCGATCTAACGATCCTGAGGGTGAGCACAGCCTCGGCCAGGGAACGTTTGAGTGCAGTGCTACGGCCCCTGGGTACAACCTACTTTAAGGCGATCATTGCTGAGGTCTCACCGACGCCACAGATGTCCGAGACATGAAAGAGTCACTCCAAAGCATACGGGAATGGGCGTCTGAGATCCGTCAGGGTAACTTTTCGGCGCGCCTGCAGCGAAGGTCTGACACAGAAACCGACAGCTTGACCGACGATATTAATCGACTCGCTGAATGGCTGGAGTCACTCGCCGAGGACCAGGAAGCACAGATTCAAGCACAGCAGAGCCGGTTAGAACATGAGTCTGGTCGAGTGTTGCGCTTTGAGGAGCGAACACAACTGGCAAACGAGCTTCACGATTCGCTCGCCCAGACGCTGGCCAGTCTTAAAATGCAGGTACGGGTTCTTGATGACACCCTGCGACAGGACAACGAAGCCGCGGTTTGGCAGGAAATGGAAAGAATCCAGGCGACCCTGGATGATGCCAACACCGAAGTGCGTGACCTCATTGCCCACTTTCGATCGCCGCTTGATCGCCAGGGAGTTGTTCCCGCTATTGAGAAGATTGTCTCGCGATTTCGATTCCAGCTTGGTACGCAGATCGTTCTTCAGAACGAATGGCATGACAGCAGTTTTGACCCAGAGACAGAATCACAGGTTCTGCGGATTGTGCAAGAGTCGCTGCACAACGCGAGAAAACACAGCCAGGCAAATCTGGTCCGCGTTCTGCTGACTTACGGGCCGATCGGTAGATACCGGGTCGTGGTAGAGGACGATGGAGCCGGTTTCGTAGTGACTGACAAGCAGCCTGAGGATTCGAGGCACTTCGGTCTGTCGATCATGCGCGAGCGCGCTGCTGCGATTGATGCTGACCTAAGAGTAGAGAGTGAACCGGGTGAGGGGACCACCATCTTCCTCGAATTCGATGGCTTAGATTCGACTGCGGACCCGCTGAAGGTCAAGGCAGAAGCTGGATGAAGGCGCTGCTGATCGACGACCATGCCTTGTTCAGAGCCGGGCTCGAGAGTCTGCTGGAGCGGCGGGGGATCGAGATCGTGGCCTCTGTGGGCAGCGGAGAAGACGCTATTCGACTTGTACGCAAGACGACTCCCGACGTCATACTGCTCGATCTTCGGATGCCGGAAATCAGTGGGCTGGATGTGCTGAAGACGTTATCAGACCAGAAGCCGGGTATCCCCGTGGTGATGCTAACCACCAGCTCGGAAGAGCAGGATCTCGCTGCGGCGCTGCGGAAAGGTGCCCGCGGCTACCTGATGAAGGACATGGAGCCGGACGAACTGGTCATAGCGCTGCGGGATATCGTCGCGGGCAACACGATTGTGGCGCCGGCGCTCACCGGGGTACTGGCAGACCTGGTCAAAAACGGTAATCGACAGCAGCGCAAAGAGACTGAACAGCCTTTCACCGAACTGACTCCGCGAGAGCGTGAGATTCTGGGGCACCTGGCCGAAGGGCAGAGCAACAAGGTCATTGCCCGTCACCTCGATATCTCGGACGGTACCGTCAAGCTGCACGTCAAGGCGATTCTGCGCAAGCTCGGTGTGCATTCAAGGGTCGAGGCAGCGGTCATGGCTGTCGAACACGGTATACGACGCGTTCCACAAAATCCCACATAGAATCTTGATGTCGTTGCCGTCTCCAGAGGCAATGGCCCGCTTGCCGCGGTGCCAGTCGTCTACAGATATGACTTGCGATCCGCGCGTTTGTGCCCAGCGCGCTGAATGACGACTCCCATGATGTCTTGTGGCCCGGTAATCTCCAACACCGGGTATGACGCATTCAGCTCCTTCAGATACCACCGGTCGTTATCCCTATCGAGTTGTCTCAGGATGACTTCACCACCATGTTCAGCGATGACGAAACTGCCGTTCTGCAGGCGTCCAACCGGTTCGGAGACGATCACGCAGCCGTCGGGAAATTCTGGCGCCATGCTGTTTCCCAGCACCTGAAGAGCAAAGGGTTCGTTTCCAGCACAACTGCTCACACTGTAGACACCTTGTCGATGTTGAGTTGTTCGACCATATTGCGTAGACGATCCTGTTCCAAGCACTGTAAAGCGTCTTTGGCGGTTTTTTCGAGATCGCACACAGTGGTGTTCAAGACCAGTTGTTTGATCTGAAGGAGACTGGACGCTTCCATACTGAATTCGCGCAGGCCCAGGCCCAACAGTAGCCGAGTGAACTCCGGGTCAGCGGCCATTTCACCACACATCGACACCGGAATGCCGGCACTCCGGCCGGCCTCTATGACCCGGTAGATCAGTCTCAATACCGAAGGATGCAGTGGGTCATAAAGATAGTTCACTTCATCATCAATACGGTCAATGGCGAGGGTGTACTGGATAAGATCATTGGTTCCGATGGAGAGAAACTGCAGTTTCCGGGCGAACAGGTCTGCTGATATAGCCGCTGCCGGTACTTCGATCATTCCACCGACCGGTACGTGCGGATTGAATTCGACACCTTCTTTGGCGAGTTCTCGGTGAGTTTCGCGCACCAGTTCCAGTGCCTGATCCAGCTCGGAAAGGCTGGACAGCATCGGAATCATTATTCTGGCATTGCCTCGAGTAGCAGCACGGAAGATCGCCCGCAACTGGGGCTTGAAAAGAGCGGGTTCGTTCAGACACAGGCGGATCGCGCGAAGGCCAAGTGCCGGATTAATGCTTCTTTCCCCGTCCGTCCGGCCACCATCAACCTGCTTGTCGGCGCCGAGATCCAGTGTTCTTATGGTGACCGGTCCACTGACTGTGTCTAGCACCTGACAATAGGTTTCGAACTGCTCGTCTTCCCCCGGAGGTTGTGACCGGTTCATGAACAGGAACTCAGTGCGATAAAGGCCGACGCCTTCAGCGCCGGCCGGAGCAAGCAATTTCAGATCTTCGGGCAACTCGATGTTCGCCAGCAGGGCAACCTGTATTCCATCCTGAGTGATAGCCTGCTGGTGATGAAGTAGAGTGAGTGAGGCAATTTCTTCTCGATGGGCCTGCTGGCGGTCTCGAAATTCCTGCAGCACTGCATCATCGGGTCCTAGGATTATGCTACCGTTCGCCGCATCGATAACCAGCAGGTCGTCGTTGCGTATGTAGCGGACCGCATCGTGCAATCCAACTACTGCGGGAATGTGGAGGCTGCGTGCGAGGATGGAAGTGTGGGAAATAGGCCCCCCGAGGCTTGTCAGAAACGCTGTCATGCCGCGCTGGTGCAAGGTCACCGTGTCCGCTGGTGTGATGTCGTGCGTGACGACTACGTAACCAGCTAGATCGTCGTCCAACCGGCTCAGATCCGTTACGGTGTGCCCCAGCAGTTCCGCCAGTACACGGTCGACGACCTGGTGGACATCGTTTTTCTTGCTTCGCAGGTACGGATCTTCAATACCATCAAAGAACGCGATCAGGGTATCAGCGTGGGTCTTGAGTGACCATTCCGCGTTTTTTCGCTCATGGTTGATCGACTCGACCGGCTGTTCAGAGATCACCGGGTCATCAAGCATCTGTAGATGAACGTCGACAAAGGCATGTGTCTCGGGTGGGGAATCCGGTGGAATTGAATCCAAAATACGTAGAAGTCCTGTTCTTGCCCTGGCGACTGCGTCTCTGAAGCGCTTGACCTCGTCCTCCACAGCGTCTTCGGAAAGGGTAAATTCGGGTATTTGGCGGTGTGAGTGATCGAGCACGATAGCGCGACCGATGGCGATACCCCGCCCAATGCCGGTGCCGCTCAGGGACAACACTACTCCTCCTCCCCGAAACGATCGGAGAAAAGTTCCACGATCCGGTTCACCGCTTGCTGGGAATCCTCGCCCTCTACCACCAGGGTCAGCCGGGTCCCCTGTGTCGCAGCCAGCATCATCAGTCCCATGATGCTCTTGGCGTCGCACGATTGGCCGTCGTGTTTCAGGGCAATGGTACTACTGAACTGTACGGCCGCCTTGACCAGGCTAGCACAAGCCCGGGCATGCAGACCGAGCCGGTTGATGACTTCGATTTCCCGTTCTAGTTTCACGCTGGCACCGCTGTGGATACGGGGTAAAGATCTCGATGGTCCGTCTGGACCGTCAGTTCTTGTGACCGAAAACGGGAGGCCAGCTCCTCGGTGATGAAAACAGATCGGTGCTGACCGCCCGTACATCCTAAAGCCACCATCAGGTAACTGCGGTTTTCCAGGTCAAAGTATGGCAGCCAGAATTCGAGGAACGCACCAATCTGATTGACCATTTGAGTGACCAGGGGGCTCCTGTGAAAAAACCGGACCACCGGTTCGTCAAGGCCGGACAGATCGCGCAGTTCGGTTTTCCAGTACGGATTGGGTAGGCAGCGCATGTCGAAAAGATAGTCTGCGTCCATTGGCACGCCGTACTTGAATCCAAAGGACTTCAGAACAAGGGTTGTTCCGGTTTTTCCCCTGGCCGCGGCAAAATCACGGATGATCGATCGAAGTTCTACCGGGTTGGTTCTCGTCGTGTCAATTCTCCGATCGGCGTCCTGTTCCAGCGGTGTCAGCAGACGGCGTTCTTCAGCGATACCGTCGGCCAGCGGAGTCGTGTTGTCAGTCAAGGGGTGTTTGCGTTGGGTCTCACTGTATCGGCGAATCAGTGTCTTGTCTTCGGACTGTAGAAAAATGATTCTTACCTTCAGCCCCGTGTCCCGCAGGTTCTGCAGGTTAGTCGGTACTTTTTCCAAAAACTGCCGGTTTCGGGAATCAATACTGACCGCTACGAGGCTGTATAACGGACCCTGTGGCTCGCGCAAATGACTGACAAGCTGCGGCAGCAGGACGGCCGGCAAGTTATCAATACAGTAGTAGCCCAGGTCCTCCAGGGCGTGCAGAACAATACTTTTACCAGAGCCCGACATGCCACTGACAATGATCAGATCCGTGCCGCTGGAGATTCTTGGGACTTGCTGTTCCACTGTGTTGGCGGTTTGTTGGAATTGTCGGACACAACAACTGCCCGACAGCCTGTCTGTCGGGCCGAATCAGGCCAGTAGGTTGAGCAGCGAGTCGACGTCTCGTGCCTTGAGAATTCGGCTTCGGTGTCCGGCTTCAGAGAATATCTGGGCCAAGCTGGCCAGGATCTTGAGATGTTGTTCCGTGGCATCGGCGGGGACGACCAGCCCGATCACGAATGTGACGGGCTGGTCGTCGACCGCATCAAAATCCAGCCCCTGGCGCAAACGAAGTACCGCAGCCAGAGGCTCACTGATGCCATTGAGCCTCCCGTGGGGCAAGGCTATTCCGTTGCCGATGCCCGTACTGCCCAGCCGCTCACGCTCATTGAGTACCTGGAAAACGGTATGCCGATTCAGCGGTGCCTGGTGTCGAGACAACAGCGCAGAAAGTTCCTCCAGCATTCGTTTCTTGCTGGAAGCCGCTACGTTGAACAGTATTCGGTCGGCGCTCAGAAAGCCATTGAGTGCACCGGTACTTGAAGAAGAATTCTTTCGCTTCGAAGGCACGATAGTCAGGTCTCTTCCTTGATCTTGAGAGCATCTTCATCGCGGTGATGACTGGAGATCTTGTTCTTGTGCTTCAGAACCTGACGCTCAATCTTGATGGCCATTGAATCGATGGCGCTGTACATGTCTTTGGTTTCTGCAGATGCGTGCAGCCTGGTACCTTTGGCTGTGATGGTTCCTTCAGCCAGGCAGCGCGTCTTTTCAAGTTGCAGAACAACATGGGCGCTGGCGGAGTCATCCATATAGCGGCCCAGGCGCTTAAGTTTTTCAGTGATGTGCTGATGTGTGGCTTGGGTCACGTCAAAGTGTTTCCCGGTAACTAAAATCTGCATGCCGGGGCTTGGTGAAGTCCTGGTCACAGTACGGATTTTCGCTGGCTCGCTGGGGCTATGTTCATCTGCCTGCGGTATTTTGCCACGGTACGACGGGCAACATTGACGCCCTGTGCGGTGAGTAGCTGTGTGATGGCGCTGTCGCTGATTGGCTTGAGGGGAGGTTCGGATTCTATCACTTTTCGGATCTGTGCCTGAATTGCGTGGGCTGAGAGGCTCTTATCAGGGTTGCTCCCGACACTGCCGGTGAAAAAGTATTTGAATTCGAACAACCCCTGTGGCGTCAGCATGAATTTCTGATCGCTGGCCCTGGAAACGGTGGACTCGTGAAGTTCGAGGGCCAGCGCGATTTCACGTTGGGTGAGCGGTTTAAGTTCACTGGCACCAGCATGCATGAACGCAGGTTGGTGAAGCACGATCTGCTCGGCAACGCGTAGAATCGTGTCACGACGCTGGCTCAAGCTGCGGATGAACCCGCGTGCCTCCTGAAGCTTCTCTTTCAAATATCTGCGCGTATCGGGGTCACCAGTCGTGAAGTAGTCGTGGTAATCGTGGTTCAGTCGAAGGTGTTGACGGGGTTCCACAGCAGGCCGCACAGACCAGCCATTGGCGAGTCGGCAGACAAACACATCCGGGATCACGTGATCCGGCCTGTCGACCGTCAGGTGTCTGCCTGGTGCATGATCCAGGCCCTGCACCAGATCCCTGGCTTGGGACAGTTCTTTCCGGCTGACGCCCAGTGTCTGAATCAGCTTGTCGTATTTGTGCTGGGCAAGAAGATCCAGGTACCGGCCGACCACCAGAATTGCGACCGCCTGGCCAGGCGTCTCTGGATCGAGCGCCTCAAGCTGGATGCGAAGGCACTCACCTAAATCCCGCGCCGCGATTCCCCGTAGTGAAAGGCTTTGTACCAGGCGTACCATCGCCTCGATTTCGTCCTGTTCGGCGCAGAACTCAGGAGCCAGGATCTCCCGTAGTTCTTCGTTACTGGCCCTGAGATAACCCCGTTCGTCAATGCATCCGATGATGGCCTGAGCGATTGCGCTATCGAGGCTGCTCAGGCGATGGCCCGCAAGTTCCTTGAGGAGGACTTCGCGCAGTGTTGCTCCGTGCTGGATCGTATTGAGAGTGTCATAGGGTTCGAATTGCATCGGCGAGAGCCGGCGGTCGGTCGGATCATCTTCAATTTGAGCGATCTCGACCTCTGGATTCAGGCGCTCAGGGGTCCGGTCTGCTTGCTGGCCAGACCCGGTGGCCCGGAAAGCGGTCTCTTCTACCTCGGCAAACGTCGGCTCAGTGGAATGTCCGGCAGTGTTCCAATCCAGGTCATCGTCCCCGGATTCCAGCAACGGATTGGCTTCTAGTGCGTCGAAGATCTCCTGATCGAGATCGGCACTCGATAACTGCAGCAGGTGGATCGACTGGCGCATCTGGGGTGTCAATCGAAGGTGCTGGCCGAGCCGTTGTCGAAGGATCTGTTTCACTATTGTTGATTCGGAGGCAGTGTCGCGTAGTTACGGATCATGTGCTGGAGGCTGGTCGACAGTGACCTTGGCTACAATCTGAACTCGTCGCCCAAATAGATCGACCTGACTTCGGGGTGCGCCAGAATGTGATCGGCCGGGCCGGACGTGAGTACCTGCCCCTGGGCAAGAATATACGCCCGTTCACAGATTCCCAGTGTCTCCCGGACGTTGTGGTCGGTGATCAGCACACCGATCCCGATGTCGCGAAGGTGCGCAATGATTCGCTGTATGTCACCGACTGATATTGGATCGATCCCGGCAAAGGGCTCGTCGAGCAGTATGAAGGAGGGCTGCAACGATACGGCCCGGGCAATTTCCACGCGGCGTCGTTCCCCCCCAGACAGGCTGTATCCTCTGCTGTCTCGCTTATGGGCGATGCCGAATTCGGTCATCATCATCTCGGCTCGCTCATGACGCTCGTCGGCACGAAGATCGGGTAGCGCTTCGAGAACAGCCAGAATGTTATCCTCGACTGTGAGTCGCCGGAAGATGGAAGGCTCCTGAGGAAGGTAGCCAATGCCCAACCGGGCTCGTTGGTGCATGGGCAGGTTGCCGATGTCCTCTCCGTTGAGCAGCACAGAGCCACCATCGCGGCGCATAAGCCCGCAGATCATGTAAAAACAGGTCGTCTTGCCGGCACCGTTGGGGCCTAATAGGCCGACAATTTCACCACTGCTGACGGCCACGTCCACATGGTCGACAACGGCAGCACCGCGAAAGCGTTTGACCAGTCCCCTTGTTTCCAGCTTGGCCAAATGAACTACTCCGAGCGCACCTTGCAGGGTACAGGCTTCGCTGCCACAGCCGTTCTAGTCGGTAACACCGGATCGTCTCAGACTGGCCTGCCAGTCACCGAGCCAGTCTGCGCTGGCATGTTCAAGCGGATTGATCTTGGAAGCGGGAACCCAGAAGCCAAAGTCTATAGGCGGCGTGATCTGCTTCCAGTCTCCCCTGACCTGCAGGACCCTGACGGCTGTACCCCGATTGAGGCTACCGACCACCACCGAATCTTTGCCTGTCGATGGGACACTTCGCAAGCGAACGTTGTTGCCTGAAACCTCGCCTGTACCCGAGGAGCCGGTTACGAACTGCCCGTAAATCCACACCGCCACTCCCAAAGGGGTGTTGACCTTGAACCAGCCACCGTCGGATGCAACTACCTTGACCGGATCACCGTGAGAGAGCTTGCCGATCACAGCTGAAGCCTGACTTCGTGACGCATGGACACTCGCACCGCCTTTTCCCACGTAAGCCGGCTGGAAACCCGTCTTGCCAGTTAAGCTTGATGGATTGGTCGAAGGCGCCTTTGGCTGGCTAGGTGATCTGGCCGGGTCACTTGCAGCCTTTGTGCTGGAGTTTTTTGCCTCCTGATCCTTGCGGGGTTGGATCACGATTCGCGGTCGACTGGAATCGTCCTGACTGTTTCCGGCAGTTTTGAAATCAGGGTTGCCGGCCGTTTTTTTCGGCGCCTTGGTGGTGACTGTATGTCCACGCACCTTCATCTTGTCTTTGGCCATGTCGTACTCGATGGTCTCTCCCGAAATGGCGTCGCCGCCCTGGCGGACCTTTGCCTGCTCGATAAAGGTGACGACGTTCCTGATCTCATCAAGCTCGATGGTCAGACCCTGGCCGATCACGTCGTGTGGCTTGTCATCGGGGCGCTGCCGAAACACCGCCGGATTACCTTTGGCAATGGCCTTATCCAACTGCTCTCCCTCGTAGAAGAGCTCAATTTCGTTGGCGATGATCCGAATGGTTCCTTGTTTCACCGAGACATTTCCCCGGTAGATCCGCCGTCCGCTGGAGAAATCCATCTCCACTTCATCGGCTTCAATCAGGGCCGGCTGATCCCGATCACTTTTCAAAGCCTCGGCACTGGGTATCCAGAGCGCAGACAGAATCGCCAGAGTGAAAAAACAGGCGCGGATCATAACGGGAATTCTAGCAAATCGGCTTTAGGCTTCAGCCGAGCCCGTTCGCTCGCAACGGGGGTGCTGGCCTTGAATTCAACCGGGCCGTCACAGCGGCTGAGAGCGCTAACCGCCTGTGCCCCGTTTGAGCTGGACTTTCATCCTTTCGGTTGTGGTCACGCTGCCCGGGTCATCTGCGGTCCGGCCCTGGACTACTCTGACATGGCCGGTCAGCAGGACTTCTGTGCCGTCTGAAGAAACCCAGCCGGAATCACTATAAGTGTGGCGAAAGTCTTTTCCGTCCTGATACTGGACCAGATGGGGGTTGTCGATCAGGGCAGTGTTGTCATCGGGGAAATGAACCAAACGATCGGCTTCGAGCACATAAACCACTCCCTTGGCGTCCCGCCCAGTCGCAGTGAAATTATGGATGGAGTAATCTGGCTCATGGCTGGCTACGGGTGGCGCCAGGGGTTTGTCGGTGTTAAGGAAAGTCTGTTGAAGCCAGGTGCCGAGCCCAATCAGAGCCAGCATGACGCCGAGCAGAACGGCCCGCTCTAGATTGCGCTCTTTCACACTAGAAAATTCCCGCGCGTATCAGGTCCAGGGCATTGAGTGCGCCGACCGGCCGAAGTTCCGCATCGACTGCAAAGAGCCCGTTTATCGAGTGATGCCGCATGACATCAACCACCTCGGCTGCTAGTGCACCGGCCGTGGTCGTTCGCGGCGCTGCCACCATCACCTCGTTGATCGTCGAGCTTTGAATGTCGATATCCTGGTTAAGTGATCGCCGCAGGTCTCCGTCGGTATAGATCCCTACTAGGCAACCTCGATCGTCAAGAACTCCAGTCATACCCAGCCCTTTGGTAGACATCTCATCCAAGGCAGTTGTCAGGCTGGCGTCTTTGTTGACCAGGGGCATATCGTCGCCCGTATGCATGATATCTCTGACATAAACCAGCAACCGGCGGCCCAGAGTACCGCCGGGGTGTGAGCGAGCGAAGTCTTCACGACTGAAGCCTCTGGATTTGAGTACGGCGACCGCCAGTGCGTCACCCATGGCCAGGGTAGCGGTGGTACTGGTCGTCGGTGCGAGGTTGTGTGGGCAGGCCTCTCGTTCCACACCGGTATCCAGGCAAACCTCAGCAGCCTGCCCAAGGGTGGAATCGCAATGTCCGGTCATCGCGATGAGGGGAATTGCCATCCGTTTGATGATCGGCAGAATGGTCAGAATCTCGGGTGTCTCACCCGAATTCGATATGGCGATGACTAGGTCGCCGGGTGTGATCATGCCGAGATCACCGTGACTGGCCTCACCTGGATGGACAAAAAACGATGGTGTGCCGGTACTGGCCAGTGTGGCTGCGATCTTGCCGCCCACATGGCCAGATTTTCCCATACCAACCACCACCACGCGGCCTGAACACACCAGCAGGAGTTCACAGGCCTTCTCGAATGCGCTGCCCAAGCGTCTGGCCAGTTGTTCAAGCGCACTGCTTTCCAGCATCAGGACATTCCGCCCTTCAGTCGCGAATTTGATTTTGTTCATGATGCTGAAATCAAGATCATTTAGGGCCTGTGGCACTAATCTCAGTTATTCTACTGGAATCAATACACACGGGCGTGCGGAGCGGGGTCGTCAGGGTGAACAGTCAACTTCTCATTGGAACATGCGGCTGGGACCACGGCCACTGGTGTGGACCGTTTTATGATCCCGACCTGCCGACGGATTGGCGGTTAACCTATTATGCCAACCTGTTGCGAGCGGTTCTGGTGCCCGAGTTAACCGGTGTTAAGGTTGATGCGACGCTTGCCGCCTCATGGCTTGAAGATACCGACGAAGGGTTCAAGTTCGTCATCGAAATCTCTGCTGAACTCGTGGATCTGTTACCCCATCGTCCGGTAAGCCTGAACCGCTGGCTGGAAGGTATCCGCTTATTGGCTGGACAGGTCGCGGCGGTGTTGGTGCGACCCTCGCCGGCGAGCCGGAGTCCGGGACCGGTGGCACTTGAGCAGTTCTGCAATGCACTGTCTCCGGTCCCCGTCTGTGTCGAGCCATCTGATCACCCAGGTGGACGAGGGGTCTGTGGGGTGGTCTGGTATCCTTCCAAGCAGGTGGCTCCAACGGTTGGTGACTATCTGGTGGCGTTGTCGGATGTAGGCGATCCGAAAGGACTACGCCAGCTCATCGAGTGGTTTATTGAACAAAACCTAGTCGGCGCAGCATTGTTTATGACCGATCGTACGCGTGGATTCGAACACGCACAGCAAGCGAGACTGATTGCAGAGATGCTTGGAGTATGATTGACGGCATCACCCAGTACGGCCCAGTCAAGAGCCTACATGATGGTTATGGCTTCCGCGTGCCCGGTTTTGTCGTTCATCCCAGTTGCTTGACATGAATGCTGCCAGATCACTTTATGACCGCCTGGTGCTTGATCACCCGATCGTGGTGCTTGTCCTGCTGGCGATTGTTCTTTTTTACTTATCTTTTTACAGCACTGATTTCAGGTTGGATGCGTCGGCAGATTCTCTTTTGCTGGAGGATGATGAAGACCTGCGCACATTTCGCCAGCTCTCTGAGCGCTACCATGAGGGCAGTGCCCTGTACTTGGCCTTTACCCCGGACGGAGACCTTTTTGGCAATAATGCCCTACAGGTAATCAAGCAGCTCAAGGAAAAGATCGAGTTGCTGGATGGGGTCGACTCGGTGTTATCCGTACTTGACCTACCGTTACTGAAACAGACCGACCGCTCTCTGGCAGAACTCGTGACCGGCTACCGGACTCTGCAGAGCGAGGATGTGGACATGGCACGCGCCCGGCAGGAGTTACTTTCGAGCCCGGTTTTTAACAACCTGGTGGTCAGCGCCGACGGCACGACGACTGCATTACAGATCAATCTGGCCAGTGACAAGGTTTTCAGTGAGCTGACCAAGGCAAGGTCTGAACTCTTGCACAGCAAACAGCGGGCACAGCTGACGGATTCGGAGCGGAGTGCTTTTGAGCTTATCAGTGTCCGTTATGCGGCGGTAAAAAGAGAACTCGATGGGCGCAATCATCGACTCATCGGAGCGATACGGTCGATTATCGGTAAGCACCAGGGCCACGGCCAGCTGTTTTTGGGTGGTGTGCCAATGATTGCTGATGACATGATCACCTACATCCGAGACGACCTGGTTATCTTTGGGCTGGGTATTTTCGTGTTCCTCGTCCTGATGCTGGGTTTTATTTTTCGACGTCTCCGCTGGGTGTTGCTACCTCTGATGAGCTGTGCCTACGCCGGGCTGGTGATGATCGGCCTGCTGGGTCTGGTGGGGTGGCCGGTAACCGTCATTTCCTCGAACTTTATCTCCCTGATGCTCATTATCACGATGTCGATGAACATTCACCTAATCGTGCGCTATCGGCAGCTGTGCGTGGATAACCCGGAACACGACCAGCGAGAGTTGGTCTCCCAGATGGCCAGAAAAATGTTCTGGCCATGCCTTTACACGGTCCTGACGACGATCATCGCTTTCGGCTCGCTGGTCTTCAGCGATATCAAGCCGGTGATTGATTTTGGCTGGATGATGTCGATGGGACTGGTAGTGATCTTTCTGACGTCGTTCCTGGTGTTTCCGAGTGTCCTGGTTCTGCTGGGGCGACCCAGCCAGATCATCTCGCTGACAAGGCCGTTTCAGTTGACAACTTTACTCGCCGGTGTGACAGAAAAACACGGCCGGCACCTGGTGTGGATTGCCGTTGGGCTGGCGCTCGTCAGTGCTCTGGGTATCTCACGCCTGGAAGTGGAAAACAGCTTCGTTAACTACTTCAGTGACGACACCGAGATTCACCAGGGGCTGCGGCTGATCGATGAAAAACTGGGCGGGACCACGCCGCTGGATATCCTGATCCGTTTTCCTGACGAGCCTGATCCAGCCGATGTGGTCGAGAACGATGATGAACTTCGGTTGCTGTTCGACGCGACGGAAGCTGACAACGAGGCCGATTACTGGTTCACGCCCGACAAGATTGATACCGTGAAGAAGATACACGATTATCTCGAGACCGTTTATGGTGTCGGAAAAGTGCTGTCAGTGGCTTCACTGATCAGGGTCGGAGAAGAAATTAACCAAGGGCCGTTCGATGCGTTTGAACTCGCAGTGGTCTATAAGAGGATGCCGGCCGATCTGAAAGTTGATCTGGTTGACCCCTATATCTCTATCGAGGACAACGAAGCCCGGATCAGTGTACGGATCAGGGACTCCCTCAAAGACCTGCACCGGGCTGATCTGCTGGCGCAGGTGCGCAAGGATCTCTCCACAAAACTTGGGTTGCCAGATGAGGATTTCGTGATCACCGGGCTACTCGTCCTGTACAACAATATGCTGCAGAGTCTGTTCCAGTCGCAGATCCAGACCCTGGGGGTCGTGATGCTTGGAATTGGGTTGATGCTACTCGTCCTGTTCCGGTCTGTTGTTCTGGCCGTGATCGGACTCATCCCCAACCTGTTGGCAGCGACATCGATCCTGGGCCTGATGGGATTATTCGGAATTCCACTCGATCTGATGACCATCACAATCGCCTCAATTACAATCGGGGTAGCGGTGGATAACAGCATTCACTATATCTACCGTTTCAGGGAGGAATTCCCGAGGACAAAGAGCTATGCCAGGACCCTGCACACTTGCCATGCCAGCATCGGCAGAGCCATCTTTTATACGGCCATTACGATCATCGTCGGATTCTCCATATTGGTCCTTTCAAATTTTCTACCGACCGTCTACTTTGGTGTGCTGACCGCTCTCGCCATGGCCGTCGCCCTACTGGCATCACTGACCCTCCTACCCAAGCTGCTGATGACCTGGAAGCCCTTCTGAACCAATGAACTGGCTGCTGCCCAGGTTGAGTCGCGTTCTTGATCTGCTGTCTACGTCAATGACGGCCGTGTTTGCCTTAACACTGCTTTCGACGCCGGTTTTTATCGATGATGTAATCGCTGATGGCCCGCGACCTGATGAAGCGATTCGAATGATCGTCAGCCAACTGGTCAATGAACTGGAGTCGAACCGGCTGGCACTTGAGGCCGATAGAGACCAGCTTTATGCCCTGGTTAACGAGGTCATCTGGCCGCACCTCGCGACCGAGAAGATCAGCAAGCTCATCCTTGGTGCTCATTTCAAGGCCGCCAGCGCGGACCAGCGCCAGCGTTTTAGCGATGCTTTTATGGCACTGATGGTCCGTACCTACGCCACCGCGATGTTCGAGTACACCGGTCGTGAAGAAATCGTCTTTGAGCCGTATCAATACGAGCCTGCCGATCGAACCTCCCTCGTGCAAACCCGAATCGCTCTTCCGGGTCAGGCACCCGTTCCAGTGGATTACGCATTTCTTCGTTTCAAGAATGGACATTGGAAGATATACGACGTCAAGATTGATGGAATCAGCCTGGTGTTGAGTTACCGGCGGAGTTACAACCAGATCATCCGTACGCAGGGTCTGGATTCACTGATTGAGGCGTTGCGGGCGCAATCTGGCGATAGCTGAAACGAAGGCACACCCGATACCGTCCGATTGATCTCGCGGGTATCTTCGTTGATAAACCGGCCCGGGGTGCAGTCCCTGGAAGCCACAGAGGCCTGATCAGCCCTGGATACGGTTGGAATCTATTACTTTTTGTAGGTTTCCTTTTCACGGCTATTGGAATACTCTTGATCTGTGTTTGGGCACGCCTGGCTCGACAGTTGCCCGAAGATTTGTGAACCGAACAAGTTATGCCGACACCACAGGACATCAAGGGCTGGATCGAGGGCAATTTGCCGGGAGCCGAAGCCGAAGTCTCTGGTGACGGTCGTCATTTTGAGGCGACCGTGGTGTGCGCGGGGTTTGCCGGGAAAAGTCGGGTACAGCAGCAGCAGATGGTCTATGGCGCACTGGGTGACAAAATGAAAGCTGAGATACACGCGCTTTCGATGCGCACCCTGACACCCGAGCCAACGGCGGCCGATGAGTCACACTGAATTTAGCCGAAAGGAGAGCTTTATGATGGACGCACAAGAACAGATCAAAAAGGTCATCGAGGACAACAGCGTCATGCTGTTCATGAAAGGAAATCCGGATTTCCCCCAGTGTGGTTTCTCGGGACAGGTGGTGCAGATTCTCAATGCCTGCGGTGCAAAATTTGCATCCACCGATGTGCTTGCCGATGATCAAATTCGACAGGGGATCAAGGACTACTCAAACTGGCCGACGATCCCGCAACTTTATATCAACGGTGAATTTGTCGGTGGCAGCGACATCGTTATGGAAATGTACGAAAACGGTGAACTACAGACCAAGCTGGAGTCTACACCCGTCTGACAGAATAGCTGTTTTCCGGGAGGGGTGAAAAGGCGCCGTCAGGCGCCTTTTGGTTTTGATGGTCCGAAAAACTGGACAGGATCCGCTCGGCGACCCACAATCGGCCGGAACAGATAGACGAAACAGGTCACCCCTGACATTGGACAAGCTTCTGATCAGCGGCGGAGTGCCTCTGGATGGTGAGGTGCGAATCTCCGGTGCCAAGAATGCGGCCCTGCCGGTAGTAATCGCTTCGCTACTCACGGACCAGGCCCTGGTGGTCCACAATATTCCCCACCTGCAGGACATCACCACAGCCCTTGAGTTACTGGGTCATCTGGGTGTCCGGGTGCAGGTCGACGATCGGTTTGCTATCGAGGTCAATGCAGCACAGCTGACCAGTCGGCGCGCGCCTTACGAGCTGGTCAGAACCATGCGGGCCTCCATACTGGTTCTTGGACCTTTGCTGGCCCGCTTTGGAGAAGCGGAAGTGTCGCTGCCCGGAGGGTGCGCGATAGGGTCGCGGCCGGTAGATCTGCACATCAAGGGCTTTGAAATGATGGGAGCAGAGGTCTCGGTAGAAGAGGGTTACATCAAGGCGAAGGTGAATGGCCGGCGCCTGTCCGGGACTAAGATCGTCTTTGATACTGTAACCGTTACCGGTACCGAGAACCTGATGATGGCGGCGACACTGGCTCGTGGTACAACGATACTGGAGAATGCCGCACGGGAACCGGAAGTGGTTGATCTCGCGCGCTGTCTGATCAAGATGGGCGCGCGAATTCACGGCGCTGGCACTGGCTTGATCGAGATCGAAGGCGTTGATCGGCTCACTGGTGCCGAGCATAGAGTGATTCCGGACCGTATCGAGGCGGGCACCTACCTCGCTGCGGCAGCAGCCACTGGCGGGCGCATCCGCCTGTGTGGTATTGACGCTAGGCTGTTGGAAGCGGTTCTTGGCAAACTCACTGAAATGGGTGCTGGGGTGAGCATCGAAGAGGATGCTGTCCAACTGCACGTAAAAGAAGGTCGTTTGCAGGCCACTGACCTTCGCACCCAGCCCTTTCCAGGTTTTCCCTCCGACATGCAGGCCCAGTTCATCCTGCTGAACGCAATTGCGAGCGGGGCGGCGACGGTCACTGAGACCGTGTTCGAGAATCGCTTTATGCATGTACAGGAGCTTCAGAGAATGGGTGCCGACATAGAACTGCGGGGTCACACGGCACTGGTACGTGGGGTGGAAACGCTTAGTGGTGCGCAGGTCATGGCCACGGACCTCAGGGCGTCCGCTTGCCTGGTATTGGCAGGGCTGGTCGCCGAAGGGCAAACCGTGGTCGACCGGATTTATCATATCGATCGGGGCTACGACTGCATTGAGGAAAAGCTGGCGCAGTGCGGGGCCCGCATACGGCGCGTGTCCAGGGGTCAATACCCTCACGCTGCGTCTGTGTCGTAGCCAGATTTGCTGTCTTCTGGAGCAGCGAGCACACGCAAGTGGAGCCGACTATCATCCGGCAGCTGAATAGCGGCAGCGCTGATTTCCCTGCCCGGCTGGCCTCGCTTCGGGATCGGTGGGAAGCCTTGGAAGTGGATATCGAAGACGTGGTACGGAAGATTATCCGGCGCGTCCGGCAGGACGGAGATTCAGCACTTCTGGAACTGACTGCCCACTACGATCGTGTCAGGTATGACCGACCGGCGAATCTTGAGATCCCACCCGGAGAACTCGATCAGGCGCTGGAACACCTGGAGCCCGGCCTGCGCCAGTCACTGGAGCAGGCCGCAGATCGAATTCAGGCATTTCACCGCCGGCAAATTGAGCAATCCTGGTCCTACGTAGAAGAAGATGGCACCCGCCTCGGTCAGCAGGTTCGACCGCTGGACAGGGTCGGTCTCTATGTCCCTGGTGGTCAGGCGGCTTATCCCTCCTCGGTTCTGATGAATGCCCTGCCAGCGCGTGTTGCTGGAGTCGGGGAGATCGTGATGGTTGTGCCCGCTCCTGATGGGCGGATCATTCCTGCCGTACTGGCGGCGGCCCGGATCGCGGGTGTGGACCGGGTCTTTCGCGTTGGTGGCGCCCAGGCGGTGGCGGCGTTGGCCTATGGCACTGGTACGGTTCCTCGCGTGGACAAGATCGTGGGGCCGGGAAATATCTATGTAGCCGAGGCTAAGAAGCAAGTGTTCGGTCAGGTTGGAATCGACATGATCGCTGGTCCCTCCGAGGTGGTAGTGATCTGTGATTCAGGCGCCAATCCGGAGTGGCTGGCGATGGATCTCATGGCCCAGGCCGAGCATGACGAGTTGGCTCAGGCCATCCTAATCTGCCCCGAGTCAGCTCTGATAAAACGGGTGCTGGACGTGTTGCGGCGCCAGTTGCCACAGATGGAGCGTCAGGCGGTGATTGAATCTTCACTCGACCAGCACGGCGCGATAATTCTGGTCGACAGCCTGACCCAGGCTGTCGAGGTTTCTAACCGGATCGCACCCGAGCACCTTCAGCTCATGGTCAGGGATCCCGAACAATACCTGCCCCTGGTGCGCCATGCGGGCGCGATATTCTGTGGCTACCTGAGTGCGGAGTCACTGGGTGATTACTGCGCAGGCCCAAACCACGTGTTGCCGACAGCCGGTACCGCCAGGTTTAGCTCGCCCCTGGGCGTATATGACTTCCAGAAGCGGAGCAGTCTGATCTACTGCTCACCTGAAGGCGCTGCCAGTCTGTCAGCTGTTGCCTCCACTATAGCCCGGGCCGAGGGTCTCTCGGCACATGCCCGATCGGCCGAAATGCGCGGCCACAGCTGACCAGAAAGATGAAACGTTCGCTGTCTGGTGAATCTTTTAAAAGCTCGGTTTCACGCTGGGTACCAGCACGAATTCGCAATCTGTCACTATACCCGGCGTCTACCGGCAAAGGGATGCTCAAGCTCGATGCGATGGAAAACCCCTATGTCTGGCCAGAAGACATCAGGCGTTTGTGGCAACAGGAACTTCACAAGGTGCCACTCAATTGCTACCCGGACCCACAGGCCAGTGCTTTATGCGAGCAGCTCAAAAAGTGGTGCGGACTGAACAACAATGTAGGCCTGATGCTCGGCAATGGTTCCGACGAGTTGATCCAGATCATCGCGATGACGCTGGGTGGGCCGGACCGGGTAATCCTGGCACCGGAACCCAGTTTCGCGATGTATTCTCTGATTGCGCAGGTGATCGGCGCACAATATGTCGGAGTGCGCCGGACAGCCAACTTCGATATCGATCTGCCGGCACTGCTCGATGCTATTGACGAACACAACCCGTGCTGTATTTTTCTGGCCCATCCCAATAACCCCACGGGTAACCTGTGTACCCCGGAAGTGGTTGAGCGTGTTCTGGACGCAGCAGGTGGGCTGGTAGTTCTCGACGAGGCGTATCACGCATTCAGTCGCAGCACATTCCTCGATCTTGTCGGTGACCACGACAATCTTATCGTGATCAGAACGTTCTCAAAGCTCGGCCTTGCTGCGCTTCGATTGGGGTTCCTGGCGGGTCCGAAGGATTGGCTCGCCGAATTCAACAAGGTCAGGTTACCCTACAACATCAATACCCTGACCCAGGCGAGTGTTTGTTTCGCTCTTCACCACATGGACTGGTTCGAAGGAAGGGCAGCGCTGATCCGCGATGAGAGAACACGGTTGCTTAGGGCACTTGAGGGTGTGCCGGGTCTCACGGTCTATCCCAGCGCTGGAAATTTTCTACTCGTCAGGACACCGGCTGGCAGCGGTCAGGCAGTCTTCGAGGGGCTTAAGGACGGTGGGATCCTGGTAAAAAACCTCCACAGCGCTCATCCTGCGCTGGCCGAATGCCTGCGGGTTACCGTTTCAACTCGGGAGCACAACGAATCACTGTACAAGCTGCTGTCAGAAGTTCTTGCGCAGCTCGGCCGTTGAGCGGCTGGGTCTTTCCCATTATGACGAACGGATCAGTGCGGCCCCTCGCGGTTTTGCAGGCTCGATGCCAATTCTTCATCAGTTTTGATAGAATTTATCGCTAAGTCATACACAAATAGCGATTTTATTGATTTACCAGGCACGATGACGAAGCTCCATCGAAGCGCCCAGATCACGCGCAATACCCGGGAGACGCAGATTACAGTGGACGTCGATCTAGACGGCACTGGCACAGCGCACCTTGATATCGGCGTCGGATTTTTCGAACACATGCTCGAGCAGATCGCAAGGCATGGGTTGGTTGACCTGGNTGTCAAGGCGCNGGGTGATCTGCACATCGACGCCCACCACTTGATCGAAGATCTGGGCATCACGCTNGGCCAGGCAGTCAATAAGGNTCTGGGCGAGCGCAAAGGGGTCTCGCGCTACGGGCACGCCTACGTNCCNCTGGACGAAGCGCTCAGTCGTGTGGTCATTGATTTTTCTGGTCGGCCGGGGTTAGATTTTTTCGTCGACTGGCCCCGTGCCCGTATCGGTGAGTTTGATGTGGATCTGATCCGGGAGTTTTTCCAGGGTTTCTGCAACCATGCCGGCGCAACGCTGCATGTAGACAGCCTGCGTGGTCACAATGCCCATCATATTGCCGAGACTCTGTTCAAGGCCTTCGGTCGGGCATTGCGTGCTGCGGTGACACTGGACCCTCGGCTTGCCGGCGCCGTGCCATCCACCAAGGGCTCGCTGTAGATAGATCATGCCCCTTATTGCCGTCGTCGATCTCGGCACCGGCAACCTGCACTCGGTCGCTAAGGCACTGGAGCATGTTGCACCAGCGCATCGTATAGAGGTCAGCAGTGACCCAGGTGTCATCGGTCAGGCAGGCCATGTGGTGCTGCCTGGCCAAGGTGCTGTAGGAACTTGGCTTAACGCGCTGCTGCAGGGTGACTTAAAGGATGCCATTTTGGTGGCACTTGACTCGTGTCCAGTGCTGGGAATCTGCCTGGGGCTCCAGGCACTCTACGATAGAAGTGAAGAAGATGGCGGTAAAGAAGGGCTTTGTGTTCTCGCAGGCAAGGTGCGACGATTTGCCAATGCCGGGCCTTTTGACAGCCAAATCAAGGTGCCACACATGGGCTGGAACAATGTCAGGCAGGTGGCCTCACACCCGCTTTGGCAAGGAATCGAACAGGACAGCCGATTCTATTTCGTGCACAGTTACTACGCCGAGTCGGCATCCGTAGCAGAGGTTTTTGGAACGACCGATTACGGCGTACAGTTCACCTCGGCTGCCGGCCGGGAAAATGTCTTTGCAGTACAATTTCATCCGGAGAAAAGCCACAACCAGGGGCTCGCATTGCTCAGAAACTTCGTCCACTGGGACGGCAGCACCTGATTTTTCTGGCCATTTCCAAACGCGAACACGACCTCCGATGCTGTTGATTCCCGCTATCGATATCAAGGCCGGCCGGTGTGTGCGTCTACGCCAGGGCGACATGGCCCGGGAAACAGTCTTCGATGACGAACCGGCCGCGGCAGCCGAGCGCTGGGTCAACCAGGGTGCCAAACATCTTCACATCGTGGATCTGGATGGCGCTGCTGCGGGGCGCCCAGTCAACGCAGGGCTGATTCGAGAAATCGCAGAACAATTCCCGGGTATACGGCTACAGGTCGGCGGCGGTATTCGTAATGAGGAAACCGTCCAAGCCTACCTCGAGGCGGGCGTCAGGTTCGTCATCATCGGCACCCAGGCGGTGAATGAGCCACACTTCGTCAGTGATCTTTGTGCAGAGTTCGCTGGGCACATCATCGTGGGGCTGGACGCCCGTGAGGGCCGTCTCGCCACTGACGGCTGGTCGAAGCTCTCGGGTCACGATGTCATCGACATGGCCCAACATCTGGAGGGAGACGGCGTGGTCTCAATTATCTACACCGATATCGAACGGGACGGGATGCTGTTGGGTGTCAATGTCGAAGCCACCGCGCGCTTGGCCGAAGCAGTTCGGGTCCCCGTCATCGCCTCGGGTGGGATCCGTGATCTGGATGATATTCGGCGGTTGGGAGAATCAGCAGATGCCGGTATCTACGGTGCCATCACGGGTCGTGCGATCTATGAGGGCTCGCTCGACTTCCGGGAAGGCGATGCGCTGGCACAAAGCTATGCTGCAACTGTACTCTGAGCCGTGGGCCTCGCCAAACGGATAATTCCCTGCCTGGATGTCGACCGCGGCAGAGTTGTCAAGGGTATCAACTTTGTCGACATCCGGGATGCTGGTGACCCGGTCGAGGTGGCCCGACGCTACGACGAACAAAAGGCCGACGAGATCACTTTCCTGGATATCACCGCAAGTTCAGAACAGCGTGACACGACCGTCAACATGGTCCGAGCAGTCGCCGGACAGGTATTCATCCCACTGACCGTCGGCGGCGGAATTCGGGAGATCGTCGATATTCATCGGCTGCTCAAGGCCGGTGCCGACAAGGTTTCGATCAATACCGCGGCGGTCGAACGACCAGAGCTAGTCAGCGAGGCCAGCAACCACTTTGGGGCGCAGTGCATTGTCGTGGCGATCGATGCTAAACGGGTAAGTTCCGGGTGGGAGGTCTTTACCCACGGTGGCCGAAACACCACTGGGATTGACGCCGTGGAATGGGCCAGGCGCATGGCGGAACTCGGCGCCGGTGAGATTCTGTTGACCAGCATGGACCGGGATGGCACGCGCGATGGCTTTGATCTGCAACTGACCCGGGCAGTCTCGGGTGCTGTTCAGGTCCCGGTCATTGCCTCGGGAGGGGTCGGGACGCTCGAGCACCTGGCGCAAGGTATTCTCGCTGGCGGTGCCGATGCCGTGCTGGCAGCCAGCATCTTTCATTTTGGTGATTACAGCATTGAGCAGGCCAAGGCCTACATGGTAGAAAAGGGCATAGAAATGAATACACAGTAAGGGTCTGAATGTGACGCAAAGAAGGCCGGGTCGGTGTCCGGTTGCAGGAATCCGAAACCGAAATATCCGGTCATATTTCAGCCCTCAGACTGTCTGTTTTTCGCTCCTTGTGCACAAAGCCGTTACCCGATTACCGCCTATGAAGGCTTCCCGCCCCGGCGAGGCCATCAGGGTGTCGGATATCCGGTTTTGATGGAGTTTCTAAAGGGGTTATCATTCGAGTATCAGGGTGTGGGTTGCCCACCGGTGTAAGAGACCGATCGATTTTATGACCGCGAGACCAGGTGCTTGCTCCGGTCTCGACGACAGGCGGATTAAGAGGAGGGTCACATGGGTGTTGGAGGCATTAGTATTTGGCAGTTGTTGATCGTACTGGTCATTGTGCTGCTGCTGTTTGGGACCAAGAAACTGCGTAATATGGGCGGGGATCTTGGCGGTGCGATCAAGGGATTCCGCAGCTCCATGAAAGAAGTCAAGGACCCAGAAGCGGACGGAGACGAGCCGGCGGATCAGCAGGCAGAAGCATCACTTGCCGAACCAGACGAGACCGGAGCATCCGAGGAAGTCAAGACCGAAAAAGTCTGACTGACTCTCCGAGGCAGCACCATGTTTGACGTCGGATTCTCCGAGGTCGTCATCATTGCGATCATCGCGCTCGTAATTCTTGGGCCGGAGCGTCTGCCCAAAGTGGCGCGGACGCTGGGGTTCTGGGTGGGTAAGGCCAGGCGCATGGTGGCTGACGTCAAAACGGATATTGACCGAGAAATGCGCGAGAGTGAACTCGCTGATCTGCGCAAACTGGGTGATGAGATCACGGACGTCAAGGACGAGATTGAGAAAACCGGCAGTGACGCGGCGGATGACAGTTCGCTCATGTCAGTCGCCGATTCAATCCGTGAATCTGCTGAGGACATCCAGTCGACCGTGAAGGATGTGGCCGAGGTCGCCGAAGCCCGAGCGCAGGATTCAACACAAGACAACGCGGAAGAATCTCCGGCTGGAACGGATCCATCAATGGCCCCGGAAAAGCAGGCCGCGACCTGACAACGTAACTGATGGCTGAGTCCAGTAACCGCCCAGCAGATCAGGCGACGAGTTTCATGTCGCATCTGCTCGAGTTGCGCAACCGCATTATGCGGGGCGGTGGCTCAATACTGCTGGTGTTCCTGTTTACTGCGCCGTTTGCCAACGATCTTTACGAGTACCTGGCGGCCCCGCTGATGTCTGCCTTGCCAGAAGGCAACAGCATGATCTCGACCGAGCCCCACGGACCGTTCTTCGTGCCGTTCAAGTTCGCCTTTGCTTTTGCTGCTGTGGTCGCGATGCCTTATCTGTTGTACCAGCTGTGGGCGTTTGTTGCACCGGGTCTTTACAACCACGAAAAACGACTCGCAGTTCCGCTGCTCGTCTCCAGCAGTATCCTGTTCTATCTGGGCATCCTGTTTGCCTATTTTGCAGTTTTCCCCATTATCTTTGCCTTTTTCACCAGTACCGCCCCTGAAGGGGTACTGGTGATGACCGATATCAATGCTTACCTAAGCTTTGTCTTGAAGCTGTTCTTTGCATTTGGCCTTGCGTTTGAAGTGCCGGTCGCAACGGTGTTGTTGGTCAAGATGGGTATGACTACACCCGAGAGTCTTTCAACCAAGCGACCGTACATCATCGTCGGTGCCTTTGTCGTTGGCATGGTGATGACCCCGCCCGACATCTTTTCCCAGACGATGCTGGCAATTCCAGTGTGGCTTCTGTTTGAGGCCGGCTTGTATTTCTCAAAGATGGTCAAGCCGCGGGAGGCAGAAGAGAACGAACCGAGCGAAGATCTGACCGACCAGCAGGTGTAGCTGGCGTCCCGCATCGGTATTGGCAGTCACAGCATGATAGCAAGGTCGAAGATCAGCTGGTCTGTAACGCAATTCTCTGNTATCGATCATCGCTGACTGGTGAAGAGCTGAACCTGAATGGCCCGCAAGAAGCCCCCTCCCAAAGTCACCACGTTTCGCCTGCAGCGCGGTGAGTTGCTGGCAGACAAGTATCAGGTATTATCCCGCCTGGGTGCCGGCTGGGAAGGTGAGGTCTACCTGGTGCGTGAGCGTGGTACTCGTATTGAACGTACTGCGAAGATTTTTTTCCCACGGCGTAATCCCAGTGATCGGGCACTGCGCTTTTATGCTCGCAAGCTGCACAAGCTGCGAAACTGTCCGGTGGTCATCCAGTACCGTACCCGGGATGCCTTTGTGCATAACGGCACCAAGGTGTCTATCGTGTTGTCTGATTTCGTGGAAGGGGAGTTGTTATCGAGGTTTCTCAAGCGTCAGCGCGGTGGGCGACTGTCGCCCTTTCAGGGCATCCACTTACTCCATGCTCTAGCGAGTGGAATTGAATGTATTCACAGCATGGGTGAGTACCACGGAGACCTACATACAGACAACGTCATCGTGACACGATACGGATTGGGGTTCGAGCTCAAACTGCTCGACATGTTTCAGTGGGGTCCACCAAACGCAGAAAACATTCAGCACGATGTTTACGACATGATCCGTATTTTCTACGATGCAATTGGAGGTCAGCAGTATTACGCTCGGCAGCCACAGGAAGTGAAGGATATCTGTCGCGGCCTGAAGCGAACCCTGATTGCCCGGGATTTCCGCAGTGCCGGTCGACTGACCCGGCACCTTGAGAAGATGGAATGGTTGTGATCGGGAGAGTGGTCTGACTTCCCACGCGAGTACCCGTCCGCCACTGAGCCTGTCGGGTGTAGACCTGGACACACCAATAGTTCTTGCCTGTCCGTCTGGCGAGGCAGTGGTGTTCACCCACAGGTCCCCATTGGCCAGTAAAAAAAATGAAGATGCGGTTGGCGTGTTCTGCTGGGAAAATGACGAGATTCTGCTGGCGGTTGCCGACGGCGTCGGCGGCATGCCAGGTGGAGAAGCAGCAGCCAGGCGGGTTATCGAGGTATTGGCACAATCACCGGTAGAACCACAGGACGACCCGGTGGGGAGTCTTCTGACCCAGGTCAATCAATCCATGCTCGCTGACGATTCAACCGGTGCTACCACGATATCCGCGCTCAGGATCGGAGGACATCAGCTTACCAGTCATCATGCTGGTGATTCCGCATCGCTAGTGATCGGCAAGCGGGGAAAAATAAAGTTGCAGACCAGTTGCCATTCGCCTGTGGGGATCGCCCTGGCGAGCGGTCAGTTGACCGAACGCCAGGCGCTATTTCACAGTAAACGCCATCTGTTGAGCAACATGGTTGGAGATACCGGGTTATGGGTTGAGCGGTCTGCGTCGATCGCGTTGTCTGCGTCTGACACGGTTGTCGTCGCCAGCGACGGGCTGTGGGACAATCTGTTTCTTAGCGAGGTGATCGAGCTTGCTCGCAAAGACCCGCTGGAAACCGTTGCCGGCCAGCTCGTCGATCTCGCCAGGCAGCGCATGGCGACGCCTGCCACGCCAGACCCTGCGAAACCAGACGATCTGAGTTTCATCCTTTATCGAATGCACACCATTGAAGATTCAAAGGGCCCATGAGTTGCGGCGTTATGCCGGAACCGCCCGTGATGATTGAATTGGGTGTTTTCTCCGAAATATCTGGAACAAGCAACACGTTGCAAAGGTTAGAATTTGACTGGTCAGAGTATCCTGTCCTCTTTGCTCGGCGCTACTGATTTGATGAAGATNCTNGGGATCTCAGCTTANTATCACGATTCAGCNGCTTGTCTAGTCTGTGATGGCGAGATCGTTGCAGCCGCCCAGGAAGAGCGGTTTTCGCGGCAAAAGCACGATGCTGGGTTTCCGGCCAGTGCCATCGCTTATTGCCTGGAAGAGGCGGGCACTCGCCTGGAACAGCTNGATTGTGTGGTCTTCTACGANAAGCCCCTGGTCAAATTTGAGCGCCTGATTGAGACNTACATTGCGAATGCACCGCGCGGGTTTCGTTCGTTTCTGGCTGCCATGCCGGTCTGGCTCAAGGAGAAGCTCTATCTCAAATCGCTGCTGAAACGGGAACTCGCCAAGCTGGCTGGTTGTCGTAGACAGGCACTGCCCANATTGTTGTTCGCTGAGCACCACCAGTCTCACGCGGCATCGGCCTTCTTTCCCAGCCCTTTCGGCAGGGCCGGTGTATTGTGCATGGACGGAGTCGGGGAGTGGGCCACGACTACCGCCTGGCTGGGTGAGGGCAACCGGTTGACGCCGCTTTGGCAGATCGACTTTCCGCATTCTCTCGGCCTGATGTATTCGGCATTTACCTACTTCACTGGCTTCAAGGTCAATTCCGGTGAGTACAAACTGATGGGACTTGCACNNTANGCNCGAACCCAGGTACGTAGACCTGATCCGCGACAACCTCATTGATATCAAGCCAGACGGCACATTCCGGCTGCAGATGGACTACTTCGACTATGCAACCGGCCTGCGCATGACCAACGCTCGGTTCAGCGCACTTTTCGGCCGATCTCCGCGGGCACCCGAGTCACCCTTGACCCAGGATGAGATGGACATTGCTGCCTCTATTCAGCAGGTGACCGAGGAGATCGTACTGAAAGTTGCCGACACCATTTGCCGGGAAGCCAACGTTGACAACCTGTGTCTTGCAGGGGGTGTGGCACTCAATTGTGTCGCCAACGGGCGACTGCAAAGAGAAGGTGCTTTCCAGAATCTCTGGATACAACCAGCTGCCGGTGATGCGGGTGGCGCGCTCGGATGCGCATTGGCGGCCTGGTACCAGTATGCCGACCAGCCTAGAGAAATGAATGGCACCATGGATGCGATGCAGGGTTCGTACCTGGGCCCGCGATTCGGCTCGGACCAGATCGCTCGTGAACTGGACAGCCTGGGTGCGGTTTACGAGGTGCATGATGAAGGTCGACTCAGCCCGTTGCTGGCCGATCTTCTTGACCAGGGTAAGGTGCTGGGTTGGTTCCAGGGGCGAATGGAATTCGGGCCCAGGGCGCTGGGTGCAAGATCCATTATCGGTGACCCACGAAAACCCGATATGCAGACCGTGATGAACCTCAAAATCAAGTACCGCGAGTCATTCAGGCCCTTCGCCCCGGCGGTCCTGGCTGAACGCGCATCCGATTATTTCGAGCAGGCCGAACCCAGCCCCTACATGCTGATCGTGTCCAATGTCTGTGAAGATCAGCGGCATCCAACTACGGCCGAAGACCAGAAACTGTTCGGGATCGACAAGCTCAAACGCGTGCGCTCGAAGATTTCCGCGGTGACCCATGTTGACTATTCTGCAAGAGTCCAAACCGTGCATCGTGACACCAATCCCAAGTTTCACGAACTTCTGGAAGCATTCGATGCCAGAACCGGATGTGGCGTACTGGTCAACACGTCATTTAATGTTCGCGGCGAACCCATCGTCTGTACGCCGTCAGACGCTTACCGCTGTTTCATGCGGACCGAGATGGATTACCTGGTTGTCGAGAATTACTTGCTGAACAAGCAAGATCAGCCTGAGTGGTCAGAAAAACATAACTGGCGGGACGATTTCGAGCTCGACTGAGCATTCGATCCGTCAGGTGAGTATGAGTTAGGATCACGAAGTGTGAAAAAAATTATTCCGGAACTGGACAAGAAGGGTCTGCGGCGTTTTGCATGGGTATTTGCAACGATCGTTGCGGTCCTTTTTGGAACCCTCTTACCTGTCCTTTTCGGTCGCGGCTGGCCTGTTACTCCGTGGGTCGTCGCGGGCGTTGTCGCGCTCTGGGGCCTGGTTAGTCCGGGCAGTATACGGCCGTTCTACAGGCTCTGGATGCGATTGGGGTTCGTGATGAATGCGATCACCTCGCCGGTTATTCTCGGCATCGTGTTTTATACCGTTGTTTTTCCCTATGGTCTGATCGTACGATTGCTGTCTAAAGACCCTATGCGTTACAAATGGGATCCGAATGTTGATTCGTATCGGCGTATCAGTCCGGCGGTAGACGTTTCACACATGGAGAGACCTTTCTAATGTTTGAATTTCTTATCGACCTCTGGGGTTTCATGCGTGTCCGCAAGAAGTTCTGGCTTGCACCTATTCTTATCGTTTTGCTGCTTCTAGGTGGCCTGATTTTGCTGGCCGAAGGTACCGCAGTCGCGCCGTTTATCTATACGATCTTTTAGTTGCACCGCTCACAAGATCTCGTTTGAATCCCGCCGTTGGATTAAACCTACTGGATCCAACGGCGATGCGTGACTACCTTGTGGTGGTTAGCCAGTGCCGGCCTACTTCTAGGATTGGAGCCCTCATGATGTCTGATATCTGTCCGGCCATCGGCCGGCCGGAATGCGGGGCCTGAAGGCACAATGCTTGATCTGGAGACCTGGCAATTCGGAGCATTCGGGCTGATATTTGTCTGGAGTGGCTTCGTGCGATCCGGCCTGGGCTTCGGTGGTGCTGCCCTGGCGCTGCCGATGTTGCTCCTGCTGGTGGACAACCCTCTCACGGTGATGCCAATTCTTGCTGTACAGTTGCTGGTGTTCAGCGCGGTCAGTGTTGTCACCCGCCTGGATCAGGTGGATTGGCCTTATCTGCTCCGTTCTCTACCGCTATTGCTGCCGTTCACGATCGCCGGCGTATTGGGCCTGTTGAACCTGCCCGGTTCGATCCTCTCCATCATGGTCTACGCGATCAGCGCAACGTATGCCATCAGTTACCTGTCTGGGTTTGAATTCAAAAGCAAGAGTCAGCTTGCTGATCGGTGTCTTCTGGCTTTGGGAGGTTATGCCAGTGGCACCTCGCTGATTGGTGCACCACTGATCGCCGCGGTTTATCTCCGCCATCTGCCCCGAGAACGACTTCGAGAAACACTGATCGTCCTTTGGGGTATTTTGGTGATCTTCAAAATGAGTGCTTTTATTTATGCCGGTGTCGACCTGCAGCTTCGCCACCAGGTGTGGCTACTGCCCTGTGCCACGCTCGGCCATTGCCTGGGTCTATGGCTACACCGGCAGTTGGTTAGAACACCGGGAGATCTCTTCATGAGAGCCGTAGGTGCAGGGCTTCTGACGGTGACCCTGGCCGGACTGTGGCTCAACTTCACATAGGCCGAATTCTATGCAGCCCCGCCTTAGCCTACTGTCCTTGCAGGGTATAATGCCGGCCCTTTGCTGTGCTGACCCGATCTGACATCGATGTGTTATGAGTGATGCCCTGACAACCGCTACTGAGATACTGCTTGAACCCGCCGGTCTTGGTCAAAGGGATATCGACGCCTTGATCTCACGTCTGATGTCCAACCAGGTGGACTACGCTGACCTTTACTTTCAGTACAGTCGAAACGAGGCATGGTCACTGGAGGACGGTGCAGTCAAGTCGGGCAGCCGGAGCACGGATCAGGGTGTGGGTGTGCGTGCCATCAGTGGAGAGAAGAGTGGCTTTGCTTATTCTGACGAGTTCCAGCTGCCAATACTGACCAGCGCGGCAGATGCGGCCCGTGCAATTGCCAGCACTGGCGGTCATGGGGGAGAGGCTGTTCAGTGGCACGACCGCCGGGACGTCCAGCTCTACAGTGCGTCTGACCCACTGGGAAGCTTGGAGGACGCGGCCAAGGTCGCGCTGCTTGAGCAGGTAGAGGCCGAGGCGCGAGGTCAGGATCCGCGAGTCAGCCAGGTCATGGCCAGTCTGGCCGCATCACATGACGTCATACTGGTCGCCTGTCATGATGGGAGTGTCGCGGCAGACGTCCGCCCACTGGTGCGGCTCAACGTCAGCGTGATCGTGGAAAGCAATGGCCGGCGCGAGCAGGGCAGTGCTGGCGGTGGCGGCCGATTTGGATACGACTGGTTCGGTGAAGATGGCCGGGCAATCGAATTTTCCCGGGAGGCGGTCCGNCAGGCGCTGGTGAACCTGGAGGCGGTCGACTCGCCAGCGGGCACCATGACTGTGGTCCTGGGTCCTGGCTGGCCCGGTATTCTCCTGCACGAGGCCATCGGACATGGGCTGGAGGGTGATTTCAACCGNAAGGGNAGNTCGGCTTTTTCCGGCCGCGTNGGTGAGCNGGTCGCCTCACCNCAGTGTACCGTTGTGGANAACGGGACACTGGNGGACAGGCGAGGCTCTCTTTCGGTAGATGATGAAGGCACCCCGTCNTCCTGCACNGTTCTGATCGAGGATGGCATCCTCAANGGGTACTTGCAGGACACCCTCAATGCCCGGTTGATGGGGGTGACACCGACCGGCAACGGCCGTCGGGAATCATATGCCCACCTGCCGATGCCACGGATGACCAACACTTACATGCTGGCGGGCGAGTGCGACCCTGGGGACGTGATCGAATCGGTCGAGCATGGTCTGTACGCTGTCAATTTTGGCGGGGGTCAGGTCGACATCACCTCGGGTAAGTTTGTGTTCTCCGCCAGTGAGGCGTATTTGATCGAGAACGGCAGGGTGACAGCACCAGTCAAGGGTGCGACCCTGATTGGCAATGGTCCGGATGTGCTGACCCGCGTATCGATGGTCGGTAATGACTTAGAGCTGGATCCCGGCGTGGGGACATGTGGCAAGGACGGTCAGAGTGTGCCTGTGGGCGTCGGTCAGCCGACCCTCAGGATCGACGGACTAACCGTTGGTGGGGTCGAGGTTTGACCCGGGCAGCGGTGACGACCGGCCAATACCATGGTTGAGAATAAGGAACCNGGAGANAGNACCCTTGATCCGACAGCGCTCAGCGAGGTTGTCAGCCTAGCACTGGCCGAGGCCAGCCAACGCGGCGCCAGTGCAGCAGAGGCTGCGTCAGCTCTGGGTCAGGGACTGTCGGTCAACGTTCGCCTCGGTGAGATTGAAACGGTCGAGCACACCCGCGATCGCAGCCTGATCGTGACGGTCTATTTCGGGCAGCAGACAGGCAGCGCCAGCACTTCGGACTACGGGCTTGCATCGATCAAGGAGACCGTACAGGCGGCCTGTAACATCGCGACCTACACACAGGCCGATGAGTGCAATGGCCTGGCAGANGACGATCGACTGGCCACTGAGTTTCCTGACCTTGATCTCTACCATCCCTGGCTGCCGGCGGTCGACGAGGCCCGGGATATGGCCGTAGCCTGTGAGCAGTCTGCCCTGGAGCACGATAACAGAATTGAAAACTCGGAAGGGGCTTCGGTCAGCAGCCATGAGGGTTACGAAGTCTACGCGACTTCCACTGGTTTCCGGGGTGAGAACCGCAAGACCCGCCATGGAATCAGCTGTTCGGTCATTGGCCAGGGGCAGGACGGGATGCAGCGTGATTACTGGTACAGCGCCGCGCGCAGAAAGGACCAGATGGACTCGCCCGAACACGTTGGGCTGGAGGCAGCCAGGCGAACGATCCGGCGACTGGATGCACGAAAGATCAAGACCTGCCAGGTGCCGGTTCTTTTCGAGGCGCCGGTGGCGTCCAGTCTTTTGTCTCACTTCATCGGTGCAGTCAGCGGCGGTGCGCTGTATCGGCGGGCGTCTTTTCTCCTTGATCATGTTGGCCAACAGGTATTCCCTGAATTCGTGCGCATTCATGAACAGCCCCTGCTCAAGGAGGCCATGGGCAGTGCGGTTTTCGACAGCGAAGGTGTTGCAACTGAGGCGAGTGATATCGTGACCGATGGTGTGCTGCAGCGCTATGTCCTGGGTTCCTATTCTGCGAGGCGACTGGGNCTTGTGACCACAGGCAATGCCGGCGGGGTGCACAATCTCACGATCGAACCCGGGAAACAGGGGCTGGCGGAACTCATCGCTAGCCTGGACAAGGGTTTTCTGGTCACCGAGTTGATCGGCTTTGGTGTCAANACGGTTACNGGAGATTATTCGCGCGGTGCCTCTGGCTTCTGGGTAGANCATGGNGAGATTCAATACCCGGTAGAAGAGGTGACTGTTGCTGGAAATTTGCGGGACATCTTCAAAAACCTTGCGGCTGTGGGTCTCGATGTCGATACCAGGCGNAACNTCCGCTGTGGTTCTNTGCTGGTAGATGGACTGACAGTGGCCGGCGACTGACAGCTTTCAAGGCTGGGGGCGGTACTGTTATCGCCCAGGTTGGCCACTCNCCAAGCTTTTTCTTTGTGCCGGAGAATGTGTTTATGGCACAATCTTTTAGTTCATACTTCTGAAGCCTAACCTTAAATCCGGGACAGCCGGCATCTGGGGCACGCGGCTGAAGCAGCTGGANTCGTGAAGGCCGGCTCAACCCAACACACCGAAACCAACCATGGACAGCATGCTGCAGAATTTCAGCGGGCAATTCCATTTTCTGGGGGCTTATTTNGNCTTTGATNCGGAATTGCTCTCCGAACCTGGCATGGTCATGCGATTGGTTCTGCTTGTGGCNCTGCTTGGGGGATCTGCTTTTTTTTCNGCTTCNGAGACGGCATTGTTTTCGCTCTCGCGGCTGGACCTGCAGCAGTTGCGGCGCGAGCGCAGCCCGCACTCGGAAACTCTGCACGCACTTTTGGATCAACCCCGACGACTGATTATTTCTATCCTGACGGGCAACGAGCTGATCAANATCGCGGCGACCGTTAATGCCGCCGGCATTCTGGTCACATTGTATGGGTCCGAACGGGCCGGCGTCATCGGTATTCTTGTGATGGTGCCACTGGTACTGTTGTTTGGTGAGGTGACGCCAAAAACGATCGCCGTTGGCAATCCTGTGCGCTTCAGTACACGGATCGTGGCTGTGCCAATGAACACATGGGTTCGGATGTCATCACCTTTGCGTCATGTCATACGGCTGCTGTCGGATCGGCTCACGACCTGGATCGTGGGAGAAGAGAAAGGCGCAGAGAACATCCTCAACATTGATGAGTTTCTCACCCTGGTTGAACAGGTGGCGGAAGGCGGTGAACTTGATGCGACTGAACGGGCGCTGATCAACAATCTGCTTCAGGCCAACGAAACCGAGATCGTTGAGATCATGACGCCGCGTACCCGAACCACTTTTCTCAATGTTGAGATGGGTGTGCCGGAGATGGTGGAGAAGTTCCGGGCCTATCGGCACACGAGGGTACCGGTGTTCAGAGTTCACCGCGACAACCTGGTTGGGTTCCTCCACGCAGAAGATGTNCTCACCCTGNTGGCTGATGAAAAAGATCTGACTGAACTGGATCCTCAGGGCATTCTGCATCCACCGGTTGTAGTGCCACTGACCAAGAAAGTCGACGAGATGTTTGATTTCTTTCGTGAGAACGGAGTACGCGCGGCGGCCTGCCTGAATGAATTCGGCGGTGTCGAGGGNTTCATTACGATCTACGATGTTCTGTCCTTCATATTTGGCGATATCAGCGGTGAGACCCGGGGGACGGAGCTTTACCAGGAACAGGACATCAATATTTATGAGACCCCGGGCGAGATGAAGCTGACCGATTTCAATAACCTGACNCATTTTGGCCTGGAAGATCCCCGCATGACGACTATCGGCGGTGTCGCTTTTCGGCATCTCGACCGGTTGCCGAAAGTAGGCGACCGGGTCGTCGTCGAGGATATTGCTCTGACGGTCCTGGAGATGGATGCACACCGGATCTCCCGGGTTCGGGTGGCAAAGGTGTCCGCTGAGAACCAGCTCGATCTTGTTGAACCCGATGAGCCGCAGGGTCGGCTGGCCCCGCCCGGAGAAGTGCCAAGGTCGGGAGGTAGATTACCCAGCAGATCGCCTGTCGAGCGATCTGCTGGCACTGACACCGGTGATCCGGCCACGCCCGTGCTTGGAGAAAAAGATCCTGCCGTTTTGGAGAAAACCGGTATGGCCTCTGACGCTGGATCTGTAACGCCTCTGGATGGTGCAGACGGACCGCGGGAGCAAAGCAGCCCGGAAGCCGAAAAGCTGTTGGGTGACGACGATCAATCAGTTTCAACCGGATCCAGAATCCGGGTGGTCAACTGAGAATCGGGTGATGGACATTCTGCTGACAGTATCTCTGATGGTAGTGCTGTTGTTCCTGAAGGGGTTCTTCTCGGGTTCTGAGATTGCCCTGGTGAACTCGGACAAGGTGAAGCTGAATGCTCTGGCGAACCAGGGTCACCGTGGTTCGCAACTGGTGCTCAACCAGCTCCGGATCCCGGACACGCTGCTCGGGACCACACTGGTCGGCACCAACATCTGCACGGTTACACTGACGACGCTTGGGACCCTGCTTATGATCAGGCTGGTGGGTAACAGCGGGGAACTGCTTGCCTTCGTGGTGTTCACACCGTTGCTACTTATTCTTGGAGAGGTCGTTCCCAAGAGCGTCTACCAGCAAAAATCAGACAGCATCGCTCCGATCGCCATCTATCCGTTGCGGATTTTCCAGATTCTGTTCTTTCCGGTGATATTCATTTTTTCCAGAATCGCCCGACTGGCTGCGCGGGCGTTGGGCGGCGGCCGAATTGAACAGAACGTCTACATGACCCGGGAGCAGGTACGCTCCGTGGTGGAAATGGCCGAAAGAACTTCGAGTGTCGACGCATTTGATCGAGGTCGTATCCGCAGCGTTATCCGGTTTGCCGAGACAACGGTCGGTGAAGCCATGATTCCGGTGGCCGAGATGACCGCGATCAATCACAATAAATCGGCGCGCCGTGCAGTGGCGATGGTTCGTAACCGGGGTTACAACCGGTTGCCCGTTTACCGGCGCAATATCAGCAACATTGTTGGCATTGTGACTATCACCACCTGGGATATGATGGATGCCGACCTGGTCAACCGGCCGTTAGAGGAGTTGATTCGTCCAGCATTGTATGTCTCGCCCCGCCAGACAATCGATCAACTGTTGCCGCTGTTACGCAAACGTGACGATCACATGGCGGTGGTCGTTGATGAATTCGGTTCAGCTGTCGGCATGATCACCATGGAAGACATCATCGAGGAGGTGGTTGGTGAAATCGATGTGGGTTACGACTTCGACGAATACACCCCCCGCAAGCGCCATCAGTTTGAGGCGCTGGCTGACGGCATCTATGTGATGGATTCGAGGGTACGGATATCAGAGGCCAATGACGTGCTGGGGGCGTCGTTTCCTGATCGGGAATCCCACACGGTCGGTGGTCTAGTGACTGCGCGGTTGCGAAGAATTCCAAGAGCCGGAGACCATATCGAGGAATCCGGATGGCGGATCGTCGTGGAAAAGGCGAGCGATCGTGCTGCCGTTCGACTGCGTGTTGAATCCACACACCACAACTGAGTCGGTTACTCCGAGGTGCCACCGTACCGTCAGCGACCAAGGCCACACATAGTCGCTAACCTGGATCTTGGTCTGCAGGCGGGTACAGGGAGATGCTAGGGGTTACGGGAAGCGTGGTGCCGCTGCCCGGGGATTTTGCTACAACAGCTGGGATGATCGTTCAACAGGAAGCCGCGTAGGAGTGAGTCTCGTCGGGGTAGGTCACTTTATCCATTGTTCAAACACCTGCGGATCCATTTTTTTTAGCCCACCATCTTTGGTGACCTTGTATCCTGGCCCCTGTGGTCCCCCCCATACCGGCGTTCCCCCCCCTCCTGCAACTTGATCCAGTTCGTCATCAGTTAACTCAGCAGTCTCTTCAAAATCCTCCGCTGAAAACAAGAATCCGAGTTCTGCACCGACATCTATCAAGGTGTTCACTTCATTATCTTTGCCGACTCGCGCTTTCAGTTCCTCACTCTGTGAGACTTTTTCCAGAAAAAGTTTAAGGTTTTCTTTGCTCAAGATGTGCCCCTCCCTGATGAATCTCTTTTGTTACGATCTTCGACAACTAAAACTGATCATAAAGGCGTGAAAGTGCCGTTTCAAGCTTATTGTGCCAAAATTTGGCAGAGCAAGAAGCCTCCATTGGCTTGCTAGTGTGATCCCCGTCACATTACCCCACCCATGGCATGGGGCTATACCGAGTCTTGACAATCATCTACAGGCTGCCCTGTCATCTTCAAAATGGTAGTTAGTGGAATTAACCCGATGAGCACGGAACAGGACATACAGAGAGGGGAAAGGAAAGCTTGTATGTTGAAAAATGCTTTACTTTGATAGAACTGATGATTGTGGTGGTGGTGATTAGTGTGTTGTCTGTTATTGCTATGCCTATATACGTGGACTATGTGACGCGAACCCAGGTTTTATCGAAAGCGACCACCAATTGAATTGACTAGACAAGCTGACGAACCCCAAGTGGCAGGCGGGTTCAAGGGACACAGCGGGGATTATTTTTCTGCTGAGATGTAGCAGATCCACGCGGCATCGGCATCGCCAACCCGGGTGGGGGTGTAAACACCGTTTCCTTCACCAGATTTCGGATCAGTGCCTTCCCAGTGAACCAGGGTTCTGGAAAACCCAGCTTCAAGCAGCAGTTCCTCCAGTTCAGGCAAGGTCCAGAGACGCCAGTCGTACGTGAAGGCCCGTTTTATCTTGGAGCCATCCGCAAAGGTGAAATGAATATGGCACAGAAAGTCGCCGTTGATCGGATTGTATTTGGACTGGTCCCAGACGTAGGTGAAGTCATCGTGCTCCGTGGATTCTTCCATTTCTCGAAAGGACTCGTAGCCACCATAGGCATCCATGAACAATATGCCGTCATCGGCCAACGCATCGCGTACAGTACGGAAGTACTGGCCGAGTTTCTGACGGGTCTTGAAGACCTGGTAGCTGAAATTCATCGCCAGGACCATGTCAACTGCCGGTGTCTGGACAGTCAGCACATCCTCACGTAACAGCATAATTCGACCGGTGCCTGAATCGTTCAAACGGGCAATATTGTGTAGCCTGCTCCAGGCCAGGACGTCATCGTCAAGGTCCACGGCGAATGCCCGGTTGTCGTCGCGCCGACCCACCCACTCACAACTGGTATTGGCAGTGCCGCAGAAGTCTTCGCGAATGGTGGACGCAGTTCTACCCCGCAGGGTCTGGAAGGTTTCATCTACCATGTCAACTTCGGTTTCGACGCACTGAACCGCTTTCTCGTACAGGACATGTCGGTCCGCTTTCTCGGNCAGGGTTATCCCNTGGCGCTTTCGGTAAGTCGGCTTNTTCTTTTTGCGAGTCATCAGTCTGGCACGCTGATCATAGTTGGTACTGGGGGNCATCGGAGCGCATCTGAAGGCAGAAAATCCGTTGCCGCCAGATGGTGCGGTCCTGATCTCAGTGGGGATTCTAGGTTGTCTTGTGCTTTTTCAGGGCAACAATCTTTTCGCTGTCTGCCAGGACGGCCGCCGTGATGGTACGCATGACTCTGGTCAAGGCACTGTCAAGGTTGTCGTTGACAAGAACGGGTACGCCTGCCGCTCGCGCTTCATCGAGCAGGGCTGTCTGTAGATTCCATATGGCGTCGAAACTGTCCAGATAACGCTGTGCCCGTCGGTCATGCGCCTCGCTGGATCGACCTCTGAACTGACGTTGCAGCTGCTTTTTTCGNAAGACCCCNAGCATCATCTGGACAGCGACAGCGTCGGTTTCGGANGGGATTTTGTCAACCAGGCTGGGCCTGATGTGAACCCCTTCCAGCAGAAGTGAGACTTTTTCCCGAAACGCACGCTGCATGACCGCCTCAGCAGCCACTTCTACCAGGTCAGCCTGCCGGTGATAGCCGTCGATTACACGGGACACCTCCTCGGCAAACTGATGATGGTTCGGTAGTGCCCGCCAGGCTTCAAAGCTAGACTGATGAAGTTCTGGCATTAACTGAGTCGCGACCATGGTGCGCATGACCTCGCGCAGCATGTCGGTGGACTGCGATCGCGTGATGTTGAGACGCGTCGAGATCTCGGCAGAAACAGTGCTCTTGCCGACTCCAGCTGTACCGCCAACCATAATGATCAATGGCCGGCCAGAGCGGATGAAATAGTGCCAGGCGGTGTAACTCGCGGCGAATTCATCACCGGCTTCTGTCCGCAGAACNTCTACNGTGTGATTGCGCAACTCTCCGCGATTGATCTCGGACAGGTGGGTCTTGAGCAGACGGTTATGGATAGTCTGGGTCAGTTGTTCGGCCACTTCCTGTGGCAGACCACAGATCTCGAGTCGACGCTGATGCTGGTTTCTGGAGAACCATTCTGCATGCCCATCAGAATCGCGAACCTGGATCCAACCCGGATGGCGCTTGGCTATCGAATAACCTCGCTCTACATCAAGCCCGTACCTTGAACGAAGCTGCGAAGCAGTCTCGGAGCGGACCTGTTCGGTTGAGACATCTTCGAAAGATTCGAGGCTCTCCCGAACCCGGGAGGCAATTTCGTAGGCATCAGAGAATGACANGCCGGCTTTCTGCAAAGAGCGCGTCAAGATCCCTCTTAAGAAAGGCTGCGATGCGCCAGTCCGGTTAGTGACTTCTAGTTGTGCCAAAGTGANCTGATNAAGNTGCTGAAAGGGTTAGATTCTCTGATGANCCACGGTCAGGCGCATCAACTAAGGCTACGTTATCAGACTCAGACGGCGAATCCAAACCGNTAAGGCNCAGAAACAATNCGNAGNCNNNACAANCCNAAAACTCCNNNANAATGTNATCGCCCGACGTAGGTGTACAAAGANCCGANGGCCTTGNTTACAGGGCCATGCGCCCATAGTCAAGNAGTGGCTGAATGAATAGTTTAAGCACCAGCATCAGCGCGATAAAGATCAATATCGGTGACAGGTCCAGCCCGCCGGTCGCCGGAACCAGTTGCCGTGANTTTTTCAGGAGGGGTTCAGTNAAGGTATAGATCAGTTTCAGNATCGGGTTATACCCGCTACCGCTGAACCAGCTGAGNATCGCCCGGATAAAGATAGAGAACACGAAAATATAAACNGTCAATTTGAGGAGTTCTCCGATGCCNAGCATAANCAGTCCAGCCACACGGGGTACATGCCCCAGTAGGAGGGTGATGATGCCGATGCGGCAGATCTCAAGCCCCAACAGAAGAGCAACGGCTGCCGTGTCGATACCGAGTGCGCCAGGAACCAGTCGCCGAAGTCTCNCCAGAGGGGGATCGCTCAGCTTGACGACCAGNTGTGAGATCGGATTGTAGTAATCGGCTCGAGTCAACTGGAACAGAAACCGCAGCAATACCACAAGCGTGTACAGCCCGATGACCGTGTCAACCAGGAAGACGCCCGCGTTACTGGCATAGTCGCCCGGCATCATTGTTCTCCCAGCGACTGTGCCAGCTCGATCGATCGTAGACGGGCCGCATGAACCGCCCGGATGATGGACTCCGAACAATGGTCTTCTGTCAGAGTCTTGACAGCNGCCTCGGTGGTGCCACCGGGGGATGTCACGCGCTTTCGAAGCTCAGCAGGCGATTCGTCTGATGAAAGGGCAAGACGGCTTGCCCCAAGCGCTGTTTCCAGCACCAGGGTCCGGGCAGCCTCAGAGTCGAGTCCGCCTTCAGTGGCGGCTTCGATCATGGCATCCATCAGGTAGAAGAAATACGCTGGCCCGCTGCCGGAAACAGCCGTTACGGTATCAATCAATCCCTCGTCGTTGACCCAGATCGAAGTCCCGACGGACTGGATAATGGATTCTGCTGTGGCGCGTTGTTCCGGAGACGCCAGCCCGTTCGCAAAAAGACCCGCTGCGCCGGCCCCGATCAGTGCCGGCGTATTCGGCATCACACGGATGACAGCCAGTTTGGTCTTCGCCCACTTCTCGATGCTCGTAATGGGGATACCCGCAGCAATTGAAATCACCAATGGCCGGTGAGTGGCGAATAAGGAACTCAAAGGAGTCAGCGCCTCTTCCACAACCTGCGGTTTGACCGCCAGTATCAGCACATCAGATTCCGTTACGATGTCGGCATTGTCGGCTGTGGTTTGGATTCCGAAGTCGCTGGCAAGCGACATTCGGATGTCCTCATCCGGGTCGCTGGCTATGAGAACGTCCGATCGGGTACCGGCGGCGAGTAGCCCGCCGATCAGGCTGCGGGCCATATTGCCACCACCGACGAATCCAATGGTCTTACGAGTCATGGGCGAGTCCGGGTTATGTGGATCGAGGACATCAACGGGCGGGGGATGTATCGGGATAGGCTCGGGGGCCGAATATGGCAGTGCCAACCCGCACATGCGTCGCTCCTTCGGCAATGGCTGCTCTCATATCGCCGGTCATCCCCATGGACAGCACATCCAGGTCAAAGCCTTTCTTGTTCAAGAGCGATTGCATTGTGCGTAGCGCCCCGAAGATTTGTCTCTGCACATCGAAAGCGTGTTCGGGCTCCGGGATAGCCATCAGTCCCCGCAGCTGGATATTCGGGAAGCCGGCGACCTCTCGTGCGAGGTTCTCAAGTGTTGCCGGGTCAACCCCTGATTTAGTGTTTTCACCTTGCAGGTTGACCTGGAGCAGGACGTTGAGTGGAGCACGGTCTAGGGGGCGCATCTCGGACAACCGACGCGCGATCTTGATCCGGTCAACACTGTGGACCCAGTCAAAATGATGCGCGATATCACGGCACTTGTTACTCTGAATTGAGCCGATGAAATGCCAGCAAAGATCTGTGATATCAGTCAATTGATTGATTTTGTTCACGGCTTCCTGAATCTTGTTTTCAGCAAAATTCCGGTGACCCAGAGTCGACAGGGCC
>PBDS01000007.1 GCA_002718155.1 Pseudomonadota bacterium
AATGGAGATTTGGTAATGACAAAAAGTGATCCGAACACTGGTGGTTCAGTAGTGACCTATATTTTTGAACTCGGGTTAATAGGTGACCCAGAAACCTGCAAAAATTTCATCAAAGAGTCAGGAACTTATACGCATGGTTGTAATGAACCGAAAACGATTAGATTTGAGTGGTATTTGTCAGCAGACGAGACCTCCGCGACACTTTTGGAATTGTTTGAAGATAGCGATGGAGCGAAATTACGCGTAGAAAATCTACTTGCAAGTTCGTTGGTCGGTCGATTTCAAGAACTTTTTGAAATAAAGAGTTTTACTGTTCTTGGTCCGGTTAAAGAAGATTTAAATGACATAGTTAGTCAGTTTGGTGCAGAAATACGAAAATATGCTGCTGGGTTTTACCGGTTGTAACTTGTGAGATATTACTCAGATGCGGCAGTTTCCACGTGGCAATTACCGAATCAAGTCACTATCGACCCGACCAATTCCGTCACTGTGGAATAGATCCGCACGAATGGGGAGTGCCCCCCTGGTCCGGCCGCAGTGCCAATGAAACGTTATCCTCCCGAACTCTTTTCCAGCGAAGAACTGCAAGAGGCCATCGAGATGGCCGAACAGGTCAAGTTCGCCTCGATTCATCCGCTGGACGGAACGCTGTGCGACCCGGTGTTTGCCCCGTTCGTGTGCACAAATCGCAACAACTCCGCGATTTTTTCCGGCCACCTGGTGCGGTCCAATCCTTTGCTGGAGATGCTGTCACACGGGCCTCTGGCCTGCCGACTGGTCTTCCAAGCCGCCGATGGCTATATCTCCCCCTCGGTGTACGCGGAAAAACCCAAAAGCGGTAAGGTCGTACCGACCTGGAATTATGTCGCCTGCCAGTTCCAGGGGACACTCGAAAAAGTCCCCGACCACGGGTTGCTGAATCTTCTAGCGCACCAGGTGAGTGTTTTTGAACAAGCCCAGGGTTCTGAGTGGAAACTCGAAGACGCCCCAGCTGATTATCTGGAACAGATGGCCAGCGCGGTGTTCGGGATCCGCTTCTCACCGGAGCGTTGCCGGGTGCACAAGAAGATCAGTCAGAATCGCCCGTCGGATCGACGCGCGGTAATTGCCTGGACGAAAACACTGCACACCCCGTTCAAGGCGCTGGCTCACTGGATGAACAACGGTGACGATGGCTGAACGTCGTCCGGAGACATCTGCTCCCATCGTGCTGACGACTGGTGAGCCGGCCGGCATCGGCCCTGATCTTGTGGTCCAGTTGCTGCAGCAGCCTCTGCCTGGGTCGTTCTGCGTGGTCACAGATCCGACATTGCTACTGGAGCGGGCGCGGGCCATCGGTCTGGACCTGGAAGAGGTTGAGGGTGGGGTTGCCGGTCCCGGTGGTCATCTGGGCGTAGTGCCGGTGTTGCTGAGGGCGCCCTGTTCTCCCGGGCGACTGGACACTGCCAATGCTGGCCATGTTCTCGAGATGCTGACCCACGCGGTCGAGGGCTGTCTTGCCGGTCGTTACACCGCGATGGTCACTGGGCCGGTCCAGAAAAGCCTGATCAACGATGCAGGACACGTTTTTACCGGACATACCGAGTTCATTGCCGAACGCTGCGGTATCGAGCAGCCCGTGATGATGCTGGCGACCGATGCGATGCGTGTGGCGCTAGTGACCTGTCATCTGCCGCTGGCAGAGGTCGCTGTTTCGATCACCCAGGAGACTCTGGCGGCTGTGCTGCGTATCGTCGCACATGACATGTCCCGCTGGTTTGGGTTCAACGCCCCTGTTCTGGGCGTCTGTGGGCTGAATCCCCATGCTGGGGAATCCGGACACCTGGGAACGGAAGAGATCGAAGTCATCGATCCGGTCATCAGTAAACTGCGTTCCGAGGGGTTGGAACTTGTCGGCCCTTTGCCAGCGGATACGGCGTTCACTGCCCGCCAGCTGGCCGATCTCGATGTTGTAGTGGCGATGTACCACGATCAGGGTCTGCCGGTGATCAAGCACCACGGGTTCGGTGAGGTGGTCAACATCACCTTGGGTCTACCGATTGTTCGGACATCGGTAGACCACGGCACAGCACTGGACTTGGCTGGTAGCGGCCGGGCCGAAGTCTCCAGTCTGCGGGCCGCGATCCGGATGGCCGAACGAATGACACGTGGCATCTGATCTACCCGCTACCCCCCTGTCCCGGGCGCGCAAGCGCTTCGGTCAGCACTTCCTGCATGATCCGGCGATCGTCCGGCGTATCGTCAACTGCGTGGCGACCGACGAGGGAGAAACGGTGGTCGAGATCGGCCCTGGTCGCGGTGCCCTGACCGGGCTGCTTGCAAGTTGCGGTGCTCAGCTGCATCTGGTTGAGATCGACCGTGAACTGGCGGGCGATCTAATGGTGCGTTATGCCGAGGCGCCCGCAGTCACGGTCCACACAGGCGACGTCCTACGCTTTGATTTCACGGCCCTGGCCGGGCAGTTGAACACCAGACTGGTCCTAGTCGGTAACCTGCCCTACAACATTGCGTCGCCGCTTCTGATCGCCCTGTTATCGGTACTGGACTGCGTTGACCGGGCGATCTTCATGCTCCAGCGCGAGGTGGCGCAGCGCCTTGCTGCAATGCCTGGCAGCCGCGATTATGGCCGGTTGACGGTTATGGTTAGCAGATTGTGCACGGTCGAGATATTGTTTGACGTAAGGCCGGGTGCCTTCAGGCCGCCACCTAAAGTCGATTCGACGCTGGTCCGGTTGTGCCCACGGATCGCACCGTTGGGCCCGCCAGTCGACAGCCAGGCTTACTCACAGGTCGTCCGTACAGCGTTTTCCCAGCGCCGCAAGACCCTGCGCAATTCGCTCAGGAGCTACCATCCTGATCTGGCGTTCAAAGAGGCCGGGATCGATCCAGGAACACGTCCTGAGACACTGAGTGCTGCTCAATTTGCCCAGTTGACCGCGGCGTTGTATCCAGGCTGAGCTGCACTTCGCTGCTGTGGCTCGGCTGACTTGCGATCAGCGCCCGAGCGGCTTAGGCTCAGGGGTTGTTCCGAAGCTCGAGCATGGTCTGTTCGATCCACTCTTCGGCTTGCTCGTTGACCGCTCTGGCTTTGCGGCCCTTGGTCTCGATCGGGACTCCAATGCGGACCTGGATGGTGCCGGGATACTTGATGAAGCTGCGCCGGCCCCAGAAACTCCCGGCGTTGTGAGCCACGGGCACCACTGGTATGCCGGCTTTGACAGCCAGCATGGCACCCCCTGGAAAGTAGCGGCCACGTTGGCCGGGTGCGATCCTGGTTCCTTCGGGAAAGATCACAACCCAGCGACCCTGTTCGATCTTTTTTCTGCCCTGTTGCAGCAATTGTTCCAGCGCCTTCACCCGGGTCGCGCGGTTGATAGCGATAGGGTTGGTCGCCGCCAGGCCCCAGCCGAACAGCGGGATCCACAGAGCCTCACGTTTGAGTGCCCAGGTCTGAGGTGGAAAGATGACCTGGAAGACGATCGTCTCCCAGGCCGACTGATGCTTGGACAGGATCACCCCCGGTTGTGGCGGCAGGTTTTCCAGCCCCTCGACCTGATGTCGCAGGCCACAGGCCAGCTGCAGCCACAGGCTGATGAACCGGGCCCACAAACCGATGACCTTCATCCGTGGAATGATCGGCAGCAGCCAGGCCAGCATGCACACTGGCCAGAAGACTACGACAGAGACCACCATCCCGGCAAAGAACAAGGCGGAGCGTAACCAGAGAATCATCAGACGATCGCAATCGAAGACAGGTTGACGTTCTCAGAGTTTAAGACACTCGCCAGACCTGGCCCCTGGAAATGCGGCTAGGGCACCGTCCAGCAACGCTTCGGTAAAAGCCTTGAGATCCGGATAAATCTGCGTCTCGCTTAGTGAGCCTGACGAGTCAGAATTAAGGAGCTTGGTTCGGGTCTCCTGACCTCGACCGGTCTGCACCAGTATCGGTTTCGCGCCGGCGCTCGACGCCGCCTCGAGATCGCGCAGGGAGTCACCCACCGCCGGGACCCCGTCAAGCGGAACACGCAAACGCTGGCTGATTTCCAGGAACAGGCCTGGCCTGGGCTTGCGGCAGGAGCAGGCATCATCCGGGCCGTGTGGGCAGAAGAAGATCGATTCCAGCCTGCCACCCTTTTCGCGGATGCTGGTTACCATTTTGCGATGGATGCGATTCAACATTTCCTGGCTGAAAAGCCCTCGGGCAACGCCTGCCTGGTTGGTCGCAACAACCACCCGGTAATCGGCCCGACATAGCCGAGCGATGGCCTCCAGACTGCCCGGCAGTGCCTGCCATTCCTCGGGCGTCTTGATGTAGTCCGGTGAATCGTGGTTGATGACACCGTCGCGATCGAGAATGACCAGCGGCATCTGGGTGATCAACTCTTGAACTCGGAGACCCGGACCCGCCCGTCGACCATACGGCTGTGCCGCGTTTTGAGTTTCGCAATCTTTTCCCAGAAAGCGGCACTGAGATCAAGCTCTGCCGCGATGGCCGTACCGATCAGTAGGATCAGCAGGTCTGCACATTCTTCGGCCAGTGCACTGCTTGATTTGCCTTTTGTGATGCAGGCAGAGATCTCCCCCAGTTCCTCGGCCATCAAGGCGACGCGGTAGGGCAGATCCTCGCCACCTGATTCGCGTAGTCTGTGTTGGTCGTGGAACGACTGTACGGCTGCCAGCATATCGGCGTAATGGTTCGGATTCATGGATCAGTCGGTCGGCTGCAGGTGGGAGATGTCGGCGATCGCCAGGAACAGGCTGGCCAGCTGGTTCAACAGAGCCAGCCTGTTGCTGCGTTGATCTGGATTTTCAGCCATCACCATGACATCGTCAAAAAAACGGTCGACAGGTTCACCCAGTCCTGCCAGTTGCTTAAGGGCACGGGTATAGTCCGATCGTTCGATCAGGGGCCACACAGCAGTCGAGATGCGTACCAGGGCCGCCGCCAGATCGCGTTCCGCCTGGTGCTCAAACAGGCTGTCGTTGAACTGTAGTGGCACATCCTGATCGACTCGCCGCAGTATGTTCCGGATGCGTTTGTTTGCGCCGGCCAGGCTGGCGGCCGCTCGCATTCGCCGGAATCTGGCGACCGCCTTGAGGCGCCGGTCAAAGTCCAGCGGATGGGTAGCGCCGGTCTGAGTCACTGCTGTGATCTCGTCATTGCGAAATCCGGCAGCCAGGTAAAGAGCGCGGTAGCGTTCGACAAGAAAATCGCTCACTCGCCTTGGTGCATCTTGCTCTATCGGGCAGTCGGTCTGTTGATAGGCGTCAACGCTCATGTCGATCAGTGTGGTGATGTCGAGGTCTATCCTCTTCTCGATAAGAATGCGGATGATACCGAGCGCTGCCCGGCGCAGCGCATAGGGGTCGCGATCACCACTGGGTTCCTCACCGGCCGAGAACAGTCCGACCAAAGAATCGACCCGGTCGGTCAGGGAAACGATCCTCCCAAGGCCGGACCCGGGTAGTGAATCGCCGGCCTGGCGCGGCAAGTAGTGTTCCTCAATGGCCCGGCTGACCGCGCGCTTTTCACCGTCATGGTCTGCATAGTGACGGCCCATGGTGCCTTGGAGGTTCGGAAATTCACCGACCATGTCCGAGACGAGATCGGCCTTGCTCAAACGAGCGGCCCGGCTCGAAAGAGAGGGGTCCTGGCCAAGGTGACGGGCAAGTTGCCCGGCGAGAATCTCCAGGCGTAAGGTCTTGTCGTACAGGCTGCCGAGCCGGTGATGAAAAGTGACGCTCTTAAGGCTAGTGACGCGTGATTCGAGGGTCCTGCGCCGGTCCTCATCCCAGAAGAACCGGGCATCCGAGAGCCGCGCCTTGAGAACCCTCTCGTTGCCTTGACGTACTCTCGCCGGTTGTTTGCTGCGGATGTTGGAGACGGCGATGAAACACGGCAGCAGCGTGCCCTGCTCATCGACCAGGTGGAAATACTTCTGGTGATCGCGCATCGAGGACACCAGGACCTCGCTGGGCATCTTGACGAATGACACATCGAAGCTGCCCAGTAGGCTGTGCGGCTTTTCCACAAGTCCGGTCACCAGGTCGAGCAGGCCGGGATCGACCACGGGAACGCCCCCGGCCCGGTTTGCCAGCCGCGCGATCTGGCGGCTGATCATGCGGCGTCTGACGCTGAAATCGGCGATCACCTGGCCGGCTGATTTCAGGTCGGTCTCGTAGCTCGAAGCACAAGTGATTTTGACAGGTTGCTTGGCCATGAAGCGGTGACCTGCGCTCAGGTTGCCCGACGATACGTTCAGAAGTCGGCAGTGAATTGTCTGCTTACCGTGCAGTACGACCAGCCAGTGCACCGGCCGGACGAACTCGACGTCACTGTCGCCCCAGCGCATTCTCTTCGCAACGGGCAGTGCGTTTACGGCATTTTCAATACAGCCTGGAACAAGTGCCTTCGCGCTCTGGCCGTGCTGTGAACTGCGGTGGACCAGCCAGGCGCCTTTTTCGGTCTCAAGCCGCTCCAGCGCCTCGACGCCGACTCCCAAAGATCGGGCGAATCCGCTGGCCGCACTTGTCGGCTCGCCCTGGTCGTTGAACGCTTTGGCCAGCGCCGGACCGCGGCGTTCGCTGATCTGGTCGGGTTGCTGGCGCTTAACCCCGGTGATACGCGCGGCCAACCGACGCGGGGTCGCGAACCAGTTGATTTTGGGGTTTTCGACCAGTCCCTGGTTGGCCAGCTCCGCTGCCAGGGCTGTACCAAATGTCTGGCCCAGGCGGATCAGAGTCTGGGGCGGCAGTTCCTCGGTGCCGATCTCGACCAGCAGGTCTGCTCTCGAGCGGCTGTCTTGGTTATCTCGTAGTCTGGACATCAGCGTTCCTGACAACGGGGAAAGCCCAGCTGTTCACGGCTCAGGTGGTAACCTTCGGCGACGCCTCGGGCCAGTGCCCGGACCCGACCTATATACCGGGCGCGCTCCGTCACGCCTATGGCGTGACGCGCATCGAGCAGGTTGAAAGTGTGAGAAGCCTTAAGAACCTGTTCATAGGCCGGCAGCGGCAAAGCTGCTTCGAGCAGCCGTTTACAGGCGGACTCACAGGCATTGAAATGATGTAGAAGCGCCTCCACGTCTGCGTGTTCGAAATTGTAAGCTGACTGTTCGATCTCATTTTGCCGATAGAGGTCGCCGTAACTGAAATCGGAGTTCCAGCGCAGGTCGAATATGTCGTCTTTGCCTTGCAGGTAGAGTGCGACCCGTTCCAGGCCGTAAGTGATCTCGCCGGTGACAGGTCGGCAGTCCAGACCACCGACCTGTTGAAAATAAGTGAACTGGGAGACCTCCATGCCGTTCAGCCAGACCTCCCATCCCAGGCCCCAGGCGCCCAACGTCGGCGATTCCCAGTCGTCCTCCACAAAACGCACGTCGTCACGGAGAAAGTCGATGCCGAGCGTTTCCAGTGAGCCCAGGTAGCGCTCTTGAAAGTCTGTCGGGGACGGTTTGAGCACGACTTGAAACTGAAAGTAGTGCTGCAGACGGTTGGGGTTCTCGCCGTAGCGCCCGTCAGTTGGGCGACGTGACGGTTGAACATAAGCTGCACGCAGTGGTTCAGGCCCAACTGCAGCCAGGAAAGTCGCAGTGTGAAATGTACCGGCGCCGACCTCGAGGTCGTAAGGCTGCATGATGAGGCAACCTTGTTCGGCCCAGTACGCCTGGAGGTGCTGGATGAGATCCTGAAAATGCAACGGACAGACCCCCCCACGGCAGGCGCTGTGATACCGATCGGATTATACCGGCAGTGTGCAGTACTGTCGTAGCAGCACTGGTAGACTGCCGGCCGCGATCGTTTGTCAGGTACTGCGAGCGAGCAGGTAAAATCAAGCCTGTTTGCGGGAAACAATCAATGTCAGAACCCAACCAAATCCAAGCCAGAGCGGTTGCCCTGATCTCTGGTGGACTCGATTCGATGCTGGCGGCCCGGGTAATCTCAGACCAGGGGATTCACGTTGAGGGTCTGAATTTCTTTACCGGGTTCTGCGTCGAGGGGCACACTCACGCGATCCGCAACCGCGACCGAAAACGGGCCAAACGCAACAATGCCCTGTGGGTTGCCGAGCAACTTGGGATCAAACTCCACATCATCGATGTGATAGAAGAGTACAAGGAAGTCGTCATCAATCCGAAGCACGGCTACGGCGCGAACATGAATCCGTGCCTGGACTGTAAATCGTTCATGGTCCGGAAAGCCCGAGAGTGGATGACGGCGCATGATTTCGATTTCATCATCACCGGTGAAGTGGTGGGTCAGCGTCCCATGTCTCAACGCCGGTCGACATTTCCAGTGGTGCAGCGCGAATCAGGTGCCGGTGATCTACTGCTGAGACCACTGTGTGCAAAGCGTCAGCCCCCCACCCTGCCGGAGCGCCAGGGCTGGGTCGACCGGGAAGCATTGTTTGATTTCAACGGCCGCAGCCGCAGGCCACAGATAGCACTGGCGGCAACTCTGGGCATTGAGGAATATGCTCAGCCCGCCGGCGGTTGCTGTTTCCTGACCGATTCGGCCTATTCGCGCAAGCTACGTGACCTGTGGCAATCCAGAGGTGACAAGCACTATGAACTCGATGACATCATGTTGCTCAAGGTGGGGCGCCATATCCGGCCCAGGCCCCACTTCAAATTGATCATTGCGAGGGACAGTGGCGAGACGCATTACCTGCAAGGCTATCGCCGCAGATTCAACCATCTGACGATGACCAGTCACAGCGGCCCACTGACCCTGCTGGAGGGCGAGGTTACAGCGGCTGACATTGAACTTGCTGCCCGGATCGCCGCCCGCTTCGGGCAGGGGCGTGACGCCGAGCGCGTGGTATTTGATGCAGTCGTCGATGGCCTGACCAGCGGACTGTCCGTTCAGCCGTTGGCACCTGAGAACGTTCAACCGGAGTGGTATCTGTGAGCCACCAGGTCCTGGATGCCCGCAATTTGTTATGTCCGTTGCCGGTGATCCGCGCCCAGGACCGGGTCAAACAGCTGCAGCCGGGCGATGTCCTCGAGGTGCGTTGTACCGATCCCGGGGCACTGAACGATATCCCCGCCTGGTGTCGGATCAACGGGCACGACGTGCTACAGGCCGGCGAGCAGGCCGAAGAGGTGGTGGTTACGCTGCGAGTCGGCGAATCCTGACGCTGTAAACCCCTGACATTCCCAGAAGTCGCACAAGTGTAGGGCGTAGTCTGCGGGAAATGCACTATAATAGTGCATAGAGCCGGTAAATTCCCGTCATTTACCTGGCACGCCAATTGCTTCTGGTAGTAAGGCGCAGTCACGCTATCCAGACGAGACCCGGGCCATGAGGCCCGGTCAGTGTATCCACCAACCCAATATGAGGTAAGCAACGATGTCAGCGGCCGATGCCCTGAAGATGATTCAGGAAAACAAAGTGAAGTTTGTTGATTTTCGATTCACCGATACCCGAGGCAAGGAGCAGCACGTGTCTGTACCGGCCAACGTTGTCCAAGATGACACATTTGAGGAGGGTAAGATGTTTGATGGCTCCTCGATCGCCGGCTGGAAGGGCATCAACGAGTCAGACATGATCCTCATGCCGGATCCGGATACAGCGGTGGTCGATCCGTTCATGCAGGACACTACTGTTCTGCTGCGCTGTGACGTGATTGAACCAACCACCATGCAAGGTTACGAACGCGACCCGCGGTCGATCGCCAAGCGGGGCGAGGCCTATCTGAAGTCCACCGGTATCGGTGACGCTGCTTTTTTCGGACCGGAGGCGGAGTTTTTCATTTTNGACTCGGTCCGCTGGACCAACGAGATGAGTGAAGCGTCCTACCACCTCGAGTCAGTGGAAGCGGCCTGGAGCTCCGGCAAGGAATACGAGGACGGCAACATCGGTCATCGTCCCGGGGTCAAGGGGGGTTACTTTCCCGTGCCACCGGTTGATTCCCTGCAGGATGTCCGCTCGGCAATGTGCCTGGCAATGGCTGATATGGGCCTGGATGTCGAGGTGCATCATCACGAGGTCGGCACGGCCGGACAGGGCGAGATCGGCACGCGTTTTGATACCCTGGTCGCCAAGGCCGACCAGCTCCAGATCTACAAGTATTGCGTCCACAACGTGGCTCACGCGCACGGCCTCACGGCAACCTTCATGCCGAAGCCGCTGGTCGGTGACAACGGTTCGGGNATGCACGTGCACCAGTCGGTTTTCAAGAACGGCGACAACATGTTTGCCGGTGACGAGTACGGTGGCCTGAGTGAGAGTGCACTGTATTACATCGGCGGTATCTTCAAGCATGCTCGTTCATTGAANGCCTTTACCAACGCCAGCACCAACAGCTACAAACGGCTGGTTCCAGGATTTGAAGCGCCCGTGATGCTGGCCTATTCGGCCAGGAACCGTTCGGCCTCCTGCCGCATCCCCTACGATCCCAATCCGAAGAGCCGTCGGGTGGAAGTGCGTTTCCCGGACGCGACGGCCAATCCTTACCTGGCCTTCACTGCCATGATGATGGCTGGTCTGGACGGCATCCAGAACAAGCTTCATCCCGGCGAGTCGCTNGANAAGGACCTTTACGACCTGCCGCCGGAGGAGGAAAAGGGAATTGCGACCGTCGCCCATTCGCTGGATGTGGCGTTGGAGGCNCTGGATTCCGACCGGGAGTACCTGAAAGCCGGTGGTGTGATGACCAACGATATGATCGATGCTTACATCGAACTCAAATCCGAAGAGGTCCAGCGCCTCCTGCAGGCGACTCACCCGGTCGAGTTCGATATGTACTACAGCGTCTGACACCAAGAACCAAACGCATCCCGGACGACCGGGGTGCACCGGGTTCTGGAGTAAAATGCACTAAATTGGTGCATTGCGGTCTTTCCATGGCAAACCCGCTCTCAAACCAGATTCTTGACGAACTGACCACCGCGGTGTTGCTGGTCGACGGTGGCCGCAAGGTGGTGTACGTCAATGTGGCAGCGCAGGTACTGCTGGATATCAGTGCGCAGCGCGCAGCGGGTCGCCTGGCTGACGAGTTGCTGGGAATCAGTGCACCGTTGCAGGCGGCACTGGCCGATTCTGTAGAGGGGCGTTCGACGACCTTCAGAGAGATTGAATTAAAGCGTCCGGCCACCGCCAGTACATTGGTGGTCGACTTGACCGTTGCACCTTTCGGGGGCNCTGACGAGCAGAATTATGCGCTGGTCGAACTGACCCGGGTCGATCAGCTGACGCGGCTGGCTCAAGAGGNACAGTTGCATGATCGNCACAGTGCCTCGAACGCCTTGATAAGCCGTCTTGGCCACGAGATCAAGAACCCCCTGGGTGGTCTGCGCGGTGCGGCACAACTGTTGCATGGAGAACTTCCGGGTCGTGAGCTCAAGGAGTACACCAGAATCATCATCCACGAAGCAGACCGGTTGAGCGCCCTGGTCGACCGGATGACGGGACCGTTCAGGCCCCTGTTGAAAACCAGGTTCAACCTGCATGCGGTGTTGGAACACGTCCGAAAACTGACCCTCGCCGAGGTCCAGGAAGGGCTGACGTTCCACCGCGATTACGACCCCAGCATACCCGACATTACAGGTGACCGGGAACAGCTGGTCCAGGCCGTACTCAACATCGTTCGTAATGCTGTGCTGGCTATTGATGGCGTGGGGAGAATCACGCTGGTCACGCGCATCCGTCGACAGTTCACACTTGGTAGCCGTCGCCACCGTCACGTGCTGGAAGCCACAATCAACGATGACGGCCCGGGGGTTCCCCCCGCTATTCTGGAAGACGTCTTTTCTCCGATGGTTTCGGGTCGACCCGGTGGAACGGGCCTTGGGCTTACGATCGCCCAGGAGATTCTGTCCCGCCATGGTGGCGCCATTGAATGCGTCAGCCAACCGGGGGATACCCGATTCATACTGTACCTGCCGGTGGAGGACTCGGTGTGAAGCAAGAGCCGATGATCTGGATNGTNGACGACGACGCATCGATGCGATGGGTTCTGGACAAGGCGTTGACCGGTGCCGGTTGGAAAACTCAGGTTTTCGATAATGCCGGGGACGTACTTACAGCAATCGAGTCTGTGCAGCCGGATGCCATCATCACGGACATCCGGATGCCAGGCGCCAGTGGGCTGGACCTGGTCCGTATCCTGGTCGAGAAGTTCCCGACCCTGCCGGTGATCGTCATGACCGCCCACACTGACATGGACAATGCGCTGGCAGCCTACCGGGAAGGAGCTTTCGAGTATCTGCCCAAACCCTTTGACCTGGACGATGCAGTGGTACTGGTCAGACGGGCACTGGAGAAACAAACCGCTGCCANTGCTGCGCAACCGGTCGAATCAACTGCCCAGCCGCACACTCTGATTGGTGANGCNCAGGCCATGCAGGCGGTGTTCCGAGTGATCGGCCGGCTGGCGGGCTCGCACATCAATGTGCTGATCTGTGGTGAGTCGGGCACCGGGAAGGAGCTCGTTGCCCGGGCTATCTATGCCAACAGTCCGCGCTCGGAAGCGCCGTTCATCGCCATCAACAGCGCCGCCATACCGGCAGAACTGCTGGAGTCGGAACTCTTCGGGCACGAGAAAGGGGCATTTACCGACGCCCATGCCCGCCGGGCGGGCCGTTTCGAACAGGCCCAGGGAGGCACGCTGTTTCTCGACGAGATCGGCGATATGCCGGTGGGTCTGCAAGCCCGGCTATTGAGAGTGCTCTCCGACGGCACGTTTTACCGGGTAGGGGGCCACGAGGAACTACAGGCCGATGTGCGGGTCATTGCAGCGACCAACCAGGACCTCGAATCCCGGGTGCGTGACAAGCGCTTTCGCGAAGACCTCTACCACCGGCTCAACGTGATGGCGGTGACGCTGCCGCCATTGAGAGACCGGCGAGAAGACATCCAGGGTCTGACCCGGAGGTTCCTGGACCAGGCGGCACGTGAACTGGCAGTGGAGCCCAAACAACTCGACAGGCAGGCGCTGGCAATGCTGGTCCGCCAATCCTGGCCTGGCAATGTGCGTCAGCTGGAAAATCTCTGCCGCCAGTTGACGGTCATGGCACCAGGCCAGGTGATTTCGGTAACCGACCTGCCAGTTGGGATGGCCGCGGAACGGGATGTGGATGCCGGCCCCTCAGCGTCGGGCTGGCAGCTGCTGCTGGAAGAGACTGTTCAGCATAAGCTGACGCTCGGGCAGAACGCCATTCTGGCCGAAGTGGGTCCGCAGTTCGAACGGGTATTGCTTCGTACTGCCCTCGCGTTTACCCGCGGACGCAAGCAGGAAGCTGCCCACCGGCTGGGCTGGGGGCGCAACACCCTGACCCGTAAACTCAAGGAACTGGAGATCGACTGAGTCGCAAGGCCCGGCCTGAACCTGCGATGCCCCGTCCTTAATAATGTGCATTCAGTTAAGCGCTACTGCCGACTCTCGATATAAGCATCTACAAGTTCTGTCAGACGTTTTTTGTCAAAGCTTGGTTCGTGACCGGCGTGGACGATCTTCACGGGTAGTTTTTTGAGTCGTTCCATGGTTTTCAGATAGTCCTGGATATTCGAGCCTTCTAGTCGATCGAGCAACGGTCCGTCGTAGATGGCGTCACCGGAGAACAAAGTGCCGGTGCCAGGCTCCCATAATCCGATGCTGCCCGGTGAGTGTCCCGGAAGGTGTAATACCTCAAAAGCGCGGTTGCCGATGTCTATCGTGTCCCCCTCATCAACAAGCCATGTCGGNGCCGCCGGCAACGTCCTGAAACTTNCCGGGTCANATCCAGACCGAGGNTAGGCNGTAATCAATTCTTCTTTGAGCGGATAACCGACTTCGCTCAAGTAACNCAGGAATTCTTCCCCAAAATCNGCTGATCGCAATGAGCCGAGCGGNTCCGGGTTCGCCAGACCGTTGTCCTCCTGGTGGTGAATCACTCGGATATCAAATTCGTGCATGCTGCCGGTGTGGTCGTAGTGACTGTGAGTCGCGACCGCGATCACTTCTTTTTCGAGCAGATCCCGCGCAGCGTCTCTGAGGCTACATACACCCAGCCCAGTATCGACCAGCATGTCTTTGTCGCGTCCTCGAATATGCCAGATATTGCAACGCAGCAACGGATCGACATTGGGCTCCCACAACAACGTGATGTCATCGTCGATGGACTTCCTTTCAAACCAGCGATCGGCAATTTCCACTTTTTATCGACACCTTGGGATAGTGTTGATCAACACCTTCGGTTCTGGATCCGTTTCAGCCCGGTTTCCTCGGAAGATCCCCAACAAAGCCCAGAATCGCCTCGCGAGCGGTCACCCTGTTCTGTTCCTCCGTCCAACCTGATTTTATGCGTGGCTTAAAGTTGTGGTCGCCGTCGGCCAGCCAGCAGAATTTAATGACGTCCGCCAGCCGCCAGCCAGAAGACTCCGGGCGCGAGCCGAAAGCGTCGCGCTCGCCCTGGCAGATCAGCGCAGGGGTATTGAGTGTTGCCAGATGTGTAGTTCGCAGCTTTTCCGGTTGGCCGGGCGGGTGAAAAGGGTAGCCCAGGCAGACCAGCCCGTCGACTCCCGAATGGTCGGCGATCATGCTGGCTATTCGGCCACCCATTGATTTACCGCCGATAAAAAGGCGTTTGAGCCGTGGTGATTGCCGCCGGACCTCACTGATGGCTTGGCCCCAGGCAGCTTCCAGAATTGTCGCTCGATCCGGTGGGCGTTTCCTGTTTGTCGTTTTGGCCATTGCCATGTAGGGGAAGTCAAACCGCCAGATCGACAGCCCGCCGGGCAGTCGTGCCCGGGCGAGTTCGACGGAAAACCACTGTAGGAACGGGGAGTCCGAGCCCTGACCGGCGCCATGGGCGAGTATCAGTGCTTGTGCAGCCCGCGCCGGCCCGTCACGAATGACCTGAATGTCAGGATCAGGCAAACGGCACAATTCGGTATTTGTGTCCAGGCATCTGTCGGGGCTGAGCGTACCAGTGTCGAGTGCGGGCATTATACTGAGGCGGTTCTGTCCATCTCGGACCGATCACTTGAGATTCGAATCAGCTGAGGAGGCCGGGTCCATGGGATACCTGTCAGGAAAAGTAGCCCTGGTGACCGGGGCCAGTGCTGGAATTGGCGAAAAGACCGCCAGGGCGTTGATCGACGCCGGGGCCCGGGTGGTGTGCAGCGCGCGCCGAGTGGGCCGCCTTGAGTCGCTGACTGCAGAACTGGGGGAGCGAGCCATCGCGCTCGAACTGGATGTCGTCAACGCACAGTCAGTCGACACTCTGATGGATCGGTTACCGGGGGGTTGGCGTGACCTCGACATTCTGGTGAACAACGCCGGGCATGATATCGGTGGCCGCCGGCAGTTCCACGAAGGTACCGCAGAGGAGTGGTCGGCTACCATCGAGACCAATGTGATCGGCCTGATGCGGGTGACGCGGGTGGTATTGGATGGGATGGTCCGGCGGGATTCGGGCCACATCGTCAACATCGGATCAGTGGCCGGTATCCAGGCCTACACAGCTTGTGCTGCCTACGCGGCAAGCAAGCATGCCGTCCACGGGCTCAGTGAAACCCTGCGAATCGACTATGCCAAGACCGGAATCAAGGTCTCAGAAGTGCTTCCGGGGATGGTAAGAACCGAGTTTGCCGCCATACGATTCGGTGACGAGGATCGCGGTGATCAATATTACGCCGATTTCGGTGTCTGCCTGGAACCGGAAGATATCGCCCGTTCCGTGCTGTTTGCCCTGGACCAGCCACCGGATGTGGTGATCGCCCAGGTCGTGGTGGTCCCGACCCGCAAGCCGCCGGCCTCTTGACAGGCAACACGACTGATTAGGGTCGACGGTCAGCCAATAACCGGGGATGTTGAGCTGTGGGCCACAATCAGAATCACGCCCGATATCGAGTTGCGGGCACAGTGCAGGCGCCGGGTGATCCTGAATGATCCCGGGTCGCAGCCGGATGCCGGGGGTACTGTTACTGACAGCGAGCCCACGTTAGCGTCTTCGTTTCTGGCGCTACTGAATGAGTCGTTGCTCTAGCCGAGCCGGGCTGTTTAAGGGGATCGGGGTACGCGGTCCAGGTGTTTCCGTCCCTCCCGAATCGACAATTTATCCAGCTTGAGATGGTGCTGGTCGATGAACCGGCTGATCTCGACGGGTTTGTGTCTGGAATGTTCACGCAGTAGCCAGCCGATGGCTTTGTTGACAAAAAACTCCCTGGTGTCGGAGAGGCGCAATATGGTCTGAAACATGTAGGGTAGGTCGACCTGATCTTTCAATTTCAGCTGGAACAGCAGGGCGCTGCGCTGTAACCAGATGTTTCCGGACGCTGACCAGTTCTCGACTTTCCGGTCGCGCTCTTCGGGAAACCGATCGAGATAAATAGGAATGATTTTGGGCGCGATCACGTCAACGGTGTCCCACCAGGAATGGGTTAGAAGCAGGAACTCGATAAAAGGCATGTCGCCCCGGNNCAGTATCNNGTTNGCTACTTTGAGNTAGATCTCCTGGGCCAGATAGTGGCATTCCCGTTCGGGTTGTTCCCAGAGGGTTTGAATCAATGCGTAGACCGCCTTCCTGTTCAGCGTTGCGGCCTCGTGCAAAAAGGGTTTAGAGAGCATTCTGCGCTCAGGGGTCTTGATGCCGAAAAAAGCAAACTGCCCGCGCATGTAATGGGCCATGCCCTGGCTGTCAGTATTGTTGCCATGAGATGAAAAAGTGCTCCGAATCTGATTCAATAATGCGTGCATACGTGACGGGCTAACTCTATTTCGCAGAGCTGATGATGACATTGTCATCGCAACACAAGCAATTTAATGGTGCTACATCAGTCAAGTCACACGCTGTGGTCAGACCAGCGGTGTTGAACAATTCGTTCAAGACCGGAGATTTCCGATGATGCCAATTGCTGAACGGGTGATCATGATCTCCGGGGCCAGTCGTGGGATCGGTTTGGCGGTGGCCAAGCGACTGCTGAATGAAGGCGCTCGGTTGAGTCTAGGGGTCAGGGACACGGCTGCCGCCAGGGATTCCCTGCGCACCTGCAATACAACGGGTGTCAGGTTCTTTCCCTATTCAGCTACAGACCTCAAATCCGCCGAGAACTGGGTGGCCGGGACCGTAAAGACATTCGGCCGGCTCGACGGACTCGTAAACAACGCCGGGGTCTCCCAACCTCCTGTGGCCCTGACGGATGATGACGAGACCGGGCTGGATGAAATGTGGGCCGTGAATGTCAAAGGGCCCTTGCGGCTGACCCGCCTGGCCTTGCCTCATCTTGCAAGCAGTGGCACGGGCCGGGTCGTCAATATTGCGTCGCTGTCGGGAAAACGGGTGAAAAACGTCAATATGGGGTATGCGATGACCAAGTTTGCGCTCATTGCACTGACCCACGCCACCCGTCGTGAAGGCTGGGCACAGGGTATACGGGCGACCGCGATCTGCCCTAGTTTTGTGCGGACCGACATGACGTCCGCTGTTGACCGGGTCGAGCCGGCGGATATGATCCAGCCGGCCGATCTGGCTGAACTGGTCCTCACAGCTTTGACTCTGCCGAACAACGCAGTCGTCGCCGAGATCCTGGTGAACTACACCCTTGAGGACATGTTCTGATCGTTGACTTGGGGGTGCCGTCAAAAACAAATAGCTCTCGGGGCTGTTCGTGTTGATCTTCAGGACCCTGTTTGTTGCTGTCAGGAAACTTCTGTGACAAAATTCGTGCCGTTGAACTGCGTCCCCACTGGAGGATTTGTGGAGACATTAAAGGCGCCTTAACGGCGGTCTTTTTTTGTCTCGCTGGGGTACAGGAAGTAATCACCGCGAGCCTGGGTCTGTTCAGGACAACGCATTGCGGAGATTTGGGCCGCGATTTTTTTGGAACAATTCAGAGGAACGGAACGAATGGCTCTAGTCATTGTCCTGGNTGTGTTGTTGGTGGCTTCAGTACTTTTTCATTTTCTGAGTCCCTGGTACCTAACGCCGATCGCTTCGAACTGGGGCATGATCGACGACACTCTGACAATCACGTTTGCCGTAACCGGATTCGTATTCGTTGTCGTCAATCTTTTCTTGGCCTATTCGATTTACAAGTATCGTTATCGCAAGGATCGACGTGCCAGCTATGAGCCTGAGAACAAGAAGCTCGAATGGTGGTTAACAGCGTTTACGACAATTGGTGTCGTCGCAATGCTGGCACCCGGATTGTTTGTCTGGGCCAAATATGTTGAGGTTCCCGAAGACGCCATGCTGGTCGAAGCAGTGGGACAACAGTGGCGGTGGACCTACCGCTACCCGGGGGCCGACGGCGTTCTGGGCACCGTTGATACGCGCAACGTGAACGCCAAGAACCCCTACGGACTGAATGAGGACGATCCCAACGGCCAGGACGATATCCTGGTCAGTGGTTCGGAGATTCACCTGCCGGTCGGCGGGCCGGTCAAGGTGGTGTTGCGATCCAAGGATGTGTTGCATGATTTTTACGTACCCGAGATCCGCGCCAAGATGGACCTGGTGCCGGGCATGATCACCTACTTCTGGTTCACGCCGATCCGAACAGGCGGTTTCGATGTGCTCTGTGCGGAGTTGTGTGGTTCGGGGCATTACAACATGCGCAGTCGCATGATTGTGGAAGAAGAGAACGAATTTCAGACCTGGCTGCAGACCCAGCCGACCTTTGCCCAGACGCTGGCCGGAACCGGCGCTGCATCAGGCGGGTCTTTGACCGAGCAGGGCGAGCGACTGGCAAGGGATCAGGGCTGTATCGCCTGTCACAGCCTGGACGGTAGCCCGAGCGTTGGTCCGACCTGGAAAGGGTTGGTCGGCAAGACCGAGACCCTGGTCGATGGCAGCAGCGTGGTGGTCGACGAGGACTACCTGAAGGAATCGATCGTTGATCCAAACGCCAAGGTCGTCAAGGGCTATGGGCCGATCATGCCGCCAGCACAATTGACGGATGATCAGCTTAAAGCGCTCATGGCTTATCTCAAGGCAGCTTCAGGCTGATAGAGANCGGAAACGAAAGAAGGCTTAAAAGGTTTTAATCCCGATTCAGGGTACAAAGAACACAAAGTTCAAGTGAAGAGGCATTCATCATGGCTATAACTGATGTCACACATGACGCGCAAGACTATGTTGCGCCAGCCGAGGTCGAAGAGGTAGAGCTGTATCACCCTAAGACCTGGATCGGNAAATACGTCTTTTCACAGGATGCGAAAATCATTGCCCTGCAGTATTCGATCACAGCCATGGCCGTAGGACTGCTGGCGCTGATCCTGTCGGTCCTGATGCGGATACAGCTGGCTTGGCCCGGTGCGGTCTCTTTTATCACCCCGGACGCTTATATCCAATTTGTGACTATGCACGGCATGATCATGGTCATCTATCTGCTGACGGCACTTTTTCTGGGTGGGTTCGGCAATTACCTGATTCCGCTGATGGTCGGCGCTCGTGACATGGTATTTCCGTACGTCAACATGATCAGTTACTGGATTTATCTGTTTGCTGTGCTGCTGCTGCTCGCGAGTTTCTTTGTGCCCGGTGGGCCGACCGGAGCGGGCTGGACGCTCTATCCGCCGCAGGCAATTTTGCCGGGTACCCCNGGTTCGGGCGGGGGAATCCTCCTGTTGTGTGTTTCCCTGGTGTTTTTCGTGATCGGCTTCACCATGGGTGGTTTGAACTATGTGGTTACGGTGTTGCAGGGCAGGACCCGTGGAATGACATTGATGCGTATGCCGCTGACGGTGTGGGCGATCTTTATCGCGACCGTCTTGGCGCTGCTCGCTTTTCCGGCGCTTTTGGTTGCGGGCATCATGATGACCCTGGATAACCTGCTGGGTACCAGCTACTTCATGCCGGCACTGGTTTCCATGGGACAACAGCTCGATTACTCCGGTGGCAGCCCGGTATTGTTTCAGCATCTTTTCTGGTTCTTCGGCCACCCCGAGGTCTACATCGTGGCATTGCCGGCATTCGGGGTCATCTCCGACCTGATCAGCGTGCATGCCCGCAAGAACATTTTTGGTTATCGGCTGATGGTCTGGGCCATTATCGTAATTGGGGGTCTGAGTTTTATCGTCTGGGCACATCACATGTACGTCAGCGGCATGAACCCGTATTTCGGTTTTTTCTTTGCCACGACGACACTGATCATTGCTGTGCCGACTGCGATCAAGGTCTATAACTGGGTACTGACACTGTGGCGAGGTAATATTCGCCTGACGGTACCCATGCTGTTTGCCATCGGCTTTGTGTTCACCTTTATCAACGGCGGACTGACCGGTATTTTTCTCGGCAACGTCATCGTCGACGTACCGTTGTCCGATACCTATTTCGTCGTGGCGCACTTCCACATGGTGATGGCGGTATCTCCGGTCCTGGCTGTGTTTGGTGCGGTGTATCACTGGTATCCCAAGATCACCGGCCGCATGCTGAACGAGGGCCTGGGCAAGTTCCATTTCTGGGTCACATTTGTGGGCCTTTATTGTCTTTACTACCCGATGCACTATTTGGGTATCATGGGCGTGCCGCGGCGTTATTACGCCAACGGTGTGGCCGATTTCATACCGGAATCAGCACAGTTGGCGAATGTCTGGATAAGTATCGCAGCGATTATCGTCGCCTGCGTGCAGTTGATATTCCTGTACAACCTGGCGGTGAGCGCGAAGCGCGGCAAGCCGGCAGGCGACAACCCCTGGGGTGCTACAACCCTGGAATGGCAGACTCCTGATACACCGCCGACACACGGTAATTTCGGGAAGGAACTGCCGTCGGTCTACCGCTGGGCGTATGACTTCAGCGTGCCGGGTGCCGAGGAGGATTTTATTCCGCAGAACGTGCCGGCNGGTAAGAACACCGGCCAGGCCAGCTAGGGTGCGGCGGCGATACAACAACATGGCTGATCAGAGAGAAGATCTCAGAGCGTGAGTATTTTTCGGACACTGTCGACCAAATCTTGGGCAGCCGAGCGGGGTTACGTCTCGGAATCACACGGGTTCAGCCCACCGAACGCCAAGGTTTTTCTGTCGGTGTTCCTTGGGGTGGTCAGTGCTGTTTTCGGGCTTCTGACTGCGGCCTACTTCATCCGGATGGCCTACGCCGACTGGCAGCCACTACCGGTCCCGGCCATGCTGTGGCTGAACACGGCTATCCTGATCCTCAGCAGTTTTACGCTGCAGTGGGCCCGCAATGCCGCCAGGGGGGACCGGGCTGACAGTGTACGACACGGCTTGTTGGCCGGCGGAGTACTTGCCTTTGCTTTTCTCGTTGGCCAGTTTTTGGTCTGGCGCCAGTTGGGGTCGCTCGGCTATTTCGTGGACTCCAATCCTTCGAATTCGTTCTTTTATCTCATCACCGGGCTGCACGGTCTGCATCTGCTGGGCGGCCTGATAGCCTGGCTGCGGGCGTCCGTCAGGTTGTGGCGGGGCGCTGAGGTAGCCAAGATCAGGTTGAGCGTGGAACTGTGCGCCGTGTACTGGCACTTCCTGCTATTGGTCTGGCTGGTGATGTTTGGGCTGCTGTTGGTCACTTAAAAGGGAAGTAATACATATGACGCAATCTGCGCAAGCAACCACGGCCGGGGCGCTGCCACTGCTCGATGGCACACCGGGTGTAATCGCTGACTGGTCTTCTGACCAACGAGCGTTCAAAAGAACCCCCTGGGGAAAGGCGATGATGTGGATCTTTCTCCTCAGTGACACCTTTATCTTCAGCTGTTTCTTGATCGCTTATGGAACGGTCCGGATGTCTACGACTATCCCATGGCCGAACCCCAGCGAGGTCTTTGCGCTGACGATCGGTGGTACTCACGTGCCGTTATTGCTGATTGCCATTATGACCTTCGTGCTGATCACCAGCAGTGGCACCATGGCACTTGCAGTCAACTATGGTTACCGAAAAAACAAGATGGTCACGTTCTGGCTGCTGCTGGCGACCGCGCTGCTCGGCGCGGCCTTCGTGGGTATGCAGGCCTTCGAGTGGACCAAGCTGATCGTCGACGAAGGCGTGCGGCCTTGGGGTAACCCCATGGGCGCCCCACAGTTTGGTGCGATATTCTTCATGGTCACCGGATTCCACGGGACGCACGTCTCCATCGGAGTGCTGTTTTTGGGCATCATGGCGGTCAAGGTGCTGCGCGGAAACATGGACACGGGAAAACCCGGGTTCATGACGGGTAGGAAGCAGGACTACAACATGGTCGAGATCATGGGCCTTTACTGGCACTTCGTTGATCTGGTCTGGGTATTTATCTTTGCGGTCTTTTATCTCTGGTAAAACAATCATGTCATCCAATGAAGGTCAACAACACCCCCTGGGCATCTATTTTCAGATCTGGATCCTGCTGTTCGCTCTGAGCGCCGCATCCTACATGGTCGATTACATGCAGTTCCAGGGTTATCTGCGCTGGTTCCTGATCATTTCGTTCATGATGCTCAAAGCTGGTCTGATTGTCGCAGTGTTCATGCACATGCTGTGGGAGCGGCTGGCGCTGGTCTACGCGATTATCGTGCCGCCGTTACTGCTGCTGGTATTCGTCGGTATCGGGACGCTCGAGGGGGACTACACTTTCCTCACCCGCGAGATTTTCTTCGCCGGAGCTGAATGACCTACGCAGTGTCAGTTGACTAGATTTCAGAATCTAGCGCGGATCCTGCCCACGACAAACCGAATAAGAGTCCATGAAAAGCTACCTCACTATTTTTACACTGGCACTGGTGCTGTTTGGTTTTATCTTTGTCGAACACCACCTGGACACACCCGGTCATTCCGAGGCGCAGCGCGAATCGTTGCTGAGTGACGGTTCCGGAATAGCCGCTCGTATCGCCGCGGTCGGCCAGATCAACGTGGCACAGGCCCAGAGCACCACACAGGCAGCTGCGGCCAGCGAATCAGCAGTCGATGGAGAGAAGGTCTATCAAAGCGCGTGTATTGCCTGCCATGGCGCGGGTGTAGCTGGAGCGCCGAGGGTGGGAGATGCCCCGACCTGGGTTGCACGGATCGCAGCCGGAAGTGAGACCCTGTATGCCAATGCCATCAACGGTTTCCANGGNTCTTCCGGAGTGATGCCCGGCAANGGNGGTAACCCCACACTCAGTGACGAAGAGGTCAAGGCCGCTGTCGACTACATGGTGAGCCAGTCCCAGTAGCGCTTCGGGCCAGCTTCGGCCACGGCTAAACTTCTGTCACAGCAGGTTCTTCTCAGAGGCAACGCTGTTGCACTGCCGAGGTGCTCGCCAAGTACAGCACGCGATTCACACGCTGGCCCATTTATCTTCGCTGTCCTTTTCATCGCGGCCGTATGGTTGTCCAGTTACGCCAGTTCTGTCTGGCCAGCGACTGTTACACCGCCAATACCTGATCCTNCCGTAACCACTACGCCCCTACGTCCTGCAGCGGATCGATTGATTCGAGTCGCGGTCCATTTCCGCCCCGGCGGGATCGACTGGAACCGGAAAGTAGAATCCGAAGCCTTGGATGCCCGACTGGATCGACTGACATCGACTAACGAATGTCCGAAATGTGACTTGCGTGGTGCAGTTCTGCAAGGAAAGAATCTCCGGCAGGCGAACCTCAGCAATGCGGATCTCAACGGTGCGCGCTTCGACCGGGCCAATCTGAGCGCAGCGAACCTGACCGGGGCATATCTGTTCGGTGCCAACTTCAGTGCNGCAGATCTTCGCGGTGCCCAGTTGATCAACGCAGACCTGCGAAAAGCCAACCTGAGCCAGGCTGATCTACGTGGAGCCTATCTCCTGCTGGCTAATCTCAGAAAAGCTGACTTGCGCTTCGCTCGATTGACGGGTGCCTTCCTGAATGGTGCGGATCTCACCGGGGCCAGGCTCAAGCAGGCGGATCTGACCAATGCCGACCTGACCAAGGCGTTGATCGACCGATCATCGGTCGATCAGGCCATTTTGTGCCATACGCAGTTGCCGTGGGGGAAAATTCAGCGGGATTGCGACTGAGCGACAATTGCTTTCTTCGGCCGCTGCTCTGAAGAGATACTCATTACAATCGATACGCTTATGAATTCAGGTTTTGTATTCCTAAAACTTGCGATCGGTCTGATCGGTTTCTGGATCTGCCCGTATGCGATCGCACATGGGTTCGGTGAGCGCTATGATCTTCCCGTGCCCCTGTGGTTGTGGGTCGTTGGTGCCGGCGCCACAATCGTCCTGACTTTTGCGGTCATCGTGCTGTTCCCACAGAGCCGTGCTTTGCATCCAGAAGGACCCAGGATCAATCTATTCAGGGTGTGGGGCTTGCGTGGGCTCGCTCATCCGATAACGATCTCAGTCATCCGCGTATTGAGCGTAACCTTCCTGTTGGCTAGCGTATTGTCAGGCTTTCTGGGGGTGCCCGATCCGTACCAAAACCTTGTGCCGGTGGCCGTGTGGGTAGTGTGGTGGGTTGGTGTTGCCTACGTCTGCGCGCTCGTGGGTGACCTCTGGGCAGTGCTGAATCCTTTTCGCACCCTTTTTATCTGGGCGGANAAGATCGTCAACCTGTTCACTGGCGGAAAGTGTCTGTCGTTGGAGAAACCCTATCCGCAGGGTCTGTCCGCGTGGCCGGCGGTGGCAGGCCTGATGGTGTTTTTCTGGGCGGAACTGATCTGGCCGGGGGGTGGTGTGCCGTGGGACCTTGCCCTGGCTATCACCATTTATGCAGCTATGACCTGGGCCGGGATGGTTGTGTTTGGCCGTGATGTCTGGTTGCAGAACGCCGACACGTTCTCCTTGGTGTTTGGCGTCTTTGCCCGGTTTGCCCCGTTGGCGCTGCGTAGCAGCGACCGCGAGCGGGTCCGCACCTGTGTCAGCCCGGCCTGCCGTTATCGTCGGGAATACTGCGTCAATGGACAGATCTGCCTGGCCCGGGCGGGCCCAGGAGATCTGGAGTGGATCTTGCGCCCGCCAGCCCTCGGTCTGCTTGATGAGCCTCGGGTGCCGGCGTCCCTGATGGTTCTGGTGATAACGCTACTTGCGACGGTGACCTTCGACGGGATCCTGGAAACGCCCCTGTGGGCCCACGTGCTTGAGCGCACCTTGAGCGGCGAGGTTCGTTATGTCGGTAGCGTAGCGCTGGTCATGTTCTCGATGGGATTTCTGATGGTGTTTCTGGGCTTCAGTTGGCTGATGGCCTACTGTGCACAGCGATTTGGTGATCCACAGAGTTTGGGTGCAGTTCCCAGGCCTGATCTTTTTCATGTCGCCAGCACGTTCGTCATGACTCTGGTACCGATCGCGATTGCCTACCATCTGGCGCACTATCTCTCGTACCTCGTTATATCAGGACAGTATCTGATTCCAAGGTTGTCGGACCCGCTGGGTAATGGCTGGAATCTACTGGGGACAAGGGATTACCAAGTGGACATCAGCCTGCTCGGTGCCCGGACAGCCTGGTACCTGGCGGTGGCGTTTATCGTGGCCGGTCATGTATTCGCCGTCTACATTGCTCACCTGGCAGCGCTCCGGTTGTTTGGTAACCCACGCGCTGCCTTCTTCAGCCAGCTTCCGATGATGGTGCTGATGGTGCTCTACACGATGGTCAGCCTGTGGATACTCGCCCAACCGATGGTTTCATGACCCGATCCTTGTCCGGGGTGATCACACGTCAGGTGTGATTGATTCCAAATGCCCCCGGACCTTCCTCGCCGTTTATACTACGGCCCAACCAATCGCAACTTTGAGTGACGACGACAATGAGTGAACAAAACGGCGGACTGACTGAAGGTCAGGGTGTGGGCAGAGTGGTTCTAATCATTGGCCTTGGTGTTTTTCTGATCGGCCTAATCGGCATATTTGTGATGTAACAATGGGCAGCCGGTCCAGTTCCTGCTCCATGAACCGATAATCGAGAGTCGTTCAGCCTGAAGTCTTTGTTCTCTTACGCCTGAGGAACTGAACCAAAGGTGGAATGACCGAAAAGATCAGGGCATTCCACAGCCAGCGATCATCTTCTGTAAACGTTCGGGCGATGGCTCCGCCAAAGAAGATCACGCAACTCAGCGTGAGCGCATTTTTCATCGGTTGACCGACTGAAGCCAACCTGGGAAGCAGTTGGCCCATGGTTCTGTTGTAACCTTCGCCGAACTGGATGATGTCCTGGTGAATCACCAGCATAATCAGTAGGCAAGCCGCCAGCAGAATAAGAATGAGATAGTCCATTATCCGCCTGTCGATCAGTGGTTTCGCGGTCGAAGCAGGTCCCGGAAAGAGATCCGTTCCCGCCAGATCAGTTGCAGCAGGATCGGTACCGCCGCGATGCTGACGCTGCCATAAAGCCAGCGTAGATCGTCGCTGACAAGGTATCCGACAATACCGCCGATGAATAACAGCCCGGCCCACTTGAATGCGTTGCGCATGATCAGCGTGGCAGATTCACGCAATGACCTCCTCGGTCATTCAGCCGCCGACGATGGGTGCGGCAGAGGAGAGAAACGGATAGATACAACCTACCAGCGAGATGATCAACAGGATAACGATCGTAAACCGCATGGCTTGACTCCAATGACCTACAGCAGGTGATAGCGGGTGGCTGAGTGCAGAACCCGCCGATGCCTCTTGTGCAGATTGTACTTATTTAACGTGGGGGTCATCTTCAGAGCCTTTCCAGGCCATTTTCCATCCGATCCAGAAAATCGCGATACATACAGCCAGTCCTAACAATGCGAAAAAGAGATAACCGATTTTCATAAGGTATAGATTTTAGTTTATTTACGGGATCGGAGTGGTGTTGCAGCTTTATTACACGGATGCCCGATGATCTCGAATCGGCTAAATTGCGACACTGAAGAAACGAAACCGGCAGACATCACGCCGGAAATCTCAGAAGTGGCCATGCCCGCTATGAACAGACGACCCCTAATCGGCGTAACTGCCTGTCGCCGGCAGCTCGATCCCCATCCATTCAACATTGTCGGCCAGAAATATATCGACGGTGTTGTTGATGGTGCGGGTGCCCTGCCCCTGGTAATACCGCCACTGGCGGAACGACTCGATACCGAGACGCTGCTGAACGCGCTGGACGGTATCCTGTTGACCGGCAGTCCGTCCAACATCGAACCACACCGCTACGGGGGCGCTCGCAAGGACAGTGTACCGCCGCATGATCCGTTGCGGGATGCCACCACTCTTGACCTTCTCAGAAATGCCGTCGACCGGGGGGTCCCGCTANTGGCGATCTGTCGCGGCTGCCAGGAGGTCAATGTCGCCTATGGTGGAACGCTTCATCCGCAGCTGCAGCACGTCGAGGGTCTGATCGAGCACAAGGAAGACAACAGCCTGCCACTGGACGAGCAATATGCACCGTCCCACGACATTGAACTCGTCCCCAACGGCCTGCTTGCANGTCTTGTTGATACTCCGGTGATTAAGGTGAATTCACTGCACACCCAGGGGGCGGCGAAACTGGGTAACGGGCTGGCCGTCGAGGCCCGGGCGCCCGATGGACTGGTTGAAGCCTTCAGGGTCTTCGACTCACCGGCATTTAGCCTGGCCGTGCAGTGGCATCCCGAGTGGAAGGTCNCCGAGAACCCTTTTTATCTCGCCATATTTCAGGCGTTTGGCAGAGCTTGCGGCGAGCGCATGCGCAGTCGGGCGTCACACACCTGAGCGCNTTCCAGGNGNATCTCAGTGGTCAGACACCGCNATTTGTCCGATGACCTCCTGTAGGGTGCTTTGATCCAGAAGACAGAGCTCAGCAAGCGCCAGGTCGGATGCCGTACTCACCGGTCAGCATCACTGACACCGACAGTGGGCTCGGTCGGGCGATCCGCATCAGAAGGATTCCAGGTACCGTTCGATCTCTACCGGGGTGACCTGATTGGCGACAAACTCGATCTCNCGCTCCGANTGNTGGATCAGCATTTCGAGCAGGTCCGGGCCCAGCACCTCAGCCATAAGATCNGATTCCCGCGCCAGNGCAACCGCNNTCGCGAGATCAGTGGGTATGGCCTGGTGGTNCTGGTCCTCGTAGCCGTTGCCCGTGGTTTNTGCGGTCGGCTCCAGCTTATTTTCGATTCCGGAAAGGCCCGAGGCGATTTCCAGTGCGAGCAGCAGATAAGGATTGCAGTCGGCTGACCCGTCGCGCTTTTCCACCCGGATCGCATTGTCGTTGCCGAGGATCACGCGCAGTCCAACGGTGCGGTTATCGACTCCCCAGGTATTGTTGATCGGACAGAAGGTGTAGGGCTGACGCCGGCGATAGGCGTTTGGAGTGGTAGCAGAGACCATCGATATCTCGGACATATGTTGCTGCAGACCGGCCAGGTACTGCCGCCCCAGAGCCGAAAGTGCGCCGTTGTCGGCCATCAGGTTCTCCCCGTCGCGCCACAGTGAGTGGTGCACATGGAAGCCGTTACCAGACTCGGCGAAAAATGGTTTCGACATGAAGGTTGCGTGATAGCCATGAGTGTTGCCGAGTTCCTTGACCAGTCCACGGAAGGTGACCACGCGATCGGCGGCCGTCAGTGCCTCGTCATAGCGGATGTTGACTTCGACCTGGCCGGCGGCGTACTCGGGGTTGGACTGCTCAATGGGTATGCCGACGGCCGACAGGTGTCTTCTGATCGGGCCCAGCACGTGTTCCAGTTCCGATGCTCTGGGTAGACCGTAGACTTGAATGCCACGGTCTCTCGGTTTGAGGGTGTCCTTGTCCAGCAAGTAGAACTCAAGCTCGGTGCCTACCCGGGGTTCAAAACCCATGTCCGAGGCTTTCTGAAGAACACGTACCAGCGCAGCCCGTGGGTCAATCGGTACGGGTAAACGATCGTGCCCGACTGCTTCGCCGAAAGAGAATACGACGCCCTCTTCCCAGGGAATGGGATAGACGTCACCAGTCGGCATCACGTATAGGTCGGGGTAACCTGTTTCAAAGTTGGCATAGGGTGTGTCCCAGACATCACAGTTCATGTCGATGGCAAAGATCGCGTTCGCCATGGCCATCCCTGATGCACAGATGTTATTCCAATTGTCTGCGGGGATTCTTTTTCCGCGCAGCAAACCGTTCAGGTCACCCATGCCTAGGACAACGGTGTGTACACCCTCGGGAAGCGGTTTTGGTTTGTGACTCATTTGGGCATCCTCTAATAGTCAAACTCAGCAAGAATCAATAATAGGTTTGTATGCGAGTACAAGCGAAGTAATTGTATCCTGTATTCACAGCAAGGAAGCAGTACTCAAGGGAGAGTCCCCAGATCTACATAGGCCCTGTTGGTCAGTGCGGGGAATCCTGATCACCCAGGTGCCTCGTCGCCGGATTACAACCCGGTCCTGTCAGACAACGCTACCAGTTGTACGGCCGGTCTATTCCCGCCAGTTTGACCCCGGTAAATGCGGAGGCTTCCAGGGACAAAGCACGGAGGTCCTCAACTTCGAGGTTGTGGACGTTAGATTTGCCACAGGCTTTGGCCAGCAGTGACACTTCCATGGTCATAGCTGTCAGGAATCGGGCGACCCGTTCGGATGCCGCCGCCACATCAACCCTTTTTTCAAGCTCCGGGTCCTGGGTCGCCACACCGACTGGGCAGAGACCTGTGTGGCAGTGGTGGCATTGCCCAGGTGTGGTGCCGAGCACGGCGTAGTCATCAAAGTAGCGCGGTGAATTGCAGCCCAGC
>PBDS01000008.1 GCA_002718155.1 Pseudomonadota bacterium
GATGGCGTGATCAATGGTGCGCTGGCTGGTCACTCGAAGCGGGTGGTCCCGGATGGACGGACATTCGCCTATGTGCTTCACGATGCTGATATCAGGCTTACCGTCACACAGAAAGACGTGCGTTCGATTCAATTGGCTAAAGCGGCGCTATATGCTGGCGTGCGGCTATTACTGGATAAACTGGGTGTTGAACAGGTCGACCGTATCCGTCTCGCTGGGGCCTTCGGTTCACAGATCGACGTCAAATATGCCATGGTGCTGGGCCTGATCCCCGACTGCCCCCTTGCCAGCGTAACCTCCGCTGGCAATGCTGCCGGTACCGGCGCCCATATCGCACTGGTTGACGCTAATGCCCGCGTCGAGATCGAGCGCGAAGTACGCCGCATCGAGAAGGTCGAGACCGCGATCGAGTCTCGCTTCCAGGAACACTTTGTCCAGGCCATGGGTATTCCCCACCACAGCGCGGCATTTCCTTATCTGGCCAGCGAGGTCGAACTTCCGACGCCCGTGGCTGCCGGTGCGGTAACATCCGGGCGAGGTCGCCGCCGCCGCCAGCGCTGAGCCGGCGGCTACCTGCCCAGGCTTTTTACCGGGTGGGCGCTGCGATACTGTTTAGTGGTGTGAATTCGCGGCATTGCCGGCCGCATAAAGGGGGTGTAGAGATGCCTGTGTCATTATTGTCGCAAGTGCCAATTTTCTCGGCGCTGTCCGCGGCCGAACTGGACAGCCTGGCCGCATTGACGGGACGGTTGCAGGTCAAGCGGGGCGCAGTGATCGTTACCGAAGGGACCCGGGCAGACGCGCTCTATGTCGTTGCGACCGGCCGGGTGCGGGTTTTCGTGACTGCTGAAGATGGCAAGGAAGCGGTGCTGGCCATCGAGGGGCCGGGGGCGAGTTTCGGGGAAATCGCCTTGCTCGACGGCGACCCGCGCTCGGCGTCAGTTGCGGCAATGGAGCCGACCGAGTTACTGGTGATCTCACGGGAGGCATTTCGGGAGTTGCTCGAGCAGAGCCCGAAGACGGCAACTGCAGTGATCGAGGCGCTGGCCGGAATGGTCAGACGGTTGACCGACAGCGTGCAGAGTCTGGCGCTGGATAGTGTCTATCGGCGACTGGTGCAGCGCCTCGAAGAGCACGCCGTGGCGGAAGACAATATCCGGGTGGTGCCCCAGCGGATGACCCACCAGTTGCTCGCCGACATGATTGGTTGTTCCCGCGAGATGGTCAGCCGCATCATGAGCGACCTGGTCAAGGGCGGCTACGTGACCGTTGAATCCGATCGCCTGCTCATCAACCGGAAGTTACCACCACAGTGGTAGTAGTACCTGCTTTGGGCTGGGCCGGAGTTACCAATGTATATGGGCAGGGGCAGTTGACATGAAACGGGGTGTGCTTCGCAAGATGCAGGTGAGCCCGGGCGACGAGGTGTGTTACCGCCTGCCGCTGGGTGAGGCGCTGATCGATCTACAGCCGCTGCTCGGTGCACCCGTAGTGCTCGAGCACAGCGGCAGCATCTTTTGTATCAACTGCGCACGAAAGACCAATAAGAGTTTTAGCCAGGGTTATTGTTACCCTTGTTTCCGGCGGTTGGCGGCGTGTGATATCTGTATCGTCAAACCGGAGTTATGTCATTTTGACCAGGGTACCTGCCGTGAGCCAGACTGGGGGCAGACATACTGCATGCAGCCACATGTGGTTTACCTTGCCAATTCGTCCGGGCTGAAAGTCGGCATCACCCGCAGAAGCCAAGTACCCACGCGCTGGCTCGACCAGGGCGCGATCCAGGCGTTACCCATCTTCGAGGTCGCCAAGCGCCACATTGCCGGTTTGCTGGAGGAGGCCATGAAGCCATTCGTGTCCGATCGCACGGATTGGCGGCGCATGCTCAAGGGCGTGCCTGAGTCGATTGATCTGGTGGCGGCGCGCGATGCTCTACTCGAGCAAGCGGCCGGGACACTAGAAGGGGTGATCCGGAATCGTGAGTCGGGGCAGGTGTGTCAGTTAAGCGAGGCCGAACCGCTGGCTTTCAGTTACCCGGTGCGGCGCTACCCGGACAAAGTCAGGGCCCACAACCTCGACAAGGGGCCCCGGGTCGAGGGTCGGCTAGAAGGGCTCAAGGGCCAGTACCTGATTTTCGACACGGGCGTGCTCAATATCCGCAAGTTCGGCGGATACGAGGTAACTCTCGAAACCGGCTAGGCTTTAATTCCGATGGACGCTGTTCGGCAGAAAAGTCGCTGATCAGCGGTGCGTCGCCAGCGCCGTATTTCGTAGCGGGGGCGCTACGGTGTTAGCGGGCCCTCAGGCTGCGGCAACTCCCAGTTTGTTGCGCCAGCCGGGATAGAGAGTATCGGCGTCCTGCGGAAAGGATTCGAAAGCGCGGGCAAACTCCCGGTGATCGGTGGCCCAGTCGATGGGGTCAGCTCCGGCCACCCAGCACTGGTAGGCCTGGCGCAGCGAAACAGCGCCGGCTGCCGGACTGTCGAGGTGCCCGTAACTCCCGCCCCCGGCGGTATTGATCAGGTTGCCATGGCCCAGGTTCTCTAGAAATCCTGGCAGGCGCAGCGCGTTCATGCCGCCAGAGATAATCGGCGTAGTCGGTTTCATTCCAAGCCATTCCTGGTGGTAGGCCGGGCCGGTATAGCTATCGCGTTCGATGATATAGGCAATGGCACGATCGTCCCGCTCACCCTCCATCTTGCCGTAGCCCATGGTGCCGACGTGAATACCGGAAGCACCCTGCAGCCGCGACATCTTGGCCAGCACGTAAGCGGTGTAGCCGCGTTTGGCCGAAGGCGAGGTGATCGCGCCGTGACCGGCACGATGGTAATGCAAGTATTGATCAGGGAACCAGCGCCGGGCAGTGGTAACGGTGCCTGGGCCGCCGACATACCCGTCCACTAGGAACGCACAATGATTGGCGTGTTCGCCGAATTGTCCGAGGATATATTCGCCACGGGCAATCATCTCGTCGTGTGAATCCGCGGTGATGTTGGCCGAGAACAATTTAGCTGCGCCAGTGTCATCCTGTGCGCGCTGCATGGCGTCCACCACTAGAGGGATGACCTGCTTCATCGGGGCAAAGGTCTGATTGCCTTGGGGCTCATCGTTTTTGATGAAATCACCGCCCAACCAGAACTGGTAGGCTGCCTCGGCAAACGGTTGTGGCCGCAATCCCAGTTTGGGCTTGATGATGGTGCCGGCGATATAACCACCGTCAACGACCGGCCGCCCCAGGACCCGCCACAGATCGGAGATATCTTTAGCCGGTCCGTCGAACAATTGAATCGCTTTAGATGGTACGAAAAAATCGTACATCTTGGCGTACTCGATATCTCCCATACCCTGGTTGTTGCCGATCGTCAGGGTCAGGAAGGATACGATCATCATTTTGCCGTCGGTGATGTTGCGGTCAAAAAGTTCCAGTGGGTAGGCGATGCGCATGTCTTCGGTGGCTTCATCGATGTGGTAGACGAGGGCATCGACACCTCTGGTGAAATCATCGGTGGTGCTGATTTCGACGTTAGTGCCGGTCGAGGACTCGGCGGCGAAGTGGGCGGCGCCCTCAAGGTAGCCGGTGCCAGGCTTGGGTTTCATCTGGTAGGCGCAGAGGATGTGTCGGCCTTCCTTGATAAGGGCCTGCTCGTCAAGGCTAAGGTCGGCGTAACGACTGGATTGATCTAAGGCCACTACTCTTTACTCCNGGGGTTGTCCCGTGCCGGTTTGTGTGNCGGGCCTGTGCCTGGGCGGAGCCGGATCGGGGGGGGTTCACGCTGTCAATGAAGCGAACCATAAACCCNGCTAACCATAAATAAAAGTCAGATAATATGATATATAANATAAGTATTTATATATGANAGAACTTCAATNGTCGACTGCCCCAGCCAGNGTCGGTGCTGGCTCCCGCCAAAGTGCCGCTGGTTTNCGTTACTTCCAGGCNCCAGGTCGTGCCGGTGCNAGNGCCCCCCANCGGCCGACGACCATGCCATTTTCCGGGGTCGGCGCCAGCGGCACATTGAACGANAGCAGCAGGGAAAGGCCAGCGAGACCCGCGCCCACCAGAAAAACCGCCGCTGGCGACGTCAACCAAAGCACCCCCAGCACTGCCGGCAACACCACTGCCGATATGTGGTTGATGGTGAAAGCTACGCCCGCTGAGGAAGCAATGTCGGCTGGATCGGCGATCTTCTGGAAATAGGTCTTCATTGCGATTGCGAGTGCGAAAAAGAAATGATCTATAACGTAGAGGCCAGCCGCGACCCCGGCATTGTTGACAAAAGCATAAGCAACAAACACTACCACCAACCCGGTGTATTCGAAGACCAGTGCCGCACGTTCACCAACGACGCCGATCAATTTTCCAATGCGAGTAGCAAATAGCATATTCAGTGTGGCGTTGACGAAAAACAGTACGGAGATGGCAGCAACACTGTAGCCGAATTTTTCTACCATCAGAAAGCCGGCAAAGACGATGAAGATCTGGCGGCGGGCACCGGAAAGAAAAGTCAGCGCGTAGTACAGCCAGTACCGCTTGCGCAGGACCATGTGTCGGTGTTGCTGGATCTTGACCGGAAAATATGGGAAAGCAACTACGCAAAATAGGACAATCAGTAGCGTTGCCCCGCCACCGATTGCATAGACCGGCGTGAAATCGAGGCCAATCAGGTCGAATGCCAGCCAGATCACAGCAAAGGTCACGATAGAGGTGAAGGCACCGACGGCAATGATTCGCCCCAGTACTTCAGGGGCACGATCCTTATCAAGCCACTGCAGCGACAATGAGGTCTGTATGGTCTCATAGTAGTGGAAGCCGATCGACATGATGACCGTGGTCAGATAAAGGCCAATCACAGTCGGGAACATGCCGGTTATCAGTGTGCCGGTTGCCAGTAGCACCAGTGAGAGCAGGGCAATGGTTTGTTCGCGGAATACAAACAGCAGAAACACTACGGCAAAGGCGAGAAAACCGGGAATTTCGCGCAGACTCTGGAGGATACCGATCTCGACTCCACTGAACGCTGCTCGCTCAAGGGCGAAGTTGTTGAGCAGTGTTTGCCAGGTCGCGAAACTGAGCGGCACGGCACCCGCCATCAGCAGCAACAGCAGGTCGGGTCGGTTTCGAAGGTCCTTGAGAGTCACGGAGATTGTATTGGTCAGGCCACGGCAGGGCGCGATGATAACGTTGGAATGAACTTTCGTCAGCCATTGGTGGCAATGACATGGGCAAGTCCCGGACGGGATGCTACAGTCTGCGCCACAACAATCAGAACGTCTCTCGCATGACTGATACAAAAAAAACGAGTGAAGTACCGATACAGGTCGGGCTGTTCGTCACTTGTCTGGCAGATTTGGTTCGCCCCAAGGTCGCGTTCGCTGCGGTGCGCCTGCTCGAGCAGGCCGGTTGCACCGTGACTGTACCCCGAGCTCAGACCTGTTGCGGCCAGCCGGCGCTGAACAGCGGTGACCAGGCCAGTACGGAGCGAATTGCGCAGGGTGTCATCCGGGCGTTTGCGGACTTTGATTACGTCGTTGCACCCTCGGGCTCGTGTACTGGTACGCTGCGCCACAAGTACCCGGAACTGTTTCGCCAAGACCTCAAGTGGGCGACCCAGGCGCGGGCACTGGCTGACAAGACTTTCGAACTCACCCGGTTTCTGGTTGAGGTTATGAAGATAGAGCAGGTGAAAGCGTCTTATGCGGGAACCTGCACCTACCATGATTCCTGTGCTGGCCTACGCGAAATGAACGTGCATGAACAGCCCCGCCGGTTGTTGCAAGGAGTGACAGGCCTGACCTTGACCGAAATGGTGGACGCCAATGTTTGCTGCGGCTTTGGCGGACTGTTCAGCGTCAAGTACCCGGATATTTCTGTTCGCATGGTGTCGGACAAGTGCGCCAATGTGGCCAGTTCCGGTGCTGACACCCTGCTCGGCGGCGACCTCGGCTGTCTGCTGAATATCGCTGGGCGCTTGCGCCGCGAGGACTCACCGGTCAAGGTTCTGCACGTAGCCGAGGTACTGGCCGGAATGGCGGAAGGGCCGGGCATCGGCGAGCCGGAGTCCGACTCTTGAGCGCAGCGGGAGCAAACCCAACGATTCCGTTCCAGGACCGGGCCCGGCGCGCGCTGCAGGACCAGACCCTGCAGCAGGCGATGAACAAGGCCCAAGGTGGTTTTGTTGACAAGCGCCGTGAGGCTATGGCGCAGCTGCCGGAGTTTGATGACATCCGGGATGCGGCGCGGGACATCAAAGACCATGTGCTGTCAAACCTTGACAGTTACCTGGAACTGTACGAGCAGAAAGTGCAGGAGAATGGTGGCCAGGTGCACTGGGCACGCACGACCGAGGAAGCTTGCCAGATCATCACTGCTATTTGCCGTGAAGCGGGGGCGGAACTCGTCGCCAAGGGCAAATCGATGGTGTCAGAGGAAATGGGTCTCACCGGCGCCCTGGAGACTGCGGGGCTGAAGGTGGTGGAGACCGACCTCGGCGAGTATATCGTCCAACTGGCCGGTGAGACCCCTAGCCACATCATCGCGCCAGCCGTACACAAAACCCGCGAGCAGATCACCGAACTTTTTCACAAGCACCACGCCAAACTGGGCTATAGCGAGCGGGTTACCCAGCGCGAGGCAATCGTCAACGAGGCCCGCAATGTGCTGCGCGAGGTATTCATCANAGCCGACGTCGGCATTACTGGCGCCAATTTTCTGGTAGCCGAGACCGGCGCCAACGTGATCGTGACTAACGAAGGCAACGGCGACCTGACCAGTTGCCTGCCACGGGTACAGATCGCCGTCGCTGGCATNGAGCGGGTTATCCCTTCGTTAGACGATCTGTCGACATTGTTGCGCGTGTTGGCCCGCAGCGCTACCGGGCAGGAAATAACGGCCTATACCACGATGTATGCCGGACCCCGCCACAAAGACGATGGCGAGGGGCCGGCCGAGTACCACGTGGTGCTGCTGGATAACGGTCGCTCCGCGATGCTGGGCGGCGCTTACCGGCCGATGCTGCGCTGTATCCGCTGTGGTGCGTGCATGAATCACTGCCCGGTATATTTGGCGATCGGCGGCCATGCCTACGGTTGGGTTTACCCGGGTCCCATGGGGTCGGTGTTGACTCCGCTGCTGACCAGTTTTGAGCNGGCCGTGGACCTGCCCAACGCGTGCACTCTGAACGGCCGCTGTAAGGCCGTGTGCCCGGTGCGCATTCCGCTGTCGGACCTGTTACTCGAGCACCGCTTTGAACAGCACCGGCGAGGATTGACCTCAGCGGTTGGCCGATTACTGATCCGTGCCTGGGCCTGGTTGGCTCGGCGGCCACGCCTGTACCACGGTGTCATGGTCATTCCCCTGTGGCTCATGCATCGGCTGGGGCGCAAGGCGGGTGCGCTACGGTGGTTACCCCTGGCCGGGGGCTGGACTGGCAGTCGGGATTTTCCGGTGCCGGCCGGCCAATCTTTCCATGCGCAATGGCGCGCCACACAGAAGCGGCGATGAGCAGCGCGAGGAAAGAGACTCTCGAAGCCATCAGGACAGCGCTTGTTGGCAGTGAGCCACGCACGTCCGAGCACTTACAAGAGCTCAAGGCGCGCATTCAAGAATCTGTCCCCCACCTGCAGCCGCAGCTGGACGGCGATCTACTGACGCACTTTTGTGAGAAGCACATCGCCGTGCATGGTACCTACGAGCGGGTTGGCCGAGCTGGTGTGGCCACCGCGGTATTGCGCCACCTCGACAGCCTTGGCATCCCGCGGGAGTTGTTAGTGGGCGCCGGGCCAATTCTGGACCAGGTGCAATGGCCCGAGCAGGTGGTGGTTGAACGACGCTCGGCCAATAAGGATGACTGTGTTGCCTTGAGTGAAGCATTTGCCGGCATCGCCGAGAGCGGCACCGTAGTCTTGCTGCCTGGCGCCGGCCGACCCAGTTCCCATAATTTTCTGCCGGAAGATCACATCATCGTTGTCGACTGCGCTCGCATCGTTCGCCACCAGGAAGATGCCTGGACTCTGGTGCGTGCCTTGCCGGGGCGGGCGGCCCGTACCATCCAGTTGATTACCGGCCCCTCCAAGACCGGTGACATCGAGCAGGCAATTCAGTACGGCGCCCATGGCCCACGACGGGTACACCTGGTGATTGTGGAAGACCGAGACGACGCCTGATTCTCCGGCTAGAAGGGGGAATGGGCCGTAGCCGGCCAGCTCAGCTGGCAAAATCCAACTGAGCCGAGGAAAGTTGTTATTGAGCAGTTGGTCAGACCACCAGACCATACAAAAGGTGTTGTNTTGGTTCTTTTGGAATACTCTTGGCCTGGTGGCCATGGTAGTTGCTGAGGGTGCTGGCGCCGGCTGATATTGGCCGGCTTGATCGCCGATGGTTTGGCAGAAACAGGAGGAGGCTCAAGATGTTTCAAGTCCGCATTCATGGTCGAGGTGGCCAGGGGGTGGTATCGGCGGCGGAGATGATGTCAATCGCTGCCTTTCTCGAAGGCATGCACGCTCAGGCCTTTCCGAGTTTTGGCTCTGAGCGAACGGGTGCACCGGTGGTCTCTTACTGCCGGATCGACGACAAGGAAATTCGTATGCGTGAGCCGATCCTGGATCCCGACGCGGTGATTATCCAGGATCCGACCCTGTTTCATTCCGTAGACGTTTTTCAGGGGTTGCACCAGGACGGTTTCGTTCTAATCAATTCAGCCAAACCCTTCGAGGAGTTGGGGATCAGCGAGTTTCTCGAAACGCTCCCTGAAAGCCATGTGTGTGCTGTTGGTGCGACCGAATTGGCGATCCAGCACGTCGGTCGCCCGGTGCCGAATGCGGCGTTGCTTGGAGGTTTTGCGGCAGTTACCGGGCAACTTAAATTTGAGTCGGTTGACGCCGCCATCCGCAAGAAATTCGCTGGCAAGATCGGTGAAGGTAACGCAGCCGCTGCACTCGCTGCCTTTGAGGCTGCCAAGGCCGCTTAAGGGAGATGTCATCATGCTAAAACAAATCGAAGGCTCACACGCCGTTGCCGAGACGATTGCGCTGTGCCGTCCCGAGGTCATCTGTGCCTATCCAATTTCCCCGCAAACCCACATTGTCGAAGGGGTCGGTGATCTGGTGAAAAAGGGTGACCTGAAAAACTGCGAATTCATCAATGTTGAGTCCGAGTTTGCCGCCCTCAGTGTTGCGATTGGTTCTTCGGCGGCCGGCGCCCGCACCTATACCGCGACCGCCAGTCAAGGGTTGCTGTTCATGGCCGAGGCGGTCTACAACGCTGCCGGCCTGGGCCTGCCNATAGTTATGACCATTGGNAACCGGGCTATCGGTGCGCCGATCAATATCTGGAATGACCACACCGACAGCATGTCTATGCGCGATGCCGGNTGGATTCAGCTTTTTGCAGAAACCAACCAGGAAGCCGCTGACCTGCATATTCAGGCCTTCAAGCTGGCTGAGGANCTGAGTGTGCCGGTGATGGTCTGCATGGATGGTTTTATCCTGACTCACGCCTATGAGCGTGTCGATATTCCCGAGCAGGCAACGGTCGATAAATACCTGCCGCCTTTTGAACCGCGACAGGTTCTCGATCCGGCTAACCCCTATTCTATTGGTGCTATGGTGGGCCCCGAGGCTTTTACCGAGGTGCGCTACCTGGCGCATGACCGCCAGATCTGCGCCCTTGAGGTAATTCCCAGAATTGCTGACGAATTCAAGGCTTTATTCGGCCGTGATTCCGGCGGCCTCATTCACACGTACCTGACCGAGGATGCTGAGACCATCGTAGTGACCTTGGGTTCAGTCGCCGGCACGGTAAAGGATACGGTCGACCTGATGCGCAAGAACGGTACTAGGATCGGGGTGGTCTCGATCTGCTCTTTCCGCCCATTCCCCAAGGATCAGATCCGTGCCGTCCTCGAGCAGGCCAAACGGGTGGTGGTGCTGGAGAAGAGCTTTGCGTTGGGTTTCGGCGGTATCGTCGCCAACAACGTGATGATGTCTATGCAGCGAACCGGCGTGCACGTTTACACAGCTGTCGCTGGCCTGGGTGGGCGGCCGATTATTCGGACTTCCCTGACGGCTCTGTTCGAGAAAGCGGNCCGCGACGAACTTGAAGACGTCCATTTCCTCGATTTGGACTGGGAGGTGGTGAATCGCGAGCTTGATCGCGCGCGGGAATCTATTACCTCCGGCCCGACAGCCGAGAACATTCTTCGGGACTTGGGTCCCGGCGTTGCCAAAGCCGTTTGAGGAGAACAGTCATGGCCAACACGAATCAGGAACAGCGAGTCAGGTTTTACCAGAAAGGAACTTTTACTGTCGGTAACCGACTGGTTGACAAAGAGCGGCGTTCGGTACAGGCAAGTATGGATCGTTCCAACGCTATTACCAGCGGTCATCGGGCCTGTCAAGGCTGCGGTGAGGCACTGGGCGCGCGCTACGCACTGGACTCAGCCATGCGTGCCGCTAATTCCCAAATCATCGCCTGCAATGCGACTGGCTGTCTGGAAGTCTTTACCACCCCTTACCCGGAAACGTCCTGGCAGATTCCGTGGCTGCATTCGTTGTTTGGTAATGCGCCAGCAGTAGCCACTGGGGTTGCTGCAGCCATGCGGGTTAAAGGCAGAGAAGACGTGCGCATCATCGCCCAGGGCGGTGATGGCGGTACCACCGATATCGGTTTTGGTTGCNTATCGGGCATGTTTGAGCGTAACGACGATGTGCTTTACCTGTGTTACGACAACGAGGCCTACATGAACACGGGCGTCCAGCGCTCCAGCGCTACCCCGCCGACGGCTCGCACTGCCACTACCATGCCCCTCGGTGAGGCACCAGGCAATGTGTTTGGTACCGGCAAGTTTATGCCGCGGATCGCCATGGCCCACAACATTCCCTACGTGGCTACGGCCAGCGTATCCAATTTGCACGACCTGGAGGCCAAGGTGCAAAAGGCCATGACTTTTCGCGGGGCCCGTTATCTGCACATCTTCGTGCCTTGTCCACTGGGCTGGGGTTTGCCGGCGGATCAGACCATAAAGATCGCCCGCCTGGCCCATGAATGTGGCATGTTCCCGCTGTTCGAGGCGGAACACGGCACGGTTACCGGTTCAGTTCCGATTCGTGAGAAGGTGCCGGTAGAGGATTACCTCAAGCCCCAGCGCCGCTTCGCCCACTTGTTCAAGAAGGGCTCGGTGGACACGGAGCGCATCGCCAGGCTCCAGGCTATTGCCGACGCCAACATACGCGAATATGGCCTGCTTAGAGAGCAGAGCGAGGACTGATGAGGGACTCGTCCAGACCCTTCGCCATCACGCTTGATGTTGGCACCAGCCTGATCAACGAAACCGGCTCGTGGCGGACCCGGCGGCCGGTCTATGTCGATCGCCTGCCGCCTTGCAATAACACCTGCCCGGCTGGTGAGAATATCCAGGCCTGGCTGTATCTGGCCGAAGAAGGTGACTACGAGGGTGCCTGGCAGGAGATTCTCAAACACAATCCCATGCCGGCAGTGATGGGCCGTGCCTGCTACCACACCTGTGAAGGCGCCTGTAACCGTGGCGCTGTGGATGAGGCAGTGGGTATCCATGCGGTAGAACGCTTTCTTGGGGATTTGGCCAACAAGCATGGCTGGATGCCCGATTACGAGGCCGAACCTAGCGGCAAGAAGATCCTGGTTATCGGCGCCGGGCCGGCCGGCCTGGCGTGCGCCTATCACCTGACCCGCATGGGTCATGCGGTCACTATTGCCGATGCTTCGGACAAGGCCGGTGGTTTGTTACGTTACGGGATTCCGCGGTACCGCCTGCCCAATGAAGTTCTGGACGGTGACATAAAGCGCATCGAGAAGATGGGCGTTAGCTTCCAGATGAACACCTACATTGAAGACATGCTCAAGGCCAAGGAGGATGGCGGCTATGACGCACTGTTTGTTGCCGTCGGGGCGCAGCGCGCCCGCACCCTGGACATTCCTGGCGATGGCGGTATCGCGGTAATCAATGCTATCGATGTGCTGCGCCAGTTCGAAAATAATGCCGATGGCGTTGAACTGAATCTCGGTGGCAAGGTAGTAATCTATGGCGGAGGAAACGTCGCCATGGATGTGGCCCGCTCTGCCGTTCGTCTCGGTGCGGCAGTTCAGATGGTGGTGCTGGAGAGCCGGGAACAGATGCCGGCGCATGATTTTGAGGTCAAGGAGGCGCTCGAGGAAGGCTGCCAGATTCAACCGCTTCGCGCCATAAAGAATGCCATTGACCAAACCATCTCCCTGGTAGAAATGGCCCTGGATGTGCAGGGCAAGCCTCAGCCAACCGGCCGGTTTGAATCACTGCAGGCAGATACGGTAGTCCTGGCCATCGGCCAGGAAGTCGAGACCCACTTGGTGGAAGGGATCGATGGGGTATCTGTGCGCGATGGTGTGGTCGAGATCGACGAGCATATGATGACTGGCCATCAGGGCGTGTTTGCCGGCGGCGACATGGTGCCCTCTGATCGCACCATGACTAGTGCTATTGGTCACGGTAAGAAAGCGGCACACCACATCGACGCCTGGCTTCGGGGTGAGACCTACGCTGCTCCGCCCAAACATGGCCTGGCGGCTTTTGAGAATCTCAATGCCTGGTACTACGCAGATGCGCCCAAGACCATCCAGCCGGTACTGGAACTAATTCGACGTCAATCAGGCTTCGAGGAAGTACTCGGCAACCTCGATGAGGCGAATGCCCTGTACGAGGCGCGGCGGTGTTTGAGTTGTGGTAACTGTTTTGAATGTGATACCTGCTATGGCATCTGCCCGGACAATGCGGTGAACAAACTTGGGCCGGGTAAGCGCTTCGAGTTCAAGTACGACTACTGCAAAGGCTGTGGGCTTTGTGTTGCCGAATGCCCCTGTGGTGCGATCGAGATGGTGTCAGAAGATATCTAAAAGAGAATTGCCCCGTTTCCGTGGCACTCGCGGACCCGAAGTCAGTTTGGTCGTGTAGCCAGCCCGTCGGGTTCAGTAGGATTAACGCTAATACTTAAGGTATAACGCAATGAACAGTGGCAACGACGACAAGTCGTCTTCGACCAGCGTGCCCAGTCCCCGCGTGGGCCTTTTCGTTACGTGCTTGATCGACCTGTATCGCCCCAACGTAGGGTTCGCCGCCGTGAAACTTCTGGAGGACGCCGGCTGCACAGTGGAAGTGCCGCGAGCACAGACCTGTTGCGGGCAGCCGGCCATGAACAATGGCGACTACGCGACCGCCCGCGATATCGCCAAGCAGGTGGTGGTGGCCTTCGAGGGCTACGACTACGTCGTCGGGGCGTCCGGCTCTTGTATGGGCACCATCAAGGCTCATTACCCCGATCTCTTCAAGGAGGATCCGGAATGGCTGGTGCGAACGAAGGAACTCTCGGTGCGCAGCTACGAGTTGCTGAGCTTTCTGACCGACGTTATGGGGGTCGAGGGGGTGCAGGCCAGTTACCAGGGCACTGTCACTTACCACGACTCCTGCTCCGGTCTGCGCGAGCTGAGCATCAAGCAGCAGCCGCGCAAACTGCTCGGCAGCGTTGATGGGCTAGCGATTGAAGAGATGGACAACAGCGAAACCTGCTGTGGCTTTGGCGGGACTTTCTGCGTCAAGTATCCGGAGATCTCCACCCGTCTGGTGAGCGACAAAGTGGAGGGCATTGAAAAGACCCAGGCCACCACGCTGCTGGGTGGCGATATGGGCTGTCTGCTCAATATGAGTGGTCGACTCAAGCGCCTAAATAAAAACCTGCGCGTCTACCATGTGGCCGAGGTGCTGGCTGATATGGCCGCCCTGCCGGGTATTGGCGACCCCGAGGGCTAACCATGGAACCGCGCAGCCATGACTTCAAACGCAGAGCCGCGTGCGCAGTAGTCGACGAGCAACTAAAGGAGGCGCTGGCCAAGGCCCAGGACGGTTTCGTCGGCAAGCGCGCACAGGTGGTGGAGATACTGCCCGAATTCGAGCAACTGCGCGAACAAGGCAAGATTATTGGCGACCACGTGCTGGCCAATCTGGATTACTACCTGGAGCGCTACGAGGCCGCCGTGGACAAACATGGTGGACAGGTGCACTGGGCGGAGACACCAGAGGACGCGCAGAACATCGTGCGTAATATCTGCAAGCGCGTCGACGCGAAGCGGGTGATCAAGGGCAAATCGATGATCAGCGAGGAGGTGGCCCTCAACGAGGCGCTGGAAAGCTATGGTCTGGATGTGGTGGAAAGCGATCTCGGCGAATATATCCTGCAGCTTGCCAAGGAACCCCCCAGCCACATCATCACACCGGCCATCCACAAGACCAAGGCGCAGATTGCAGAGCTGTTCTACAACGCCCATCAAAAGCTCGGCTACGACAAGAAGCTCGACAGCGTACCCGACCTGGTTAACGAGGCGCGCGAGGTGCTGCGATCACGCTATCTGGAAGCGGACGTGGGCATCACCGGCGCCAATTTTCTGATTGCCGAGACCGGCTCCAACATTATCGTGACCAACGAAGGGAATGGTGACCTCTCCTGCACCCTGCCGCGGGTTCATATCGTCACTGCCAGTATCGACAAGGTAGTACCGACGCTGGACGATGCCAGTGCCCTGCTGCGCCTGTTGGCGCGTAGCGCCACCGGCCAGGAGTTCACCAGCTATACGACTTTGAGCACCGGGCCGCGTCGTACCGCTGACTTGGACGGGCCGGAGGAATACCACGTGGTGCTGGTAGACAACGGTCGCAGCAAAATGCTGGCCGACGGGTTTCGAGAGATGCTGCGCTGCATCCGCTGTGGTGCTTGCATGAACCACTGCCCCGTATATGGTGCGATTGGCGGTCACAGCTACGGCTGGGTCTACCCCGGCCCCATGGGCTCGGTGCTTACACCC
>PBDS01000009.1 GCA_002718155.1 Pseudomonadota bacterium
AATGGGGCTCCATCCCGTCACCGGCTGAGCTTGAGATACCTGATGCCGAAGCCTTGCAATCCCAGGAACTTGCCCACGAGCCGGATGCGCTCAACGTCCCAGGTGGATTGCCGGCCTTGACCCCTGATCAACTCGTGCAGGGGGTAGCCTGATGGGACTATTTGGTGGACGCAAGACGGTTTTCGTCGAATCGGATGTTCTCGTGATCGGGGGCGGCATGGCCGGGTGTGGAGCGACCTACGAAACCAGGTACTGGGGAAGGGACCTGAAGATTGTCTGCGTTGAAAAGGCGAACATCGAGCGCAGCGGTGCAGTCGCGCAGGGTTTGTATGCGATCAACTGTTACATGGGTATGCAGTGGGACGAGAACCAGCCAGAGGATCATGTCCGTTACGCCCGCAATGACCTCATGGGCCTCGTGCGCGAAGACCTGGGTTACGACATAGCTCGCCATGTCGACTCCTCGGTACACAAGTTCGAGGAGTGGGGTCTCCCAATCATGAAGGATCCGGAAACCGGACGCTATCTACGCGAAGGTAAATGGCAGATCATGATTCACGGTGAAAGCTACAAGCCCATTGTCGCCGAGGCTGCCCGCAATGCTGCATCAGAGGTCTACAACCGAATTATGGTGACCCACCTGCTGATGGACGAGGCCAAGCCCAACCGGGTTGCCGGTGCTGTTGGGTTCAACGTTCGGACAGGGGATTTCTATGTCTTTCGCGCCAAGGCGGTCATCGTATGCGCCGGTGGTGCATCACACATCTATAAGCCCCGCGCAGTGGGAGAAGGTATGGGACGCACATGGTATGCACCGTGGAGCAGTGCCTCAGCCTACGCGTTGCCGATTCTAGTCGGAGCCAAGATGACCCAGATGGAGAACCGGATCGTGCTGACCCGATTCAAGGACGGCTATGGACCGGTCGGTGCCTACTTTCTGCATCTCAAGACTTACACGCAGAATGCCTATGGAGAGGAGTACGAATCCAAGTGGTATGACCATACGAAGGAACTGGTCGGGGATTACATCGATCGGCAACCGGTACCGACTTGTCTACGCAACCACGCATTTCTCGAGGAGGTCAAAGCCGGGCGTGGACCTATCCACATGGTAACCAAGGAGGCCTTTCAGGACCCACATAAGGAGCAAGTCGGTTGGGAGAACTTTCTGGGCATGACGATTGGGCAGGCGGTAGTTTGGGCATCGCAGAACATCGACCCCAAGCATGTCAATCCCGAACTGACCACATCCGAGCCATATGTCATGGGTTCCCACGCCACCTGTTCGGGCGCCTGGGCGAGTGGCCCTTCGGACTATGCTCCATCCGATTACCAGTGGGGGTATAACCGGATGATGACAGTCGAAGGACTGTTTGGGGCTGGCGACACCATCGGTGGTACTGCGCATAAGTTCTCGTCGGGTTCCTTTACTGAAGGCCGGATCGCTGCGAAGGCCGCAGTCAACTATGTGAACGACATGACGAATGAGAAATTCAAGGTCAGTGAGAAGCAGTACGAAGATCTGAAGAAGACGGTCTTTCAGCCCTTGGAGAATTATCAGGTCGGTCGCAACGAGATTGTCGCTGGAACCGTTTCACCGAGCTATATTCTGCCGCTCAATGGTCTTCAGCGTCTCGAGAAGATCATGGATGAATACGTTGGTGGTATCAGCGCCAACTATATGACCAACGAGCCGTTGCTCACCCGTGGACTTGAGCTTCTGGGTATGTTGAAGGAGGACCTCGAGCATCTCGCTGCCGAAGACCTTCATCAGTTGATGCGGGCCTGGGAACTACAGCACCGGCTTCTGGCCTCTGAGTCTGTGACCCATCACACGATGTTCCGGACTGAAACACGGTGGCCTGGGTATTACTATCGGGGAGATCATATGCAGCTTAATGATACCGATTGGCATTGCTTTACTTTGTCCCAATACGACCGAGAATCCGGGGACTGGGCGATGGAAAAGGCCCCGGTGTATCACATCGTTGACTGAATGGAGTCTGTCGAATCGTTATCTGAAATAGGCTCTCTACGACGAGACGGCGATTGAGACGTGCCCGGGCAGCCGTTAGTTCCAGGTGTGCTGACCCGGTCTGCCCGTCAGAGGTCCGAGCGATGCTGTGCCCCACGCCACTGATACCGTATGAAGGTTCTGGTACTGTCCGATACCCACGGCTTTGTCGACCCGAGCATTGTCGAGTTGGCCCGAAAGGCCGATCTCGTGGTGCATGCGGGCGACATCGGCCGTGCCGAGGTGCTGGATTGTCTGACGCCGCGTCATGGCCGTGTGCTAGCCGTTGCTGGAAACAACGATACTGAGGCGACATGGCCGACCAGCGACCACGCTACGCTGGCCGATCTACCCGCGAGTATCAAACTGGATTTACCCGGCGGCGTTCTGGCGGTTGAGCATGGCCACCGGATTTGGGACACTGCGAATTACCACGCCAGACTTCGACTGAAGTACCCTGAAGCCAGGGCGATCGCTTACGGGCACACTCATATCAGAAAAATGGACACAGCGAGGCGGCCCTGGGTGCTTAATCCCGGTGTTGCAGGCCGGGTCAGAACCAAGGGCGGGTCGTCCTGTCTACTGCTCAGTATCAAGCCAGACCGCTGGCGAGTACGGGCCTATGTTTGTGCCTGAGGCTATGCCGCGACCAAAGACCGTTGTGCAGATCGGTCAATTCAGTCAATTGCCGATCTTCATTGGCTGGGACGCAATTCCGGGATTCGGATCGGCCTGGTTTGAACCTTTTGATGGAGCTCTCTGCTGAATTACCGATACTTTATCTGTGATGTGTTTACTGAGACACGTTTTGGTGGCAATCAGCTGGCCGTTTTTCCCGACGCACGCGGGTTGTCCGATCTGCAGATGCAGCAGATTGCCAGAGAGATTAATTATTCCGAGAGCACATTCGTTCTACCATCGGAGAAAGGGCTGACTCGGCATGTTCGAATCTTTACCCCGACGGTCGAGGTGCCATTTGCCGGTCATCCCAGCATCGGTACGGCGTTTGTACTGGCCACAACGGGTGAACTGGGTGTGGGCGAGTTGCCTCGATCGATTGTCTTCGAGCAAGCCGCCGGGCCGGTTCCCGTCAGCATACAGCGAACGACCCGTGATTCTCTTTGGTTTGAACTCAAAGCGCCTGAAACGCTGACTCTGGGGCCGGCGGCTGACATCAAGACCCTGTCGGTCGCTGTGTCGCTTGCGATCGATGATTTTGATACCTCCGTTCATGTCCCTGGGGTTGCTTCGGTAGGTTTGCCGTTCCTGTTTGCCAGGGTCCGAGACAGTTCAGTGCTGTCTCGGGCGCGAGTCAACTTCGTGGGATTCGACCGACTCAGAGATTCAGGTCTGGTCTCAGAGGTACACCTGTATGCCCCGAGTTCGGGAGCGTTCGACATTCGGGCGCGTGTGTTCGTGCCTGCGGATGGCATGTTTGAAGACCCAGCAACAGGCAGCGCTAACTGTGCGCTGGGGGCTCTGCTTGCTCATCACGATAGCGCTTCTCACGGTGAGTTTATCTGGACGGTCAGCCAAGGCAGTGAAATCGGTCGGCCCAGCACTATTCAGGTGCGCGCGTTGAAGGAAAACGGCTCTGTGACAGCCAGCTGGGTAGGGGGTCACTGCGTGATGGTCAGCGACGCTACTTTCTATACCGGGTAGCCCAGGAAAATGGTGGGTCAGTCCTGTTCCCCGGCCAGGAACAGCCAGGTCTCGATCACCGAATCGGGATTAAGAGAAACCGTGTCGATGCCCTGGTCCATCAGCCAGCGGGCGAGGTCCGGATGATCAGATGGTCCTTGTCCGCAGATTCCGACATACTTGCCTTGCTTACGACAGGCACTGATGGCCTGGTGTAGAAGAGTCTTGACCGCCGCATCTCGTTCATCGAACAGATGAGCGATATCCGCGGAGTCGCGGTCCAGCCCGAGAGTCAGCTGGGTCAGGTCATTCGAGCCGATCGAGAACCCGTCGAAGTGTTGCAGAAACTGTTCTGCCAGCAGGGCATTGGCAGGAATCTCGCACATCATGATCACTTTGAGGTCGTTGACCCCTCGTTTTAGCCCGTTTTCTTCGAGTAGCGAAACAACCTGCTCGGCCTCACGAACGGTTCGCACGAAAGGCACCATGATCCAGAGATTGGTCAGTCCCATGGTGTCGCGAACGTACTTCAGAGCCTGGCACTCCAGTTCGAAGCAGTCACGAAATCCAGAATTTAGATACCGGGAAGCACCGCGCAGGCCGAGCATCGGGTTCTCTTCGTGGGGTTCGAACTCTTCACCACCGATCAAGTTGGCATATTCGTTCGACTTGAAATCGGATAATCGGATAATGACGGGATTCGGCGAAAAGGCTGCAGTAATTGTCGAGATGCCTTCGGCAAGCTTACGAACAAAGAATTCAACGGGATCAGCATAGCCGGCACTAGCCCTGTCGATCTGATGTCGAATGGATTCTGGCATTCGTGGGTAGTTGAGCAGTGCCTTGGGGTGGATCCCGATCGTGTTATTGATTATGAATTCCAGCCGGGCGAGCCCGACCCCGGCACTGGGGAGTCGTTGAAAATCAAACGCACGATCTGGGTTACCGACATTCATGGTGATCTTGAATGGCAGTTCCGGCATCGTGTCGAGCATGATCTTTTCGACGTCGAAGGCAAGATTGCCCTGGTAGACAAACCCGGTATCTCCCTCGGCGCAACTGACCGTAGCTGCGCTGCTATCTACCAGAACTTTGGTGGCATCCCCACAACCGACCACTGCCGGGATACCAAGCTCCCGGGCAATGATGGCGGCGTGGCAGGTTCGGCCACCCCGGTTTGTGACAATCGCCGCCGCCCGCTTCATCACGGGTTCCCAGTCAGGATCAGTCATATCCGTGACCAGGACGTCTCCAGCCTGGACCCGGTCGAGTTGCGCGATAGACTTGACCACACGGACCACGCCAGCGCCTATCTTCTGCCCAATACTGCGCCCCTTAGCCAGAACGGGAGCGGTTTCTTTCAAGTGGTATCGTTCCAGGGACTGCCCTCGTGCATGGCTCTTGACAGTTTCCGGACGGGCCTGGAGGATGAGCAGATCACCGGTTTCTCCGTCGAGCCCCCATTCAATATCCATGGGGCGACCGTAATGCTGTTCTATTGCCACCGCCTTGCGGGCGAGTTCTTCTACTTGCTGGTCATTGAGTGAAAATCGCTGCTGTTCGGACGGAGAAGTATCAATGATTCGTGTCGGTGCAGTTTCATTTTCCTCGTCATAAATCATTTTTACAGCCTTACTGCCGATCTGGCGGCGCAGGATGCAGGGTTTTCCAGCGGCGAGGGTGGGTTTGTGTACGTAAAATTCATCCGGGTTGACTGATCCTTGCACAACACATTCGCCTAACCCCCACGAAGCGGTGATGAAGACTGCATCGCTGTAACCAGATTCGGTATCCAGGGTGAAGATCACCCCACTGGCGCCAAGGTCACTGCGGACCATCCGTTGTATTCCAACAGACAACGCCACCTCAGCGTGGGCGTAGCCCTGATGTACCCGGTAAGCGATAGCCCGGTCGTTAAACAGCGATGCGAAGACCTTGCGGACCGCTTGTAGAACATGTTCTATGCTACGTACATTGAGGAAGCTTTCTTGTTGTCCAGCAAAAGAAGCCTCGGGAAGATCCTCTGCTGTGGCCGATGATCGAACGGCAACGGCTATGTCTTGGGACGAGCCCAGCCGGTCATAGGCGGTGCGGATTGCCTGCTCCAGTTCTTCGGGAAGTGGCGCTTCCAGCAGCCAGCCCCTGATCGTGGCGCCAGCACTGGCGAGTTGCTGGAGATTCTCCGCATCCAAGTCGTCCAGCAAATGGTTAATGCGCTCAGGTAGAGCACTACCTGCCAGGAACATTTGGTAGGCATTGGAAGTGGTCGCGAATCCTCCGGGAACCTGAATCCCCGCCGAAGATAGACGGGAGATCATTTCGCCCAGTGAGGCGTTCTTGCCGCCGACCCGGGACACGTCGTTCATGTTGACCTGGTCAAGTGGGATGATGAGTTCTTTCACTTACACACCTTTTGATAGAAAATAAGGGCAGTGTTCTGCCATTCAACCAATCCTGCATTTAGCCCCAGCGTGGGGCATCTTCGCACCGGCCTATTCAGCCCATTGCCTATTGTGCTTTATGGACCCGACGCGAGGCTAGACTGATTTGGCTGACAGATCCGTATTCATCGTCTCCGATCGGACCGGGATTACCGCAGAAATCCTGAGCCATAGCCTGTTGACGCAGTTTCCGGAGGTCAATTTTCATACCCGGGCGCTGCCGTTTGCGGATTCAAATGAGAAGGTCGACGATGCGGTTCGCCAGATCAATGAGGCGGGAGAACTCGACGGGGCCAGACCCCTGGTCTTCGCAACTTTCGTGACGGCTGAGTTGAGTGATCGGGTTCAGAGTGCCAATGGGTTCTTTGTTGATCTTTTTGGTACGTTTCTGAAGCCTCTAGAGAAGGAACTCAATGCGGAATCTAGCCACACAGTGGGTCACAGCCACGGCGTAGTCGACCCTGATCGATATACTTCCCGGATCAGCGCCGTACATTATGCGATGGACTGCGATGATGGCGTCAGCATCGATGATTACAATCGTGCGGACCTGATTCTTGTGGGAGTTTCCAGAACGGGCAAGACACCGGTCTGTTTGTACCTCGCCATACATTTCGGTCTGTTTTGTGCGAACTATCCCCTGACTGAGGAGGATTTCGCCGATGGCGAGCTGCCCGAACTGCTCCGTCCTTTCCGCCGGCGTCTGTTTGGCTTGACCATAGATCCCCTGCGTCTTCAGCAAATTCGCTCGGAACGCAGGCCCGGCAGCCGTTATTCTGATGTGCAGCAGTGCGATTACGAGATTCGACAGGGGCAGGCGGTATTCAGCCGTCATTCGATCCCATTTGCTGATACGACCCAGATGTCCATTGAAGAGATCGGCACAACGATTCTTCAGAGAATGCAGATACGTCGGGAACTGGGCTGATCCAAAGACGCTATCGGCATGGCGGATAGAGAGCAACGCATCGGTTTCGTCAGCTTGGGCTGCCCCAAGGCGCTGGTCGATTCGGAACGTATCCTGAGTCAGCTTCGGGCCGAGGGCTATGCCATCTGTGACAATTACGCGGGCGCGGATCTCGTCGTGATCAACACCTGTGGTTTTATCCAGAACGCAGTAGATGAGTCGCTGGAGGCGATAGCCGAAGCACTCGATGAGAACGGGCGGGTACTCGTAACAGGCTGTCTGGGCAGTCGAGCCGAAGAGCTCCGGAGGCGTTTCCCTACTCTGGCAGCAGTCACCGGACCAAATTCCCGCGAGGCTGTTATGGAGGCGATTCACGATCAGCTCCCGCCTCCACACGATCCCTTCTACACTGTGCTACCTCCAGGGGGGATCAAGCTTACTCCCCGCCATTATGCTTACCTGAAGATCTCCGAGGGCTGTAATCACAAGTGCACTTTCTGTGTAATCCCTTCCATGCGGGGACAGCTGGTTAGCCGTTCCGTGTCAGAGATCCTTGCTGAGGCCGAGGCACTGGTCGAGGCTGGCGTCAAGGAACTTCTTGTGATCTCGCAGGACACCAGTGCCTATGGCGTCGATCTGCGCTACCAGGCCGACCTCAAGCGAGGCGTTCCGATACGTACTCATATCACGGATCTAGCCCGGGCGTTGGGCGAACTCGGGATCTGGATACGCTTGCACTATGTGTACCCATATCCTCACGTCGATGAGTTGGTTTCGCTGATGGCGGAAGGCCTGGTGCTGCCTTATCTGGACGTGCCATTGCAGCATTCGAGCACACGAATTCTAAAGCTGATGAAAAGACCGGCCAGCGGCGAGGACAACCTTAGCCGCATTTACCGTTGGCGGGAAGAATGCCCGGAATTGGTGATTCGCAGTACCTTTATCGTTGGTTTTCCTGGGGAGACTGAACAAGAGTTCAGGGAGCTGTTGTCATTTATTCGTGAGGCGGAACTCGATCGGGTCGGCTGTTTTGCCTATTCTCCGGTAGATGGCGCGATGGCCAACAACCTTCCAGACCCCGTCCCTGATCAGCTCCGTGAAGAACGGTTGGCGGAGTTCATGGCGGTACAACAGCAGGTCTCCGCGGAGCGACTGCAGCGGCGAATCGGTGAACACTGCACTGTCTTGGTGGACGGTCCGTCAGACGATGGTGTGATCGCACGCAGTGCTGGTGAGTCGCCAGAAGTCGATGGTGTCGTTCTGGTGCGAGGTGATCAATCACTTAAATCCGGAGATTTTGTTCGAGTCAGAATCACCGACGCCGACAGTTACGACCTCTGTGCAGAGCGTCTGCAGGTCCCTGTTGCCGGCGTTCGGGAGGCCACAGAGACATCCGAGGAGGCTCGACGGTAAAATAGGTGCTGTGGACGGCCCTGGATGCCTACAGGGGGCCGATGAGGTTCTGGAAGTCATTTCCATGCCCATATATGAGTTCTACTGCAAAGATTGCCATGCGATCTACAGCTTCTTTTCACGGCGTGTAAACACCGACAGACATCCAGAGTGCCCGATTTGTAGCCGATCAGTGCTTTCGCGCCAGGTTTCGATGTTTTCTGCACCCCGTAGCCGAGATACCGAGGCTGACGATCTGCCGGCTGATCTTGACGAGGCCGCTCTGGAACGGGCAATGGCAACCATGTCCCAGGAGCTGGTTAATCTGGATGAGGAAGATCCTCGGCAGGCCGCAAGTGTCATGCGGCGGCTCTTCGATGCAAGTGGTTTGAGAGTGGGTGGGACCATGGATGAAGCGATCCAGCGTCTGGAAGCTGGGGAGGACCCCGGCAAGATCGAGACGGACCTGGGTGAGGCGCTGCAAGACGGGGACCTGTTCCGGACCACGCCCCGACAGTTGATCGATGACATCCGTCGAAAACACTTACCACCGCGAGTCGACGAAACGCTTTACGAACTCGACCCCTGAGCAAACCACTCGCGCGGGTGTCCGATATAATCGCGCCCCTTTGCGGCTAGCTCACTGGATTTTATGGACGATTATCTGAGTCAGGTAAAGCGTCGACGCACCTTTGCCATTATCTCTCATCCAGATGCGGGTAAAACCACGTTGACGGAGAAATTTCTCCACTACGGTGGTGCCATTCAGGCAGCTGGCACAGTGCGGGCTCGCAAGACCGGTCGCTACGCCACATCTGACTGGATGAAGATGGAAAAGGAACGCGGCATCTCGGTCACCTCTTCGGTCATGCAGTTCGAATACCGGAACCATGTCATCAACCTGCTGGACACGCCCGGCCACGCGGATTTCTCGGAGGACACTTACCGGACCCTGACGGCCGTTGATTCAGCGCTGATGGTGATTGATGTTGCCAAGGGTGTGGAGGATAGAACCATCAAACTGATGGAAGTCTGCCGGTTGCGCGCCACCCCGATCATGACTTTTGTCAATAAGCTGGACCGTGAGGGTCGCGAGCCCGTAGAACTACTCGATGAGGTTGAATCCGTCCTTGGCATTGAGTGTGCGCCGATGACCTGGCCGGTCGGGACAGGACGCCATTTCCGGGGTGTCTACCGAATCTATGACGATACCGTCAGCCTTTTTGAACGCCACGGCCAGTCAACCGGGTCTGCCAGAGTCATCCAGGGCCTCGCCAGCAGCGAACTGGATGATGAAATCGGGTCGGAAGCTGATCCTCTTCGGGAAGAGGTGGAGTTGCTCACTGGGGCCAGCAATCCATTTGATGTGCGGGATTACCTGGACGCCCGGCAGACACCGGTTTTCTTTGGCTCGGCATTGAGTGGCGAGGGGACTGACGAGTTGATTGACTCATTTGTCGATCATGCACCCTGCCCGGGTGCCCGGAATGCAGGTTCCCGAGAAGTTGACAGTTCCGAGGAAGCGTTCACGGGATTCGTGTTCAAGATCCAGGCCAACATGGACCCATCACACCATGACCGTGTTGCATTTGTTCGGATCAATTCCGGCACGTATCGGCCCGGCATCCGTTTAAGACACGTGCGTGCTGAGCGTACGACCCAGATTCACAGAGCCATCACCTTCCTCGCATCCAGGCGGGAGTCCGCGGACGCGGCCTTTGCCGGTGACATCATCGGTCTTCACAACCACGGGACAATTCGCATTGGTGACACCTTTACGACAGGTGAGGATCTGAAATTCAGTGGTGTGCCCAATTTCGCACCCGACCTGTTCCGCCGTGTTCAGCTGAAGGACCCCCTTCGAACAAAGGCCCTGAACAAGGGTCTGGATCAGTTGAGTGAAGAAGGCGCCACGCAGGTGTTCAGGCCGCTCGATTCCAACGAAGTCGTGCTCGGCGCGATCGGTCTGTTGCAGTTCGATGTGGTGGCACACCGGCTACGCCATGAGTACGGCGTAGAGTGCAGCTTCGAGGCCGTTCCAGTCGCCACTGCCCGGTGGATCTCTTGTGATGATCAGCGTAATCTGGAGGAATTTAGGCGACGTTCGCGGCAAAACCTGGCATTGGACGCCAGTGGGGCACTGGCTTACATCGCCCCCAATGCAGCCAATCTGCGCCTGGCCACCGAGCGATGGCCGGATGTGGATTTCAGGGATACACGGGAATTATAGTTTTAATTAAATAATAATATAATAAATCACTACTATACATTTCCTCCGACCTCACTCCCTCGGCTTTACAGCAACACCACTTTGAACGGTGGGATCCGCTGGTAGCGCTCGAAGAGTATTCAACGATCCCAACTGTTCAGCTTGTCCGTGGTCAAGTTCCGTGAGGACAGGCGCCCGGCCCAGCCTGACGTCCGTTAGACTACCGCCCCTAATTTTTTCTCTGGAGAATGTGCGTGACAAATCTGCGAAGTTTTATCGTATCTGCCGCTGTGGTCTCTGGTGCGGCGCTGACCCCGGTTGTTTCAGCCGACGGCGAAGCGGTTTATAACAGCGGGTGCATGGCCTGCCACATGACCGGGGTCGCGGGTGCGCCGAAGGTGGGAGATGTTGAAGCCTGGGCGCCGCGAATCGAGCTGGGTATAGAGGCGCTCTATGAACGTGCGATCCAGGGCTTTCAGGGCAGTACCGGGATGATGCCGGCCAAGGGTGGCTTTGCACACTTGAGTGATGAAGACGTCATGATAGCCGTGGATTACATGGTTAGCCAGTCACAATAAGAATCAATCGGTAACATCAGATTCCGCTCATATTCACTTACACAGGTCGATCTGTAAATTGTGGTTATTTCATAATGGCCACACTGCCCTGGGTTGGATCGTAAACCCAGGGCCTTTGATGGCTTGTTTCGTCTTCGCCGCGTGCTGAGAGTTAAGACCGCTCCAGAAAGCCTTTGAGAGCGCGATAGAAGTATGGTGGGTCCTGGCTTCCAGTCATTTCACGCAGCGAGTGCATCGCCAGTTGCGGCGCACCGACATCCACCGTGCTGACCCCCAGTTCCGCAGCAGTGATCGGGCCGATGGTGCTGCCACAGGCCATGTCGCTGCGCATGGCGATGCTCTGCACCGGGATGTCTAACTGTTGACATAGGTCTTTGAAGATGGCCGCGCTTTGGCTGTTGGTCGCATAGCGTTGATTGGCGTTGTACTTGATTACAGGACCACCATTAAGTAAAGGGCGGTGCTGGGGGTCATGCTTGTCCTCGTAATTGGGATGGACAGCGTGAGCATTGTCCGCCGAGACCAGGATCGAGAGATCCATGGCCCGATCCATGGCCTCCCCCGTGCCGCAGAATCGCTCCAGCAGCGAGCGGAGGAAGGGTCCCTGGGCGCCGCTGGCTGAAAGGCTGCCGACCTCCTCGTGATCATTACAGACCAGTACCGCACCCCGCTTCGTGGAGCTGTCTATCAGGCTGCGACAGCCGGTGTAGCAACTGAGCAGATTGTCCAGTCGCGCTGAGGCAATGAAGTCGTTGTTCAGGCCGACGAGTGCGGGTGATTGGGTGTCATAGCAGCTGATTTCATAGTCCAGGATCGTCTCAAGAATGGGGCCGGTGTTTTGGCGACACACTTGGTCGAGTAGCAGCTGTCGAAAATCACCTCCGGACTGATCGTCAGAACCGAGAAGCAGGACGACCTCCTTGTGTGGATTGAGAGTTCGGTTGTTGTGCACCTGTCGGTTCAGGTGAATCGCAAGGCTGGGTACTGTTGCGATCGGGCGGCGGAAGTCGACCAGCTGACTGTCGATGCTACCGTTTTCAAGCCGGCCCGTTACCCGACCTGCAAGCGACAGATCCCGGTCGAACCAGGGGCCCAGCAGGACACCCCCATACACTTCGACACTCAGTTGGAAGCAGCCGTGTTGGGTCATCTCAGGCACTGGTTTGACCTTCAGGCATGGGCTGTCCGTGTGGGCCCCGATCAGCCTCAAGCCTTGTTCGTCGGGAGAACTGCTGCCCGTACGCAGTGCAATGAGCGAGGACCCGTTCCGGGTCACGAAGTAGCCTGTTTCGGGCTCAAGCTGCCAGCGGTCATCCTCCTTCAGACGGACGAATTTGGCGGCCAACAGCATTTCAGCCATCTGCTCCACAGCATGGAATGGCGTGGGTGAGCGGCCGAGAAAATCCAGCAGCCCGCTATTGAAATCCTGATTGTTCATGCGCTGATACTCTTGTGGTCAATCGGTTCAGCTAGGCTTTCCGGCATGGCTCCACCTTCCGGCAGCCAGGCCACAGGTGAATAGTTGGCTCCCAGAGCACTGAAGTCAAACAGTGCGGGGTCAGCAAGTTGGCTTGGAGCAATACTGGTGATGCTGCGAAAGATGTTTGCGATCCGGCCGGGGTATTGCTGTTCCCACTCTGCCAGCATCCGCTTGACCGCCTGGCGCTGCAGATCATCCTGGGATCCGCACAGATGACACGGAATGATCGGGAAACCCTGCAGGCTGGCATACCGGGCGATATCTTTTTCACTGCAGTAAGCCAGCGGGCGGATCACGACATTGTCACCATCGTCACTGAGTAGTTTAGGTGGCATCGATTTGAGCCGGCCGCCGTAAAACATGTTCAGGAAAAGCGTCTCGACAATATCATCCCGATGGTGGCCCAGTGCGATCTTGGTCATCCCTGCTTTACGGGCAAAACTGTACAGGATGCCTCGGCGCAGCCTTGAACACAGCCCACACATCGTCTTGCCTGCCGGTATCACCCGCTTGACGACACTGTACGTGTCCTGGTCAATGATCCGGAAATCGATACCGGTTCCGCAAAGATAGCGCTCAAGATCAGCGGTTGGAAACCCCGGTTGGTTTTGGTCGAGGTTGACAGCTGTCAGAGAGAAATCGATCGGAGCTTTTCTCTGCAGACGCACAAGAACGTCAAGTAGGGTAAATGAATCCTTGCCCCCTGAAACGCAGACCATCACGTGATCGCCCTGCTCGATCATGTTGTAGTCCTGGATGGCCCGGCCGGTATTACGCCTGAGACGTTTTTCGAGCTTACGCATTGTAAGGCTGGGAGTCGCGTTGGTCCTGGTCATTGGTCTGGTCGAAGTCCCTGATAATGGAGTGCCTTCAATGCCGCGCTGGATTGCTTTGTGTTAGGGTTGTGCATCGAATTTCTGATAAGCGAATCATACACACGGAACACCTTTTTTGCGGCGGCTTCTTAAAGTTATTTCCTGGACAGTAGCCTGCCTGTTTCTGGTCCTGCTGGGTACTGTACTGGCCGTCCAGTGGGTCGACTGGAACCGCCATCGTGACGTCGTCGCAGGTTGGGTTGCTTCTGTTCTCCATCGCTCTGTACTTATCGAGGAAAGATTTGCGATCCAGTTATTCCCCGAGGTCAGGCTGGATGTTGCCGGCCTGCGAATCGGAAATCCTGAAGGGGACTACCAGGCCGGGTTCCTGAGCGTGGGCCAGGCCAGCATTGTGCTGGACATGGCGCCACTGGTGTCGGGCCTTGTGGTGATCCGGGAGATCCAGGTCGATCGGCCGGTCCTGCACCTGGAAAAAGACGCGGCTGGCCATTCCAACTGGCGTTTTAATTCAGCAGAGGCACCCCGAAAGCCTGGCCGATTCAAGGTGATTGCCCAGAAAATCTCTGTGACGCGGGCCGAGCTGAATTTCCGGCCCCCCAACAAAAAATATCACCAGCGGCTAAGAGTCGCAGATCTGGAGTACCTGTTGCCGGTTAATGGCAGTGGCGGTCACTTCCGGCTGCTTGGCGAGCTCAGTGGTACGCCTGTGGAGTTGAACGGGACGCTGGGGTCAGCTGAGCAACTCGCCGCCGGCGCACTGAAACCGGTCGACATCAGGCTCAAGGCAGGGACTACGAGCGCCATGGTGCGGGGCTCGGTCGACAACCTCTTTAGCGACCGGTCACTTGATCTTGATATTCAGTTATCCAGCACACATCTCGGAAAGTCTGTGGGGTTGTTTCTCCCCGACCTTGCGCAGTCAATCGATGCGCTGCTTGCCGGCCAGGCCCACGCAACCGGACATCTGGTTGGCTGGCCCGGGCAGAGCCTCAGAATCGAGCGACTGCAAGCGGCTCTGCGGGCACCCCAGACAAGCGTGACGGCTGAAGGTGTGCTGGAGCTTGATCCGGTGGACCTAAAAAAGGGCGGCTCGATGGCCAAGATTCGTTTTCAGGCTGATGCCCCGAGTATCCGGGAGCTGGTGGCTCTGTTTGGACCAGAACTGCCTATCGATGCCAGTGCTTCGGCCAGCGGCGAGCTTGTGGGAAGTGCCGGGGATTTTCGGGTCGAGCAGGTTGAACTGGCGGCGAGTCGTGATGATCTGGTACTGACTTCAACCGGTCGCATCTCTTCGTTGGGCCCTCGAGGTGGCCCGCAACTAGATCTGCAGTTTGTCGCGGAGATTGGCGCACTTGGAGCGCTGTTGCAGAAGCTTGGACTCAAGCTGCCGGTCGAAGGTTCGGCGACCGCCCACGGTAAGCTGGCCGGTGTACGCGGCAGCTACGGCCTTGAAGCGTTGTCGCTGGAGTTCAAGGGTGAGCATGCCTCGTTGAAAACTTCCGGCCAGGTGACGCAACTGGGAAAAGGCGGGCCGGTGTTCGATCTGCGATTCAACGCGGCATCGGACAACATTCGGCCCATCGCCGAAAGTCTGGGTTATGTCATACCATTTGATGAGCTATCAGCAGAAGCACAAGGCGTGTTGTCCGGTAAGCGCGGAGAATTTCGCGTTGAAGATCTGTCTGTAAAGATCGACAGCGAGGTGCTTAAGGCCAGCGCAACGGGCAAGATCACCCACCTGGGGATGGTTGGTCCGGAGCTCGATCTTGCATTCGACGTTGAATCCGGGCAGGTCCAGGCGCTTGCTGAGCGACTCGGTTTCCGGTTTCCAATCGATGGTCAGGCCGCGGCTCGTGGTGTTCTGTCGGGGAAAGCAGGGAGTATTCACCTTGTTGCCCATTCAATCGGTTTGACCGGCGATCTGATCTCACTTGATGCTTCGGGAGAGGTGACGGCGCTCGGACAGGCGATCTCCACGACTCGACTAAAGTTCAATGCCACAACAACAGATACCGAAGCGCTACTGGCGCTGTTCGGACAACGTGTTCCACTCGCTGGTGTGGCCAGAGGCCGCGGGGTTCTGGTCAGATCTTCTGGCACATTCTCAGTCGAGGATCTGAAATTGACAGCCGAGGGCCCTGAATTCTCCTTGACTGCTGACGGGACCGTGACCAGGGCTGATCGCGATCCGGAGTTTGAACTATCGGTCAGTGCCGAGGTGGATGATGTGGTGGCAATTGCACAAAAACTGGATCTGGATCTGGATCTGGATTCTGGGCCCCCCAGTGGTTTGAAGATAAGTGCCAGTACCAAAGTTCACCGTTCAGAGGGTCGACTGATGGTTGAGACCATCACGGGGGCTCTGTCGGGTGATGGCTTGCAGGGTACGTTCTCCGGCAATATGCACAACCCGAGATCTCCCATCCTGACCAGTGCAACTTTGTCTGTGACTGTCGATGACCTCTCCAGGTTAGCGCCATGGTTGCACGAAGATTCGCAAGCTCCTTTGCCAACCGAGTTTGAACTGAGTCTCGTCGGGTCAGAGGATGGGTCATTGCCGTTCGTTTTTCTGGGGTCAGCCAAATCGGGTCAGGTCGACGCCAGATTGAACGGAAAAGTATCAGCCTTGAGGCCGGACGCGGCGTTAGATGCGGTTATCAACGTTAACGCGGAATCCGTCTCCGAGTTAGGCAGGTTGCTGGGAAAAGAACTGTCGAGCGACATATCGTTGGCTGCCAAAGCGAGCGTATCCCGGAACAACGGGCCCGACTGGCCACTTGTCGTTGACCTTAAATTGGACACGAGTGACCTGCACGCCGAGGCCAAGGCTGAGGTTCCCTGGCCTGTGAAGATAGGATTCCCGTTTCGGGCGAAGCTGAAAACCGACTCGCTCGCCAACCTATCGAGCCTGCTGCCCGGAAATTTTCCTGACGTCGGACCGGTGGAGTTTTCAGCCCACGTGACCCCCGGCGCTGATCAACTTCAGTTGCAGAATATCTCGCTCAAAGTAAACGACAGTGATCCACCGCAATCAGGTAAACCAAGCGACCTTCGTGGTTCGCTGATCTACCAGCCAGGAGCCGGGCCACAACATCCTATCCGTATCAGGGGCGAGCTCCAATCCGATCATTTTGACCTGACTCTCCTGACAGAATCGGCAGAAACTCCGGACAGCCAGAAGTCGTCACAGCAGGCAAAAGCGGATACGGAACCCGGAACTCTTATCTTTTCGGATTCGCCACTGCCACTGGAGTGGATCAGGCAGGCCGACATCACGATCGACTACGCTGCGGAGAATCTCATCATCCCATACCTGTCGATTGAGGATGTGCAGGTCCATCTGCTGGTCGATCAAGACCAGTTACAGGTGGAGACTCGGTCCGGGCGAGTGGCAGCGGGTGATTTCAACCTGAAGCTTGAGTTAGACGGGCGGTCCGAAGAATTTGAGTCGCTCCTGGATCTGAAGATTGACGGACTCCAGGTCGATCAATTGCCGGGATTGAGGGATCAGAGTTTGAACCTGAAGGCCAGGATCGACATGGATATCGAGCTTGCGGGCGGTGGGCCTTCACTGCACCGGATCCTGTCGGGAGCCAATGGTCATGCCTTTCTCGGAATTACTGAGGGGCGGATCCCGGTCACTGGTCTTAAGATATTAACCGGCTCGCTGTTCAGGGAACTTCTTCAGGCGATGAATCCATTGAAGAAAAAGAGAGAGTTTCAGGAATTACAGTGTGGCAGCGTTGGATTTCGGATCATCGACGGTGTCGCGATTTCTCGGGGTTCGATTGTGATACAGACGCCGGAAGTATGGCATGAGGTCCGGGGTGGTGTTCGGTTCAGGGACGAGGTCGTACTGCTTGCACTCATGCCGCACCCACGCAAAGGTATAGGGGTCTCGGCGGCTTCTGTTTTTAACCCATTGCGACTGGGCGGCACTCTGAGACACCCCCTAACCGAGGTAGACGAGCGGGGACTGTTCAAGACGCTGGCTTTTGGTATTGGCAGTGGCGGTGTCTTTTTCGTGATTGAAGGCCTGACGAACCGTTTTATCAAGGGAACAGGGGGTTGTGAAAGAGCCAAGGAGGCGTACGCCCTGCTCCTGGAAGAAACCCCCGAGACGCTTAAAGGCTCGATAAGATTCAGAATTCCGTCATCGGCAACAGCTAAGGAAAAACCACAAAACGACCGCTGAGCGCTCCCCGATGCAGAGCGTCGTCAGCGACCAGGGTGTTGGTATTATCTCGGAAGGCAGTCGTGATAAGAGCCAGGGGCGTTTAATCGGGTGGTGTGGATGAGCCGGTTTCCTGCCCGCGGCAGGTCTTGCGGATGTAACGCGCGGTCATCAGGTCCAGGTGGCCACCACCACCGTTTTTGAATACCGTGATCTGGTCTGTCATCGGTTCTACCNGGAGAACCCGTGCACAACTCGTAGTGATCGGCCAGGATGTCGTCAAATGGGCCTCGATCAGGTGGGGAGCCATGGCACCGGCCCCGACCATCAGCAGGGTGTGACAGTCTTCACGTGCCAGTATTCTGCTCCCAAGAGCCGAGTCGGCCGCGGTCTTGAGGTAGGTCAGTGCGTTACCGTCGATCGACAGTAATGGTATTCCACTGAGTCCATCCAGCAGGATGTAGGCACCATGAACCGCAGGCAGGCCGAGTTCTCGATTGCCAGGGAAGATTGAAGCCATCTTGACACCGAGAGTCTCACCGGCCTGCCAGGCGGGCGCGAACCAACAAGTGATCCAGGCCCTCTCGACCGGGTTGTTCCAGCAGCATGTCTTTGAGGATCGCGGGTGCTTCGCGGTGCATGCCGGCCAGTGCATCCACCAGATCTTGGAACCTGATGGAGGTGGCAATCTCTTCGCTACCGATATGAAAATCTCCTGTGTTATGGTCCACGTCTTGTTCTCTAGGCTCTGTGGCTGTGGTAATTTTAGCGTCGCTGTAACAAAGGCTGTCTTTGTGTTGTCCCGGGGATACTCGATCATGGCCATCCATTTTACCGCCAGTGAATTACAGCAACGCCGTGACCGGTTTTGCAGTGACCTCGAAAAGCTGGGATTGAAGGGTGTGCTGCTCTTCCGCCAGGAGAGCATGTACTACCTCACCGGCTACGAGTCTTTTGGTTACTGCTTTTTCCAGTGCATGGTTCTAGGTGTGGACGGACGTCTGGCATTGCTCACCCGGGCACCGGATCTGCGCCAGGCACAGCNCACCTCCATTGTCGANGACATCCGAATCTGGGTAGACGACGTCAGCGCGTCTCCGGCTCTACAGCTCAAGGACCTNCTCCATGATCTAGGTTGGCACGGCTCACAGTTGGGGATAGAGCTCGATGCGGTCGGCCTTACTGCCCACAACTGGAACGAAGTGCGCCGGACACTGGGCGGGCTCTTTGAACTGTCCGATNTCTCGGATGTGACTTCCAGAATGCGGATGGTAAAGAGCCCAGCCGAACTCAGCTATGTTGAACGAGCAGCAGTGCTGGCGGACGATGCCCTGGACGCTGCTATCGCTGTAACGGCTGCTGGCGCTGATGAAGGGGATATTCTCGCCGCCATGCAGAGCGCGGTCTTCAGTGGTGGCGGTGATTATCCCGGCAATGAGTTCATCATCGGTTCGGGCGAGGATGCCCTACTGTGCCGTTATCACAGNGGGCGCCGAGTGCTCGATGCGATCGATCAGCTGACCCTGGAGTTTGCCGGTGTCTATCGCCGTTACCATGCCTGTCTGATGCGCACGCTGGTCATCGGTGAACCGACCCGTCTGCAGCTGCATATGCACAGGGCCTGCGCCGATGCGATGGAGGCCTGTCTGGAACAGATCCGACCGGGGTGTGCCATGGGTGAGGTGTTTGACGCACATGCCCGCGTTATGGATAACAGCGGTATGCTGGAACACCGTCTTAACGCCTGCGGTTACAGTCTGGGTGCGACGTTCACGCCAACCTGGATGGATTACCCGATGTTTTACAAAGGCAACCCGGAACCGATCGTTCCGGGCATGGTGCTTTTCCTCCACATGATCCTGATGAACAGTCTTGAGGGTACAGCCATGACGCTGGGACAGACCATCCGCATAGACGAGGACGGGCCAGTGCGGCTGAGCCGGCACGATACGAGATTGATCACATGTTGAGGAATATCGCGGGTCAGATCCGGGAATCACGCTGTGCTTGGTACCCAGTCCGGCGGCCGTCTGACTGAGTGGTTGATCGTGAAGTTGGATCTGGAGAAGGAACGGGCTTATCTGCAAGACCTGTCGCGTCGCACAGGTCTTGTACTGCTGTATCACGGTCTCTTTGGCCGTGTGCCTTCAGATCTGGAACAGGGGCTTCACAACGTCAGCCCCGAGGCGTTGTACCAACAACTCGAGGCCATTGGTCGATTCTTTCGTTTCGTCACCATTGATGAGTATTGCCTGTCTGCAGACCGGGTCGGACTGGCAACTGTCACTTCAGATGATGGCTACCGTTGTGTGATTGAGGAAGGCCTGCCGGTCTTCGAAGCGCTGGATGTTCCGGCCGCTTTGTTCGTTAACCGGGCCTTCGTCAGCGGCGGGGTTTTCTGGCGGGACAAGGTACGGTTTCTGATCAACCGTGATCTGGTTCAGGCGTTTGAGCAAGAACATGGTCAGGGTCTTGTCCGAGCTAGCGGGCAGGGCTTCTACCGTTACACCAAGGACTTCCGCAACAACTCTCGCCAGGTGGAAACCGCGCTAGATCGATTCTTCACCGATCACGATATCCAACCGGATCTGAAACAGGCCTATGTCTCGCAAGGGGAATTAGTCGGGCATCACCCGCTGCTGTGTTTCGGCAGTCACACGGTCAGCCATTATGTGCTGGCTTCGTTGTCAGCGGAAGAGCAGGCCCATCAGATCGAAGATAACCTTGGATTTCTGCGTTCGCAGAACGGCCTGACAGTCACAGATGTTCTGTCTGTTCCTTTCGGTGAACGACAGGATTACAATTGCGCGACGGTGGCGCTGGCGGCAGAGATCGGGCACAGTGTGTTGCTTCTGAGTGAGGGTCGGTTGGAAGACTCTACAAATCAGGGTAGCACCAAGCTCAAAGTGATCGACCGAGTCATGCCCAGGGGGAACAGTCTCATGGCGACTTTGAAGAAAGCGGAGCACAAGGCCGCCGGGTCATCTTACTGACCGGGTTTCCGCGCTACTGATCAAGGCAATGGCAGGCACCGATCGCACATCTTCCGGGCTTGGCCGCATGGGGGGTCGGGTGGCACGGCGGGCATTGCGCGCCGAGCCTATTCCCCAAGAGGAGCGAGCAGTAAAGCCGGGACAGTCCAGTGGCCGGTACCAGCCGCTCACCAATGCTGAAGTCGAGCGCATCCACCGGGCGGCCCTTGAAGCCCTTGAGCAGATCGGGATCGCCAATGCCATTTCTTCCTGTCGGGAACTGATCACCGGGGCAGGCGGGTCGTTGACCGAAGACGGGCGCCTGCTGTTTCCAAAGGCACTTGTTGAAGATACGATTGCTTCTGCCGCACGTGACATCGTTCTGATGGGTCAGGACCCGCGGTACGACATGCAACTCAGTGGTAATCGCGCCTATTTTGGTACGGCCGGCGCAGCGGTCCACATCGTTGACCCGCTCAAAAGGGAGTACCGGGACTCCACCCTTAAGGATCTCTACGATGCAGCCCGCATTGTCGATGCGATGGAGCACATACACTTCTTTCAGCGCCCGATGGTCGCTCGTGACGTCGAAGATCCACGCGAAATGGACTTCAATACCTGTTATGTATCCATCGTCGGTACAAGCAAACATGTCGGGACCAGTTTTGTCGCGCCCGAGCATGCCGATGAAGCGATCGACATGCTCGAGATCGTCGCCGGCGGAAAGAAAAAGTGGCGTGAGCGCCCGTTCGTCAGTTGTTCCGTTTGCCACGTTGTTCCACCGCTGCGCTTTGCCGAGGATGCCTGCAGGGTGCTGGAGACCTGCGTCCGCCGGGGGATGCCGGTTTTGTTATTGGCGGCAGGGCAGGCAGGGGCGACCAGTCCGGCGGCTCTGGCAGGATCAGTGGTGCAGGAAACGGCCGAGGTGCTCGCGGGCCTGGTGTATGTGAATCTGCTAAAGCCCGGTCATCCGGCCATATTCGGTACTTGGCCGTTCGTCTCTGATCTTCGGACCGGCGCCATGAGCGGCGGCGGCGGTGAACAGGCCGTACTCATGGCAGCCTGTGGGCAGATGGGGCGTTACTATGATCTGCCGACAGGAATTGCTGCCGGCATGGCGGACGCCAAACTGCCCGATGCGCAGTCAGGTTACGAGAAAGCCTATACCAACGCGCTCGCCGGGCACAGTGGTGCCAACTTGGTCTATGAATCTGCCGGCATGCACGCCAGCCTTCTCGGCTGCTGTCTGGAAAGCTACGTGATTGACAACGACATGCTCGGGGCGATCAACCGGACGATTCGTGGTATTGAGGTCACCGAAGACTCCTTGTCACTTCAAGCCATGCGCGACGTGTGCATAGAGGGCCCCAGTCACTTTCTCGGTCACCCCCAGACCATGGCACTGATGCAGCGTGACTATGTTTATCCTGATCTAGGAGACCGAAACAGTCCGAAGGAATGGAACGAGGCGGGAAAACCGGACCTGCTGGAAAATGCCCGGGTCCGTGTCGCCCAGTTACTTGCCGCACCGCGACCAGAGCACATACCGGTGGTACTGGACGATCAGATCCGGCAGCGGTTCCCCGTCAGGCTGTCGGCGGAATGCATGGGAATTGACCGCGAGGCAGAGGATTCAGTCTTGCCCGACAACGATCAGCTTGAATTCAGCTAAGGCCTGAATCTTCAGGGCGCGAGACGATCGATGGTCCAGCTGTTGTCGGACTGGCGAGTGTATTGGAACCGATCGTGCAAACGGTTAGGCCGACTCTGCCAGAACTCAATGGTTTTCGGCTGGACTCGGTAACCACCCCAGAACGAGGGCAGTGGGATCTCTCCTTCGGTGAATTTCCTTTTCATCTGGGCCAGTGTCGTCTCGAGAATGTCGCGCGATGAGATAACAGAGCTTTGCTCGGAGGTCCATGCGCCCAGCTGACTTCCCCGGCTCCTGGAGAGGAAGTACTTGAGCGAGGCGCTGCTCGAAATACGGCTGGCCGAGCCGGTGACCGAGACCTGCCGGCCCATGCTGAACCAGGGAAACAAGAGAGCGACTTCCGGGTTGACTTTGATCTGACTGGCCTTGCGGCTGCCGTAATTGGTAAAGAAGACGAAGCCGTTCCGATCATAGATTTTGAGCAGGACCGTCCGCGCGGTCGGTGATGCGTCTGAACAGACCGTGGCCAATGTCATGGCGTTGGGCGCGGGGATTCCTTCGTCACAGGCTTCACCAAACCACGTCTCAAACTGTACCAGTGGATCGGCATGCAGGTTACGCCGTTCCAGTGGTTCGCGGGAAAAGTCCTGTTTGATTTCTTCAGGGATCTGCACGGAAAGGGTCCACCTGTTCGCTCAAATTGTGTCCAGTCGGCTTACTCAGGATCAGCCAGTTTACCGTTTCTAGAGATCGGGGAATCATAGCTGAAGATATCCACGTCGTACCCTTGTTCGCGCAGGTGATCTGCGTGGGCAGACAGGTAGCGCTGAAAGCTGGGCTGTTTCCGGTAGCTGCCGCTCAGCACATAACGCAGGATGCCTTGCGTGTGAAAGGTCCGGAAGGATGCTTCCAGCCGCATGACCTCCCGGCCTTCGACATCGAACAACACAACGGTCGGTGTGAAGCCGATCGCCAGTGTTTCGGCCCACTGCCGAGCGGTGGTTTGATCGTCGGATGGCGTGATCACCGGCGTTTTGGCCCAGAGTCCAAGCTGAACAACATCATACTGAGTAATCAGACGCCTGACCGTGGGGTTATTCAGGACTCTGGCGTGAAATGCCTCGCACGCCTGGCAGACTGGTTGTTCGAAAAAAACAGCCAGCGGCTTGTTCGAACCAGGGCGAAGATCATATGGCGGGGAGATAAAGAAGCTTTCGCTGATCAGATCTTGAGACCAGGATTTGGTGCCCAATTGCTCTAAATAATGGGTGAAACTTCCGGTGGCCTCTTTTCGTGTGTGGACGAACTCCAGGGCAGTCCTGAAGGTGTCGGGTGGTTGGTAGCCGTTTAACCGTAGCACGACCCGCCGCTGCTCGTTGAAAAACAACAGGGTTGGTGTGTATTGGATCTTGAGGGCCTCGGCCAGGTCTTTCTCGCTGAATACTTGCCCACCGACCTGGATCACTTCGCGGTCACCCCATATGTTGATCGCCACCAGGTCGAATTTCTCGCGCATGGTCTTGGTGATATCAGGCTGTGTGAAATTATGCTCCACCAGTGCATTGCAGTAAGGACAGCCGTCCTGAAAAAAATAGAGTACTAAGCGCCGACCGTTGGCGGCAGCGTCGGCGATATCTTCTTCGAAATCGAGAAAACTTTCCTTGAACCAGGTCGGATGGGATGTATCGACCGCTCCCTTAAACGCCCCCCTGGGCGCATCTGCATCTGCTGACAGACCTGGGATCGCTAACAACAGTGAGAATATAAGCGGCAGGCATTGTTTCAAGCTCAAGCGATCACGACGGGTCGAGTCGGGGCCCGGTGGTCTGCCGGGCCTCGATATAGCGCCCTGACAACACGTTTGAGAAGTCATCCTGATACATCCTGCGGAAGAACAGTTCCTACCCAGAGTTTGGCAGTGGCCCCGTCAGGCAACTGATACTGGGAATTCAGCGATTCGACTGCGCCAGTGTGCTGGGCCACTCTGGTGTACGGACTCGCCGCTACTGTCAACCGCGACAGTTACCGGCATGTCCTGCACTTCGAACTCGTAAATCGCTTCCATGCCCAGATCCTCGAAGGCAATCAGCCGGGCCGAGCGGATGGCCTTCGAAACCAGATAGGCCGCGCCACCCACTGCAATCAGATAAACCGAGCGGTGGACACGGATCGCCTCAATTGCAACGGGGCCGCGTTCTGCTTTACCGATCATGCCCAGCAGCCCAGTCTTGTCGAGCATCATGTCTGTGAACTTATCCATCCGCGTGGCGGTGGTGGGGCCGGCAGGACCGACCGCTTCGTCACCAACCGGGTCGACCGGGCCGACGTAATAGATCAACCGGTTGCGGAAGTCGACGCCATCGGGCAACGGCTGGCCTTGTTCGATCAGGTCAGCTATGCGCTTGTGGGCGGCGTCGCGGCCGGTCAGGATCTTGCCGCACAGAAGCAGGTTCTCGCCCGGTCGCCAGTCCCGGATTTCTTCCCGAGTCAGCTGATCGACATCGACCCGCCGCCCCTTGGA
>PBDS01000010.1 GCA_002718155.1 Pseudomonadota bacterium
GATTGGTGTAGGGCAAAGGTGTAGGGCAAAACGATCAAAAATAAGCAACATTAAACAACGATGCACAAACGTAAGGCCTATAAAAATAGGGAAAACACTATATTTATAGAGTGGGCCGCTGTCTTCACACGGCAGGGGTCGCTGGTTCAAATCCAGCCGCGCCCACCATTTTCCACTGCTTTTAGGTCATTTTCACAGCGTTGGGACACGCTAAGCAAAATACGGTGTCCGGTATTTACAACATGGTCCGCTGGCCATGATTGAATTTCCGGACCAGTGTTATTCTGCCGGTAAGCCTGCCTGCTGAATCCAGTTGGCCCAGTTCTGTATATGCTCCGGTGAATCACCCCCAGGCTTCATTATTTTGGCAACCGTCCAGTCAGGTTTGAGCTCCAGAGTCTTATCGATAGCCGCTTTTGCCTTCTCCATCTCCCCTTGACCGGAATATGCCGCGGCCAGACCAAGAAAGGGCCAGAACGCGCTCGACCTCAGCCGGGATGCTTCGAGAAGACTTTCAACAGCCTGCTCAAACTGCTCCAGGCAGGTCAGGGCAAAGCCCATGATCAAGAAGAAATTCCATCTGGAAGGATCATTTGGACTCAATCTGATAGCGCGGTCAAAACTTTCAACGCTCTCTTCCAATCGGCCAAAGTTAAACAAAATAAAACCCAACTCGTTATGCGCGAGTGCCAGGTTCGGATTCAGTCTGATAGCCGTTTCACACTCCAGAATTCCCGCTTCGAGCTGGCCTTTTAACTGCAAAATCGGCGCCAGCGCCAGATGCGCAAGGGCATTGCCGTCTTGTAGCTGAACCGCACGTTCGGCTGCCTGCTCGGCTTCGCTGAGGATTTCTTCGCGCGACCCGGTATAGCTCGTCTGGCCCGAACGAATCGAATAAGCCCCCATCATGGCAATCATGGCGTGGGCATCGGAGAAACTCGGATCTAGCTCAATCGATTGATCGAATAACCTCCTGCATTCGGCATGGTCTTCATGACTGAACGGACGGTAATAGTGCGCTAGACCTTTCTGGTAAGCTGTCCAGGAGTCCAGCTTCGGGTGGTTCTCGCGTTGGAAACGTTCGCGCTCTGCGATACCCAGAGCCGGAACCAGGACCCCGGTGATCGCCTGGCTGATCTCGTCCTGCANATCGAACAGGTCGCCGGTTGGCCGATCGTAGTTCTCCGCCCAAACGTGCCGATCATTCACGGCGTCGATGAGCTGCACGGTAACGCGAAGTCGTGACGGCGACATCCGCAGGCTTCCTTCAACGATGTAACGGACACCAAGGTCTTCGGCCACGCGTTTAGCCTGAACATTTTCACCTTTATAGGAAAAGCTTGTATTGCGTGAGATGACGAACAACCAGGGAAATCGGGACAATGCTGTGATCAAGTCTTCGACGATGCCGTCCGCAAAGTACTCCTGCTCCTGNTCACCGCTCATATTGGTAAAAGGCAATACCGCTATCGCAGGTAATTTGTTTTCATTATCCTCAACCGTAACAGGCTCNTCTTGGGCGCCTGAAAGATCGTCTGAACTCGTATCCAAATTCAGNTTAGAAAGCTCAGAGANCTCTATCTTGTAGGTGGAGACCGGATCTCGGATGTTTTTCATCTCCTGCTCACCCGTCGATACAAAACTCATGTCCAGCTTTCGGCAGACCTCTTCGTGGAACTTTCCTGAAAGAGATATTCCGCCCGGCTCTGCTAAAGCCTCCAGTCTTGCTGCGACATTCACGCCATCTCCGTAGAGATTGTCTCCTTCAACGATGACATCGCCAAGATTAAGACCCACCCTGAGCATCATCTGATCCTCTTCTGCAACCCCCTCATTTCTCTGCCTTAGACTCCTCTGAAACTCGGCCGCAGCAACGACGGCGTCAACAGGGCTTGCAAACTCGGCAATGATCGAATCACCGGCGCTTCCGAAAATTCTCCCGTGATTAGCCGTGATACAGTCATCCGTGAGAGCTCTGCAGGCCTTCAGATTCCTGAGGGTCCGATCCTCGTTTTCCCCCATCAGAGCGCTGAAATTGACCACATCTGCAGCAAGAATGGCGGCAAGTTTTCTTCTCGGCTTCGATTCATTCATGACAAATTCNGATNCTGAGGGACCTATGTGCCCTCCTGCTCCAATCCCGCTTTGATAAGGCCTTTAATTAAACCATCTACCACTGGCCAGTACTACAGGAGAAAGCCCACAAATATGCTGNCATTAAGTTCCCAAATTCACGACCACATCTGGCCTTATCTGGGATTTGTCTCCCCAAATCTCTGATTTCAATTGGAAAGATATTTCCAGAAAACCGCACAGTTCTGCTGGGAACTCGGCGAAACGATCTGTGGATTCGAACCAGGTCGTCGGCAGTTCGAACNTCCACAGGCAGACCATTAAATCACGACGTTACGGTACACTCAAAAAGGCTGTATCCCAAATAACTCCTTGTCAGCCGTAGAAAACCTCGCTGACGTACTCGACAACTTTCGCCAGCACCAAAGNAGATNGTCTTTGCACAAGTTATCAACCGCTGTATCCCGGACTCTTATTCAATATCTATGGCAGTGTATAAATATCAGGCCGAAACATGAGAAGATGTCTAAAGATGCGAACAACTACGGAAACAATCACACATGAGTAGTCAGATGAAAAACGGTAAGGTATGCATTGTCACTGGTGCCTCTCGCGGTCTTGGACGCGGCATAGCACTGGTACTCGCCCGCGACGAGGGCTGCAGGGTGTATGCGACGGCACGGAATGAAGACGCGCTGAAGGCCCTCGCAGAAGAGGCTGCTGCCGGCAGCAAAGGCGGCAGCGTAGATGCCTGTGTNGTAGATCAAAGCGACGACGCGGCAGTGCAGGCTTTTGTTGAGAGAGTCAAGGCGGAAGAGAGTCAGGTAGATCTTCTTGTAAACAGCGCGTACGCTGGATTGCCTGCCATCAAACCACACTTTGGCAAGCCCTTCTGGGAAAGACCCCTCTCTGTGTTTGATGCATCCTTAAACATCGGTCTTCGCAGCGCCTATGGGATGAGCGCTCTTGTCGCCCCGCTGATGATTAAGAACAAAGCCGGGCTGATTGTGCAGATCTCAAGCTTCGGCGGTGTCAAATACCTGTTCGACGTTGGCTATGGTGTCGGGAAAGCAGGCCTCGACCGCCTGACCGCGGATATGGCTGCTGAANTGAATCCCTACGGTGTGCATGCCGTGACCTTGTATCCCGGGGGTGCCGTTACTGAGATTGCAGCCTTCCCCGGNGGCGAGACCCCTGTGTTTACGGGGCGGGCAGTCGCGGCGCTTCTCAACAAAGCAACGAGCCAGGACCTGACAAGAATTAACGGAAAGGTCGTTCAGACCGCAGAGCTCGCTGTCCAGTATGGATTCACCGATGTGAACGACGAGATGCCCACAGGCCCTTTTGCGGGCGTCGATGCCGCCAAACAGTGCCGGGATGAGATGTCCAAACCGTTGATCCAGTATGACATGCAGGCTGAATTGCCGAATGCCTCGGAGACGAATAACCCGGATCTTGCTGGCTTGTTTCCGGGCGCCTAAGTTCTAGAACTTTCCGGTCCGGCTCCCGTTTGTTTTCAGGAGATAGACCGGCGCCTGCCCGTGACGATGAGTAAGCTTGCTCACCACCGCGGTCCCTGGACGTTGAGCGCGACGGTCGTGCACGAGCCACGCTACAACAAAACGGCGGTACCGGGCAGTGATTTCTTCGCTCTCAACATCGCCCTACCCCCCGAGCAAAAACCTTCCCGCACATTCGACAATCAGGAGATCGGTCTGGCACTCGATGGTGTTTTCAACGGCTGGGACCTTGCACTCTACGCCGCTGACTTCTTCGATGATCAATCCCACGTGGCGCTGGACGGCGGCACGCTGGTTCGTAAACACGCCCGCCTGCGGATGCTCGGGCTCGCCGTCGACCTGGCCAGCGGTAACTGGCTCTGGAAAACTGAGACCGCCTACACCGATGGATTTGAATTTGGCGGAGCTCCTGGCGAACAATTCGACCGCCTGGATATCCTTATCGGTGTTGAGTTCTCGGGCCTGACCGATACCACTATCTCTCTCGAGGCCGTCAACCGCCGGCTGCTCGATTTTGATGAGCGCCTGAGTGAGGCACCGGAGGACGGCCGCCGCACCGACTTTCAGAGCGCCCTGCGCCTGAACCGAAGGTTCCTCAACGAGACGCTGGATCTGACGTTTCTTGCTTTAACCCACGACCTGGACGGCAGCAACGGGGCGGTGCAACGGCTGCAGGCGTCGTACGACTTCAACGACTCGCTGACCGCCACCGGTGGGCTGATCAATTACCTGAACGGCGACAAACTCGGGTTCAGCACTGTCGGCGACAACGATCGCCTGTTTGCGGAGNTCGTCTTCCACTTCTGATGCAGCAGCAGAACCTGATGCAGCAGCAGAACCGATACCATGGTAACCCAACAGCTGTCGGGCGGCATCGCTGGACCCCGGTGCTAGACGGGTATCGCCTGACGAGCTCATTTGCCTGTAAACAGGAGCCTGGATTCTGGATGAATCGGGAAAACAGGGTGTTTATACTTCTCTAGGCTCGACGAGCCTATCTTATGATCGATCTACGTTCAAAGGTCCTAGGCGACCAAGCCCTGCCGGACGTATCTGAGCTCATCCAACAAGGTCGCGAAAAAGCTGCGTATTGGACGGTAGGATCGTGCGCTTTCCTCGAACACTACGGGGTATCCAGCGAATTCGAATACAAGGAAAACAGTATTCTGCAGGGCCGGGTGATGCGACACGCCCAGATTGGCTACCGCAGCATACAGAAGACCTGCACGGCCTATCGGGAAATCTTCGAGCATTTGCAGTTGCAAGGGTGCACGGTCGATCGCTATGGCATCTGCCTTGATTGGAGCATGGGCTACCCGCAGGACGAAAGACCAACCCGGCCCACCGGGACCGGGCTCATCCTCGACTCCTGCGATTCATACGCGCAGCTCACGGCTCAAGCGCCAGTGGCACCGCATTTTGGCGACTTCGTCATGGGCATGCCAGCCGCATTCGACAACACCTCGGCGGCCCTGTCTGCTGGTGCGACCAGCATCGGAAATCTCGGACAATATTTCACATTCCGCCTTCCCGGCTGGGATGACGATGTCGCCACTACCGCGGAAACGATCAAGGCGATTGCCCTGTGTGCGGCTCAACCGGTTCCCGTATTGATTCACTCAAATCTGGACGACGGCTTCGCCGCACTGTTTACGGATCTGGCCTGCGCACTGGGGGCAGTCCTGCTGGAACAACACATCGTGGACGGACTGCTCGGGGCNAGATCAAGTCATTGTTACGGACACACTTACTCCGAACCGCTGGCAAGGCTGGCATTTCAACGCGCCCTGGCAGAANTCAGCAAGACTCCAGGAACGATGGTATACGGCAACACGACCTTGTACGGCAGTGAAGCCACCCCAAACTATGCCGGTCTGGGAAGCTATCTGTTGATCGATGCGCTGGCTCAGATGCTGAGACCCAGTGGACACGCCGTCAATCCGGTGCCGGTAACCGAAGCTCGGCGTATTCCAGACATCGAGGANATTGTGGACGCTCATCTGTTNGCTNATCGATCGATCGAAAGAGCGAGAGGATTCACCTCACTGATCGACATCGAACATGTAGACGAAGCTGCTGCAAAGATCGTGTCGGGTGCGAAACAATTCAAGGACAATATACTCGCCGGCTTTGAAAAGGGCGGTATAGATATCAGAAACCCACTGGAAATGCTTCTTTCCATACGGCGACTGGGAGCCCGCTACCTGGAGCGATACTTCGGCCCTGGAAAAGCGGACCCGGGCAACCCCGCTGGCAGAAAACCCGTTTTCCTGGCATCCACCATCTCTGAACTCGAGCGGCAGGCGAGTACCTGTATCGATGCTCTATCGGATGAGCAAAAGTACTACCTCGGTAACCAGGATCTCAAAATCTGTGTCGCCACGACGGACGTCCATGAATACGGTAAGCTTTTGCTGGAGAACGTATTCACCAGGCTCGGAATCTCGACGGTCGACGGTGGCGTGTGCACCGACCCCGAAGACCTTGTCGCTCGCTTCCAAACTGAACAAGCGGACATCATTGCAATAAGCACCTACAATGGAATAGCACTCGACTACCTGCACAATCTGCAAACAGAGCTACTCAAGACCGGTCTGCAAAACACACGGATCTATATTGGCGGCAAATTGAATCAAATTNCCGATTCGGATTCGCCCACACACGATGATCTGCCGGTAGACGTAAGCCAGCAACTGCTTGCCGCAGGGGCAACACCCTGCCCGGGCATCGAGGACATGTTGCTGGATCTTTGCACTGCACCTTCGCGAATAACGGTGGAATCTGCGCACCGGCACAGCCCGCTGGAGAATCCGGCCGGTGACTGATTCGGGATTCTCCACACTTCACTACCGGGTCGAGAATCACATCGCCNATCTGGTTCTGGATCGCCCACCAGCCAATCTCATAGACCGGGAATCCACCCTGGAACTGCACTGTGCCCTGCGTATGGCGGCGAAGAATCCCGATGCCCGGGTTGTGGTGCTGTCGGGTAAGGGTAAAGGACTCTCCGGCGGCGTTGACCTCAACTACCTGGCATCCTTTGGTGCGGCNNAGATGCGAGANTTNNTGCGCCTGTTCTACGTTGAGACCCTGGAGGTGATGCGCGAGCTGGGTAAACCGGCCATTGCAGCTGTACACGGGTACGCCCGCGAGGGGGCCTGCACCCTGGCTTTCGCCTGCGACATGATCATCGCCGCGGACGACGCCAGTTTTGGCTACCCGGGCGTGCCGAACCTTGCAGCCCCGCCCGGTATGCACGTGTGGTTCCTGCAAAAGCTGATCGGCCGCATGCGTGCTGCAGAGCTGATATTTACCGGTGATCCTATCGGTGCCGAAGAAGCGGCGCGACTGGGTCTGATCACGCGGGTGGTCCCCGCGCGGAACCTGCAAAAAGAAACGTTGCGATTGGCCTCCAGAATCGCCGCCATGTCGCCACTCGCCCTCAGGCGAACCCGTGAAACGCTTTACCGGATGGAAAGTATGGATTTCTCCGCGGTTCCCGAGGCGGCGCTCGAGGCTCTGGCCTCGGCATTCGACAGCGAAGACAGCCGGGAAGCCCGCCGCGCCTTCCTGGAGAAACGGGCACCCCGCTGGACGGGTAGATAAGGGCGTCGATTTGTCGGTTCCCTCTCCTTTATAAAGGCGGATACCCTACAAATCGAAAGCTTCGCCGTTGGGCACACCGGTCTATGGAGCGGGCAACAACCTTGAGGAGCGTATTCCCGGAGCCAACTCCTCAGTATCGTATCAATGCGGGGTTCTACCGGGACCAGTTACGATCGACGCTTGGAAAACCAATTCGCGATGGCGGTGCTGAACAGTCCGAGGAACGCGAGCACGAGGAACAGTGCCGCCAGCGGCTGGGTCAGAATCTGCCACCAGTCGCCCTCGAACATCTTCAGTGAGTTCTGAAAGTTGGTCTCGACCATCTCCCCAAGGATCAGCCCAACGGCAATCGGCGCAACTGCGAAGCCATGACGCCGTGCCAGGAAACCGATGACCCCGAATATCAACGCAATCCAAACGTCGAGCAGTGAGGAACTGAGCGCATAGGCTCCGATTACGGCGAGTGCAAAAACAGTCGGCCAGAGCATCTGCAGGGGAACCAGGGAAATACGTGCAAACAACTTTGATGCATAGAGCCCCATGGCCATAAACATCAGGTTGGCAAGCAGCATCGCTCCGAATATCTGGTAGACCTTGTCGACCTGTTCAGTAAACAGGTAAGGNCCAGGGCGAAGGCCATGTACCATCAGACCGACCAGGATGACCGCCGTCGTCCCGCTCCCGGGGATACCGAGCACCATCGTCGGCACCATAGCACCTCCCGTCGCAGCGTTGTTCGCCGCCTCAGCGCCAGCGATTCCTTCGATCGCACCTTTCCCGAACTCTTCCTTGTTCTTTGACCACCTGCGCGCCTCCGCATAGCCGATCATCGAGGCCACGGTTGCCCCTTCGGCCGGAAGAATGCCGATGAATGTACCGATCCCGCAGGAGCGGAGCACGGTCTTCCAGATCCGCTTGTAGTCCTCTCGCGAGGGTAATTTGACCGCCTTCATGCCGATCTTGTCGACGATCCGATTGATTTGATTCGACTGGACCAGCAATTCCGACATCGCGAACAACCCGATGAAGACCGGCACGAAGGACAACCCTTCATAAAGTTCGTAATTACCGAACATGAACCGCTCGATGCCGGTGGTGGGTTCGGCTCCGATCGTCGCCAGCCACACCCCGAAAACACCNCCAATTAAGTTTCTCACGGTGCCACCGGCACTGATCGAGGCAAGCATCGAAAGACCGAATAGAGCTAAAGCAAAATATTCCGGTGGCCGAAACTCATAAGCGACCCGCGCCAGCATTGGAGCCGCGATACAGAGAACGATTATCGAGAACACACCGCCGATTGTGCTCGATACCACGGCGATCCCTAGCGCTCGGCCCGCCTCACCTCGCTGCGCGAGCGGATAGCCGTCGAAAGTCGTCGCAGCGGCAGCGGAGGTCCCGGGCGTATTGATCAATATCGCTGTGATGGAGCCGGCGAAGGTGGCCGACACGTAAATCGTCGCCAACACGGCAATCGCATGAACGGGCTCCATGGTCAGCGTAAACGGCAGCAGCAGAGCGGCACCGGTGGTGGCGCCGAGACCAGGTAGCACACCGATAACCACACCCATGACCGTGGTCATCAGAATCAAAACAATGAGGTACGGATCCAGAACAACCGATCCCATCGCCTGTAGGGCTTCGACCATGGAGGCGCCGCTTAACCGTAATACCAGTTGGTGAATAAGCCGCGTGGAAAACGAACCCTCAAAACCATGTCAAACAAAAAAAAGATGGCGACCGGTGTGGCGAGCGCTAACATCCCTGCGACCAGTATGCGCCGCTCGCCCCACAACAGGCACATAGCAAACATCACGACTGCAATCCCTATCATCATGTCGACATAGACTGTAATGGGGAAAAAGATCACGAACAGGGCAATCGAACCCCAGGTCTGGAGTCCTTCCCAATGGATTTTTCCGGGCGGGTCTTTCCAGTACCCAGAGGCAAGAAGCGCTGCCAGTATCAGGTTGATCACCATCAGGAGAATCGGGAAAACACGCGGCTGCAGGCTATCCCCGACGATCATCGGGGGCGACAGGTCAAGTTGGAGGGCAGCATAAATCACTGCGACTGAAAAAGCCGCAATGATCCCGGGGATAATTAGAAACCGCATGACAGGCAAAGAACGGTGCTCCCTGAAGGAAGCACCGTCATCCTTGCGTTGCAGTGAAGCTTACTTAAGCCCCATTTCCTCGAGCGCCGGGCCAAACTCCCCGACCATAGACTTGATCTGCTCGCCCCATGGGCCAGAAGCCTGTGGTGAGGTCTCATCGAGACCGGAGTTCTTCAGATAAGCCTGATACATCGAATGCTTCATCGCCTTCATCATGCCTTTTTCGAGTTCATCGCGCCGTGCCTGATCGACACCAGCGTGAGTCACGAAGCCACGGGTGGTCGAGAGCACCAGATCGATGCCCATCGATTTCGCGGTCTTTGCCTTCGGAATGGGCGCCATGCCGGATTCGGCCAGAATTACCAGCGGACAGATGTCGCCAGCCTCAACCGGAGCCGCAGCCTCAGAAAGGTTAAGCGTTCCGACGTCGACCGAGCCTGCAACCAACTGGGTCGCCAGTTCCCCGCCGCCTTTGAACGGAATGTAGGTCGGCATCGGCACGCCAAGACGTTTAGCCCAAAGGAACACTGTGATGTGATCGATCGTCCCGGTCTGGGTACCGCCAAACTTCANCTTATCNCCGTTCTTCATTCCCGCTACGAAATCCTCGGGCGTCTTGTAGGCACTGGTCTTGCAATTGACCATCAGGATCTGTGGATCATTGGTGCCACGCGCAAGCGGAGCCATGTCCTCNACCTTGAGCTTGGTTTTGCCCTTGCCCATGGTGATCGCGTGACCCACCGTGAAGGTCATTATCGTGTTGCCATCGGCCGGTCGGGTCATAAAGTAGTTCATNGCCAAGGCTCCGCCACCGCCCCGTTTGTTGACCACGACCATGTCTTGCTTAAGTGTCCGGCGACTTCGCAGCATCATCATCCGCGAGTTAACATCGGTACCACCACCGGCTCCGGCATGGGTGATAACTTCAATGGCGGGTTTGTCGTCCGCCTTTGCAGCAACGCTTGTCAGCGCCACCAAGCCAAGACCGGCAGTCATGGCGGTTATAATCGCGAAACTCTTTCGCATAAACTTTAGACTCATAATAGCTCCTCCAAGATTTCTCATTTGAACAAAGTTATAGACTGGCAAACAGCAGACCGAGACTAACATGGTAACCAGATATATGAAAAGCGGGCCNTTGATCCAAGNTGCAAGACATCGTCTGCCAGACTGATACTGAAGATCACCTGAACACCTAGATTAACTTTATGGAAGTTTGAGCATGCAATCCAATCTTGAAAAACGCATCGGTGTCGATGTCGGTCGGAGAGCCAAACTGGAAGACGGCCTGGCATGGGCCGCCGTTAACGAAGTTTTTTTTATCGACATTCAACTTGATAGCGGCGCAAATGCCATCGAGACGTTTGACGAGACGCGCTGCGAATCCGTGAAGGAACTCTGCCAAAACAACAACATTCATCTCGGACTGCACACTCTCTCCGGGGTTAACATGGCCGAATACAGCAATTTCTTTCGCCAGGCCGCCGACGAGTACCTTCGGGCCTACATTGACATGGCGACTCGCCTTGACGCCGAATGGATCGTCGTTCACGGCGGATTCCATTTCACTGCCGACTATGAGCAACGCAAGCAAGCAAGTCTCGAACGGTTACAACGCGCTTCAGCCTATGCCGAAGATAAAGGTGTTCATTTATTGTTGGAGAACATGAACCGCGAACCGAAAGATGCGGAAGTGAATTACCTTGGTTATACCCTGGAGGANTGNNCNTTTTATTTCGAAAACCTGAAGTCACCCAANCTGCATTGGACCTTCACCATNAATCACGCAACGCTTGTACCGGANGGGATTGATGGATTTCTGGATGCCTTTGGGATCGACCGAATGCGCGAAGTTCGGGTTGCCGACAATCTAGGAGACAAAGAACATCACATGCTCCCCGGCGAAGGCAGCATCGACTTCCGGTCTTTATTCTCGCGTCTGGAAGGCATGGGATATAAAGGCCACTATACCAATGGATTCGGAACATTAGACGACATGATTCGCGGCAGAGACTACCTGGTTGCCGAAGCAAAAGCGGCTGGTGTGCCATCGGCACAATAAACAGACTTGAAGGGTCAGAAGCACCAGGTGCCTTAAACCAATGGTGAATTTGTATTGCAGTATCCGACCGACAGATGGGGTGACCATCCCCGGCAGAATCTGATCAGCGACCTGTTCGATCCCGCTCCAGTCTGATCGGTCAACCGATTCGAACTAGCGACTGATTGGAATCTTCGAGGGGCAAAGCCCCGCAGACGTCTCAATACTTGTCGGTATAATCAACGGGATTCTAAAACGCCCCGCCTTTGGTTTAATCAACCACCATTCACATCAACGAAAAGAGTTAAGACACCATGCCCCATAAACATGCCGGAGGATGTGACCATATTCATACTCATTCAGATAACGGGCCCATTGACTGCCACACCTGTCACTGCTCTGTCTGTAAACGCGTTACGGGGCAGGACACGACTCATGTCGCGTTGTTTAACTACACAGACCTTAAGGTTGACGACGAAGGCAGCCTGAATCGTCAGCCGTTCAACGAAGACAATCCGGACGGGCCGTTGGAATTGTGTACCTGCTCCAGTTGTGGCACACCCATCCTGCTTGATGATAAAAACCGACGAATTCGCATAATCGTCCCCAATCTGATGGGATATGATCCAGCAAGCATACCAGCGACCTACCATGCTTTCTTTGACCCATCCGCGGGTGCCGAAACTCCTGACGACGGNCGACNCGTCCACGAAGGCTTGCATCCGAGTTTCGTAATGCCAGATCCCGCTTGAACTGAAATAGCACAGCTATTCAATTCCCCAGCACCAGTCAGTTGGTGTTAGGGTCTATATGCCTGGCCCCGAGGTAGAGTAGTCAGGCGTTCGAGTTTATTCGCCCGCTCAAGATTAAATAGCATCGCAATGAATATCGTCGGTTACAGCGATCTCCTCACTGTCAGACCCGGTCAGACGATTCGTTTTATGGTGAGCAGTCAAGCAGCATCCTATGAAGCCGCGCTCGTGCGCCTACGACACACCGACAGGAATCCCGCCGGGCCGGGATTCAAGACTGAACCACTCGAGAGCACTTTCGCCGGTGAATACCCGGGTCATGAACAAGCGATTCAAACCGGTTCCTACGTAGAGGTACCACACAACGACACATTGACGCTATCGGATGGGTTTACCTTGGAGGCCTGGATCTATCCCACCACTCCCGACAGTGGAATTCAGGGACTGATAACCCGGTTCTCCCGCACACAGGGCTACGGACTCATGATCGATGAAGACGGTTCCCTGGCGCTTTGGCTCGGCAATGGTACAGAGATCGAAAAGATCCGCGTGGGCGTGCCACTCCTCGCAAGACACTGGTACTTTGTCACTGCGAGTTATGACGCTCGGCACCGCGAGGCCACTGTGCAGTACAAGCTTTTGTCGCAATGGCCGATCCAAGACAAGGAAATGACCGTCCGTGCCAAGGTAAAGTCTCCCATGCGCTGCAGCGGGCCTGCCCCTTTGCTGATGGCTTCCAGCGCTCATGATCTGGATACCCCTCAGACTCCAGGGTCTTACTTCAATGGCAAAATCGATAATCCTCGTATCTATGCCGGAGTATTCCCACCCCCGGAGAACCCGGAGTCCTCTACCCTGGTAGCCAGCTGGGATTTTAGCCGTGATATCGCGACTTCGCTGGTGCATGATGCCGGGCCTTCAGCGTTTCATGGCCGGACCGTCAATCTCCCTACCCGAGCGGTGACCGGCCACAACTGGACCGGAGAAGTATCTGATTTCAAAGTGGCTCCCGCCCAGTACGGCGCAATTCACTTCCATGACGATGACCTTGAAGATGCCGGTTGGGATGTCGCATTCGAGTGGTCCGTTCCAGCTCGATGGGAGAGTGGTTTCTACGCAGTGCATCTCAGCACCTGTGAAGGTGAGGACTATGTGCCATTCATCGTTACCACAGAATCGGCGCGCGCCCCCATTGCCTTCCTTGCCCCCACGCTCAGCTACCTGGTTTATGCCAATCAACGATTCATCGACCCCATCCGTGCTTCACTTGAATTGCAAGAGAGCGAAGAGTCAGCTCCTCAGGACAGTTATATGCGCGAGCAAGGACTGCTGAGTTGTTATGACCTGCACAGCGATGGTAGCGGTGTCTGCTACAGCTCAAGATTGCGACCTATCCTTAATTTCAGACCCGGTTACGTCATGCCCTCTCGCTCCCTTGCCGCATCCTGGCCACGGCACCTGAATGCTGACCTGCACCTTCTCGATTGGCTTGATGCCAAAGGATTTGATTACGACGTGATCAGCGATGACGACCTGCATCGGGAGGGCGCTGCACTGCTCGCGTCTTACCGTGTCGTGCTCACAGGCTCGCACCCGGAGTACTGGACCGGCTCCATGTTGAACGCTCTCGAGTCATACCAGGCACATGGTGGCCGGTTGATGTATCTGGGAGGCAACGGCTTTTACTGGATCACTACTTTCGATCCCGAACGCCCGCACGTCGCGGAAGTTCGTCGCTGGCGCGGAACCCGTGTCTGGGAAGCGGCGCCTGGCGAGTGGCACCACTCCAGTACCGGGGAGATGGGTGGCTTATGGCGATACCGAAACCGGGCAGCACAGAAAATGGTCGGTGTGGGTTTCACATCCCAGGGCGGCGGACGCAACCGGCCCTACCGGCGCCTGGATGACAGCTTCGATGCCCGCGCAGGCTTTATCTTTGAAGGCATTGGCAGGGATGAGCCTATCGGAGACTTTCCTGCCCTGGTCCTTGGGCACGGTGCTGCCGGTTTTGAGATCGACCGGGTCGATCGTGCTCTGGGGACCCCTGCACACACACTGGTACTCGCCACCGCAGATGGCTTCACGGACCTCTATCAGGTCGCCATAGAAGATCAACTGGTCTCGACACCCAATACCGGGGGAAGCCGGAATTCACTGGTCCGCTCAGACATGATCTATTATGAGGGTCCTGGTGGAGGGGCGGTGTTTTCTGTCGGTTCCATAAGCTGGTGCAGCTGCCTCTCCTATAACCGTGGCCAGAACAATGTCTCGCGCATTACCGAAAACGTGCTTCGCCGCTTCACCAGTGACAAATCGATCTCTCAGTGAGAAACTCAACAGTACCCTACCGTAGAGACAGCCAAAGGACTCTTTTCCAGGCAGTAACCACGTCTGTACTTCTCGCTATCCCGTATTTCAGACCACAAAAGGACCGTCATGACGAGCCCACCCGTCCTTATTGAAAATCGCGCCAAGTCAGTACTCAAAAGTGGCGACCCAATTATCGTGTTCAATGTCTTTGAGTCCCTGCGTCCTTCGGTAGTCAAGATCGCATCTCAGCTTGGCTTCGACATGCTGTTGGTGGAAACCGAGCACATGCAGCACAACCCCGAAACTTTAACGAGTTTTCTGGTGATGGCGAGAGACAATGGATTGAGCCCAATCGTGACCATTCCGACCGCGACGCGCGCCGGGGTCGCCAGGCTGCTCGACGCGGGGGCGCTGGGTTTCTGCCTGTGCCATGCCGAGACCTCCGAGCAGGTCGACGACATCGCACGATGGATGAAATATCCCCCACTGGGTGAGCGCGCCCTCGCCCACGGCCCCAATGCCGATTACCGTATTGACGATGCCGCGCAATACTGTGCACAGGCCAACGAGGCAACGATGCTGATCCTGAAAATAGAGTCCCGACTGGGCATAGAAAATGCTGGAGCCATGATATCCAACGATGCCGTCGACGCCATTGTCTTCGGACCAGGCGATCTTGCGTCGGACATGGGTATGCATGGGGACTGGGAACGGCCTGAGGTAATCGGCGCCATGGAAGGTGTGATCGAACAGGCGCTTGCCAAAAAGATACCCATCGAAGCAGCCGTGGGTCCACGAGACAGAGCGGAATACGAGAGCCAGCGTACCCGCGGAATCCAGATATTCGGCCCGGCACGGGTCACCGAGTACGACCACCTTCGAGCCGGTGCAAAAGCGGCAATCGCGCCGTTCGTGGATAGCTCGCGATGCGATTGACGCTGCACGCACATCTTCGACTGACGGCTGTGATCTGCACGGGGTTAGTTGAGGACCCTGCCCGACCAGAAGGCCCGCCCGTTTAGCACTTTCGACCCATCCAGCGAGTCATGGATCACATGAATAATGGTTCCGGTATTCTCGCCCTGTGGAACGACTGTACAGCCGGAAGCGAAGACCTCTACGAGCGCTGGTACCACGGCGAGCATCTCTCTGATCGGGTGAGTATTGAAGGGTTCCGGCTTGGCCGTCGCCACGAAGCGGTCGATGCGAGGTCCCGCTTCTTCACCTACTATGAAACCGACTCTCCTGAGGTGTTGTTCTCGCCAGCTTACTTCCACCAGCTGGACAATCCTTCGCCGTTGACACGGCGGATAATGAATGGGGTATTCATCAATGCGACGCGGTCGGTCTGTACCCGGGTGCAACAAATTGGTGTGGAGAGAGGAGGCTTTGTGGTGGCCATTCGGTCTCCCTCAATCGAAACTGAAACATTGCTGGCAGGTTCTTTAGATACTCTGTGGAAGCAACCCGGTGTTGTTCGAATCGAACTGTGGCGACGGGCAACTGTCGGGCCTGAGTTTACGGGGCACGATCCTCGGCAGGAAGAACAGATCCGGGGGCCGGACGAACAGATCGGAAGCTGCCTGGTCATCCATGCGACGCGCCTAAAAGAAGCAGAAAGCATCGTACGATACCTCCGGGAACCCGGTCACCAGGGCCTGGACATCGGCCTCTACCGTTTTCTGTGCGAACTCCGCCATGAAGAGTGCCAGGCATAAGCTGGTTGGTCTTCAAGTCAGGTAGTGAAAGCGGGATTCCCTGGGTAAGGGTGACGCGAAATACGTGCCCCGATCAGAACATCGACAAACAATGTGAGTGCGGTCGCTGCTTGAGATCAACAGTTACTGGCGCTGGCCAATTGCAGTACCACCAGCATCGGCCAGCCAAGATATTTCTTGGCCCGCGGAAACCGGGCAACGAGTTCTCGGTCTGCAGGATATTCGTCTACCCCGATAAGATCGAGCCTGGCCAGGACAGCAGCCATAATCATTTCGCTTAACTGGTGCGGCAGACTGCCAGGNCGAACAATCTCNCCGGACGCTGGATCCGTGAACTGGGCCTGACTGTCGCGCAGGAACATCGCCGGATGCATGGCAGAGATGACGGCACGGCCNCTAGAATTAAGCACCCGGCGAGCNTCGCTGAAAAACGCCGGCAGATCACGCAGATGTTCCAGCACCAGTCCACTGACGACGATGTCAAATGCTCCGCTTCCAAAGGGCAGTCGTTCATGCAGGTCGTGAACCATAAAATCCACACCGTCGGCACCGGGTTTCGAACGCGCCACGGCCAACATGTCTTCGGAGAAATCGATGGCCGTCACGTGGGCCCCGGCTTCGGCCAGCCACAGGGCATGACGNCCGGTTCCACAACCAAGATCAAGCACCGAGCATCCGCACACATCACCCAGAGCTTTCNGCAACAACGGTGCCTCAAGGGCCAGCAGGGGGTTTTNATCGTNATCATAGACAGCTGCCCAGCGATCGTAACCCGATTGAACATCGGTAATTTCAGACATCGTTGCAAGTGATCTTGGCAATTGATTTCATACCTTGACTTAAGCGCCAGCGTGGCGCTGCGTCAAAAACCCAAACGCTCATTATAGAGCNAGAAACACGACCCCAGTTGCGACCACCACCACTGCCACCGTCAAGGACAAACTGAAAACAAGCCCCTTCTGCCCTGCACTGTGCGCTTTCACAATCTCCTTGACCAGGATCAGCAGGACCATTGCGACAACCAGCAGCAGGAAGTACACGGATCCGAAAAANTCTTTCATGAAAACGACAGCCAGTTCAAAGATGCAGCCGAAGATCTACCACCCCGATTGATTATAGTCTGAGCAACGATCTGAGCCACGGACGAGCAGCAACCACCTTACTCGTTGCGCAATCGTTGCCTTATCACTCAACCTATCCGATGCAGTCTTAGAAAAAGACCTGTCTGGTCAGCCGGATCACCTGCCAGTACAAGGGCCATCCAGTGCAACGGCCCGGAAGATCTATAATAGGCTGACCTTTCGCCGGTCACGCCCTGTGAATGTAAAGGACGATGGACCGTCTCTTAGACGATGATGACAGATGCTTTGTCGCTGATACCTGATTAGGTGCTCAGGGTCACCGGATCGTGATTTCCGTAAACTTGCACTTTTGCATCAAAAACTGTGATTTAGCAGCTGGGGTCAGGGATGAATTTCGAGGGCAACACAGCAATTGTCTATGGCGCCGGTGGCGGCATGGGACTAAATATTGCCAACGACCTGCTGGCAGCCGGTTGCGACGTATCGTTGGCCGATCTGAAGCCACAGCCGAATGCCATCAGTACCGGACCAGGGAAAGCCCAGTATTTCCAGGGAGATGTGACCGACGAGGCGTTCGTCGCCGATGTGACCTCAAGCACGGTCTCGCGAAGCAAGGGGCTGGATCACCTGGTCAATGCGACCGGGGTTCTGTGGTTTGATCGCGACCGGTCAGTGGTGGACATCGACATGGACCTGTGGGACCGCGTGATTGATATCAACCTACGGTCATTTGCGCTAACGACCCGGCACGGCGTACCGGCCATGCGCGATAGCGGCGGTGGATCGATGGTTCACATTGCATCGATCGATGCATTGCGCGGAGACGACAAACCCCAGGATGCGTACGGTGTGTCGAAGGCAGCCATCCTCCGTCTTTCAAAATCCCTGGCAATCCAGTTTGCAGCTGACGGAGTCCGGTCCAATACCATCCTGCCAGGTCCGGTGCGCTCGCCCATGCAGGCCCGCTGGGAGGCCAGCGAAG
>PBDS01000011.1 GCA_002718155.1 Pseudomonadota bacterium
GGGAGCTGCTGCGCACGCAAGTGCAGCGGGCTGGTGACTTAGGGGTCGCGGTCAGGGCGGCGTTTGAATTTGAGTTTTTCGTTCTGGATGAATCCGGTGAGACGCTGCGCGATTCCGGTTTTGCAGTTGGCAGGCGTTTTGCACCAGAGAATCATTGCTGGGCTGGTGAGTCCGCTGCTGTCTACGCAGAGTTCATTGCCACCCTGGAACGGGACCTCACGGCCGGGGGAATCGCGCCGCTGAGCCTAGGCGCAGAACTTGGACCGGGCTGTTTCGAGATCACGCTAAAAGACACCGATGCTATACATGCTGCCGATGACGCGGCGCTGTTGAAACTCTTCACCAAATCCAGTTGTCGTCGGCTCGGGAAAACGGCGTCTTTCATGGCGCAGATGAGTGCCGACAGTGCTGGCCTGTCAGGCCATTTGCATTTGTCATTGGTCGATCTTCAGACGGGTGAACCAGTCTTTGCCGATCCTGTGCTCGAAGACGGGATGAGCGCTCGCTTCAGAAGTTTCATAGCGGGCGTTCTGCGACTAGCACCTGAGGGCTTGGCATTCAGTCACCATACGGTAAACGCCTACCGCCGGCATTCCCATGGTAACTGGGCCCCGCGGGTAGCGTCATGGGCTGTGCAGGACTACGCAGCCGGCATTCGCGTCGTGCCTAAACCGGCCCAGCACTGTCGGATGGAATACCGCTTGCCGGGTGCAGATACCAATCCCTACATGACGCTGGCGTTCGTATTGGGCGCTGGTCTGGATGGCATCGAGTGTGGCCATGAACTGCCCGCCCCGCTGCCTGCCGGCGCTGGGCCCGAGTCAGTGATGGTCGAGGGAGAGCCGTTACCACACAGCCTCTATGAAGCGTCGACCCGGCTAGCTGCATCGATGGACTGCCGACGACTCTTCGGCGACTCTTTCGTAGACTATCTGGTCGCTGCCAGCAGCCATGAATCCGAGGCGACCCGGCGTTATGTTAGCGACCAGGAACGTCAGAGGTATCTTGAAATCGTATAAGGTGGCACATAGTAAATAGGCCAGGGAGAGAAAATGACTGATCTCGCAGATTATCTGTCCGAGGGATCCCGTGACGAGGGGATTCTGCAGGTTCGAAAAAAGATCGATGAACTCGACATCGACTACATTTATTACCAGTACGTTTCAATCACCGGCCGCATCATGGGTAAAGCGATCCCGGCATCGCACTGGGAACGGGTTGCGGCCGAGGGTATGCAGACCTGGCTGGGTGGTGTGACCAATGTTTTTGCCGACCGAGCCGGAGACCTGATCGGTTTTCCGCCCAACGCTTCAGAGTTGCTCGCCCTACCGGACCCGGAGACGTTCTGCCAGCTACCCTGGAACAAACGTCTCTCGCGGGTATTCTGCACGGTATTCTGGAGTCGTGAGGATCCTGATCGACCAGAGCAGTATCTGGATTCCGATTGCCGTGGCAACCTCAAGCGCATCCACCGCGAATTCGAGGATAAACACGGGTTGCACCTGCGGGTGGGTTGTGAACCGGAGATGCTGTGGTTGAAACCGGGCGACGACAAGGCGCCGTATTACGAGACGACCAAACCCTACGCTTATCATATCGACCAGTTTGAGCAGTTGTCTGATGTCTGGCTGCGCGTCTACGACTACGCGATCGCCATGGGGCTTGATCTCATCCAGGGCGACCATGAGGACGCGCCCGGACAGGTCGAGTTGAACTTTCAGTACGACTGCGCCATCAGGACCTCCGACCGACTGACGACCTACCGTCAGATCTGTGCCCAGGTGGCGCGTGAATTCGACCTGGTGGCGGTCTTCATGTCCAAACCCTACATGGGCATGCCGGCCAACGGTTGTCACCACAATGTTTCGCTGTGGCGGGGGGGGGAGGACAACGTTGTACCGCTGGTCAACGGCCCACTCCCTGGAATGGAGGACAACTTTCTCTACCGCAGCGGTGGTAAGAACGAGTTCCGTGATGAAAACGAAAAGTGGTTGCCGGCAGATATCGGACGTTGGTCTCTGGGGGGTATGATTCAGCACCTCAACGCGCTGGTCGCGATCAGTTCATCGACGGTAAACAGCTACCGGCGCCTGAACGACACCGGTATGTGGGCGCCGGTCGGCGCCAGCTGGGGCCTGCAGAACCGCTCCTGTGCGATCCGTGTTTCGAGCCCGGATCGCTTTGAGTTCCGTTGTGTGGACTCCATGGTAAATCCTTATCTGATGCAGAGCGCACTGCTCAAGGCCTTTGATGACGGCATTGACAACCACCTGGACCCTGGCGAGCCGGAGGAACGCAATTTCGTCGATGTCCTGGAATCGGGTGAGCCGGTGGACCGCATCCCGACCACCTTGCGCGATGCTTTGGATGCCCTGGCTGAAGATGAGGTCATCAAGGCAGCGCTGCCCGGAGACATGCACGGAATCTACGACTGGTATAAGCGTGACGAGTGGAACAAGTTCATCTGGCAGGTGTCCGACTGGGACGTGAAAACTTACCTGGATTGTCTGCCATAGGCGATCTGTAATACCAGCACAGCAACGTCGTCATGTTTAGATTGACCGATCAGCAACAGGCTGAATTTCACAACGACGGCTTTGTGGTTGTTGATGGGCTGATTGATGATGACACGATCCACCGGCTGCGTGACGCGTTCGAGCGCATATTTTCCGGTCGGTTCGAGACGGGGGTCAGGCCCGATGAGGTCAACTGGCAGGTTGGCGAGAGTGACCCGGCCAAGACCCGGCAGATCTGCAACGGCTGGAAAGCCGATCTGACGATCGCCGGAACATCGCTGCGTGCCGACATCGGCGAGGCTTGTGCCGTGTTGGGTGACTGGCCCGGTGCCCGGCTTCAGGTCGACAATTCACTGTGGAAACCACCCGGCGCCGGTTCGATCGGTATGCATCAGGATTGTACTTATCTGCCGTGGCTGAATCCGCGGGAAATGATCAGCTGCTGGATCGCGCTGGATGACACCACAGCTGACGGTGGGACCATGCAGCTGGTTCGTGGTTCACACCGTTGGAAACCCTCTGAAGAACTTGGTGAGTTTCACGGTCCAGCTGACCATCAAGCGCTGATGCGCACCGCCGCCGTTCGGGAAGGTGTAGACGATCCGGAGATCGTGCCTGTGGTCGTCAAAAAGGGTGGCGGCTCTTTCCACCATGGCTGGACCTGGCACGGGTCGGCCCCCAATGAGTCCCGGTTACACAGGCGGGCACTGGTGGTGCACTGCATCTCCTCCGATGCCTGTTTCGTGCCCGAGAACATCGCCGTGGGGACCGGTCCGATCTATGGTCGTTATCGCTACCAGGACAGTAACCGGATGGATGAGAGTTTCTTCCCGGTGCTGTGGTCGGGTAACGGCGAAAGAACCCGCTGGCTAGATGCTTATGCCTGACGGGTGACCGTCCCTAGCGTTCCAGTTCCGGCAGCTTGCCGTCCCTCTAGCAGCCACGCCTGCTGTTACTTGAATATCCTCTTTGGTACTATGGTTATGTCTGGCAACTTTCGTTGGAGTGATCAAAAATGTCGAAGCTGATTACACAGGCCCGTTATAGTGGCCTGGCCCTTACCCTGGTGCTGGCCGCCACAGCGATGCCTACTGTAGCGTCAGAGCAGTCACTGCCCCGCTTGGTATTACAGATCACTGTCGATCAGCTGCGCGGCGATCTGCCGCGGCGTTACTACGAGCGACTGGGTGAGGGCGGCTTTCGCTACCTGCTCGACGAGGGTCTGGTGTACATCAATGCGCACCATGCTCACGCTAACACAGAGACGGTCGTTGGCCACGCGACACTCGCTACCGGAGCAGACCCGGCACGGCACGGCATGATCGGCAACGTGTGGTTCGACCGACAGGAAGGTACTGCGGTATACGGCGTGGAGGATTCGCGCTACCCCCTCGTCGGCGATGGCGGTGTTGACAAGACCACAGAGATAGATCCCACGCAAAAGACTGCGCGCTCCGACGGACGTTCCCCGGCTGCAATCCTCGTTTCAACGTTTAGCGACGAGTTGAATCTGAACCTCGGCGGACGAAGCAAGATCTTCGGTGTGTCAGTGAAAGATCGTGGAGCCATTACGCTGGCAGGCCACACCGGCAAGGCGTTCTGGTTCTCAAAAAAGAACGGCCAGTTTGTAACCAGCCAGTTTTATTACGACAGCTACCCCCAGTGGGTGCAGGACTGGAACGCAAAAGACTTGGCAGCGGACTACGCCGGTACTGCTTGGCATCTGCTCAACGACCAGTCGACCTATCTTTTTGGTGATGCGGACGACCGGCCCTATGAAACCAACCTGGCGGGGTACGGTCGGATTTTCCCACATGCTTTTGGGGAAAGAGACAGCCGTTATTTTACAACGCTGCTCACGCTGAGCCCTGCGGGCGATGAGATCACTCTCGATTTTGCCAAGACGCTGTTCGAGAATGAGCAACTGGGGCAGGATAACGACACCGATTTTCTCGCCGTCAGTTTCTCATCTACGGACTACGTGGGTCATATCTTCGGGCCTTCCAGCCTTGAGAGCGAGGACAACATCCTGCGGCTGGACCGTACGCTGGCCCAGTTGTTTCAGTTCATCGATGAGAAGGTCGGACTGGAACACACGCTGATAGTGCTGTCTGCCGACCACGGCGGGCCCGAGGCGCCGGGCTATCTGAGGGAACTGGGGTTTGAGGCGTCGTACATCAGTCCGCAGGAGGTGGAACGGGTCGCCGCCATCAACGCACTCCAGGCGAGATTTCAGGTAGGAGAAGAGTTGATCAGGGGTTACTTCCACCCTTACCTGTACCTTAACCATGAGTTGATCGAAAGCAACGGTCTGGATCTTGCCGAAGTCCAGGCGGTGATCGCCGAAGCACTGACACGTTTCGACGGTATTGCCGCAGCCATCCCCAACATCGCGCTGAGAGAGGGTGATCTGCCTGAGACACCGATCGTCGACGCCGTGCTGCGGAACCATCACCCCGACCGCTCAGGAGATGTCTACGTCGTGTTTGACCCGCACCGTTTCATCAATGATTTTGACGGACTGACAGTGGCCTCTACCCACGGTTCACCGTGGCAATACGACACCTACGTGCCGATTATCTTCGCGGGCATGGACATCCAGCCGCAGAGGGTGGCCCGCCGGGTCAACACCACGGCGATCGCGCCGACGCTCTCGCTGCTGGTGGGTGCCAAGCCCCCATCGGGTGCCTGGGAGCCGGTATTGGTGGAAGTTTTCGGGAATAATTGATTTTACCCATCCCGGTGATTCATTTAATCAATGATGGGTCTCGTATGACTTGATCAGAGAATTCATCAGGGGAGATTAAGATCAGGTCTTTGAATGTCAATCTGCTCGGTGATCGCGCAGTACGCGGGCCATCTGTTCTTTGGCCTGGGTGTTGTCACCGTACAGAGGGTCCAGGTCGATCAGCGGGATCTCAGAAAAATCAACCGCACGGGATTCCGTGGCATCTGCGCCAGTGATCTGGGTTGGTCTGGTGTGTTCGATCATGTCTTTCGGTTTATCGCTAAGGCAAGCGGTGACCGGGCTGCGCCCAGGACAAGAATAAACCGCCCGGGTGATCCGGTGCAATGCTCCGGCGAATCGTTGATCGTACTGTGATGGGACCGGGACCGTTTCGTAGCCCACTTGAACAGACAACCGTAAAGGTACAAACGATCGCTCAAGCCCAAATTGGCACATTTCAATGACCCTGGCTAGGGAGTAGGATAGGAGTAAGTGCTGGATTAGGTTGGCCCGGTGTGAACCGAGACAAGCTCTGCCGGACTGTGGTTCCAGAACGGGATCAGCCCAGTTGGATCACAATCTGCAGGCGCCGGGTTCAGCAGTCCGGCCGACTAATGCTGAGGAAGATGACCTAATGGACCTCTTAGGCGATGCTGAACATTTTCCGACGGCCCCTATGGCGAACAGGTTTCAAGCGTGAGGGTCTTTCTCTTTCTTGCCGCGATTCTAGGAGCCGTGGCGGTGCTGGCAGGTGCCGTGGGTGCCCATGTGTGGCGTGACGAGTTGCTTGCACGGAACAGTCTTGCGAACTTTCAACTCGCCACGGATTATCTTTTCTACCATGCGCTGGGGATCGCGGTGGTCGCACTGCTGGTAGATCGGTTTCCAGCGCAGAAGCTCCAGTCTGTTGGCTGGTGCATGGCTGCCGGAACTGCTGTCTTTTCCGGCAGCTTGCTGGTCTTCAGTCTGACTGGATTTCAATCCATCACGGCTATCACGCCCATGGGTGGTATTTTGCTCATTGCGGGCTGGCTGTTACTCGCGTGGAGAACTGCCCGATGGACCGCCCTTCAGACCGGAGACCGGGCAGGTCATGGGGGTAGGTAAGCCCACTGCTGCACTCTCGGCCAATGACCTCGCCGGAACAGGTCATGGAAACCACTCGCACTGTGTTGGCGCACTTTCGTTAAGGATCAATGCTCGAGGTGCATAACCTTTAGCGGCAACTGAACCAAGGGCAGGAATGAGTTCAATTGACCAGCGGAGTAATTATGGACTTTTTCGGTAAAACAACATTGGTCACGGGTGCGGCTAGAGGGATAGGACAATCAGCGGCAATTCATTTCGCTAAAGAAGGAGCTGATCTGATTTTGGCCGATCTAGATTCCCAGGCGGCTGAGAGTACGAGAACACTGATAGAGGACTTGGGAAGGAACGCCCTCGTCATTCAGGTGGACATCGGAAACTTATCCGAGATAGACCAGATGGTAGAGATCGCTTCTAGCGAATTGGGCGGTGTGGACATTTTATTCAATAACGCGGGATTAACTCAGCACATAAGTTTTCTCGACATAGAAGATCATCACTGGGATCAGATCCATAGTGTTAACGCCAAAGGCACATTCTTCTGTATGCAGAAAATTGCTAAACACATGATTGAACGAGGGAATGGCGGGCGAATAATCAATACCGCCTCAATCGCNGGCAGGGGATACAGACGAACNTCTAATGCGGCCTACGCTGCGAGTAAGGGTGCTGTAATAGCTATGACGCGTATAGCCGCAAGTGTGCTTGCGTCACATGACATTAACGTCAATGCAATCTGTCCTGGTATCGTTCAGACCAAAATGCTTGCTGACATACTCTCACTGAGATCAGATGAAACAGGACTGAGTAGTGCTGAACTAAAGCAAGCGATGATTGAAGAAATTCCTCTAGGACGAGCCAATGAAGCGGACGATATCGCTGCGCTCGCGGTATTCCTTGCCGGTCCAGGATCTCGAAATATTACCGGCCAGGCTTTTAACGTGGATGGTGGGATTATCATGAGTTAGGGTGCGTTGTCTCCGAGAGAGGTTCGAGAATTCCAGGCCTNCGCTGATGTTTGTGCTCAAGTCCTCCAACTTTCCCCAGGTCCAGTTCAGCTGACGAAGGGAAGGATAGACCGGCAAGCCCTTCCAGGTGCAGGATCCCCCTGATCATCGGGGGGCCTCGATGACCGCCAGGTACCGCATCTTGCTGCGAGATGCGCTGTGGCCGTGGCACTCCATGAAAAGAGCCGGCCCAATACCTTGTTACCCAGGCAAACGATCAACAGAGCAGCAGCGCGGACAATGCTCAGGTGTCGCATCCTAGAATAATGCCAGGGTGTGCTCCAAGCACGCGCTTTAACGGTGCAGCGAACAGCATCAAGCCAGACATAACCCAAGCCAAACGACCTGGGCACACAGAGGCAACTCGTTACACCGTCGCGACTAGTCACCCTATACTTGGATCTATCACGTTATAACAAAGCAACGACTCTGTTGGCCAGGGCTTTGTTGGAGTTTGGAGATAACGGCCAAATGGCGCTATGGCATCGTCACACGAGTTTAGCTTATGCCGCGGTCCTGACTGGGGTCTTTGGCCATGCCTCAGTGGAATTCATCGCCGTACTGTCGGGTATCGCGGGTCCGGAACTCTCCGCCTGGCGTTTTCTACTGGGTGGTCTGGGNCTGGTCGCCCTGGCTCTACTATCCCCCACTAGCCGTGATCTCTTGACACCCCTAAAAACTCACTTCTGGCCCTTAATGANTCTGTCATTGCTTGGCATTACGCTTGCCTACCTTGTCTTCCACTGGTCGCTTGATTTTGCCACCATCCCACAAGTGGCAACAGCCGTAACGACCATACCCATCTACGTCGCTCTAATAAATATGGTGGTGAACAAGCAACCGATCAGCATAGCCAAGGTGCTAAGCGGAATCTGTGCGATCCTCGGGGTCGCTTTACTGATCACAGACGGCTATTTGACCGATCTGGTTAGCACCAGCCGTAATCTCTTGGGCGTTTTCATGGCCGTTGTATGTGCCGCCGCGGTGTCCGCCTATTCGGTTCTGGTGCGGCCGATCATTGTCCAGTATGGTGCTCTGCGCATCACCGCGATCACGATGATGATTGGTGGTATCGGGCTGTGGCTACTGGTGGGGTGGGCTTTCCACATCTGGGTAACACCGACACGCTTAGTTGAACTCTCAGTGACCAGCCTTGTATCTTTGCTTGTGATTGCTCTTTGGAACACAACCATCACCCAGTTTCTCTGGATTGGCGGCCTTGCCGCNTTGCCTGACATTACCCGCGGCAGCTACCTCTTTTTCCTGAAGCCGGTAATCGCTGCCCTGTTGGCTGTACTGATTCTCGGACAACATATCACCGGGGTTCAAATTCTAGCGATTGGCGTGGTTTGCGCTTCGGTCTTCGGAGAAGTATTTCTGGCCAAGCGCTCGGGTGTGGCTTAACGCCAGGTCAGCAATGTCACCGCGAGGATAGGTCATCAAAGACTGTCTGACGTCAGTACCTTTGGGACAAATTGAGTGGATTTGGTAAAGGAGTGTATCTGGCTGGGATCTAGAGTTATCACATCGGTGATTCAAGATTGCTGTATGTGCCGGATCCTAAATGAGAGCCTAACTCTGTTCGTTTCTTTTGCATCAAAAGATAACCCCGCCGAAGCGGGGTCAATTACCGAGGAGGATTTGTTTCGCACCCTTATTAACTACATTCTTTGGGTACACGTCATGAACTTCCTTCCGATGATCCAGTCTAAGAGGTGGTTTGAAGAGTCGTCATCGTCTTATCAACTACTAGCGACATGTTGTAGATTCAGTTGATGCAATATAGAGCAGACCGCCAAATGACCCCTCCACATTAGTACCGACTCTTCGTTATGAGTCACTGCTGAGCAATGCCTGCATCCCCATAATGGGTTCGCCTCTCTACTCACAGCGCCGGTGTCATTCTCTCAGGGTGAGGAAGGTGTCGTTGATAACTATGCCCCGGGATTCGGGATGTGGGGACTTATCGTCTACGGGATGTTCGGGCAGAAGCTCCACCCCTTGGCGGCTCTGGTAGTATCGTCCTGAACNAAACCACCTCCAAAGAANCATGCGNCATGGGCACAACCGAACCGATCAAGATCAAACCAAGTGTCTGTCCGCTCGACTGCCCGGATACCTGCAGCCTGTCGGTCGAGACCGACGGCGAACGCGTGCTGAAGGTCAAGGGATCAAAGGGCAACCCCTACACAGCCGGTGTTATCTGTAACAAGGTGGCCCGCTATTATCCCGAGTTCGTACACGGGCCGCAGCGGCTGACCCGGCCTTTGAAACGTGTGGGCCCCAAGGGGGCCGGAGCGTTCGAGCCGATCTCCTGGGGCGAGGCCCTTGACCGGGTCCACGATGGCCTCTCCAGAGCAGTTGCAGAACACGGACCTCAGACGGTTCTGCCGTTTAACTATGCCGGCCCGCACGGCGAACTGGCCGGTGGATCGATGGATCGCCGTTTCTTTCACAAGCTGGGTGCATCACTGCTCGCCCGTGGACAACTCTGTGCGGCGGTCCGCGGCGCCGCTTACGAGAGCCTTTACGGCTCGGCAGCAGGAATGCCACCGGAGCAGATGCGCCACTCCGACCTGATCATCGTCTGGGGCAACAACGTCACCGTCTCGAACCTGCACCTCGCGCGTGAGATCAAGGCCGCCCGTGATGCAAACGGGGCAAGGCTGGTCATCGTTGACCCCAAACGCACCCGGATCGCCGAGCAAGCCGATCTCTTTATCCAGATCCGCCCGGGAACCGATGTGATCCTGGCGCTGGCGCTGGCGAGCGAGCTCGAGCAGCGCGGTGCGCACGACCTGCCATTTATCGAGCGCTGGGTCAGTGGTGCTGACGCCTACATGGCTGAGGCGCGCAAACACACGCCCGGGCAGGTCGCCGAGGTCTGTGGTATCGACCGCAAAGCTTTCGATACGTTCGTATCCTGGTACGCCGCTGCGAGCACGGTCGGGGTCTCGGTCGGCAACGGTATTGAGCGGGGTCACAGCGGTGGTTCGGGCATCCGGGCGATCCTGGCCCTGCAGGCACTGACCGGAAATCATGGCCGGCTGGGTGCTGGCGTTTTCGTCAAACCGGGCAACGCCTTTCCGAGGACCTCAGCGCGCCTGCAACGCCCCGAGCTGGTGCCGGATGGCACCCGGACAGTCAACATCGTGGATGTCTCCCGGGTGCTGCTGGACGATACGATGGCGCCGCCGGTCAAAGCGCTGTTCATCTACAACCACAATCCGGTTGCGACCCATCCGGATCAGAACCGGATGCGTCGGGCGCTTTCCCAGGAGGACCTTTTCGTGGTTGGTTGTGACGTGGTGATGACCGACTCCATGGCTTACTGTGATGTGGTACTTCCAGCTGCGAGCCACTTTGAGTTCTCCGATATCTACGGCTCTTACGGACAGAACTATCTGCAGCGCGCAGAACCGGTGATCCCGCCGGTCGGCGAGTCGCTACCGAATACCGAGATCTTCCGCCGACTGGCAGCCCGGTTTGGCTTCGACGATCCGATTTTTCGTGAAAGCGACACTGAGCTGATGGATGCGGCTTTTATCGACAACGACCCGCGACTGGGCGGGTACCGGCCCAGTGTGTTCCCGCTGGGCGAGGCGCGGGCGATGACCACGACCAGTGGCGCGGAGCCTATCCTGTGTGACAGCGTCACTCCGGGCGCCGCTTCTGGCAGGATCGAGTTGTTCAGTCAGGACCTGCAGGACCGCTTCGGCTATGGGTTGCCACGGTTCGAGCCAGTAGAGCGTGCCTATCCTTTGACCATCATCTCGCCGTCATCCTCGAGGCGCACTAACGCGACGTTCGGCGGCTGTCAGGATTCTTCCGGACCAGAGCAGGTAGAGATCAACCCGATCGATGCCGCTGCGCGCAGTATTGCCAGTGGTGACACCCTGCGGGTCTACAACGAGCGGGGTGAAGTCCACCTGACAGCCCAGGTCACCGATGCGGTTCTGCCGGGGGTCCTGTACACGCCCAAGGGCATGTGGCTTGCCAGCAGTACGACAGGCCAGACGGTCAACGCGTTGCTGAACGCGGACATCCGGACCGACATCGAAGACGGCGCCTGCTGCAACGAGGTGTTCTGCGAAGTCAGCCGTGTACAGTGAGTGCGGAGAGCCTGCGCTCCACGCTGGAAACAGCTCGAGTGGGGCCCCTGTCCGTGCCCGCCTGTCAACCGGTGTTGCCAGTCAGTGACCTTCACCGCATGAGCGCATAAGGCGCATGCCGCTCAAGTAGGTGACAACGTTGGCGTAGTCAGCATCCGTCCAGCCTCTCAGAAGGTTGGCCATCATCGGAGCAGATCGCTTACCCTGCCGGAACTCGTCGAGCGCCTGGGTGAGGAAGCTCGCTTTCTGGCCGATGAGGCGGGGTGCCTGATGGTGGAAGCTCTGGTGACAATGACCGCAGTTGGTCTCCTGGTAGAGCTGCCGGCCGGCGACGAACGCCGCCCTGAAACCCTCGCGCTGAAAATCGATCTCGATGTTGAGTGCGCAGGGATCCTGGCCCGCAATGTAGGNGGCCACGGCTTTGATCTCTTCGACNGAGAGCGCGCTGGCGATCGCGTTCATGCTCATCATGATGGTGTCGGTGCGCNCATTGCTTTNGAANGCTTTCAGAGCNTTGACGATATAGGCTGGNTCCTGGCCGTGNAGCAAAGGTGTGTCCANCGTCAGTCCGGCNTTGCCGTGACATGCAGCACACTGCTCGGNGAAANTANNGGCGCCGTGTTCNCTGGCGAGCGCACCGNNNGAAAGCNAAAGTAAGATGACACTGACGGNGAGNGTTTTCATTGACGTNTTGACCAATCCAGACCACTGCNATTNAANCCATCTTGNCTGAAATAAACAGCTGGCGCAACGATCCCGACCACACAGGNCCTGTNCGAAACGAGATCGATCCAGCCGAGNCTGAACAGTGATCNGGCCGAAATCCGCTGCCGCTTTGCCACCGGTCCTTGCCAGGCCCCGCGAAGGTGGGCTGGTGGCCAGTAACAANCAAATAATCTTNTCTGCCTGGGNGGCCTGNCAGGCAGGGAACTGACAAGAGCAATTGCACCTCTAGGCNGGGGTGTATATTCTTATCGACCACCCACTCCAAGGATGCAATTGACCATGAAAGTCGGACTGTTCGTCACCAACCAGCAACATCTTTCCACAGACATGGTCAGCGCCCTGGACGAACAGATCGCCATGGTGCATCTGATCCGTGACAAGGGCTGGGACTCGCTGTTTTCCGGGCAGCACTATCTCAACGAGGGCAACAACCAGCANCTGCAGATCGTTCCGCTGCTGGCGCGATTGATCCCGGANGCCGGTGAGATGACGGTCGGTCTGGGCATTCTTCTNCTCAATCTGCACAACCCGGTCTACACCGCCGAGACGGTCGCCACCCTGGACGTTCTGGCCCGTGGCAACTTCATATTCGGTGTCGGTCTGGGGTACCGGGACGTTGAATTCGATGCATTCGGCGTGCCCAAGGGGCAGCGGGCCAGGCGCTTCGAGGAGTACCTGGAACTGATAAAGCGGCTGTGGACGGAAGAGTCAGTGTCACACCACAGCGAGACCTGTNATCTCGACAACGTCCGTATGAACCTGCGTCCGGTNCAGAAGCCGTACCCGCCGATCTGGATCGCGGCCAACAACGATCGCGCCATTGAACGGGCAGCGCGCATGAGNGATGCCTGGATGATCAATCCACATTCAAAAATACAGACCATCCGACGGCACATGACGCTCTATCGGGATGCTTTGTCTGCAAATGGTAANCCCGGGCCCCGGGTGCTACCGGTGGTCAAGGAGTTGTTCTGCGCTAAAGATCGCGCGACCGCCCTGGAAATGGCCGGCCCTTATCTCTCGGGAAAATATCAGGATTACGCCAAATGGGGTCAGGACAAGGCGATGCCGGAAAGTGAGACTTTTGATCAGGATTTCGAATCCCTGACAGCCGACCGGTTTATCCTCGGTTCACCGGAGGAGTGCTACGAACAACTGCGGCCCTACTGGGAAGAGTTCGGGGTGAATCACCTGCTGATNCGGACCCACTGGGCAGGCATGCCGTTGTCAACCGCCCTGCACAGTATCCGGTTGATCTCCGACGAGCTGCTGCCCACTTTGCAGGCGCTGTGATGCCAGTACAAAACCCTGCGATAGTTATCCAGGGACTTACCGTGGCCCTCAGACAACCGCTCTTCAGAAAACCAACCCTCTGCAGACGACTTTCTGTGGTCGACTGACAGATGATGTACTGAGGTTGGTTCGAAAAGTATTGCATGATGGCCAGCACGAGCATTCGCAGGGAGCGGGTCGGAGCACACACCGTCTTCAGACTGTCCGGAGACTGGACGACAAACGGCCTGGCTGTCCTCGAAGATGAAGTTGGAGAGGTAGTCGATTCAGCGGCTTCGGCGACTGGTCCTCTGACAGTCGACGCTGCTGGAATTGATGCGCTCGATAGCAACGGTGCCTGGTTGTTGTCACAAATCGTGCAGGCATTCGAGCAGCATGGTGCGGTCGTAGAGTGGACTGGACTGAACGAACACCACCAGCCGCTGTTCGAACAGATCCGCCGCAGCCGACCGATACCGCAGCCACCACGGCAGGTGACCGGTATTCTGAGGGTCATCGAGCACTGCGGTGAGGCCGTGNTCNTGTGGGCCNGTAATTCGCTCACCTTTNTCAGCTTTCTCGGGCTGACCTTGGTCAGGCTGCTCAGAGCNGTGGNCCAACCACGCCGGGTACGTTTNACCTCGCTGNTTCATCACCTTGAGCGCACCGGCATAGACTCTCTTCCGATTGTTGCGATGCTGTCTTTCCTCATTGGTGTGGTTCTCGCCTACATGGGTGGAGAACAACTCAAACGCCTTGGTGCGGAAACGTTTACCGTCAATCTGGTGGCCGTGGCTGTTCTGCGTGANATGGGCATCCTGATCACTGCNATTATCATCGCTGGGCGGTCAGGCAGTGCTTTCACTGCACAGATTGGCACGATGAAGGTCAATCAGGAGATCGATGCGATGAACACTATTGGCCTNGACCCGGTAGAGGTTCTNGCCTTGCCGAGAGTGCTCGCGTTGATGATCTCACTNCCAATACTGACGTTTTTTGCCGATCTGATGGGTCTTTTTGGCGGNGCAGTGATCGCGGTAACCGTGCTCGACATGAACATCCCCCAGTTCGTCCGGCAACTCAGTGAGGCAGTCGAACTGAACCACTTTATGGTCGGGATGGTTAAAGCACCGCTGTTCGGATTTATCATCGCCCTGGTCGGNTGTTACGAAGGCCTGCGGGTTTCGGCCAGCGCGGAATCCGTTGGCCAGCAGACAACCCGTTCGGTGGTCGAGTCGATCGCACTGGTGATCGCACTCGATACCTTGTTCGTGGTCTTTTTCTCGATCNTCGGGGTCTAGGGGGAGAGGCAGNATGGAACATGTTATCGAAGTCCGTGGACTCGGGACCCGTTTCGGCAATCATGTCATCCACGACCAGCTCGACTTTACCGCGCGACGAGGTGAAATCATGGGGATCGTCGGCGGTTCGGGTACCGGCAAGTCAGTGTTGCTTTGGGCCATTCTCGGTCTGAGGAGTCCGGATGCGGGAAAGATCAATATCCTCGGATTCGACATCGATCCTGATGACCCGGCANCTGCTGAAGCNGTACAAGCGCGTACCGGCATGCTGTTTCAGGATGGGGCCTTGTTTTCGTCACTGACCGTGCTACAGAACATCATGGTACCGTTGCAGCGCCACACCCGGATCTCGGACGGACTGAGTGAAGACGTTGCCGGTCTGAAACTGTCGATGGTGGGTCTTGATCCTGCTGCTGCACACAAGCTGCCGAGCGAGTTGTCCGGCGGTATGCGAAAACGGGCCAGTCTCGCCCGTGCTCTGGCGCTCGATCCAGAGATTCTTTTCCTGGATGAGCCAACCGCAGGCCTTGACCCGATCGGTGCTGCTGAATTTGACGATCTGATCCTGGATCTGCAGCGTTCGCTGGGACTGACGGTCGTTATGATCACGCATGATCTGGACTCGTTGTTCACGATTACTGACCGTATCAGTGTGTTGATCCACAAACGCCTGGTCACCGGTACAATTCCGGAACTGCTGGCGCTCCAGGACCCCTGGATCAACGAGTACTTTAACGGGCCGCGGGCCAGNGCACTGGAAACTGCAAAAAAGGACACNGCAACAGGCGATTCGCACCACGGAGACTGACAATGGAAACCCGTGCAAACTACCTTCTGGTCGGCAGCTTCGTTCTGGCGGCAGTGCTGGGTCTGTTCCTTTTTGTGGTGTGGCTGGCAAGGTTCCAGTTCGACACCCTGTACGACCAGTACCAGCTGTCGTTCTCAGGGCACGTCACTGGCATCAGCCAGGGGAGCCCGGTGCATTTCCAGGGTGTGCCTGTGGGGCAGGTGCTGCAGATCGGGTTCAGCAAGGCCAGGCCCGGTAGCGTGATGATTACGATAGAAATAGATGCCAGCACTCCGGTCAAGACCGATTCACTTGCCAGCATCGAGCGCAGCGGTCTNGCTGGCGGNCGTTATATCCTGTTACGCCGCGGGTCGNAAGCAGCGACAAAACCTCCNCAGGTGAAGGGAGTCCTGCCAAGCTTGCCGACCCAGTCGTCCAGCCTCGACCGGGTTTTTGAAAGCGCGCCGGATGTCGTCGATAACATCAACCTTCTGCTCGATCAGGCTTCAGAGATGTTCAGCGATCGTAACATCGAGTCGGTCAATAACATCCTGACCAACCTGGATACACTGACAACTTCCTTTGCCAGCCAACGGGGTGAGATTGACAAAATACTCCGTCAGGTCCTGGCGACGATGGANGATGTCCGGGTGGCGACCGGCCAGTTTACTCAGACGTCGGAAAATCTTGACCAAGGGCTGGAACAACTGCTTNATGAAGTGCGCAACACAACCGTGACCCTGCGTCAGGCGATCGCCGGGTTTGGCAGCGTTGCCGATGATAATGGGCCGAGGATCACTGCTGCGCTGGATGATTTCAGTTCTGCTGCTGCATCGATCAAGCGCCTTTCAGAAGAGACTGAGGAACTGGTCAGAGACAGCCGGGAGCCACTCAGTGAATTTGCCCAGACCGGCCTGTACGAACTGACACTCACCCTCCGTGAATTCCGCGGCCTGGTTGCTTCCCTCAACCGGGTGTCCCGGGAACTCGAACGTGACCCCTCTCTTTTCCTGTTTGGCGATCGCCAGGCCGGGTTCAGGAGTGAAGATCAATGACCCTTACCAGACGACAGGCAGTAGCAGTGATTGGCACGCTGGGTGCCGCGACCATCAGTGGTTGTGCTTCCTTGCCAGGAAACCGGCCGCCGCCACGTTTTTTCAACCTCAGTCCCAAGAGTCAGTTTGACCAGCAGGCGCCGACGGTGTCCTGGCAGATGGTGATTGAAACGCCGACGGCCAGCGCCGGCCTCAGTACCATGCGCATCGCCTTGCAGCGCCGGCTGCATGAATTGGAGTACTTTGCGCAGGCCAACTGGGTCGACACCGCACCAAAGATGGTGCAGACACTGATCATTGAATCATTTGAGAACAGTGGTCGCATTGTCGCGGTAGGCCGTGAATCGGTCGGTCTGCGAGCGGATTTCACCTTAAAAACCGAACTTCGCGAATTCCAGGTGGACTACATTAAAGATGGTAATCCCAGGGCCCGCGTCGCGGTCAGTGCCAAACTGGTGCGCATGCCCAAAAGAATGATCGTCGGGTCGTGGGGTGATCAGTCCTACGTGAAAGCCGACGACAGCACTCTGGAGTCAGTGGTGGCCGCTTTCGACCAGTCGCTGGGTAAGGTTATGAAACGCCTGGTGACCTGGACGTTGGTTCGGGGACAAGAGGTGATCCAGGCGGAGCTTGACTAGGGCACAGAGCAGACACCAGGAATAGAAGCGGNAACCGGCGNGGCTGCCAGGTCAGCGGCGTCGTTCGGCGGNCATGGGTACGTCCGNGAGNCGNCNCATCTCTTGGCTCTTGANAAGCATCGGATTCTCNAGNTANTCAAGCAGCATNTCTGTTCGATCGAATCCCCAGAACAGTTCACCGTCAATCACGAACGTCGGGGTGCCATAGACGCCCGCGGCGACCGCCTGCTCGGTATTGTCGNGTAGCGCTTGCTTGACTGTGGTCGATGAGATTCTGTCATCTGCGTCGGTGACCCCCAGGCGGGCCACAAGAGCAGCGAAGCCTTCCTGGGTGTGGATGTCGTTGCCTTCAGCCCAGATGTAGTCGAAGATCGTTTCCACGGCCCGGTGATTCGCCTCCAGGGCAATCGCCAGACGCAGGACTTTGAGGGGGTTGAAGGGATGTGCGGGGGGCGTCCTGAAGGAAATCCCCAGGCGCCCGGCGTACCAGTGACAGTAGCGGTACATCTCAACTCGTTTGGCCGGGATCTCAGCGGGTCCTTTGTGGCCCCAGTGATTGAGCAGGCCGGCGAACAGCACGGGAACGAGGTACACCTCGAGTGAGGCCGGCAGTCGATGAAAATGCTTGAACTGCAGATAAGAGTAGGGNGAGATGAAATCGAAATACCAGTCAGCCGAACGCGTCATGGCCTGNTCCTTGTTTCCGGGCAATCCCGGAGATTGTATCCTGGGAAGGTGGGGGCAGGGCTGAACGGCCAAGGCGTCGGGATACATGCATGAATCTTGGATGTCTGTCTGCTGGATACAAAAGCATGAGAGCCGTGTTATCAAATTGGGTTCGGATGCTGGCTCTTTTCAATCCCGGCTTCTTGATCTAACATTCTCATCGCTTGGGCAGGGTTCGGAGGCCTCTTAGAAACCACCCGGAAATGAAGGAGATCCTGCCCAGAGACAGAGAAAAATAGCAGCCGGATNACTGTATTGCCCAAACCTTATACAACTACATCGGAGATCAAGCCATGACCGAGCTACGCTGTGACTGGAAGGGTGTTTTCCCGGCTGCCGTGACACCTTTTACACAGGAAGGNGCAGTAGACGAGGGATCCCTACGCCTGCTCATCGATCTTTTCATCAGTGAAGGCGTACAGGGTCTTGTCGCTGTGGGCAGTACGGGAGAGTGGTTCAGTCTGAACGACGAAGAACGTGTGCACGTTTTCCGGATCTTTCATGAACAGGTAGCTGGCCGTGTGCCGGTTGTCGGTGGGACTTCAGCAATCGGCACGCGAGAGACTGTAGCGCTGACTGAGGCAGCGAGGGATATCGGACTGGATGGTTGCCTGGTGCTTCCGCCACCCTATGCTATGCCCAGTCGCTCGGAAGTGGTTGCACACCTCAATGAGGTGGCTGACGTGGGACTGCCCGTGATGTTGTACAACAATCCACCGCGGACTGGAATCAATATCGACTCTGCGCTTCTCGATGATCTGGTCGATCACCCTAACATTGTCGCATTTAAAGACAGCACGAAAGACCTCTATCAGATGTCCGAATCGATCTATGCCATTCGCGACCGCCTGGCCTGCTTCGTTGGACTCGAGCCTTACGCAGGGAGTTGCTTCAGCCGCGGCGCGGTAGGGATCGTGTCGACCATATCCAACATCTGTGCACCGGATGTGGTGGCCTATTGCGAACACCTGGTGGCTGGGCGTTTTGGAAAGGCTGCTCACCATCAGCAAGTTATAGACCGGCTTTACCACCTGCTGGCCAAGAGCGGCGCAGCCAATTATGTCTTTGTTAAGGAGGTGATGGCGCTGCTCGACCGGCCCGGTGGTTCTCCCCGTAAGCCCTACCGCTCCGTGGACGAGGCGACCCGAGAGAGAATCCGCGTCGGCCTACCATGTATCGAGCTGACCGGCCAGGATCAGGCAGGGGAGTAGGCGACAGCAGTGGCGAACTGAAGCCCACGCCGCTGTATTTTGAAGGCTCTTTCTACGGGGGGCGTGTCGGTCCTGATCCAAAACAACCTGGTTGATTCTTGCTAATCGCGCTGAGCTGTTCATCGACCTGAAAGGAGTCTTGGCAGACCACTTTCAGGTCGAATTCTATTTTGTGATCAGCTCATCGTGATGGAGATCTTGCCGAAGTGCTTGTTGTCCTTCTGGTGCTGGAAAGCCTTGGCCAGGTCTGCCAGATCAAAGGTGTCACTGATGACCGGTCTTAAATCTGACTTCTCGAGATAATCGACCATTGCGTTCTGTGACTGGTGGTTCGCCATCGCGATGCCGCTGGTTCTGACCTGTTTCATGAAGATCCTTGGCAGCACGATGTCGCTTGCCGAGGGTCCGCTCAGGACACCGATCAAGGCAATGTGACCGCCAAAACTGGCTGCTGTCACTGACTGGCTGAAAGTACCACCGCCACCCACTTCGATCACGTGATCCACACCCGCCTTGCCGGTCCGGGCCAGCACTTCCCGGCCCCACTCAGGCGTACTTCGATAGTTGATGAGCTCGTCGGCCCCGAGGTCCCTGAGCCTTTCGAGTTTTTCATCCGATGAAGAGGTCGCCACGACATGGGCACCCATGGACTTGGCCAGCTGCAAGGCAAAAACCGACACACCACCGGATCCCTGAACCAGTACACTTTCGCCGGCCTTGAGATCGCCTTCGTCAACCAGTGCGCGCCAGGCCGTCAGACAGGCACAGGGCAGTGTTGCCGCCTCGACCAGGCTCCAGTTACCGGGCATCCGGGTCACCGCTGTCTCGGGCAGGGCAATATATTCGGTGGCGTAACCATCCTCGTGGTCGCCAATGAAACTCATGAGTGCCTTTGTCGGGCGACCTTCGATCCAGCGCGGAAAACAGGCGCTCATGACCTTGTCTCCGACCTGCCATCTGGAGACGTCGGACCCGGTCTCAACGACCTCACCGCTGGCGTCTCCCAGCAGGACTCTTCTGTCTTCGGTCGGGATCTGTCCCAGAGCCACCATCAGGTCGTGGTAATTGAGGCTGCTGGCCACCACCTTGATGAGGATCTCGTCTGCCTTGACCCGGGGCGGCTCTACGTCGACCAGCTTAAGGTTGTTGAGCCCGCCGGGCTTGGTCAGTTGCATCTGTCTCATGATGACGCCTTCTTTACGATTCAGATCTCGGTCCGTATCAGAACGGAAGTCTCACCCGTCGGGTGGGCCAGGACAACGAAAGAGTAAACATACACGGTGACCGTCCAGCGGGTCTTTTTACTCTTTGAAATGGCAGGTTTGCCGTTAGGTCGCTTGGGTCGAGAACTGGTCTTCCAGAATCTTTCGTGTTTTTGGAGCTTTGAAAAATTCCTTCATCAACAAAAATTGTTTCAGCTTGGAGACTTTTTCGGGCGGCTGGCCAGCTTGAGAAAATCCTTCTGGATAAAACACGGCTACATCGACATCGCCAAGGCCCTCGCATTGCTCAGTACGGTGGTCCAGATCGCCGAGATAACTGAAATCTTTGAGTTTGGCGACGTTGTCAGTGTAGAGCAGGTATTCAGAAGCTTCGACGCTGTTTTTCATTAAACGATGGGCCAGGATGACGTCTTCACCTGCTATTTCCTCAAACCGGCTGACTTTCTTGATCAGGAAATCACCATAATGGACTATGGATTTCAGTTTCAGTTTCCCGACCTGCTGACAGGGGTCACACGGACAAGCCTGACAGAATACGAGCTCATTCAGGCGAGTGTTGAAGACATCAAAACAGGTCTGAAGCTTTGCGATGATCTTCTCAGAGAAGTTCTCCGGGTCATCGGATACAGCATAAAACAACGCGGCGTCGCCTTGAAGCTTGTTGACAATGAGCGTGTCATCCAGTTCTTCCAGTACTTTCTCAAGCAGGTCACTGATGATCGTCTCAGCATGCTCCTCGTTGATGTCCTCGAACTTCTTGCCGAGGATTGGAATCTTGCTGACTTTGTGTGATCTGACAAATCGGGTGTAGCCACTGATATCCACCAGGACAATAAATCCCTTGTTGTTTTTCATAGCATGACTCTCCTATTCGGTCTCAAAACAAGAATAACACCTCTGATTCCGAGCGTCTCGAACACAACTTGTTTTAGGTCGTTTGGGTCAGTCGGCGTTTTCGGTACCCAGGCCCGCGGTCTTGGCCATTTGTTTCCAGACGACAGAGAAATCTTTGCGCCCCAGGCCCGCGGCCCGACCGCTCTGGTACACCTGGCGCACCAGAGCACCCACAGGTACAGGGACAGCCACGTCGTTAGCGAGTGACACNGCGAGACCAATGTCCTTATACATGAGATCGAGCATAAAGCCTGGCTCGTGCTGGTTTTTCAACACGGTGTTCGGAAAATGATTNTCGAGNACCCAGGTCCCACCGCTGCTGGCCCTGACGACGTCAACCATAGTCTCCATCGAGAGNCCCGCCTTGAGTCCTGTCAGAAAGGCCTCCGAGGTAGCGATCATTGATATTCCGGTGATCATGTTGTTGACCAACTTGACCTTGCCGCCCATGCCCGCTTCGTTGCCGGCGTGAACCAGCTTANNNCCCATGGCGGAAAGCACCTCGCGACAGCGATCAAGTGCGGCCNNCGGACCNCCGACCATGATCGTCAGGGTNCCGTTGATGGCNCCNGTCTCACCGCCNCTGACNGGNGCGTCTATCATCTGCCCCCCNGCNGCNCCGATCTGGAGGGCAAGACGGTTTGAAACCATCGGATCTATGGTGCTCATGTCGATGACGAG
>PBDS01000012.1 GCA_002718155.1 Pseudomonadota bacterium
CGACTGAGGAGCCGGCTAACGGTCTCCGATGCCATGCCAAGATAGTTGGCGACATCATGACGCGACATGCTGAGTCGAATTTCGTTCCCTGATAAACCACGGTATTGCATTCGGGTTGAGAGACTCAGCAAGAACGTAGCCAAACGCTGGTCAGCTTTGCGTCGACCCAACAGAAACAGCATGGACTGCTCTTCACTGAGCTTGCGCGACATCATCCGGAAAATTTCCCGACGAAGTCCAGGAATCTGATGGGCCAATTCATCCACTGACGCAACCGGCAATTCGCATAACAGCGTAGGTTCAAGAGCCACAGCGGTACAAGAATGGCCATAGTCCAAACCATCAAAGCCGAAGAGTTCGCCCGGCATAAAGAAACCCGTGATCTGCTCTTCTCCATCGGAGGATGAAACTAACGTTTTAATGGAACCAGTTTTGATCGCGTAGATGGCGCGAAAAGTATCCCCGGTTCGGTAGAGAATGCCCCCAGAAATTCGAGAGGCGCGCTGTCTAACCATTGACATAAACTGTTCGAATTCCGACGGATTCAGCCCCCGGGGCAAACATAGCTCCGCCAGGGAACAGTCCTTGCAGGACAGCGTCATCGGTCTCACCGGCGAAAATTTACTAACGTTGGCCATTGAACTCTTCCTATTCCCATAAATTATACAAGGAATATCAACATAGCCTGAGCCCCACCCAGCGTCAAGACAATGGCGTCTTGCACGGCTTTTTCGAGTACCGATGTCAATACGCCTGGGTGATCCGAGAAAAATTTGATTCATTTCTGACCAAGATCAAGATAGCCCATTCGTTTTTGATTCATAACTCCTCCTATTCCAGGGTCAATCCCGGCCCGGAATTTGACCACGCGTCAGGAGGGAACCATGAAGCATTTTTGGGGTGGCCACGGAGGTATTTTGTTAGTTTCAGCGTCAATCGCGATCGTCGCTGTCACCGCGCTCGCTGTCACCGTATCGAAATGGGTCGCTGGGTAAAGGGGAGATATGGACTTCCATGAAACCTACTTTGGTAGTCCTGCCCCAGGCAAACGCAAGTCGAGTGTTCGAGCACCTCATATACGAGTGCTAGGCGATACTGCCGTGGTCGCCTATGTAAGACTGGTACAAAGCACTACGAGTGATGGTCAGCACAGCACCGCAGCCTTTGAAGAAACTCGTATCTGGCACAAGACCGGAGATGGCTGGAAGAATGTCCATTTCCACCGATCAAATGTAGGACGGATCGAACTGGGTTAAGCCCTATCTGATACTGTCTACAACTAATCTAGATCAGTGTTGCCTTTGTTTATTTCTTTACCTAAGCCCCAGAGTCCGCAAGATATGCTGCTGACCTGCACTATATATCCCCCGTAACAGTTCAAAGTTGGAGACGAGTAGAGGGGTCACCGGGATATCGCCATATGCCCCAAGCGTATATCGAACTGCTTGAAATCTTTCTGGGGGAAAGCCGTATATATAGGCCGATTACCCCTGGCAGTCGAAAATAGGACTATGGGGGCACTTCAATAAAAGGCCTCTAATCAGTGCTGTTGTTCGATTGTTTGAGTGTAGTATGGTGTCTACAGGCCCGATAGAGGCTGATATAAATAAACCTAACTGGGAGGGATGATGATGAAAAAAATGCTGCTTGTATTGTTTGGAATGTTGGTCGTTCAGAGCTACACCTTTGCCGAAACTTGGCAAGATCGTGCCGCGAACAAGACGCCTTGGAGCGCTGAGTTCGCTGATGATCCTGCCTGTTGGAACCCACCCGTTGGCTGGAATTCCGAGAATCCGTGGGTGGTGGGGAAGGGTGATCACGAGGCCTATTATGGGCTTGCCAACTGTTTTAGAGCCTGTGCCGAAAATGACACCTGTTACAAAGATGGTTGGCAAGATAAGGCTGCAGCGTCAACAACATGTGAGTTGTGGAGTTTTGATCAGTTTAGACATACTTGTGTGTTAGATGCGAACTGCGATCCAGACAGCGATGATTACGAACCTGGCCCACCATGGTGGAAAGCTACAGCGGCTCTAAAATCGATTGTAAAGGGATATGCGCCGACTGGTCAGTCGGAAAAATTGTATGTTATGGCCTGGTGCAAGTAATTAAGGTCTGAGTTCCTTTAAGCTCAATGGTCAATCGTTTTAACTGCCAAACACCCCGAATTTGAAAGAGCGGTGCCGATTACGTAGCTGGTGTTTGGTTTATCTGGGTTGATGTTGCGATTGCCACAGACGCGGACGGGCGCTTTGAAGATAAATAGTTGTTAACGTGGCGTGGCGTCAGGCAAACCACCATCCACAGGCAATGTCACACCAGTGGTCGGAGTGGCGCGTGTCAGGAAGAAGAGCACAGCGCTGCCAACGTGTTTGGCGGTGATCCGTGCTTTCAAGAGATTTCGATCGCGGTAGTACGCTTCAAGACCATCGGCATCGAGCCCTCGGGCGAGCATGCGTTCCGGACCGACCTCTGCCCAAAGGCCGGAGGGTCGTGCTCCGTGTGAAAAAACTGCGTCGGGAGCGACCATGTTCACGCGCACGTCATCACCGGCGAACTCCTGACTGGCGATCCGAGCGAGTTGGTGGCCGGCTGCCTTGGTCGCACTGTAAGCCCCGAATTCAGCGCCGGGGGCGAAGACATTCTTGGTCGACACCAGCACGATGTCACCGCCGGTCCCTTGCCGTTTCATATGCCGTGCCGCCTCGCGCAACAGCAACAAAGTGCCATGTGTATTAACCCGCTCGAGTTGCTGAAACTTCTCAATTTCCATGGTCTCTAGTGAGGAAACGTGGGCCAGTCCAGCATTGATCACAACGATGTCCACACCGCCCCATGCGCGGCTCACCTGTGCGAAGCCGTCGGTGACGGAACCAGGATCAGTAACGTCGAGGCCAATGGCAAGAACCCGGTTTGGAAACTGCCGGCCTAACGATTCAGCCAGCTGGCTGAGCGAATCACCAGGTAAGTCTGTGACCGCCACGTGCGCGCCCTCCAAGAGAAGCCGCTCGGAGATACCCGAGCCAATTGCACCCCCCGCACCGGTCACCAGTGCGACTCGACCACCCAGAGGCGGGGCACCTGCCCGAGCCAGCTTCGCCTGCTGCATCGGCCGGTACTCCATGTCGAAAAGATGCTCTTCGCTGGGAGCCTGATAGCACGAACCCATGGCTGCAATTAAAGCCTTTGCGGAAAATGTCTGGGCCGTAATATCGCGAGCGATCACGGCCGAGCGGGCGTCCTCACCTACGCAGAGCGCTCCCATTCCGGGGAAAAGGACGACCGTCGGAGAGGGCTCGAATGGCTCGATACCAGCGGGCAAGCGGTTGCTATGGCGGGTAAGGTAAGCGCGGTAGTCTTCGGCGTAGCGCTGGAGTCCAGTGTCGATCTGGCGTTTGAACAGTGCCTCGTCATCGTAGGCCGGGTCGTCTATCCACGCCGGCAGAATCTTCGTCCGAATCAGATGATCGGCAGTGAGTGGGGGCGAAAGTGCGAGCGTCCGGGCCTCCTCAGTATCGAGGAAGGCGAGAATCTCCGGGGTCGCCAGCGGGCGGAGCACCATTCGTTGGTACGGACGATCCGGATCACCGGTCGCCCGCGCAAGCCGGCCACGCAGCAGAGGCGCCACGCTGGACAAACGCCGGCCGGCGAGCTCTGCCGATGTCTCTTGCAGGGACACCAGAACTTTAGTCGCGGTTTTCTCCAGGTATGCCTCGGCACGTGAAACGAGATCGATCATTCGATCGTAGCTCTCGCGTGCCGTCTCTCCCCAGACAGTGATGCCATGGTGTATCCATACCATGGCCTGAGCTCCCGGCGTCGCCGCAACCGCGTCGGCGCACGCCTTAGCCAGACGAATGCCCGGCGGCATATAGGGCAGAATCAAGATGTCATCCCCAAGAGCAGCGCGCACGTGCCGGGTTCCATCGGCTTGGTTCGTCAGGGTGAGGATCGCATCAGCATGAGTATGATCGATGACGCGGCCTGGCAGACATGCGTGGACAGGCGTCTCAATCGAGGGCGTCGGAGAACGGTGGTCGAGAAGATGGGTACGAAGCTCGTTCAGCAACGCTCCGTCAGAAAGATCTTCGACTTCGTGAAGCCGTTGCAGGTAGGCAAGGTCTACTGGTACGTGGCCTTCGGGAGCAATAGTTGCCAGGTCCTGTCCCGAGGCTTTGATGAAAAGAGCTGGTGCGGTTTCTCCGAAAAGGTTCGGTAGCGTCCCTTTGACGGAGGTGTTTCCTCCACCGTGGAGCACTAGAGAGGACTCAGTACCGATCAGGCGACTGGTGTATGTTCGTAGAGCCAATTCCTCGCCATGGTCTGCCCCGTATCGTTCGACGAACTGTCTCGCTTCGACATCCGACCAGCGATTTTTCACGATCAGCGGGCCTCCACCACAGAGTAAACAGTGATGACGTCAGCACTGGCCTTCACATAATTCGTGATCTTATCGATCGAATCCGTGATCATCAGGTGCCCATCTTTGATGAGCGACGTACGCACGGCACCAACGATCGACGGGCTAATCGTCGTCATGGGACAGAAGCATCCATCCATCACCTCGAAATGAGCCAGTTTGACGCCACTGCATTCGTGAATCTCGACCTGGGAAGCGAGAGGGCCGAGGTCAGCGGTCAACACGCCAACGCTGACCGTCGGCGTGGTGGGACGGATCGCTTCAAAGACTGAGGGGGTCGCCATATTCGCGCGGCGTTCGCTCAACTGTCAGCCGGATGCTCGTCGCCGTCTTTGAGTGTCAGATAGAGGTCGTAAGCCTCTTTTGGAGAGAGATTCTTGTGAACCACGCCTCGCACAGCCTGGATCATGGCCACAGGGGCGTCCGACTGGAATATGTTTCGTCCCATGTCGACGCCGGCTGCTCCCTGCTGTACCGCGTTGTGAGCGAGCTGCAACGCCTCTGCCTCGGGCAGCTTCTTACCACCGGCAATGACGATCGGTACGGGACACGCAGCGGTAACCGTCTCGAAGCCCTCATCGACGTAGTAGGTCTTGACGTAGGTGGCACCAAGCTCGGCACACATCCGGGTCGCCAAACGCATGTACTTGGCGTCACGCACCATCTCCGTCCCTACTGCAGTCACGGCGAGCGTTGCGATTCCGTGACGATTACCCATATCGACAAGCCGTGTCATGTTGTGGACCGAGCGGGTCTCATGCTCACCGCCGACGAACACCTGAACGGCCATGGCTGCCACGTTAAGGCGAATGGCCTCGTCGATACTGACGGCAATCTCCTCGTTGGAGAGCTCTTTCAAGATGCTCGGACCGCCACTGGCGCGCAGCACGATACCCCTGGTATAGGTCGGGGGAATGCTGGTCCGCAGGATGCCACGAGTCAACATCAATGTGTCAGCATATTGGATCAGGGGAACGATATTCAGGTCGACCCGCTCCAGACCACTGGTCGGGCCCAGGAAATAGCCGTGGTCGAATGCCAGCATGACGGTACGGCCAGAGGAGGGGTTGAAGATCGCGGCCAGACGATTCTTCATTCCCCAGTCGAGGTTGTTCGAGCCTTTGAGAAAAAAGGGCTCGCTGCGCATCGGAACATCGGCTGCGTAATTCTTGGCCTCGGTATTGTCTGCGTCAGCCATGCGTTTCAATCTCCATCCGTTGGCGATTGGGGAGGCGACCTTCTGTGTGGAAGGCAGGTGTAACCGTCAAAGTCTATCGCCCGGACCACAGAGTGTAAACGCAGCGGCTTGGGACGTAGCGGGGTGCTGCGAGATCTTGCATTGTGGAAACGGCTTGTTTGACTCAATCTGACAGCAGTGCAATCAAAATGCTTTAAGCTTGTCCGGGCGAATCAACGCCTGGCTGAGGAACACTCGTCATACTCAATTCCTCATCTTGATCTCGTCAAGCGGGTAGATCGGCCGGCGTACGTTCTCGAAACTGATCTCCGAATAATCCGATGTACAGACGCCGAGTCCCGCGCACTCGACGACCTCACGGGCCAGATCCCGAAAACCCACCCGGTAGTGAATGCGGCTTTTCAGCATCAGGAAACGCCGTTCGGTCGGCTCTATGCCGACCGAACGGAAACAGCCAGGATCCACGGGTTCAAAGTGACGCGAGATCACCATGATGTCGACACTGCCGACCGAGAGAACTGCCGTCTTCCCCATGTCGGTCATCAGACCCCGTCCCATGGCTATGCTGGTTTCAAAACGCCCATCTGTCAGGCACTTGACGCGGCCGCTGACCTCAAGTGGGCGGCTCTGACGGCGTAACGCGGGCATCGGCAATCGACCACCTAGAGGCACGGTCACCTCGCTGCCAACACCGGACGAGTACAGACACTCAACTGCCTCGGGGTCGAAAATCCCGCAAAAGGCAACGTCGTCGATACCCTGCTTCAGGACCTCGGCCAGCACGTTGGTGGTGTCCATGGTGCCGCCGGATGCGGTGTTGTCATAGTGATCGAGGATCAGGACGGGACCGTCGCTACTGGGCTGGTCACCCAGTTGCTTCGCACGGGTCACCGACACCTCCAGCGGCTCCAGCCGGTAAACGAAACGCTCCCTGTCTATCCACGCCTGGTCAAGTAACTCATCGCGCAGCTTTACGGCAAGATCAGGATCGTTATCTGTGGCCACCACAACCGACAGGCCTGCCTGACTGATGTCTGCGTGCGGAAAACCGGTAAATAAACTGACCGCGAGCGCACCCTCGCGCTCCATCTCCATAGCACGTTCCTGCAGGGCCCGGTTGGGCAGATCATCGGTGCCCTGGCGCATGATGTGCGGCAGCATGGGGTTGTTGCCCCAGGCCATTGTCGGCATGACTCCTTTTTGAATGTGATCGACCAGTATCCGTCCGGCGAGCTCGGCGGTCTCGTACATGTCGATGTGCGGGTAGGTATGGTAACCCGCGATCACCGTCGACAGCCCGACGATATCGTCGTAAAGATTGGCGTGCATGTCGAGGGCGACAGCAATGGGCACATCCGGATTGACTTGCCGGATGCAGCGCAGCAATTCCCCTTCTCCGTCTTCGACCGTGCGCGTCACCATAGCGCCATGCAGATCGAGAAACAGTGCGTCGCAGCCATCGGCTGCCGCCTGCACGATCTTAGCCGCGATGTACTCGTAAGCGTGGTCCTCGACGGGGCCCGACGGCGGCGCCCCTGCAACAACCGGAATCGTAATATCTGCACCGGTCGCTTCGGCTACGGCGAGGTAACCTCCCATGCAGCTCGCCGTACCGCGAAACACGTCCTTAACTGCATCACCTTCCATTGGATTTCCGCTGCCACCGGGTGAGAAACGCGCAAGGTCGCTGACCACGGGCGAGAACGTGTTTGTCTCGTGACTCATCTGGGCAATGACAATGTGCATGGCGGTGCTCCTGAAAGGGTTGAGCCCGGTTCGGGTTCCGGGGAAGTATAAACCGCTCCTTCTGCTGCCTTGCAGGTTTGACCCCTTGCGCGGATGGGTGCCAGAATGCTGGCCGAAATGATTATATTGGCTACCTGGCCGCATGACTGAGCCAGGCAACCGCTACGAGCTAAAACATGCCGTCCGCGACCGATGATCCGCTTCAAAGCCAGATAGACGAATGGCAAAAGACGTACGACGGCCCGGCCATCGTGGTCGCGGACCTTCTGTGTGACCGCCATGCCGGAGACAGCCCTGGGCTGATCTACGAAGACGCCATTGGTAGTGAAGCGACCTACACCTATACCCAGCTGCGTGATCTGTCAGGCCGGTTCGCTGCTGTTCTACATTCGCTTGGTGTCTCGCGCGGCGACCGGGTAGCAACCTTGCTGCCCAAGTCCCTGGCGCTTGTGGTGGCAACGCTCGGGCTCTGGCGTCTGGGTGCGGCCCACGTTCCGCTATTCACCGCCTTCGGACCACAGGCGATCGGCGCGCGGGTCGGTAACAGCGCTGCAGCTGTGATCGTGACGGACACGGCCAACCGGGCGAAGCTCGACGAAACCGATTTGGGCGCCCCTGCTCCGAAGATCATCACTGTCACCAGTGATGACCAACTTCCAGCCGCGGGCGACATCGACTTTAACGCAGCACTCGAGGGCGCGGAACCGCACCAGGCGGCGGTCCCCGTGACGGGTGACGAACTGCTGATTCTGATCTACACGTCGGGCACCACCGGCAGCCCGAAAGGTGTCGAAGTGCCGGTCAAGGCACTGGCCTCCTTCGAGGCGTACATGCGCTGCGGCTTGGATGTGCGCGATGGCGATGTGTACTGGAACATGGCCGATCCAGGCTGGGCCTACGGGCTGTTCTACGCTCTCGCCGGTCCGCTGCTACTGGGAAAACCGGTTCTGTTTCTCAATGCACCGTTCGACGTCCAGGCGACTTACGGATTCTTGGAGAAATACCAGGTCACCAACGCGACGACCGCACCGACGGTGTTCCGGATGATGCGTGCAGCCGGTCAGTTGCCGGGCGATGAACCCAGCCTGAAACTGCGCCTGGCTTCGTGCGCCGGTGAACCGCTGAACCCTGACGTCGTCGCCTGGGGCAGCGAGCAACTGGGAGTCAGCATACACGACCATTACGGCCAGACCGAAGGTGGAATGATGGTGTGCAATCATCACCTGCCAGCCTTAAAGCGCGAACTTCGCCCGGGATCGATGGGGCACGCCATGCCGGGGTTCCGGATCGTGATCCTGGACGGCAGTGGAGCCGAACTGGGCCCCGGACAAGAGGGACAGATCGCCGTAGACACCCACCACTCACCGCTTTTCTGGTTTCGCGGTTACTACCAGGATCCGGAAAGAACCTCGGAGCGCTTCACGGCCAATGGCCGTTACTATCTGACGGGCGATTCCGCGAGCCAGGACCAAGACGGCTATATTGCCTTCAGCGGGCGCGACGATGACATCATCACCAGCGCGGGTTACAGGATCGGCCCTTTTGAACCGGAAAGCGCACTGATCGCCCACCAGGCAGTGGCAGAGGCTGCAGTCATCGGTATAGCGGATGAGGTGCGGGGCGAGATCGTCAAAGCCTTCGTGGTCCTAAAGCCAGGCCACAGCCCTTCGGTTGAGCTGTCCGAGGCATTGCGAGGCTTTGTACAGTCCAATCTTTCGGCGCACGCCTACCCGCGTGAGATCGAGTTCATTGACCAACTGCCCAAGACACCCAGTGGCAAGGTCCAGCGCTTTCTGCTGCGGGGATAACAGCGTGTCTGAGAATCACAGGAGGCCTCGTGTCCCAGGATAAAAAACAGCTCACCCGGCAACGCTGGCTGGCGCTGCTCGAGTCACAGCGAATCGATTTCGACGGACCGGGCTCAGAAGAGTTCTGGTCACCTGCCCGAGACTGCGCCTCACGCGACGAGCTGCGCGCCCTGCAGGACGCAAAACTGAAGGTGCTGACACCTTTTCTTTATGAGAACAGCGATTTCTATCGCCGCCGATTCGATGCCCTGGGATTGACACCGAGCGACATTCAGAGCGTCGATGATCTGAGCCAATGGCCCCCGGTAGACAAAAAAGAGATGGTTGAAGACCTGATGGCCAATCCACCGTGGGGCACCTACACCACCCACGACGATGCTCTCTGGAACGAGCGCGGCTGGAGCCTGTTTGCAACTTCCGGGACGACCGGCCTGCCGCGGGTCTTCCGCTATAGCACTTTCGACCTCGCACAGTGGCGCTGGGCCAACGCTCGTGCGCTCTGGTCGCTTGGCGCCAGGCCCGGCGAAAGCGTCTTCCTGGTGGTGGGATTCGGACCGCACGTCTGGGCCTGGGGTGTCAGCCAGGCGCTCGCGCACATGGGGGTACCGTGTCTTTCCGGCGGCGGAATGACAGCCGAGATGCGCTGCAACATCATCGAACGATACCGACCGACTGTCCTTGCGACGCTGCCGTCACAGTTGCTGCGCCTGGGCCGGGTCATGCAGGACATGGGAATGGACCCTGCCAAGTCTTCGATCAAGACCCTGTTCACGGGCGGCGAACCGGCAACCGGGGTCTCCAGCACCCGCGCGCGGCTGGAAGACCTATGGGGTGCGCGGCTGGTGGAGTTTTACGGCTGTACTGAAGCCGCGCCGCATTGTGGCGGCTATTCCTGCCCGGCTTCGAGCCGGCCCGGTGAACCGGTGCACGCTCACCTGATGGAGGATCTCCAGGTCTGGGAGTTGATCGACCCGGACACGCAGGAACCCGTAGCCGAGGGTCAGCGCGGCATCACCGTCTGTACCAACATGAATTCCGAGAGTTCCTCACAGCTTCGCTTCATTGTTGGAGACTATACGACCTTTGACTCCTCGCCCTGCGCCTGTGGACGCACCCATGTCCGGGCCATGGGCGGATTCTGTGGTCGCGCCGATGACCTGATCAATCTGCGTGGGCTGAAGTTCTACCCGTCGGTCATCGAGGAGGCGGTGCGCGCTGTCACCGGAATCGGCGACGAATTCGATGTCCAGATCGAGACTCGTGAGAGCGGCATCGACGTGATGACCGTACGCGTTGAGCACGTCGACCATGAATCACCGGACGCGGTCGCCCTCGCCGTTGCCAACGCGGTCCAGACCCGGATCGAAGCGCGTTGCGAGGTCGAAGTGATGGCACCGGAGACCCTGCCGAAAACGGAATTCAAGGCCAAACGGATCTTCGACCACCGTGACCAGGGTTGACCCGGAAATCGCTATGACGAGGGCACCTGCCCCGCCCTTTCGTGCCGAACATGTGGGCAGCCTGCTCCGCCCCAGCGAGCTGACCCAGGCCTTCCGGTCGTTCAATACCGGCATAATCTCAGCCGAGACGTTCGCTGAAGTCCAGGACAAGGCCATCCGCGAGATCGTCTTAATGCAGGAGTCGCTGGGACTTAAAGGAGTCACCGACGGCGAGTTCCGCCGGTCCTCTTACTGGGGNCACTGGGTGGAGGCGATCGAAGGATTGGACGTGGCACCGTCGCTCTTCACCTTCCATGACGACTGCGGTACTGAACAGGAATTCATCGCCGCCACCTGCACGGGCACACTCAAGCAGACGGCGCCCATCTCCACCGGCGAATTTGCGTTTCTGCACTCAGTCGCATCGGCCACCCCGAAGATCACCCTGCCGTCACCGTCGACCCTGCACTTCTGGCGGCTCGATCAGACCATCGCCGGGTCCGGTTACGCTTCGGCCGAAGCGTACCTGGCCGATCTGATAGCGATTTACCGCCAGGAGATCGCCGCACTCTATGATCTTGGCTGCCGCTATGTCCAACTCGACGAAGTACCNCTGATCATGCTGGCCAATCCTGAAAACCGGGCGCGCGTCACGGCCTTTGGCAGCGATCCTGCAAAGCTCAGAACCCTGTACATCGAAGCCCTCAACCAGACTGTGGCTGAGCGTCCTGCCGACATGACCGCGGCACTGCACATCTGCCGGGGTAACTTCAAAGGCAAATGGCTCACTGAGGGCGGCTATGACGACATTGCCGAAGCCGTCTTCCAGGGCGTCGACGTCGATGGGTTTTTCCTCGAGTTCGACACGCAGCGCGCCGGCGGTTTCGAGGCACTGCGTCACGTGCCCAGCGGCAAGAAAGTGGTCCTGGGACTGGTCAGTTCCAAGATCGGGCAAATAGAGGATCCCATAGTGATCAGGAAGCGTGTTGAGGAGGCCGCCCGCTACCTGCCGATCGAATCGCTGTCAATCAGNCCNCAGTGCGGATTTGCCAGCACCGTTGCNGGCAACCCGATCACAGAACAGCATCAGATCGACAAGCTCGCGGCACTGGTACAGCTGGCCGAGGAGATCTGGGGAGCGGGCTGAACCGGGCGAGCCGGACAATCGGCCTCGCCTCAGATGGGTGGCCGCGTCAGCTGCGTACCGCCTCCAGCACCGCTGCCGTCGCGCTGGTCAGAATCCGGACGTCGCTACCGACGGTCACCAGATCAAATCCCATCGACAGCATCTCCCTGGCATACGCCGGTGCCAGGCAGTGAATCCCCGCCCGGATGCCGGCAGCCTTGGCAGTGTCTAGAATCCGCCGAATCGCCGATACCACTTCAGNGGCATCATGGTCGAGTTTCGGGGGGTGTCCCATCGAGAGGCTGAGATCGCTGGGCCCGATGTAGACCCCGGTCAACCCCGGTGTCGCCACGATTTCATCCAGCGCCTCGAGCGCCCGGGTGGTCTCGACCATGGCGAGCGTCACAATCTGGTCATTGGCGACCCGGGCATAGTCGGGGCCGTGTGCCATGATGGCCCGGGTCGGACCGAAACTTCTTTCGCCGGCCGGGGCGTAAAGCGCATAACGCACGAGGTCCNCCGCATCCTGCGCAGAATTGATCATCGGGCAGATCAGGCCCACTGCGCCGGCATCGAGGAGTTTGCCGACGATGCCAGGCTCAAGCCACGGGACCCGAACCATGGGTGCGGACTCTCCGATCGAGATGGTCTGCAGCAGACTGAGGGCGGACTGATAATCATTCAGTCCGTGCTGCAGGTCAACAGTCAGCGAGTCGAAGCCTGCCCTGGCATTGATNTCGGCNGTCACGGTACTGGGAATGGACANCCAGCCGTTGACGACGGGCTTGCCCGCCGCCCANAGTGCCCTGATNCGGTTCTGTTCCAACTATNTNCNNCCGNCGNNCCCGCTAGCCCTTCCAGANNCCTTCCCGGGTCAGCTCGTCCATNGTTTCCCGGATGCTCTCGTGCAGCNCCTCGACCATGGTGTCGATCTGACGACGNGTNAGNACCAGNGGNGGCGACATCACATTCAGGTGNGCGATCGGCCGAACGATGACCCCCCGTGACTGGCAGTGTCTGGCGATCCGGTTGCCGATCTCGGCCTCGTCCGGCAACAGTGCTTTGGTTTCCTTGTCCGCAACGTTCTCGATACACATCATGAAGTGGCTGCCGCGCACGTCGCCCACAATGGGGTGTTCCAGCAACGTGTTGAGCTGCTCTTCGAAATAGGGCCCAACCTCACGCACGTAGCCGCAGATATCGTCGCGTTCCATGATCTCGATGTTCTTGAGACCCGCCGCACAACTGACCGCGTGACCGGAGTAGGTGAACCCGTGAGTGAACAGAGCCCCTTCGGCCTGCGGCACACTGATCACGTCGTATATCTCCTTCGACAGGATGGTCGCCGACAACGGCACATAACCGGATGAGATACCTTTGGCACTAGTGATGATGTCAGGAATAAAATCAAATACGGCCTCGGAGGCGAAGAACTGACCGAGGCGACCGAATCCGGTCACCACTTCGTCCGAGATATAGATCACCTCGTAGCGGTCACAGACCTCCCGGGTACGCCTGTGATAGCCCGGCGGCGGCACGATCACGCCACCCGCACCCATGATCGGTTCTGCAATAAAGCAGGCCACGTTCTCCGGGCCCAGTTCGAGGATCTTGTTCTCTAGGTCAGCGACCTTTTCGTCACAGAACACCTCTACGCTCATCCCATCGGGCCGACGATAAGGGTTGGGTGCCGGTATGTGATGCACAAGATCCGGCGCCAGGTCAAAGCCCTGGTGATCGAATTCCACGCCCGTCATCGACATGGCGAGGTAAGTGCTGCCGTGATAGCCGTCGGTCCTGGAGATGATCTTTTTCTTGCTCGTTTTACCCAGCCGGTTGAAGTAGTAATGGATGATGCGGATCGCCGTATCGTTGGACATCGAGCCGCCGGTGCCGAAGAACACGTGATCCAGGCTGCCGGGGGTCAGTCTGGCGAGCTTGGCGGCCAGTTCAGCCGCCGGGGGCGTGGTCTGATGGCCGAAAGGCGAGAAATACGGGATCTGCCGTATCTGCTCGGCGATGGCCTCAGCCATTTCTTCGTTGGCGTAACCGATGTTGACGCACCACAGACCCCCGATGCCATCGATATAGCGGTTGCCGTCCGAGTCGATCACGTACGCGCCTTCGGAGTTGGACATCACCATCGACCCCTCTTCCTTGAATGTCGAGAAATCTGTCCACGGATGGATAAAGTGATCCCTGTCCTTGCGCCACAGGCTCTCGGTATCGTATTTCAGGTTTGCGGACATCAGCATTCTCTCCAGTCAAGTGTTGAGCCAAACAGCAGATTCAAAGCCCCTTTCGAACCCGCCCGGCAGATTAACCACGATTCCACCCGCCTCGTCAATGTTGTATTGCCCTTCCAGCACGAACAGCCTGGACGAAAATACGATACCGGCGGGCTCTGGTCAGAATGTCAAAGTCATGCCAAGGAGTGTTCATGAAAATTAACCGTCGTCATGCCGGCAGGCTGCTCTCACAAAGGCCGTCGACAAGCCGCCCGAGCATCCCGGCACAGATGCCCAACTGTTCAATTGCAACAAACTCATCGGGCCGGTGTGCCTGCTGGATACTACCCGGTCCGCAGACGACGCCGGGAATCCCCAGCTCGCCTTTGAAGAGCCCGGCCTCGGAACCAAAACTGATCTTTTCAGTGCTTCTATCTCCGCCCAGCAATGACTGAACGAAACCTATGACCGGCTCGTCCCGGCCGGTCGCAAGTCCTGGGTACCGGGTGAGGCTTTCGATGGTAATAGCGGTGTCTGGATCAGCAGCCTGCATGGCCGGCAACAGCGTCTCGCTCGCGTAATCCGTGATCTCGTCAACCAGCGCATCGACATCCTGCTCCGGCAGGTGCCTGATCTCGAATTCGAACACACAGCTTTCCGGCACGATGTTCAGTGCACTGCCGCCACGAATCGTACCAACATGCAGTGTGGTGTTCGGCACCCGGTAGGCCTGATCGAAGGGCCCGTGAACCCGGATGTCCGCCTGCAACTGGCGAATCCGAGCGATCAGGTCGACTGCATACTCGATCGCATTGACCCCGTCCGTCGGGTACGCCGAGTGCGCGCTGCGGCCCCCGACGCTGACCCGGAAGGCCCGCTTGCCCTTGTGCGCGCAGACCACCTGCATGGCGGTGGGCTCGCCGATGATGGCCATACGCGGCAGCACGGGTGCGCCCGATAATGTCTCGATAAGTCGCCGCACACCCAGGCAGCCGACCTCCTCGTCATAGGATAACGCGATGTGAACCGGGCTCTTGAGCGCAAGGCTCGTCATGCGCGGCACCTCGGCCAGCACACAGGCGATGAATCCCTTCATGTCGGCAGTGCCGCGACCGAAGTAAAGCGCGTCTTTTTCGGTCAGTGTAAAAGGATCACTGTGCCAGTTCTGACCGTCGATCGGCACGACATCGGTGTGCCCGGAAAGCATCACACCGCCGATATTGTCAGGCCCAATGGTGGCGTAAAGATTGGCCTTGCTGCCGGTCTCGTCGAACACCAACTCGCTGTCGACTCCGAGGCCCGTGAGGTAATCCTGCACGTAGTCGATCAGCGCCAGATTGGAGTGACGACTGGTTGTGTCAAAAGCGACCAGGTCGCGCAGCAATGTCAGCCGATCTGGCTTCATCTGCAGATCATACGACAGTACTGGACTCAAGCTCAGGAATCGAATACACCCGAGTGCCGAAAAAGACCGCTGAGAACGGCAATCACGCCGCCATGGACGGGTCGTTCACCAGCAGCGACGCCACGCAGCTCATGACCTCGTGGAAAGTACCAACGGTCAGCCGTTCTTCAATCATGATCGTTGACCGGCCCGGCTACTCATCGCCGGGCACACCGTAAGCCGGCGCAGCTGCGGGATCGAGTGCCCGGCTGACGTAGTCCTGCATCTGCGGCTCGTACCGCTGCCAGCAGGTGATGAGTTCCGTTACCGGGTGGTCGGCCCAATCTACACGTAGATCGACCAGTGGCCAGGGCTGTTCATGGGCTACCAGCAGTGCCGCCGAGTGGGTCGGGCCCTCTTCTCCACCGGCCCTGACACCTGCGTCGAGCGCAAAAACCAGCCGCTCAGCCAAATGCACCCCGTCGCTGTTTTCAAAAGCCTCTACCATCGCTGCCGTCACAGCGGTGCTGGACAGCAGGTTTCCGGCCGCAACGCAGCCATCCCCTTCGGTCACCGCATGCACACCCAAGGTCCGACTGCCCGAGAAGTGGCCCGTCCGGCCAGCAAGGTCCACCGCAGCGACCTGGCGATACTCGGCATGCGCGCGCGCGCTCATAGCGGCACTCACCGCATCGCTTGCGCTATGCCCGGCACCCATCAGGTCCAGCACATCGCAACCGATGGTCGGATCGGTGATGTTCTGGGTCGCGACGGCCCCGGCTCCTGCCCGCACCCAAGGGCAGCGGCTGCCCACTGAGATGCTCGAGGTGGTGATGGCGATACCGCTCATGCCGGATTCGCGACAGGTCCCACTGATTGAGAAGGTCACTGGCAACCGCCTCTGACCTGCGGCAAAAGCTCGGCCGGCAGTACCTGTAGGCCCCGGTCAGTCATCGTCTTCGGGTATGACTGCGGTGACCTCGATCTCGACCTGCCATTCGGGTCGGGCCAGTGCCGTCACGACCAATCCGGTCGAGCAGGGATGTACGCCCTTGAACCATTGACCGATCTCCTGGTAGACCGGTTCGCGATAACGTATGTCGGTCAGGTAGACCACGACCCGGCAGACATGGTCCAGCTGACTGCCCGCTTCCTCGAGCAGTAACTTCACGTTCTCCATGGCCTTACGCGCCTGCGCAGCGGGATCATCAGCGTGAAGAGAACAGCCCGTGCCAAGATCCTGGGAGACCTGTCCCCTGAGAAAGACCAGTGTTCCGCGTGCAATGACGCCCTGGCTCAGGTCGTTGTCGAGCTTCTGTTCGGGATAGGTGTCCTGGGTGTTGAATTTACGCAGCCGTTCGTGGGTCATGTTTTAACCTCCGGTGGCCGACGTGGCCTGTTTGTCACGGGCTTTAGCGCCGAATAACTGCCCGGCACTGGCGTCACCCGCCACAGCACCCATGTTGTCCAGCAGCCCTTCGGACAGTCCCGCTGCCTTGTGGGCAAATTCCAGGGATTCACCCCAGTCAAAGTTTCGGTAGACCGCGGCGAGGTGAGCAAACGGGGCAGACTGGGCAAAGAGCTGGAAGGTCAGACGGTGTCCTGCGTAGTCTGAGTTGAGTAGGTCGCGAGCGAAAGCCAGCAGCCTGCGCCGGTCTTCAGCAAGCCAGTCGTCGTTGATGGTGTAGAACTTCTCCATCCACTTGCCCGTTTCCGGGTGCCTGAAACTTGCCGAATCAGGCGTAACGCAGATCTGTCCGCCGCACAGTTCACGGGCAAGATGCATCATGGCCGGCAGATTGGTACAGGCATGAACGCGGCCGGTAAACAGCAGTGACTGGTTCGGCATCAGCAGTCCGCCGGGGCTTTTCTCGGCGGTTGCAATTGCGGCCGTCATGTGCGCGTTGATGCCTTCTCGGTAGACGGCGAGTTGCGAGAGTTTCTCTTGTACGGCGGGCTGCTTGTCGAGGCCCGTCTGGCGGACATTAAACAGTGCCGCGCCGATCATGAGATCGGCCATGCGCAGGTTCCGCTGCACGAAAGCAAAGGCACTGTATCGATGAAGTGTCGCCCGGATAAAAGTTGCCGCCCGGGTGTGGCGATAGAACAGCACGTTCTCCCAGGGCACCAGCACGTTGTCGAAAACCACGAGCGCATCGATTTCATCGAACCGGTTCGACAACGGGTAGTCTTCGGCCGGCGCACGGCCGGCAAATCCTGTCCGACAGATCATCTTGATGCCGGGTGAGCCCAGGTCGCAGATGAACCCTACGGCATAGTCAGACAGCGTGTCGTTGCCCCAGTTGGCGATAGTGGGCTTGGTAAATGCCTGGTTGGCGTAAGGCGCGGCAGTTTCGTACTTGGCACCGCGGACGATGATTCCCTGGTCCGTCTCCCTGACGACATGCAGCAGCATGTCGGGGTCCTGGTCCTGGGGCGCCTTGGAACGGTCTCCCTTGGGGTCCGTGTTGGCCGAGACGTGGAACGGGTCGAGCGCGATAACCCGCTCGACGTGGTCGCGGATGTTCTTCGAGAACTGGGGGTCCACCTCGTTGAGGACATCCTGCCCGTCAAAAAGCGACCACATCTCACCGACCGTTTCATCACCCACCCGGGTCACGACACCACCGACCTCATCCATCACCCGATCCGTGGACGCGCGCTTAAGGTGCCAGTCCTCCTGAGTGTGGGGCAGTTTCAGACCGATGGAGAAGGGCTCATCTCCTTCCTGGTAGGTCATGACATCCCGGGTCTCGGGATCGTGCTGCATATCATAGATCCGGGCACGAATGTCGACCAAAGGCTTGAACATGGGGTGGCTCGGTACATCGTCCACTTTCTCACCGTTGATCCAGACCTCACGCCCGTCGCGAATCGATTCCAGATATTCAGCAGCGTTTCTGATCATCAAGTCGTTCCTGGCTGGTTGACTGACGGCCTACAGGCCGTCAAGAGCAGATCCTCGGCCAGTATGATGCCGAGTCAATGGTTATTGTAAAATATTATTTTATTATTTTCTGTATTGTTTTATTCTATGCAATTCACTCTGAAGCAACTCGAGCAGTTCATTGCAGTGGCCGAGCACGGTAACGTCTCGGCGGCGGCCCGGGAACTCTTCATCTCTCAGCCCACCTTGTCATCATCCATTGCCCGACTCGAGCGATCGCTGAGTCTTACACTGCTGATCCGCCATCACGCCCGAGGCGTCTCGCTGACACCCGCCGGCGCTGATTTTTTGGTTCGGGCACGATCCCTGATTGACCATGCCCAGGAGATCGAAACCGATGTCCGGGAACTCCGCGATTCGGTGAGCGGTGCCATCACGGTAGGTTGTTTCGTCACCCTGGCACCATTTTTCGTACCGCGTCTGATCAGCCGGCTGAAAGAAGATCACCCGGAGTTGAGCGTTTACCTGACCGAAGGGACTCTGGATACGCTTCAGCAGCAACTGAAATCAGGCCATCTTGAAATGGCCCTGCTCTACGCACTCGAACTCGATGCGACGCTTGAGAGCGAAGACCTCACAGTGATTCAACCGCACGTGCTGTTGCCGGTCGCCCACCGCCTGGCACGGCAGCGATCGGTCTCCCTTAAGGCCATTCAGGACGAGCCGATGATTCTGTTGGACCTGCCGCACAGTCGGGACTATTTCCAGCAGCTGTTCCAGCACCTGGGTATCAGTCCCCGAATCGACCACCGGACCGCATCCTTTGAACTGGTCCGCGGACTGGTCGCCCGCGGCCACGGTTACAGCGTACTCAATCTCCAGCCGGCCTCTGAGCTGACCTATGACGGCAGCCGGGTCCGCTGTCTGCCGATCCGTGAAAAAGCAATGCCGCTCCGGGTGGTACTGGCCCGACTCAGAAACAGCCGCTGGACCCGCCGATCCGANGCATTCGCCACAAGTTGCAGGGCATTTTTCTCTGACTCATGACTTCGCCTGCAGGCCAACCACTACAGGTTCGTTCAACCCCCGGTGAGGGAGTCCAGCACCTCCCGGGCGGCCCGTTCACCGGTCATTTTGGCCCCATGGCAGGTGCAAAAATGATCNATGGAGGTCGCTTCCCCACAGAAATAAAGACGACCGGCAAGGGGTTGGGCGAGCACACTGCGCTGGTGGAACTGTCCGGGCACCGCACTCGAGTAGGCACCGCGTACGAACGGGTTGCCGCGCCAGGCTGACTGANGATCATCGGTCACGTGCCGTACGATGTCGTGACCNAAAAGGTCGGCCAGGGCATCGGTAACATACTGTCTGGANGCCTCTACTCCGGCTCGTTCCAGCCAGTCAGCAAAACGCCCGGCTACGATACCGATCACGCAGTCAGATCCATAAGGGCACAGAGTGAGCCCGAGAGGTGAATCACTGTCTGAGGTAACGACAACACGGTCAGGTATGTCCGGTTCAAAGAATCTCCTCTCGATCGACAGCCGGACGTGGTTGTAATTTCCAAGCGGCAGTGCCGCAACCGCGGACTGCTTGTCGACCGGCAGTTCGGGAATGAAACGCAGCTCGCCAGAGCCCAACACACCAGTCGACACNGCAATCACGACATGGCTGGTACTGATCCCGCCGCGCGAGGTCTCGACCTTGACCTCACTACCACCCCAGCGAATTGCGGTGACCACCGTATTCAGCGCCACCGGCACCCCGTAAGCCCAGCGCTCGACCAGTGCGCCGTAACCGTCCTGGACAGGCCAGTTCTCCCCCGTGTCATGGTAGTTGACGATGTCGCCCACAGATACCTGATCCGGGTCAGAGGAGGTGTTCTGTGCCGTGTAGTAATCCAGCACATCGATCCATTCACCATCGCGGCCGGTGGCATCGGCGACCGCAACATCGCGGCCCGCTGACCACGCCGCCTGTATGGAACACTCACGTGCTGCTGCCTCGGCTTCAAAGACCGGGCTTGCATCTTCACTCAGCCATTGTCCATTCCTGAAATAACCGATCCTCCCGAAGTCAGTTCTTTGCTGGTACCGGAAACCGAATTCCTCAGCGACTGGCACGAACGGGTTGATGCTCGCCGAGTGCAGCCAGTGACAGCCCAGGTCAAACGGTGCACCATCGGGCGGGTACTCGGTATGTGCCCGACCGCCGATGCGATGGGANGCCTCCAACAACTGAAAACTGACGCCGGCCTCGGCGAGTACCCGGGCAGCCGCCAATCCGGCTGCACCGGCGCCGACAATGACAACATCGACAGGGCCGGTCACGACGGTTCTACCCCGGCCACTGGCTTTTCTCCTGTCCGCAACNCTGCGGTCAGCCGCCGACCGTCGATCTGACGGATTTCCCGCTGGGTCAACACCACGGCCAGGGTCACAGCAAGGATCACCCCGGTACCGGTGAGTACCGCAGCACCCGGGCTATAAGCCGACGCTAGCACACCGCCAAATAGGCCACCGAGCGGCATCAGGTAGAAACTGACCGTATGAATACCCATCACTCGGCCACGCAGGACATCCGGCACGCGAATCTGCAGGACCGTCATGGACGTGATCAGGAACACGGAGCCGAATAAACCGACGACAAAGGCCGCGACCAGGGCGCTGTTGAACGACCAGGACACCGAATCCCCGAAGAGTATCGAAACCCCGAAACCAGTCAGTCCTGCCACACCACCCAACAGACCGGAGAACATGATCCCGCCGAGTAACCTGGCCTTTTGCATGGGCCCGACCAGAATCGTGCCGGCGGCTGACCCCGCTCCAACTGCCGACATCAGGGCCCCGAACCCCAGTTCCCGGGTACCCAGTACGTCGGCAAAGGCCGGCATCAGTTGGTTGAAGGAGAATCCGAAAAACATCCAGACCCAGGTCATTGGAATCAGGACCAGAAAGACTCGATTGACGACAATGAATCGCATCCCGTCCAGAAACTGCTGCACTGAGTTGCCGGAGACCGGTGCCTGGCGACGTACCGGCATCCCCAGCAGCGTGGCGAACATCACCATGAACCCCAGTGCACCCATCACGAAGACCATCGAAGTGCCGGCCGCAGCGATCAGAATGCCGGTGAGCCCGGGGAGGACCATGCGACTGGCCTGCCACAGAATTGAATTAAGTGACACCGCACTCATCATCTGGTCGGGTTCAATCAGACTGGCAAAGAACGCCTGGCGTGTGGGCCATTCGAATCCTGTCACGATGCCGATCAGAGCGCCGATTACCAGAACGTGCCAGACCTCGACGACAGCGAGGTAGTCGAGGGCCGCCTGGATGAGCAGCAACCCGGCCGTAATCACCGATGTCGTCATGATCAGCCGCCGCCGGTCCCAGCGGTCTGCCAGTATGCCGCCGAAAATCATAATTAATATTGACGGCACAGAAACCGCNGCACCCAGCGCACCGAGATCCATCGGTGAACCACTGAGCTGGAAGACCAGCCAACCCTGCGCCATCAGTATCAGCTGGCTGGCCCCGACCGTGCCGATCGAACCGAACCAGTAGCGGCGGTAGCGGGGCGAACGCAGGGCAGAGAAAAGCATCAGGAATAAACCGAGTTGTGGAAGTGCGGTCGGTGATCTACAGAGAATGCCCCGTAATCCAACGCTCGGGCACCAGCGTGCCCACAGTGGCCGGATTTAGGGTGACATCGAAGTGATCAGGATCTCAGCCCGGCTCGGGAAAATCACGCAGCACGTTACCGGGCGTGCCGCAGTCGGCCAGCAGNCCTGCCGGGTCGACCACACGTCTGCCGTTGACCCATACGCCGTGTAACCCCACGGCGGGCGTGTCGACACGACTGTTGCCGCCGGGAAGATCGTTGACCCTGCGCCGGGGCCCACGCCCCACGGTTTCCGGATCGAACAGCATCAGGTCAGCCTTGTGCCCTGATACCAGTCGCCCGCGGTTACTGATCCGGCAGATGTCAGCCGGCCGGCTGGTGACTGACGCCACGGCCTGTTCCAGTGTCAGGTCGCCCCGGTCACGCACCCAGTGCCCGAAAAGGTGCAGTCCGAACCCGGCATCGCACAAGAACGACAGGTGTGCACCGGCGTCCGACAGGGTGACCGCTGCATTCGGATGCTGGAGCAGGGTTTTGACCCTGTCCTCTTCGGTGTTGAACAACTTACAGTCGAACATCGCATCCATTTCGCCATCGAGGGCAAAGTCCAGCAACCAGTCGAAGGGGTCCTTGCCACTATCCAGTGCCAGCTGACCGACTGTTTTCCCAACCCTGTCCTGGTGTCCCGGATCGACCACTGTCATAACGGTCAAATGGTCAAACTGGTGATAGGAGAACCGGTTGGGAACCCCCTTGGTGCGGGCTTCGGCCTTGATGCTTTCCCGGAAAGACGGGTCAGCCAGAATACGCTCGTAGTTATTCTCTCCTTCCGCTTCGATCGCCGGCCGCCAGGCCAGAAAAGCCTCCAGTGGATAGGGGTGCCGGATCGTGAACTCCATACCCAGTGGGAAACAACCGACCTGTCCCCACAACTCCCGACCGCGGGTGCGGGCATCTTCGATCTCCCCGAATTCCCGGAACACCCGCTCGGGATCATTGGGGTCCACGAACATTGCCGCAATCATGACCGGCCTGTTGTTGTTAGCGGAGATCCTCTCCAGGAAGGGTATGCTAGTGGTCATTCCCTTGGTCAGCATGAAAATGCCCCGGCCGGCCTCACCCAGGGCCCCGGTCAGTTCCAGCATCTCGTGTTCGTCTGCCAGTCGGGAGGGCATGGGAATGCCGTTCTCCCCGTTGTGCTGTTCCAGTGTCGAGGTGGCAAGCCCGACAGCGCCCGCATTCAAGGCCTCGAGAAGAATCGACTTCATCTGGGCGACCTCGTCAGGTGTCGCCGCCCGATCCGACGCCTCCTCACCGAGAACCCAGGTGCGAAGCGAAGAGTGACCGCAGTACGAAGCAACGTTTGGGACCACACCCTTGCGTTCGAGACAGTCAAGGTATTCTGGATACGACTCAAAATCCCAGTCGATCCCTGTCATCAAGGCATCCAGGGACATACCTTCAACGTGCGTGAGATTGCGAAGTGTCAGTTCCCGGTGCTTCGGCCGGCACGGGGCGATGGTAAAACCACAGTTTCCGATCAGCGTCGTGGTCACCCCGAGCCCGGTCGACGGTGTCGCAAAAGCATCCCAGGTCAGTTGTGCGTCATAGTGGGTNTGAAGGTCGATGATCCCCGGCGCGAGAGCCAGGCCATCGGCATCGATCTCTTCGCGGCCCTGCCCAAGATCCTGCCCAAGGGCCGTGATCCGCTCGCCGTCGACCGCAAGGTCGCCCTGCTGGAGAGGGTTGCCGGACCCATCGATGATTTGTGCGTCTCGAAAAATAAGATCATGCATCGCCGCGGTCCTTATCTGAAAGCGTGAATTGAAAGCGTCCCGTGCAGATGACTCTAATCCCATGAGTACTGCGTTTCAATCAATGCGACCGCCACCCGGTTGCTCGAACGAGAATTCAACAGTGTCAGTGGCAACCGCCCTATAGGTCAGTCTCCAGAAGGTGGAATTCTGGCGAGTCTGCCCTGCACGATCAGTTCGGCCTCGTGCGCGTCACAGAGNTCGGATTCAGTGTGGCCTGCGAGCAATGCCCTGAGCAGTTGCCAGTGCAGAGCAAGGTAAGGTAGGGCCGGCAGTTCGAAACCGAGATTTTTCTCTACTTCGCGGTGCAGGGCCGGCAGACGATAGAAAGGAACACCGGGAAAGGTATGGTGCACGCAGTGGTAGGTCATGTTCCAGTTGACCCAGCGAAAGAAGAAACCGGCCCGGATGGTCCTCGTGTTTAACAGGGTCTCCGGCCTGTGGGTCAGGCCGGTGTGCTCGGCCAGGCCCTGGAGCATGTACGACCAGCGCATCAGGAAAAACGGACCCCACCAGAAATACCAGACCCACCATGAATTGAACACCAGGGCACTGACAAGAGCCAGGGTATAGCCCGCAATGTGCCAACGGGCAGCCGATACCACCTGCCTCTGCTGGCGGGCAGACAGATACCACTCCTGGCCGCTGACAAAGGCATGCCGCCAGATACGCGCAAGCTTGAACCGGATCAGTGGCAGCCCACTCAAGGCCAGCAGATACTGTGCGGCGGTCCTGAAGGGAGGACGCTCGAGTTCTGTATCTTTCTCCCAGTCCTGCGTATTGCGATGATGCGTAAAATGTGTCCAGCGATGATGATCACTGGGGTTGAAAATCACAAATCCACAGAGCCGGGCGATCCAGATGTTGAGCCATCGCGACCTGAAGGCCGTCAGGTGATCACACTCGTGGGTGGGTGCGTAAAGAAAATTCAGCAAGACCCCCTGAAGAACGAACAGCGGCAGGCTCCACCAGGTTCCCCAGAATACTAAAAGACCCCAGCTGTTCGCGGCGAGCGCACCCCAGTGACTGGCGAGTTGAGCCAGAGCCTGCCAGTCACTGCGCTGGCTGAGTTCACTGAGCCGCTCTGGAGAGACGACCCCTTTGACACCGACGAAATCCTGCATGCGTTGTTCGCCCACCGTTAACGCAGCCAGTATAAACCAGAGGTGTTGTGCCGAGATTTGCAGCAGATGATATGCTGAGCTCGAGCCTGACGATTAACCAGAACTCACCACCCATGGAATGGAATCCACAGACCTTTAGGATCGGCGATTTGCCTCTTGAATCAGGAGAAGTCATCGAGGACTGTCAGATCTCTGCCTGTATTCTCGGCAACAGCCATCCAACCTGTACCGTCCTCACCACCGCCTCCATCGCCGGCACCCACCGCCGGCTTGATTTCCTGATCGGCCCGGGCCTGGCGCTGAATACCGACCATTACCGGGTCATCGCAACCGATGCCCTTGGCAACGGACTCTCGTCATCGCCGAGCAACAGTGCCTCCCAGCCTGGCATCGGATTTCCCAACTTCACGATCCGCGATATGGTCGATTCCCAGGCTGCACTGCTGGATCACCTGGGCATCGACCGGATTGATCTGGTTATTGGCGCTTCCATGGGCGGCATGCAGGCCCTTCAATGGGCCGTATCTCACCCAAAGCGGATCGAATCGGTGGTCGCCATCACCCCCATGGCGCGGAGTACAGCCTGGTCCCGGAGCGTCAATGCCGTATCTCGTCAGCTACTGATGAGTGACAGCGGCTGGACCGCAGGTGCAGTCAAGGCAGACACCTGGCACGGCTGGGCGGCGCTGATGTCGGTCATCGCCGGCCGCACACCGGTATCAATCGCGGCCGAGTTCCCAACAGATGACGCCGACGTTCTGCTGCAGCGCGAGCAGGCGAACGTCATCGAACGCGACCTCGACCCACGCGACTGGATCTGGCAGACCCGTGCCTATGACAGCCACGACGTCGGTCACACGCCCGGTCATGATGGCGACACGGCCAAGGCGCTTGGCACGATTGATGTGCCCGTTCTGGTGCTTGCGGCACCGGGTGACCTGTACAACCCCGAAGCGGCAGCACGCTGGGCCGCAGAGCAGATCTCGACCGCAGAGTACCTGGAAATCCCGTCAATCCATGGCCACCAGGCCGGCGCGTCACGTTCGGCCAGTGATGTCGATTTCATGGATCGGCAGATCGCCCGGTTCCTCGAACAGCTGCACCGCTGAACCCTCTCAGTGCTGCATCATGACGACAGACCGGACACCGTCGCCGGCACGCATCGCATCAAACCCTTCGTTGATCTGCTCGATCTCAAGCCGTCGTGAGATCAGATCGTCCAGGTTGAGCCGACCGGCAAGGTAAAGTCGTGCCAGCATCGGGAAGTCGCGACGCGGCCGGGCATTTCCATAACTGGATCGGACAATCCGCTTCTCGCCCATCATCGATCCCCAACGCACATTGAGCGTGGCCTCGCTATTGGTTTTGCCGAGTAGAACCACGTTACCTCCGGCCCGCACCAGGTCAAGGGACGGCTGCAGTGTCTGCACAATGCCGGCGGCCTCAATCACGTGGTCAGCGCCGCGACCGCCTGTTGCCACCATCGTCCGGTCAGCTGCTTCATCGGGCGAGAAAACATCCGTCGCGCCGAATGCCCGGCTCATTAAACGCTTTGATGCGTCGCTGTCACAGGCCAGAACCTGTTCGGCACCACCCAGCACCGCCCCTTGAACCGCATTTAGCCCGACAGCACCGCAGCCGATGACCAGCACGCTTTCGCCGGGCTTCACCTGCGCCACATTGAGCACCGCGCCCACACCGGTCATCACGCCGCAGCCGATCAGGCAGGCGCGGTCGAACGGAATGTCCTCAGGTACCGCAATGGCGCCACTTTCCGGCACAACACAGTACTGGGCGTGCGACGAGACGACTGAGAAATGGTGCAGGTCGCCACCGTCAGCCAGAGACAGGCGTCTGTGGCCATCGGGTAACCGTCCGAATGGCTGATTCGNAGAAAACGGCTCACAGAGTATGGGCTGGTCCCGGTCGCAGTAATAACAGTGGCCACAGTTCGGATTCCATGAGCACACCACATGGTCACCCACGCCCACCCGTTCGACCCCCGGACCAACCGACTCGACCACACCGGCGCCTTCGTGGCCCAGTGTGATTGGCAACGGATAGGGCAGACTGCCCTCGATCACCTCCAGGTCGGTGTGGCAGAGTCCGCTGGCATAAAGGCGAACAAGAACGTCGCCTTGCTTGAGTTCTGTGAGCTGAACATCTTCGACGGTCAGCGGCAGACCGATCTTGTGCAGCACGGTGGCCTTGAAATTCACGGGCGTTTCCTTTTATCTGGTGACTCTACCTGGTGTCTTTGGGCCGACAGCCAGATGCGTTTTCTTTCGCTGCCACGGCCCTGTCGGCACGGTGTCTCATCCCAGTTTCGGTTTCACGACCGGCACCTCGATTCGGGATCGCCACCGCGGGCCCATGTATAGCGTGTTGCTACAGGTGATCGTGCGCGTGTGGCGCCCTAGAGGCTCCCCGGTACCAGGGTTGACATCGTACTTGGGAAAATTACTGCTGGCTATATCCAACCGGATACGGTGCCCGGATTTAAAGAGGTTACTGGTTGGGGGAAGCAAAAGGCTAACGCAGGTGATCTTGCCCGGCGTCAGCATCCTGGCCCGGTCGAACCCATGCCGATAGCGGGCCCGGATGATTGAGTCCGAAAGATTCAGATGGTAACCGGCGGGATAGTCTTCGCTGGGTGGATAAACATCGAGCAATTTAGCTGTNAAATCAGTGTCGACCGCGGTTGACGACATCACCAGGACAACAGTGATCACCCCGGTGATCTCGACGCTCGCCTGGAGTAGGTCGGTCTGAAAGACCAAGACATCCGGCCTGTCGGCAAGCAACGGAAAGGGAGTTCGTGCCCCCATATGTTCCGGAGCTTCTTTCTGGTGCCCGCCACCGTTGATGACCAGCGGNGTCATCCGATCCCGCGGAGGTATCCAGTCACTGCCTTCGACCAGTTTTTCCAGTCTCGAAAGTGCCGTAACATTCGAAGCGATAGTCGGTACAGGCCAGGCCGGGTTGTGGGTATAGGACAAGGGACCCTCATCCTCGACCGGAGCCTCCAACGTCAGTCGACCGTCGGCGCGCAGGTAATAGCTGTGCGCTTCGGCGTGAGATAACGGCCAGGACACTTCCTGCCGCCAAGCTCCNCCATGGTTCAAACGCCCCTGTGCATTGCGTTTTCCATCGCCGCCGCCCATGACAAAGATCTGTACCGGCGGATCATGCTCGGCANCATTGTGAATGTCCTTCAGCCAGCGATCGAACCATCGGAGCCGCTGCTGGTTGTAGACCGCAGTCCCGAAACTCGCATGCGGTCCGAAATCGACGTCACCGGCGCTGGTCGCGCCGGTGCGCATCCCGTTATGGGTCCAGGGCCCCATGATGAGTTTCTGCGGGGNCTTGCTCCGGGCGGCCATTGTTGCAAACTGATGTGTCGTTGCCACGGCAAACGGGTCATACCAGCCGCCGGAGTAGACGGCCGGCACATCCGCAGCCTTGTGGAAGTGCGGTTCCTGGTTACAGATCTCTTGGGACCAGAAATCGTTGTACTCGCCATCCCGGCAGTAGTGGAACAGTACTTTTTCGAGATTGGGAACATGCCTCAACGGCGTCTGATCCGCCGTCAATGGCATCGAACCGATCAACTCAGCGATGTTCTCCCACCCTTTGATGATCTCCTCCAGAGCTACAGGATCATTACGGATCTCCTGNCTGTCGTAGGCGTGAAGAAACAGTGCGCCGAACATCTGCAACGACATGGCGCCNCCCTCGCGCGACTGGTGGGTAAAGATGTTGGTCGGTGCGACATCGATCCAGATGGCCCGCAGGTGTGGCGGTCTCATCAGTAAAGCCGCCGTCTGAACGATTCCGCCATGAGAACTGCCGGTCATGGCGACCCGCCCGTTTGACCACCGCTGTGACGCGATCCACTCGATCGTGTCATAACCGTCTTCACCTTCGTGAACATTGGCCGTGTGAAAGTACTGACCGGTTCCTTCGGACCGATAGCGTCCGCGCAGGTCCTGAAGAGCGACCACATAACCTCGTGGCGCAAAGAAGTCAGCCACAGGTTCGACCCACAGTTCAGGCCAGGTTTTGTCGTAGGAGGTCCTGCCCAGGATAACGGGCAGAGGCGTACTCAGTGGATCGCCCTCTTGTACAGGAAAATAAAGGTCAGTGGCGAGCCGAACACCATCGCGCATCGGCACCATCACGTCCTTGACAATGGAAATGGCGAACTCTGCTCCGGACCTCCGCATCGTGTTGCTACACCGAAATCAAGCAGAATTCAGAGCTGTAGTAACGGGCCTTCGTCACAATCGATTCCACCAGACGGACCCTGTGGGAGCAGGTCTGATATAGCGTCTTCCCAGACCAGCGATCAAGTCAGGTCAACTCGTCACCGGTAAACTCCATCCCACGCTCCGGACTGGGTCTCGGCGATGGTGCCGTCCGGATTCATCACCGGCCGATTGATATCGAAAACCGTTTCCGGCTTAACCACGGCGTACTCCATGTAGCCCATACGCGCGATCGGCTGCATGGCACCGGTATCGACCACACCATCTTTTATATACCGATCGTCGATATAGATACCAACCACCTCGCCGATGACGATGAAGTGCCCCTGTTCGCTACCGGGTTCGACATCAGGCAACTCGATAGTTTTCCAATGCCGACACTCAAAAGCGACCGGGCTTTCCTTGACTCTGGGCGGCTTGACGAACTTCGATGCTACCGCGGTCAGACCTGCAAGAGGATATTCATCGGCATCGGGCGGTACCGGCGCAGATGAGATATTCATCCCTTCACGTGTATCCCAGGTCGCCATCGAGCAGGTAAATTCCCCGGTCTGCGAAACATTGCGCAAACTGTCCTTGACGTTGGAAGAAGAGAACATCACATAATGTGGCCGGTCACTGACCGCATTGAAGAAACTGTAGGGTGCAAGATTGCAAACTCCGTCACTGCTCACACTGGTAATCCAGCCGATCGGGCGTGGTGCAATCAGAGCTTTGAATGGGTCGTGTGCGAGTCCGTGCTTGTTTTCAATCGAATCGTAATGCATGAGTGCCTATCCCAGTTAACGTTCCCCCAGAGAATGTGTTGTACACAACTTTAAGGACCTCTGTCCAGACGGCGGACCAATTATTTTGAGCTATTATCGTACTGAGACCTCATCAGCAACGGGGAAACGGACATGTTTGAAGGGTTCGAAAAGACAATAATCGATGGTCACGGCTGCCGTATCAACCTGGTCCACGGCGGCTCGGGTCCGGCCCTGTTGCTGCTGCACGGCTACCCGCAGAACCATGTCGAGTGGCACAAGGTCGCACCTGCCCTGGCGGAGCAATTCACCGTTGTCTGCCCGGATCTGCGCGGTTATGGCGACAGTGAGAAACCACCATCATCAGACACCGATCTTTCCACCTACTGCAAGCGGGCTAGCGCCCGTGACCAGGTCGCGGTGATGGGTCATCTGGGTCTTAATCGCTTTCACCTGGTCGGTCATGACCGTGGTGTGCGGGTCGGGTTGCGCCTGGCGCTGGACCACCCCGAGAAAGTCATGAGCCTCACGAATCTTGACGTCGTGCCTTCGCTGGAGGCTTTTGAAAACATGGATGCATCGCTGGCCTTTTCCTGGTTCCACTGGCATCTGATGCGCCAGCCCCCGCCTCTACCGGAGATCCTCTTCAGCAGCAATCCGAAGCTGTTTCTCGATTTCTTTCTGGAAACGTGGTCAGCAGTTCCGGACAGTTTCACTGAAGAAGCCTACGACGAATACCTGCGCTGTTTTTCCGATCCGGACACGGTGCGTGCGATGTGCGCCGACTACCGCGCCGTGGCCCTGGACATCGAGCACGACCAGACTGACCGCGGCATGCTTCTAAAGTGCCCGGTACTTGTCCTGTGGGGAGCAGAGATGGCAAAACGTCCCGGCTGGCAGACCGGCAAGAACCTTGACATGATGACGGTCTGGCGTCAGCGAGCTCACGATGTTCAAGGCAAAGCGATCGCCTGCGGCCATTTCATTCCGGAAGAAAAACCGGACGCTCTGGTCGCTGAACTTTTTGCGTTCCTGGAAGATATCTGAGCCAACCCGAGCAGCATCAGGATCCGCTGCCAGCCGTGGCAGCCTTCAGCAGATCCTCAAAATGAGTCCGGGCGCACCAGCCAAGTTCGCGCTCGGCACGTCTTGCACTGAACATCGATGCCGTGGGGTGGTCGGCATAATGTTGAAGTTTGCGGACCGTGTTCTCCGGCATACCCATTGCAACAGCTCGTTCGGCTGTCGGTGCAGGGCTCATGGACCAGGGTGCGGTGACCAGATAAACCCGATACGCAGCAGAGATCTTGGCCTCCACAGCGGCGACGAAACAGCGCGCGCAGTCTTCCGGCCCGACATACGAGCGAGTGGCGGTCAACGGCTCCTCAGATGAAGTCCCATCGCCAGGTTCTCTCACTGGCCATCGGACACCATCCAACTCTCCAAGCGCCTGAACAACACCACTCAGCAGGTCGTCGAACGCGATAAAGGCCGGGCGCAGACAAACTACCTGTAGCGAACCCCGTCGAGCGAAGCACTCAGCGGTGGTCTCCGCGACCTGCTTACTCAGTCCGTACGCATGGTATGGCCGGCAGGCATGGGTTTCGTCGACCGGCAGGCAGTCGGGCGGTCGATCGTCGGCAAGACCCAATACTGCAACACTGGAACATAGCACGACCCGCTGTACACCAGCCTGCTCGGCAGCTTCCAATACATTCCAGGTACCCTGGACATTCACCTCAAAGAACATCTGTTCGGGCGCTGCGACCGAAGAGTCTAGCGCTGCGAGGTGCACAACCACCTCCATGCCAGTCATTGCCGACCGGACACTGGCTCGATCCAGAAGATCTGCCCTGATGTGAGAGTCGCTTCCCGGAGCTGGCGCTTTGTCGAAGGTCTGAACCTGATGTCGGCGCTGGACAAGTGCTGCGAGCACGTAGCGACCGAGCCGGCCACTGCCGCCCGTCAAGAGGATGCGGCTCACACCGGGTCCAGTAAAGCACTCGCAACGCGGGCCCGGAACGCCGCAGTGCCCTGCTCCCAGGCCGGCGACATATCAGCAGCCCGGGCTGCGGCCGGTGAATGGGCCGTTGCCTGCAAGTCTCCCAGTATCGCTATGTCCTGGCCCATGATCTCGCACCAGGCCTCAGCCGTTTTCTGGCGTTCGGATTCAAGAGTCGGATTCGTCGCATCCTCACCCAGAAAGTAGAAGTTCAGATGCTCGACACAGCGATCAGGGCCGTCTGGCTCGATCGTAACCAGCATCATATGATGCGGCATCAACTCAATGAGGGTGTTCGGGTACAGGGCGAGAATGTCCTGGCCAGCCCGCTGCGCGTCGGTCAGTCGCTGGAACCGCTGAAACTGCTGACCGGAGGACTTCGGTTTATCGACAGCACCAGTCGTGTAACAGATCCCGAACACGGTGCCGTCGAGGTTAACATCCAAGAAACGCCTGGCCGCGGCAACGTCTCCCAGCTGTGGATGAACCATCGGCAGATGGTAAGTATCCAGATAATTCTCAATGGCAAACTTCCAGTTCGCATCTGCGGTCAGGGTGCGCTGCTGCCCCAGTCTCAGCAGGTCCAGGTCGTAGTTGCGCCAGCGCTCGGCCAGGGGCGCTACGAAATCTGTGAACTCGGGCGCCTGTCCGTCGACATTTATAAAGACCTGGTCCAGCCACACGGTGGCCCGCACGGGCTCCAGGCCAAAGTCCAGCGCGTCGAAACCCGGCGGTGCACTCTGGTCACTGGTTTTCCAGTGTGGTGTTCCCCTTAACGCGCCATCCAGCCCATAGGACCATCCATGATAGGCGCACCGCAACAGGCGTTGCCCTTGACAGGCTGCCCTGAGTACCCGCGCACCGCGGTGCCGACAAACATTGTGAAAAGCCCGGACTTGTTGTTCGGAATCACGAACCAGGATCAGCGGCAGACCTGCCACAGACACGGGAACGCAGTCGCCGGCTTCGGTGATACGACTCGCCGAACCGGTGTTGACCCAGGTCTTTGCAAACAACCGCTGGTTCTCATGTACGACAGAATCCTCCTCGTGATACGTCTCAAATGAACTTTCCCACTGCATGACTACAGGCTCCTTGCGCCGGTTGACTCAGACCATGACCTGTCGTGGTTTATCCGATCGCTGACGGGCCCGTTTCCTCGCCACATCGCCAAACAACTCGAACAACCGCCGTGACAGCGTGTGGTTTTCTGGTTCCCATTCCGCATGCCACTGGACCCCAACCGTAAATCCGGGGTCTTCTTTGAGTCGAATCCCTTCAATCAGGCCATCGGGCGACACAGCCTCGGCTTCAAAACCATCAGCCAGTCGACTGATGCCCTGGCCATGCAGGGAGTTCACCAACACCTCCTCAGCGCCGGCAATCTCTGCCAGAGTGCCGCTCAACGCCACGTTGTGGCGGAGGCAAAAGACCTCTTCCAGGGTAACATTGTCGTGGCGTGGCATGCGGTGGTCTTCCTTGCCATCCACCAGATGCACGCGGTAATGCAAAGCTCCACCCATTGCGACATTCATCTCCTGAATACCCCGACAGATCCCAAAGACCGGTACGTGCTGCTCAATGCAAGCACGAATTAAAGGTAACACCGTATGGTCACGTCCAGGATCAATGGGTTCGTCTTCAGGAAAAGGATCTCCGGAGAAATAGTGCGGCTCTATGTTGGCACGACCGCCAGGCAGAACCAGGCCGTCTAGCCGTCCGGCAAGATCGTCGAAGGCATAAGGTTCGTTCATCCCGGGCAACAGAAACGGGATGCAGTCCACATGCCGGATCACCGACTGGACCACCGTCTGGCCAGTACCATGCACCATGAAACGCCCGTTGGCGACTTCCATCAGGCTCGCGGCGATACAAACCAAGGGCTTGGGCTCTGTGGCCATATAGTCAGGTAGACGAAACCCGCTCCAATTGAGATCTACGACCCGTTCTTTGGATAACGCCAAGCAGTATAAACCAGCCTATTTCCACCCGTAATATCCAGAATTACGGGGCGCTGGGGAAACCAGCCCGCCGACTGCTATCGAACGACTGGTCCCAGCTGCCTATAGGGCGGCCTCCTCAGGTCACTCCTCAAGATCAGCCGCCAGGGCTGCATGGGATAACTCCGGGAGTTGGCTTTCATGACGATAAGCCGGGTGATCAATCCCGATGTGTGTGCTCTCGCCGGATTTGAATGCACTGACCATCGTGCCTGTGAGTTCGAAGCGAACAAAGTGCACTGCCGAAGTCTTCCGGTCTGTCTCCCGTTGCAGATCCTCATTGGCCACGGGTATGACCCGTTCCAGAGCACCTACCTGCAACCACAACGCCCTTTCGATCCCCAGCAATCGTTCAAGCGACGCCCGCCTTTCTGCGACGTCAGGATATTCGATCATCAACGTCGCTTTGAGGTTCGTGCCGTCTGGAACCAAGGGGTTATAGGCATCCAGTTCGTCCTGAATCTGGTCGGGCTCGAAGATCCTCTCGATCCGGAGCATTTCCTGCACCTGGTACTGCATGGTCAGCGCATCTTCGAAATACAGTGCCGCGTGGGGCCCAACCGCGACACGGCGTGCCTTTTTGTGGGCCATCACCCTGGCACGAAACGATTCTCGCTCCAGAGCATACTGCTCCAGGCTGAGCAGACTTTCCCGGGTCAGTTTTTCCATCAAGCCACCCGTTTCAGACCCCGTAAGCCTTGCGTAGCAGACTCAACGGATGGTCGGGCTGAGTGCCATTACCCACGCCGTTGGCCAGGTGGTGACCTGCGATCGGACAATCACTGCCGTAGTGATCTGCCTCCGCTTCCCGGATCTGTCGAATGACCGGACGGGCAATTTTCATTGCCTTGTCAAAGGTCTCGACCTTGACGCCATAGGTGCCGTCATGGCCCGAGCACCGTTCAACGACGACAACCTCTGTGCCGGGAACCAGGTTCAGGATATCGCGGGTCTTTGGACCGATGTTCTGCACCCGCTGATGACAGGACGCGTGGTACAGCACCTTGCCGAGGCCACCGGCAAAATCTATCTTGAATTGCCCTTCCACATGACGGGCCATCAGGTATTCAAAGGGATCGAAGAATGCCCTGGCGACCTTGATGACCTCCTCATCGCCCGGGAACAACAACGGCAGCTCCTGTTTGAACATCAGTACGCAGGACGGCACGAGCGCCATGAGGTCCCAGCCGGCATCTACCAGAGCGGCCAAAACGGGGACATTCGCCTCTCGTGCCCGTTTGACTGAAACCAGGTCACCCAATTCCAGCTTGGGCATGCCACAGCACCGTTCTTTCTCGGCCAGGGTCACAGGTATTCCATTATGTTCAAGTACTGCAATGAGGTCTTTGCCCAACCCGGGCTCGTTTCTGTCTGCATAACAGGTGGCAAAGAGCGCAACCCGCCCCCGGGTTGGTCCCGCCGGGAAGGCGGTATCAGGGTCCAGGCTCGGATGATCGGCAAACCGTTTTCTCAAGGTGGAAGATTCGAAATGTGGAATGCGGGCATCGGCGTGTATGCCGGCGACCTTTTCCAAGGCCCTGCGCACGGGACGCGTGCTATTGGCCGCATTGACCACCACCGAGATACCCGGCAGGCCAACCATCCTGCCCACAGCATCGGTACTGGTCAGCAGCCGGTCGCGCAGTGGGGCCCCCTGCTTTCGGAATCGTACCGCCTTGGCCCTCAACATCAGGTGCGGAAAATCGATGTTCCATTCGTGGGGCGGCACGTAGGGGCACTTGGTCATGTAACACAGGTCGCACAGGTAACACTGATCGACAACTTTCCAGTAGTCCCCATGCTCTACCCCATCGACCTCCATGGTCTCTGAACCATCGACCAGATCAAACAGGGTTGGAAAACTGTCACAAAGGGATACACAGCGGCGACAACCGTGGCAGTGATCAAAGACCCGCCCCAGCTCCGAGTAGAGCTTGCCTTCATCGTAGAATTCAGAATCGCGCCAATCGATCGGATGCCGTGTCGGGGCTTCCAGGCTGCCTTCACGCTGCCCTGCCATTGCCTAAACCAGATCTCCCGAACTGAAAGGGCAGCAGGCGGCGCCCTGCCTGTCCAGCATTTTCAGCCGTCCAGCGTATCCAGCGCTTTTTGGAATCGGTTGGCATGGGACCGTTCAGCCTTGGCCAGAGTCTCAAACCAGTCGGCGATTTCGTCGAGTCCCTCATCACGGGCGGTCTTGGACATCCCGGGATACATATCGGTGTATTCGTGGGTCTCACCGGCAATCGCTGCTTTTAGGTTTTGCGACGTCTCTCCTATGGGTAGACCGGTCGCGGGATCACCCGTCTGCTCGAGGTACTCGAGGTGTCCGTGTGCGTGGCCGGTTTCCCCTTCGGCTGTCGAGCGAAACACCGCAGCCACATCGTTGTAGCCCTCGACGTCGGCCTTGGCGGCGAAGTAAAGGTAGCGTCTGTTGGCCTGGGATTCGCCCGCGAAGGCGTCTTTGAGATTCTGTTCTGTCTGGGTGTCTTTGAGTGACATGATCTGCTCCTGGTCGTCTTGGATGGATTATCAGGTAATCGAGCCTTTCTACCGCTCGATGGTTGACACTTTATTGCGGATTAATTGATCTGTACAATCGTTTATTTATATCAAACTCATTGTTTATTCCTATTATTAATCATGAATCTTCGCGACCTTCAGTATTTGGTGGCTGTCAGTGAAACACGTCATTTTGGGCATGCCGCAGAGCAGTGTTTCATCAGTCAGCCCACACTTTCCGGACAGATTCAGAAGCTGGAAAATGAACTGGGCGTTACCCTGTTTGAAAGAACCAACCGCAGCGTGAGTGTGACGCCCGTCGGCAGACAGATCATCGAACACGCGCGCCGGGTGGTCGAGCAGGTCGAGACGATCCGGACCCTGGCGCAGAGCCAGAAAGACCCGCTGACAGGACCTTTACGCGTCGGCGCGATTCACACGCTGAGTCCCTATCTACTGCCCCTTTTTATACTGGATTTACGCGAACGGCACCCCGAACTCTTACTGGAAATCACTGAATCGACCACCGATCGACTGCTCAAGGGACTGAGGGACCACAGCCTTGATGCTGCCCTGCTGGCCACACCGCCCGACCGCGATGATCTGGAATACATCGCGCTGTTCGAGGAGCCGTTCTGGCTGGCACACCCAAGGGATCACGCCTTCTATACCCAGGACGATATCGGCCTGGATGATCTGGCCGGATTGGACGTTCTGCTGTTGTCGAACGAGCATTGCCTGTCCGAACAGGTTATGGCCGCCTGCCGGTTGAAGGAGCGGCCCGACAGCGGGCCGATGGCAGGGCTCAAGGCCTCAAGCCTGGAAACGCTGGTACAACTGGTCGCGATGGACATGGGGGTGACGCTGGTACCAGCACTGTCAGTTCACGGCGGCCGGTTAGCTACCGACGGTGTCATCCTCCGGGAACTTGGGATGCCACAGGCTTTTCGACGAATCGATCTGGTCTATCGCTCGACTTTCCCGCGGCGTGCAGGATTGGCGTTGCTGGCCGACAATATCCGGCAGGTATTGCCCAACACAGTGCGGCCCTTGCACTGAGCCATCACTTTTCCTGAAAAGCCGTTCACGACCGTGGGTGACCCGGATCGCGCGGTGAGAACAACTTGCATCTCAAGTGACGTAAACGTAAACTACTTCTCGTAAGCGTAAACAGAGCCCAAAGAAGTTGGAAAACCAAAGGAGGAATCGATGACGAGCCTCGAACATCCACAGCCTTGGCTTGAACACTATCCAGAGGGCATCGACTGGTCATGCGAGTTGACCCGGCAGCCCCTCAATGACTACATCGACCAGGCCGCTGTACGGTTTCGCGACCGACCGGCGATCGATTTCCTGGGCCGCAAGACGACCTACGGTGAACTTGCCCAGCAGATCAAACAGGCCGCCAGGGGTTTCCAGCAGATCGGCGTCAGCAAAGGGACCCGGGTCGGACTGTGCCTGCCGAATACGCCTTACTCGGTAATCTGTTTTTTCGGCGCCCTGCGCGCCGGTGCGACGATCGTCAACTACAACCCGCTTTACGTCGAACGGGAGCTGGCATTCCAGATCAGCGACAGCAATACCGAGATCATGGTCACCATGGATCTTGAGGTTCTGTACCCCAAGGTGGCGGCGATGCTGAGCCAGACCGACAGCCTGCGGCAAATCGTGGTCTGTCGAATGCCACCGATACTGCCGGCGGTCAAAGGCCTGCTGTTCGGAATCGTCAAACGAAAGGAGATCGCCACCGTCGCCGCCGATGATACCACCGTGCGCTATGAGGATCTCGTCAACAACGATGGAAATCCCAAGCCGGTCGATGTCGATATTGACGACGACATCGCAGTGCTTCAATACACCGGTGGTACCACCGGCCGGTCCAAGGGTGCGATGCTGACCCAGGGGAACCTTTCGGCCAACATCTCACAGGTACTTGCCTGGTTTCCTGGCTTGAGACCCGGCGAGGAAAAAATACTCGGCGTGCTGCCGTTGTTTCATGTATTCGCGATGACAGCTGTGATGAACTTTGCTGTTGCCTCCGGGACGGAGATGATTCTGCTGCCACGCTATGAACTGGATCAGACCCTAAAGTCACTGAGCACCAAAAAAGCAACCCTTTTCCCGGCTGTCCCGACCATTTACACCGCCATCAACCAGGCACCTGACCTTTCCAGCTACGACCTTTCTTCAATCCGTTACTGCATGTCGGGCGGCGCACCGCTGCCACTTGAAGTCAAACGAAGGTTCGAAGAGATCACCGGCTGCCGACTGGTTGAGGGCTATGGCCTCAGCGAGTCCTCGCCCGTGGCGACCTGTAATTCGCTCACCGGCGAGAATAAGGAAAACTCGATTGGACTGCCGGCCCCAGGTACCGATGTGTCGATCCACGACCTCGAACCGCCACACGACCTGGTTGCCCCCGGCGAACGCGGCGAAGTGTGGATCAAGGGCCCCCAGATCATGAAGGGCTACCTGAATCGTGAACAAGAAACGACCGACACTCTTCGGAACGGCTGGCTGCGGACCGGGGACGTCGGCTACATGGATGAACAAGGTCACTTCTTCCTGGTCGATCGTCTCAAGGACCTGATCCTGTGCAGCGGTTATAACGTCTACCCGCGCATGGTCGAAGAGGCTGTCTACCTGCATCCTTCGGTGGCGGAGGTCACCGTGATCGGAATAGACGACGATTACCGTGGTCAGAGTCCCAAGGCCTTTGTCAAACTCAAAGACGGCCAATCCCTCTCGGCAGAGGAACTGAAGACCTTTCTAGAAGACAAGATCTCCAAGATAGAGATGCCGTCGCAGATCGAATTCCGGGATGAACTGCCCAAGACCATCATTGGAAAACTGTCCAAAAAGGAACTGGTCGCCGAGGAGCAGGCCCGCCTTAGCGGTGAGAAAAGCTGATGGGCTCGGCCGTGGCAGAGCATGAAACAGACAGTGTCTACAGTGTGACGGAACTCGCCGTCGATCTCGGCATCACTGCTCGGGCAATCAGGTACTACGAAAGCAAAGGTCTGCTGTCACCGCGACGAGCCGGCAAGATCCGTGTTTACAGTCACCGGGAGCGTGGCCGTCTACAGATCATACTGCGGGGGAAACGCCTGGGTTTCAGCCTGGCCGATATTGGCGAATATCTGGATCTTTACGATGCCGATGCCACTCAGCACGAGCAACTCGTCCTGCTGCTCGACAGAATCAGTACCCGCCTGACAGATCTCGAACAGCAAAAGGGAGACCTTGCCACCCTGCTTGCCGAGCTCAGGGACATCCGCTCGCAGACCCTGGCAGCACTGGAGCTTTGCGAACATCGAAATGCGGTTGGGCAAAACTGACCGTATAACTCTGGATCGAACACCCGGAATTTGAGCTTGCCCCTCGCAAGCAGACTTTAAGGAGGACATGATATGGAAAGTGTGGTTATCGCCGGTTACGCCCGATCGCCGTTTCATTTTGCACACAAGGGCCTGATGGCAAAGGTGCGGCCGGATGACCTGGCGGCGCAGGTGATACGGGGCCTGGTCGAGAGGACCGGTGTCAATGTCGACGACATCGAAGACCTGATCCTCGGCTGCGCGTTTCCCGAGGGCGAGCAGGGCTTCAACATGGCCCGACTGGTCGCGCTGTTGGCTGGTCTGCCGATCACAGTCGCTGGAACGACAGTCAACCGGTTCTGCGGTTCCTCAATGCAGTCCATACACACCGCGGCCGGTGCCATCCAGATGGGTGCCGGCGAGGTCTTCATCTGCGCCGGTGTTGAGTCCATGAGTCGGGTGGCAATGGGGGGCTTCAACCCCATGCCCAACCCGGTCCTGCATGAAACGATACCGGGAGCCTACATGTCGATGGGAGAAACTGCCGAAAACGTCGGGCGGGAATATGGTATCTCCCGAGCAGAACAGGAAGAGTTCGCTGTGTTGAGCCAGCAGAAAGCGTCTGACGCACAGTCGGGTGGTCGATTGGACGAAGAGATCGTCCCGATTCAACTCGGTGACATCATGATCGAGACCGATGGCTGCCTGCGCCCGGGCACCACGGTGGAAGACCTTGCCGGGCTCAAACTGGCCTTCGACCAGAACGGCAGTGTCACGGCTGGTACCTCTTCCCCACTGACTGACGGTGCCGCGGCGACCTTGGTCTGTTCGGAAGATTATGCCCGTCAGAACGGCCTGGATCCTATCGTGCGCATCAAGAGTATTGCCGTGTCCGGTTGTAAGCCGGAGACCATGGGCCTGGGACCGATCTTTTCTTCACGCAAGGCGTTGTCACGCGCAGGTCTTAAGGCCGGCGATATCGACGTCATCGAGATCAACGAAGCCTTTGCGACCCAATCCATCGCATCGATCCGTGACCTCGATCTCGACATCGGCAAAGTCAACGTCGATGGCGGTGCCATTGCCATTGGCCACCCACTTGGCGCCACCGGGGCCAGGATCACCGGTAAGGCCGCACAGGTCCTTAAGCGCGATGGTGGTCGCTACGCGTTGTCCACCCAGTGCATCGGCGGTGGCCAGGGCATTGCCACCATCATGGAAGCCGTCTGAGGATGACAGCAATCAACAAAGTTGCCGTGATCGGTGCCGGTGTCATGGGTGCCGGCATCGCCGCCCAGGTCAGCAACGCTGGCCTGCCCGTAGTGTTGCTGGACATTGTTCCGGAGGGAGCCTCGAACCGCAACATGGTGGCCGAGGGCGCTGTCCAGAAGATGCTCAAGACCAATCCGGCGCCCTTCATGCACAAGCGTAACGCCAAGCGGATCACTGCGGGCAATATCGAAGACCATCTGACCTGGCTGGCTGACTGCGACCTGGTGATAGAGGCCGTGGTCGAAGATCTCGCTGTCAAGCAGGACCTGTACCGGCGGATCGATCAGCACCGCAAGAACAACGCCATCGTGACATCCAACACATCGACCATCCCGCTGGCCAGACTGGTGGACGGCCTAGCCGATACTTTTGCCCAGGATTTCGCAATTACCCATTTCTTTAATCCGCCAAGGTACATGCGACTGCTGGAGATCGTCGCTGGCCAGAAGACCCGGCAAGATGCGGTCCAAGTACTGCGGGAATTTGGCGACCGGACCCTGGGCAAGAGTGTGGTCGAGTGCAACGACACACCGGGATTCATCGCAAACCGCATCGGCATCCTGTGGATGGAGAGCGCCGTTCGATTCGCCTTTGAAGATGAACTGACCGTGGAAGAGGCCGACGCGATCATCGGCAGGCCTATGGGTATACCGAAGACTGGCGTATTCGGGCTGATGGATCTGGTCGGGATCGACCTGCAGCCCCACATCTCCAGTTCGATGCTCTCCACGCTGCCTGACAAAGACATGTATCGGGACATCCATCGCGAGTCCGACTTTATCGACCGGATGATCCGGGAAGGCTACACCGGGCGAAAAGGCAAAGGCGGGTTCTATCGCCTAAATACCGACTCTGGCAAGCGGGTCAAGGAATCGGTCGATCTTAAGACCGGCGAATACAGTCCCTCGAGCAAAGCCACGCTTGACAGTATCAATGCCGGCCGAAAGGGGCTGCGCGCACTGGTCGAGCACCCGGACAAGGGCGGACAGTATGCCTGGCGGGTACTTTCCCACACGCTGAGTTACGCAGCTTCTCTGGTGCCGGACATTGCCGACGACGTACACGCCGTCGACGAGGCCATGAAGAACGGTTATGCCTGGAAATGGGGGCCCTTCGAGTTGATCGACAAGCTGGGGCCAGCCTGGTTTGCCAGCCAACTGTCAGAGCATGGCATGGCCGTACCCAGCCTGCTGGAGGCGGTAGGCGAAGAAAGCTTTTACCGCACGCTAGAAGGCCAGCTGCAGTATTTCGGTACCGACGGCACCTATCATAACGTCGCCCGACCCGAGGGTGTCCTGCTTCTGTCCGACATCAAACGTTCATCGGACAGGGTGTCCGGTAATGGTTCGGCCAGCCTTTGGGACATCGGTGACGGGGTACTTTGTCTTGAATTTCACACCAAGATGAACAGCATCGATGCCGGCATCATGGCGATGCTCGACAAGGCGATCAAGACCGTGCCGTCAGCCGGATACAAGGCACTGGTGATCCACAACGAAGCCAGTAATTTTTCTGTCGGCGCGAACATCGGTCTCGCTCTTTTCGCGGCCAACATCGCCGGCTGGCCGGAGATCAGCAAGTCGGTAAAACAGGGTCAGGATACCTACAAAGCACTCAAGTACGCACCCTTCCCAGTGGTCGGTGCCCCGTCGGGCATGGCGCTCGCGGGCGGCATGGAGGTCCTGCTTCACTGCGATGCGCTGCAGGCACACGCCGAGACCTACATGGGCCTGGTCGAAGTCGGCGTCGGCCTGGTGCCCGCCTGGGGCGGCTGCAAGGAAATGCTCGCCCGCTGGCAGGGGAACACCCGCGCCCCACAGGGACCCATGCCCGCCGTAACCAAAGTATTCGAGACGGTCGGTACTGCCATGGTTGCACGATCGGCAGAGGAGGCGCGCGATATGCTTTACCTGCGCCAGGATGACGGCATTACCATGAACCGTGACCGTCTGCTTGGGGATGCCAAAGCACGGGCACTTCAGATGGCGAAGGGTTATGCAGCGCCGGAGCCGCTTGAGTATCGCCTGCCCGGGCCGACAGCAGAAACTGCAATGACCATGGTCCTCAATGACTATTATCGGTCAGGCAAAGCAACAGCTCACGACCTGGTCGTCGGCAAGTCGCTGGCCCGGGTTCTCTCCGGCGGCAAGACCGACATCACGGAATTACTGACTGAGGATCATATCCTTTCCCTGGAGCGACGAACCATTCTTGAACTGCTCAAGACACCTGCAACCCTGGCCCGGATCGAACACATGCTCGAGACGGGCAAACCGCTGCGCAACTAGTAAACGGAGCCGGGAACATGGCCAGCTATACCGCACCACTGCGCGACATGCGCTTTGTCTACAACGAACTCTTCAGCGCGGAGGAGATCACCTCACTGCCCGGCTGCGAGGAAGCGACCCCGGACCTGGTCGACGCCGTCCTGGAGGAAGCCGCAAAACTTTGTCAGAACGAATTGTTTCCTTTAAACAGGATAGGCGACGAGGAAGGATGCACGTGGGTGGACGGCGATGTCACGACCCCGACCGGCTTCAAGGAGGCTTACGAGAAATACACCCAGGGTGGCTGGAACGGACTGGCCTGTGCCCCGGAACATGGCGGCCAGGGTATGCCCGGAGCCCTCAACGTTCTGGTCGAGGAGATGATGTGCTCCTCGAACATCTCGTTCGGCATGTACGCGGGACTGACCCGCGGCGCTTATCGCGCCTTGAATGCATTTGCCAGCGATGAACTCAAGGAGCGCTATCTGCCCCGCCTGGCGAGCGGTGAATGGTCCGGTACGATGTGCCTGACTGAGCCGCAATGCGGTACCGACCTGGGGTTGATCCGTACCCGTGCAGAGCACGATGACGATGGCAACTATGCCTTGCGGGGCACCAAGATCTTCATCAGCGCCGGCGAACATGATCTCACCAGCAACATTATTCACCTGGTCCTGGGCAGGCTGCCCGATGCGCCTGCCGGCATCAAGGGCATCAGCCTGTTCGTAGTGCCGAAATTTCTGCCTGACGCCAGTGGTGAACCCGGTCAGCGAAATTCAGTGAGCTGCGCATCAATCGAGAACAAGATGGGGATCAAGGCCTCGGCTACCTGCGTTATGAATTTCGACGGCGCAAAAGGCTGGCTGGTCGGCGAGCCACACAAGGGTATGCAGGCCATGTTTACGATGATGAACGACGCCCGGCTCGGCGTGGGTATGCAGGGGCTGGGCCTTGCCGAAAGCGCCCAGCAGGCAGCTGTGGAATATGCTCGGGAGCGACTGCAGGGCCGTTCGATCAGCGGTACCAAGCACGAAGACAAGCCCGCCGATCCGATCATCGTACACCCCGACATCAGACGAATGCTGCTGACCATGCGCACCTTCACCGAAGGCGCCCGAGCGATGGCTGCCTGGATCGCCCGCCAGATCGACCTGCGGGACCGGGCCGGAGATGACGAGACCCGCCAGGCTGCCGATGACCTGGTGCAACTGCTGACGCCAATCGTCAAGGCTTACTTCTCAGACTGCGGCTTTGACATGACCAACCTGTGTATCCAGGTCTATGGGGGGCACGGCTACATCCGCGAAAACGGTGTCGAACAGTACGCCCGAGATGCCCGAATTGCCCAGATTTATGAAGGCGCCAACGGTATCCAGGCACTGGACCTGGTCGGACGAAAACTACCCGCACACATGGGTCGGTATCTGCGACGGTTCTTCCATCCTGTGCAGGCCTGGATCGACGACAACACAGCCAGCCCCGACATGCAGCCTTTCGTACTGCCGCTCGCCAAGGCCTTTGGTCGACTCCAGCTGGCCACCGGCCACATTGCCCAGGCCGGGCTGAAGAATCCCGATGAGGCGGGTGCGGCGGCCGCAGAATATCTGAAACTGTTCGCTCTGGTGGCCTTCGGCTACCTGTGGGCCCGGATGGCCAGGATCGGACTGGACAAACAGTCGGGTGACGAGGCGGAGTTCTATTCTGCGAAAGTCGCCACGGCACGGTTCTTTATGGAGAGAATCCTACCGCAGAGCAGCGCGCTGTTCGCATCGATTATGGCCGGCGGGAAAACCATGATGGAATTCCCGGAAGAATCCTTCTAGGTAACGGTCACCAACCTTGAGGCCGGTCGCCCTGGTCTGGGCACGGCCGGCTCGCCTTTTCACTCATCTTCAGGGCGAGTGCAGAATCCCTGGCCTTCGCCGTAGCGAACAGCCTGATGAACCGTAGGGCCGAGCCTTGAATAAGTCATCGGAACACAGCCGCTCTCCAAAGCGTGACCTGACCCGCGGCAGCATCAAGGGGCACATGCTCCGTCTGACCGGGCCGATGGTCGTGGGTCTCGCCGCGATCTTTGCGGTCGACCTCGCTGATGCCTTCTGGGTCGCTCGCCTGGGTACGCTCGAGCTTGCTGCTCTCGGGTTCTGCTTCCCGGCGATCCACGTTATCCTGAGTGTCAGTCTGGGACTGTCGACCGCTGCGACTGCCATCATGGCCCAGCGCATCGGTGCCGGTGATACGGACAATGCCAGGCGCTTTGCTCGTGATGCCCTGGCGATTTCCGTGAGCATAATGGCTTTGGTTGCGACGATCGGGATCCTGACACTGGAGCCGGTGTTCCACAGCATCGGGGCCCGCGCTGAGACACTCGAGCAGGTCAAGCAGTTCATGAGGGTGTTCTACCCCAGTGCACTGGCGCTGGTCATACCGATGGTCTCCAACGGCATGCTGCGCGGTGCCGGTGACAGCCTGTGGCCGGCGCTCATCATGGTCATCGTGGCGATCATGAACGCCGCACTGGACCCCCTGCTGATATTTGGCGCCGGTCCGATCCCGGCCATGGGTCTGCAGGGCGCCGCCTGGGCGACACTGATCTCGCGTATCGTTTCGATCTTCATTGCGCTCGGTATCCTGCACTACCGCGAGCGTCTGATCTCCTGGTCAGCGCCGACCTGGTCCAGCGTCGTGGACTCTGGCCGCCATATTGTCCGGATCGGTCTACCCAGCGCGACGACCAATGCGCTCACACCCCTGGCTATCGGTCTGGTCACGGCTGTCGTTGCCGGGTTCGGTGATGCCGCAGTTGCGGGCCTCACGACCGCCATGCGGATCGAGGTCTGTGCCCTGCTGGGAGTATTCGCCCTGGCGGTCGGCTGCTTTCCGGTGCTGGCGCAGAACTACGGGGCCGGCAATTTCGAGCGACTCGCGGCGGCGCGCCGCTTTGCATTGCTGACAGGCTGCCTCATCGCCATCGCGGTTGCCATTCCGATTACCCTGGCGGCCCGGCCAATCGCCGGTATCTTCATCACGGGCGGTATCGTCCATGACACCGCCGCCGGGTTCCTCACTCTCGTACCATGGTCGTGGCCTGGGTTCGCCCTGGTATTCATCATGGCTAGCACGCACACTGCCACAGGACGACCTTTACTGGGTGCCAGCCTGACAGTGGCGCGCATGTTTGCTTTCCTGATTCCACTGACCTGGCTGCTGTCACAGGCCTTTGGGCTACCGGGCGTGTTCGGTGCATTCGTCGCAGCCAACCTGTTGTCCGCCCTGGCCGGCCTTGCCTCCCTGAAGCTGGCAGCATCGCACCGCGCCGCGGGCTGAACCTGCCACAGATCATCAAAAATAATATACTGTCGAGTATCAGAACTCGCAGCGTCCTTCGAAGCCATGCCTGAAGACTTGAGTCCCTACCTGCAGCCAGGAGTAACTGTCCAGAGTACCGACGATTCTGTCGTCGCGTTCACACGCCGGGCGATCGGATCAGAGACCGATTCCATCGAACAGATTCGGCGACTGTATTACGCTGTTCGCGACAGTATCCGGTATGACCCCTACCAGATTGATCTGTCGGTTGAGGGATTGTCTGCCAGGCGCACGCTCGAGCAAGGACATGGCTGGTGTGTTTCCAAGGCCATCCTGCTCGCAGCTGGNTGCCGGGCCATCGGCGTACCTGCAAAACTGGGCTATGCCGATGTCAAGAACCACCTGTCGACGAAGAAGCTGCGCCAGCAAATGAACAGCGATGTCTTCTACTGGCACGGATATACCTCAATCCACATCAACGGCCGCTGGCTGAAAGCGACACCCGCCTTCAATCTAGAGTTGTGTGAGAAATTCAAGATCAAACCGCTGGATTTCAACGGCCGGGAAGATTCGATCTACCACCCCTTTGATCTGGAAGGCAACCGGCACATGGAATATATAAACGACCGGGGTCACTACGTTGAGCCGCCGATCGAAGAAATTCGCTCGACCTTCGAGACGGAATATACGAGCCAGGTTGCCGGGGAGCAGGCAATAAACTCTGATTTCGATGTCGACGCCGAGTTGGAGAACCGNATCTAGAGCGCGTACATACGGACCTTGGCTTGCCCGTCACAACTTACCGGATGTGTTCTCGGTGAGTTCCAGGACAATCAAGGGCAAAAAGCATGCGGGACCCCAGGGTGCGTAGAACAGCCGTGATCAGGCGACCCAGAGGGCTTTCTTGAGATCGTCGAAGTCGGAGGCCGGGCCCTCGTACTTGTTTCGGCCCAGTTCAAGAACGTAGACGTAATCGGATAGCTGGATTCGATATACCGAATCAACTCTGCTTCAGGGTCTTCAGGTACTGATCAACGAAATCGTGACCTACAAGCTCGGCAAACGCCGCCGTCAGCCTGGTGGTGACAGGCCCTGGCACTTTACCGTCTCCCAAAGTCTTGCCGTTGTAAGTGCGCGCAGGGCACAGACAAAGACTGGTCGATGTCATAAAGGCCTCATCGGCGGTTTCGGCCTGAAAAGTCGTGAGATCTTCTTCTGATACCGGAATCTCAAGTTCAACTGCAAGGTCGAGCACGATCTGTCGGCTCACCCCTTCCAGAACAAACTGAGAACGGGGCGTTGACAGTCTTCCCTCACGCACCAAAAAGATATTGCTGCCGATGCCTTCGCACAGGAACCCCCGGGTATCGAGCAACACTGCCCACGGATGTTCGGCATATCCGCGCACCTCGTCTTCTGCCAGTACCAGGTTCATGTAGTTGACGTTCTTGATGTTCGGGCTCAGGCACTCAGGTGGTATTCTACGAATGACCGGTGTCAACACGTCTATCCCGTCTCGAAACATCGGCGCGCGGGCCTTGAAAGGCAACGGTGTGCATTCGACAATCACCGTTGCTCCACTACCGTGTTGTGGATCTCCGACGAGTGCCCGTTCACCGCGGGTCACCCGTTGAAATACCCAGTAATCTTCACCTTCTTCGAGCAGAGGCAGATTTTTTTCCACCACCTTTTGACTGATCCTTGTCATCTCTTCGGGCGACAACCCGGGATCTATATCTACGGCCTTCAATGATCGATATAGACGATCGATATGGTCGTCGAGTCTGAAAATCTCTCCCTCAAATGTCCGGGCCGTATCGAATATCGCGTCCCCTAAAACAAATCCGCGATCCCGAAAAGAGACCTTAACCTCACTTTCGGGAAGATACTCACCATTCAAATATGCGACTCTTTCCTTACTCATCGGTTATCTTCTCCTGTCAGTTTGATTCCAGAATTCTGAAAACCCGATTGCCGCTACCCCAATCTAGCAGGTGTAGATGTCGAGCCAATAGCGATGTGATTAAGCGGCAGTCCAGCCACCATCTACCATCAGCGCAGAACCTGTCACCAGACGCGAGGCATCCGACGCCAGATAAATCACCGCACCCATCAGATCTTCGACCTGGCCGAGTCGTCCGAGGGCTATCTTAGACAGGACCCAGTCTTGAAATTCGCTGTCTTTGAGCATCGGGCGACTCATCGGCGTCTCGATAAACGTCGGGCACAGGGTATTCACACGGATACCGGCATCTCCCAGTTCCCAGGCCAGCGCTTTGGTAAAGCCTTCCAGGGCGTGCTTGCTGGCACAGTACACCGTCCGCCCGGGTCCACCCACATGCCCCATCTGGGACGACATGTTGATGATTGAGCCGTCGAGCCCCGCGTCGACCAGTCCACGGGCGACCGCACGGGCAGTGAAATAGACGGACTTGACGTTGAGCGCCATCACCTCGTCATAGTCGTTCTCATCGTAATCGATACATGGGCCGGGTCGGTTGGTGCCCGCATTGTTGACCAGCACTTGAAAAGGCCCCTGTTCCAGAATCATCCGTTCTGTCGCCTGCTTATCGGTCACATCCAGGGCGATCGCGCTGGCAGTATCGCCCCGCGCCTGGATCGCCTGCGCCGCTGCTAAAACTTCGCTACCGGTTCGGGCGATCAGGCAGACCTCGGCGCCGGCTTCGGCCAGTGCTGAGGCCGCCGCCAGACCAATCCCACGGCCCGCACCTGTCACCAGGGCTTTGCGGCCATCCAGGCGGAACGACGGTGTACTGGGCAGATCCATCACGAACAATCAGCGATTGACGGCCGAATACCAAGGCACGTCCTGCCCACCGTACCGACGGACCCGCACATTGGCCTGCTCACCATGACCTGCGAATCCCTCGATCGCGCACAGGCGCGAGCAGTACTCACCGACCATCGTCGACGCCTCGTCGGTCAGCACGCGCTGGTAAGTACAGGTCTTCATGAACTTACCCACCCACAGCCCCCCAGTGTAGCGTGCAGCACCCTTGGTCGGCAGCGTGTGATTAGTGCCGATGACTTTGTCACCGTAGGAGACATTGGTCCGCGGGCCCAGAAAGAGCGCGCCGTAGTTGGTCAAATTTTTGAGAAAGTAATCGGGGTCACGGGTCATCACCTGGACATGCTCGAATGCCAGTCGGTTGGCTTCCTCGACCATCTCGTCTTTCCCGTCGCAGACGATGACCTGGCCGAAACTGGACCACGATTCAGCAGCGACGTCGGCCGTCGGTAGAATCTTCAACTGCCGCTCGACCTCCTCGATCGTGTCCTGGGCAAGAGTGGGCGAATCCGTCAGCAATACAGCCGGTGAGGTCGGTCCGTGCTCGGCCTGCCCGAGCAGGTCGATTGCACAGATCTCACCATCGACCGAATCGTCCGCGATCACCAGTGTCTCTGTGGGTCCTGCAAACAGATCAATACCCACCCGCCCATACAACTGCCTCTTCGCCTCGGCAACAAACATATTGCCCGGTCCCACCAGCATGTCGACAGCAGAAATGGTCTCGGTGCCCAATGCCATTGCGGCAACGGCCTGTATACCACCCAATACCAGGATCTCATCGGCACCGCCGTAATGCATCGCAGCGACGATGGCAGGATGCGGCCCGCCGGCATGGGGCGGGGCCGTGGCCGTGATGTGTTTAACCCCGGCCACCTTGGCCGTCACGATACTCATGTGGGCTGACGCCACCATCGGGTACTTGCCACCCGGCACGTAACAGCCGATGCTGTCCACCGGGATGTTGCGATGCCCCAGAACAACGCCCGGCAAGGTCTCGATTTCAAGATCTTTGAGGCACTCTTTTTGTTTTTCAGCGAAATTTCGAACCTGGGCCTGGGCAAACCGGATGTCTTCAAGATCCTGGTCCGGGACCTGGCTGACGGCGGTCTCAATCTCTTCAGTCGTCAGGCGAAAAGAGGGCGGGCTCCAGGCATCGAATTTCTCTGACAACTCACGGACTGCAGCATCACCGCGCTCCTCGATCTCTGCGAGAATACCCTCGACGGTGGCACGGACCTTCGCATCACTCTCGGCGACCTCTGCCGCCACTTTCCCTTTCTTCAGGTACCTCGCCATCACCTGCTCTCCTGTGTATCAGTACAAGCCGTTTTGGCGGGCCAGTTCCGGTGACTGTAATCTGTCAGTCGTGGCCACGCAGTTCAACACGCCGAATCTTGCCGGCAATGTTCTTGGGCAGGGCATCACGAAATTGAATCTCGCGTGGGTATTTGTAAGGCGCAGTGGTCTCCTTAACGAAATCCTGAATCTGAATCTTCAGTTCCTCGGAGGGTTCGTGCCCCTCTGCCAAAACAATATGCGCTTGAACGATTTCGCCCCTCAACTCATCGGGACTCGCTACCACCGCAGATTCAGCGACCGCCGGATGTTCCAGCAACACGCTTTCAACCTCAAAGGGACTGATCCGGTAGCCGGCTGAACTGATGATGTCGTCAGAACGGCCGACAAACCAGATGTAGCCGTCTGCATCACGGGTGGCGGTATCTCCGCTGTAATACCAGCCATGCCTGAAAGATTCCCGGTTCAGGGTACCGGCATCCTCGAAATAACCGTGAAACAACCCCGGCGGATGCGGTTCGGTCAGCCTTAAGGCAATGTGACCGATCTCATCGTCAGCAAGAACCACTCCATCATCGTCGACGATCTGGACGTCGATGCCAGGCAGTGGCTTGCCCATGGACCCCGGGCGGATCTCAATCCCGGGCACATTGGCAACAACGTTGACCGTCTCGGTCTGTCCATACCCGTCGTGCACGGTTGTCCCGGTCGCCTCTTTCCACATCTTGATCGCCAGCGGGTTGAGCGGCTCACCCGCACTCATGGAGTGGCGCAGGGAACTCAGGTCGTATTCCGAGACATCCATCTGGGCGAACAGNCGGTAAACGGTCGGTGGTGCACAGAACGTCGTTACGCCGAGTTCGCTGATCAAGCGCAGGTGGATATCGGCATCAAACCGGGGGTCGCCATCGTAAAGCACCACCGCGGCGCCAAACAGCCACTGCGGGAACAGCATGCCCCAAGCCGCCTTAGCCCAACCGGTGTCGGATAATGTCCAGTGTACGTCATCTTCCCGAAGGCCCATCCAGTAACGACCGGTGATCGCATGCCCCAAGGCATAGCCATGATCCCGCGGCACCATCTTGGGAAAAGAGGTCGTGCCTGAGGTGAAATAAGCCATCATTATGTCATCACTGCGGGAACGACAAACTGCCGCCGGTTCCACTTCGTCACTCACACCGGCACAGCCTTTTTCGTAATTGATCCAACCCGACTCGTCGCCACCGACCAGGATGAGATACTTCAGCGACGGGCAGCTGTCCCGGATCGAGTCAATCTTGGCTACGTGTTCTACTGAGACCACGATCGTCGTCGCCTGCGACTTGTTGATCCGATATTCGATATCTTTCGCGGTCAAAAGATTGGTCCCCGGCATGGCCACCACACCCGCCTTGATACAACCAATGATCACCTCGTACCATGCTGGCACCCGAGGCAGAACCACGATCGCGGCATCACCTTTTGCGACCCCACTGCCGTGNAGCAGGTTTGCAAAACGGCTGGAGGCCTTGCTGAGATCGGAGAACGAATGATGCTCTATGTGCGTGGCACTGCGGTCTACCCAGATATAAGCCGTTTTGTCACCATCACCTGCGCGGGCATCGATGACGTCAAAACCAAAATTGAAATGCTCCGGCATAGAGATCTGATAATTGCCGGGCACTTCCAGTTGATCCAGCAGTGGTTTCAGATCAAACATAATTCTCTCCTAAAGAGCGCCGGCCTAGGCCGGCGGAGTGTTGACCGCCATAAGAGGCTCTACCTCAGGTGTGCCCTCCGGAACAAAAAAATCGCTCCACAGCGGCTTATCCGGGTCCATCCGGTAAACGCTGAAATCGGTCACNCCTTCTTCGGCAAGCANCAGGTCATCGATGCAGAAGTGGCCNGTGAATTCGCGCGAGTTCCTGGCCAGAATGGCGGCCGCAGCGTCAGCCATGATCTGGGGTGAACGGCAGTAAGCCAGCGCTGCATCACCGGCCAGCACATTACTGATTGCGGCCGTGGCAATCACGGAATGCGGCCACAGGGCATTCACCGCAACACCCTTACTTGCCAGCTCACCGGCCATGCCGAGCACACACTGGCTCATGCCGAACTTCGATATGGTGTAAGCGACGTTCGGCGCGAACCACTTTTGCTGCATGTCCAGGGGNGGGGAGATATTGAGTATGTGGGGATTCTCGGCCTGCAGGAGATGGGGCAGGCACTCCCGCGATAACATGAATGTACCTCGGACGTTGACACCGAACATCAGGTCGAATCGACGCATCTCCGTCCGGGAAGTCGGTGTGAGCGAGATCGCACTGGCATTGTTGATACAGATATCGATGCCGCCAAATGTCTCGACCGCTTCAGCAACAGCAGCTTGTACCTGTTCTTCGCTTCTGATATCGGTGACTAAAGGCAGTGCCCTGCCGCCAGCCTCAACAATCTCCTCAGCTGCCGTATAGATGGTTCCGGATAGTTTTGGATGAGGCTCGGTAGTCTTGGCGAGGATCGCAATGCTCGCGCCTTCGCTGGCGAGTTTCTTCCCGATGGCGAGACCGATACCGCGGCTGGCACCCGAAATCACCACTCGTTTATCTGCAAATGACCCCATTTGGTTCTCCTGTGGGTTGTCTGGCCTGTTCATAACGCCCCGTTCTGGCTTTGAGCCGCAGCCGGGTGTCAGTTGATGCCCCAGTCTTTGAGGATTTCAGCGCGGTGCTGACCGGGCGATGGCGGCCCGTGGCTGAGCTCAGCTTTGGTCCGGCTGAAGCGCGGGGCCGGGGCCGGCTGAACAACGCCGTCGCGTTCGATGAATGTCTCCCTGGCCCGATTGTGCGGGTGGTCCGGTGCTTCGGACATGGCCAGGACCGGGGCAAAACACACATCACTGCCTTCCATAATTGCACACCACTCGTCACGCGTTCTGCTCCTGAATATCTCGCCCAACCGGGCTTTCAGATCGGGCCAGTGGGTTCTATCCATCTGCTCCTGGAACAGCGCATCGCTCGCACCGGTTTTTTCCAACAGCAGGGCGTAGAACTGCGGCTCGATCGACCCGATGGCCACCCACTCGCCGTCGGCACACTCGAAGGTCCCGTAAAAATGCGCACCACCGTCGAGCATGTTGGTCCCGCGGTGATCCGACCACATGGCGCTGTGCTTGAGGCTGTACATCATGGCCATCAGGTGCGCGGCACCGTCGGTCATCGCCACATCGACGACCTGACCCTGACCCGAGACACGGGCTTCATGCAGGCCGCACATCAGGCCGAAAGCCAGATACAGAGCACCGCCGCCAAAATCACCGACCAGGTTGAGTGGCGGAACCGGACCCTGGCCGACGCTGCCGATGGCGTGCAAGGCGCCGATCAGGGCAATGTAGTTGATGTCATGCCCGGCAGCATGAGCCAGCGGACCATCCTGGCCCCAGCCGGTCATACGGCCGTACACCAGGGCTGGGTTGCGTTCAAAACAGACCTCCGGGCCCAGCCCCAGACGCTCCATGACACCGGGGCGGAATCCCTCGATCAGGGCATCGGCCCTGCTGGCAAGTTGCAAGGCGATCTCAACGTCTTCCGACTGTTTAAGGTCCAGCGCGATCGACCGGCGGCCCCGGTTAAGGATGTTGTAGCTCGGCCCGGCAGAAGCTTTAGTGCTTTTGCGATCCACCCGCACGACATCGGCACCCATATCGGCCAGCAGCATCGCACAGAACGGCCCGGGTCCGATCCCTGCCATCTCGACAACTTTCAACCCTTTTAATGGCCCCACAACCTATCCTCCACCGCGTGTATCAATAACACGCCAGTGTACAACCGTTGAAAAACGGGTGCAGCCCTCCTGCCCAAAGCCTTGCCAACTGGAGCCATGGCACACCCCCGTAGCCAAGCCAACCTCTAGTCGACGAGAGGAATTTCTAATGTTCCGAACCTGCGCAACTTGCATTCCGCTGAGTTGATCTGAGGCGTCACGACGATGTGATCATTGAAAAAATCGACCCTGACATGACCGTCGATTCCGTTGACCCAGACCGGAAGCATTTTTTTCTCGACCCATTCCCTTGGCCGGGCACCGCGCTCTCCACACCATACCCACTTCGGACCCGGCACTAACACGTAGCCTGGGTCTACCCGCTCAAAGAAAACGTTGGGTGCGAGACCTGTCGCACCGTGGTGGGGCATCTTGAGGAAATCCGAGGCCATCCGCGGGTCGTCGCTCAGGACGGTACCCACTTTCATGTTCAGATCACCGGTAAACAACACCGTGGCTCTGTTGATGGTCCACTTCATAATAAGTGACAGGTCATTCACGTCGATCGTGTCGGTGGGTAGATCGTCCTCCTGGGCATGGAGAATCTCGATTGCGGACTCTGGCGCAAGCTCGTAACGAAGACCAGCTTCCGGCTGGTGGATTATGA
>PBDS01000013.1 GCA_002718155.1 Pseudomonadota bacterium
TCAGATTTCGATTTGTATGACCCTGCCAACATCAGCCCACTAGTGGGATACCTCGCGACCGAAGGATGCCCGTTCACCGGCGGCGTCTTCCATATTGGCGGGAACGAAGTGGGGGTGTACGGAGGTTGGTCGTTAGCCGAAGACGACATTTTGGCGACCGATGGACGCTGGACGGTGAGCGACCTTCAGTCCAAGGCTCCGCGTCTACTAGACGGGCGCTCGAACTTGGCTTCAGTTGCTACTTCCATCGGAGATACCTTCAAGGGGTTCGGCAAGCGCCAGCCAACTGACTAGAAGCGTCAGCTTTGAGAAGCTCACCTACAAAATCGACCGCTGTCGACGTCTAAAGCGGCGCTGTATAGGCGGGTCAGCATGGCCTCGAAAAGGCTTTTGCTGCGATCGTCGGGTGTTTCGATACTGGACAGATTGTTTGCCAACATACCCATCCACCACAAATGAGCGTGTTCGTAATCCTCACGAACGTGTTCGGTCGCCGAAGCATCAACCCCATGCCCTATCAACGTGTCGATATAAGCGGAGACGAGTTCTGATTCCAGGGAACGCCGTAGGTTCGTTTCGAGATTGGTGGCCAAAAAAAACGAAAGATCAGTCGCGCCACCAGTAAACATTGCGGTTTGCCAGTCAATGACCGTGATGTCTCCGTTAAGCCCAAAAAGCATGTTGTCTAATCGATAATCGGCGTGGGCAATCGTGAGCGGCTTCGACAACAAGTCCATTCTCCATTGGTTCAGCTGAGGCACAAAGTCGTGCAACCACCGCAAGCCCGTATCAGGCAAGACATCACCAAAACGTTCAACAAAACGGGGGAGCGAGGCGGCCATGGCTGATCCGAGGACCTCCGATGTTCCAGGGGTGTCGAGGCCTGGAACCCACTCCAGATCCGGAGTGCGTGGTTGACCCCAAAACGGGGCGTGTAGTTGCGCCAACGCTTCCACTGCCGCGTGTGCCTGATCCGACGAAGCGCCTACCAACTGGTCACCCACAGAGGCCGGATACAAGTCGTCCAGCACGAGGATCGCGTGATCGTCGCTGATGAAATTCACTCGACAGGTTGGTACGGGAGTAGCCACCAAGGGGGCTAGGCGAGCATAGAACTGTGCTTCACGAGCCCAAACATTCAACATTTTGCCCACAGTCCTGCCGCCAGGATCACGAGTTGGGAGTTTTGCGACGAAACGATTCGGAAGAGCGGTGTCTTGATTAGCCCAGGTGATGTTGAGTCTCGCGAGACTTCCCAGAAAGGCGCTCCCCTCGGCAAGTGGTTCCGCGGTGACCTTTTCGACTTCCACTTCGGGGTTGGAAGGTGCTAAGCCGCCGTCGCGAAAAAGCTGAGTCAGGGATTCAGGCGTGAGTTGGGTTGGGTCGTCAGGTAAATCATCGATCATTGTTAGCGTGTTCATTGAACTTTTCGGGGATCCACTCCCTCAGACGTTGTCTCAGCACATCTCCTGCTTCTGCCAAGAGATGACCTACTCCGGGGAGAGGAACGAACTCTCCTCCACCCACAATCATGCGCACGAGTTCGCTGGCTTGGAGCGGCAAAATCTCGTCTTTGTCACCGTGGAACAAAATAATCGGAACTCGAGCAGCTAGGTCCTCAGCGGGCTCGCAACCAGCGGATTGCGTTGCCAACGTGATCACTCCCGCACAATGTTCCTCAAGAATGACGGCGGCCTGTAAAGCAGGCGCGCCACCAAAAGAGTGTCCCATTGTGATGAAACGTCTCGCTCCGCTACGGGTAGCTAAGTCAGCGGCAGCAACCAGGTCATGCACACATTTCGCCGTATCGTTGGGTGCTCGGTATCCAATTCGGATTGTGCCGATGCCCGATTGGGCCAGTTCAACTCCCAGGTCTTGGTACAAAGCGTCAGCCGGCCCAAGAACGCCACCCATTGCGCCTCCGCAGGCCAAAACCACGTCACGGGCTTCACTGGGGCCGTGCCAGAACAAGCTCAAAAGCCCATCCATCGTGTACACCTCGATGTGACGTAAATCGTCATTCAGCATCGTCTCCACAGCTGCCATGGTCTGCAACTGCTCCAACGGGCTCGGTGACGGTTCCTCATCATTAGTTGGCTCTGACACGAATTCCCCTCAGTAATTCTTCGATAGCAGCTTGAGTTCTATTGAGGGCTTTCGTCAAATGCTGCACCCGAAACTGCGGATCGAGCAGCGGGTTTCGCTACTATCAATCTTCTGGTCCGGCGGGGTGGCCGAGTGGTTAGGCAGCGGCCTGCAAAGCCGTGTACGCCGGTTCGATTCCGGTCCCCGCCTCAAAGTCTCACATACCTGTCGATCAGATTGGGCTGGTAGATTACGAGCCTTCAGGGCGATTGGCGCAGTTGGTTAGCGCGCTTGCATGACACGCAAGAGGTCACAGGTTCAACTCCTGTATCGCCCACCACTCCGAAACCCTTGAAGGTACTGAGCCAACGCTCAGGCGACGAGACTAACGACTGATGCCGGTTACAGCGTTCAGGACGCGGCCAGGACGCGGCGGGAATTCGTAGCCCGTCAGGTATTTCGATCGGTTCAGAGGACAAATAAGAGATTTGGTTACTCCAACGGATCTTGCGACCCTTTCAAACCAGCAGTCGACACCATCCGCTATTGCCGGTTACCGGATGCAAGGCCTTGGTTGTCGCATGGCCTCCGACGTGTTCCACCGATGCGTTCTGGGGCTGACTATGACAGAGTGAACTCGACGCGATCTTCGATCGGTCGCTGGAGGCAGGTGGAATATGGCCGTCTTGGTCGGATCTGACATCGGCGGGACCTTTACCGATGTCGTTGGTTACGACTCCGAGCGGGCCACTGTGGTGTACGGCAAACGGCTAACAAACCGAACCGATCTCGCTGAGAGCGTTCTTGGCTGCCTCGCCGAGATCGACGTTGCACCTTCCGAGGTTGACCTGCTCAAACACGGTACGACCCACATCATCAACACGCTGCTCGAGAGAAGCGGGGCGCGGACAGCGCTCGTCACTACCACGGGATTTCGAGATGTCCTCGAGATCGGCCGAGCTGGGCGACCAGTTGCTTTTCGCTTGGACTACGACCGGCCGGCGCCGCTCATCGAACGCGAGATGCGATTCGAAATCGACGAGCGCATCGGCGCAGACGGTTCAATCGTGGTCCCGCTTGATGTGGTTGCACTCGACGAGATAGCCAGTCGTCTCAAAGAGGCTGCCGTCGAATCGGTGGCTGTGTCATTTCTCAATTCCTTCGCCAATCCTGAACACGAGATGGCGGCGGTCGAACGACTTCGGGCCGCGCTGCCTGAGGTGTATGTGACGGCAGGCACCGAACTGTCGAGAGAGTGGTTCGAGTACGAGCGCACATCGACTGCTGCAGCCAATGCCTACATTGGACCGACCGCGACCCGGTACTTCGATCGTTTCCAGCAGCGGTTGGACGGTGAGGACTTCACTGGCCGTTTTTATCTCATGGCATCCAACGGAGGAGTGCTTACGGCCGACCAGGCCAAGCGAAGCCCGATCGCTCTTGTCGAGTCCGGACCGATCGGCGGGTGCGTGGGCGCCGCGGTCTTTGCCGAACGCCTTGGGATCGAGAGCTTGATCGCGTTCGATATGGGTGGAACCACTGCGAAGTGCGCACTTGTGGAAGACGGGCGCTTCGGCGTGCAGCCGACCTACTACGTCGGCGGCTACGACTACGGATTCCCGTTGCGAACACCTGTTCTCGACATCGTAGAGGTGGGCACTGGCGGCGGCTCGATTGCCCATGTCGTCGACGAGCGCCTACTAGTTGGGCCGCGTAGCGCTGGTTCGGAGCCGGGGCCAGTGTCTTTTCGACAAGGCGGCGTCGAGCCGACGGTGACCGACGCCAACGTGGCGCTCGACCGTATCAGCGGCAACCAGTTCCTCCGAGGAGCACTTCCGCTCGATCGCCACGGCGCCAGAGCCGCTCTAGACGACCGCGTCGGTCGTCCACTCGGTTACGAAGCTTCCACGCAGACCGACACAGTGGCTGCGGGCATCCTCGCTCTTGCCAACGCCCAGATGGCCACGGCGATCAAAGAGATCACGATCGAACGCGGTCGAGACGTCCGCGACTTCGTGCTGTTTGCCTTCGGCGGAGGCGGCCCGATGCACGCCATCGACTTGGCGCGCGAGCTTCACATCCCTCGAGTCGTTGTGCCGCCCGAGCCCGGAAACTTCTCAGCCTTGGGAATGCTGTTCGCCGATGCCCGCCTCGACGAGTCCTTCAGCCTGCGCCACGATCTTGTTGACGATGCCTCCACCCGACTGATCGAGGAGGCCGACGCTACGACGAGGGCCCTGGCCAAGACGCTGGCCGAGGACTTCCCGACTGCGACCCAGATATCGGAGTGGCAGGCCGAGCTTCGGTTCACAGGTCAACGCCACTCGCTGAAGGTTTCGTTCTCCCGCAATGACACCACCGATTCCGTTCGGCGGTCGTTCCTAGACGAATACCTCCGACAATACGGTCATGTCGATGAAGCTGCCCCAGTGGAGGTCATCGGCGTCCGCGTCTCGGTCGCGGCGCCTACCGCCGTCCCCGAAATCTCCGGAGTTCACCGAATAATCGGCTCGGGCTCACCTAAGCCACGCGAGAACCGTGAAGTGTTCTCGCTTGCGGCCGCCTGCCGAATGTCGACCCCAGTGTTCTCAAGGGACGAGCTACCCATCGGCTTCGAATTCGACGGCCCCCTGATCCTCGAGGAGTTCGGCGCCACCACGGTGGTCGGGCCGAACGAATCGATCGCCGTGGGCGAACTGGGCGAGATCATCGTCACCCTGAAAGGCGAATCATGATTGACCCAATCACCGCAGAGATCGTCGTGCATGCCATTTCGGCCATCCCCAATCTGATCGACAAGAACATCACCAAAACTGCGTTTAGTCCCCTTGTGTCGGAATACAAGGATTACGCCGTCGGGATCGTTGACGCCGACGGGAAACTGATCACCCAATGCAAGGGCGGCATCCCGATCTTCGTGGCCAACGCGCTGTCGGCGGCGGTACGCGATGGCCTTGAGATCTACGGCAAGAGCGGACTACAGACCGGCGACATTGTCATCACTAACCACGCAGGGACCATGGGTCAACACCTCAACAACGTCGTGATGTATACGCCGATTCGTCGAAGCGAAGGCGATGACGGCCTGTTCGGCTTCATGGCGATCGTCATGCACTGGGTAGACGTCGGCGGCATCGTGGTCGGCTCATGCCTGTCGAACGAGACGACTGATGTGTTCCAGGAAGGGATCCAGTTCCACACCGTAAAGCTGCACTCACGAGGTGAGCCGGTCGCAGAGATGTACCGCATGATCACCGCCAACACGCGGTTTCCTCACATGGTGCTCGGAGATCTCGAGGCCCAGATCGCCGGCTGTTTACACGGTCGCTCTCTCGTCGACGAGCTCCTGGACCGATACGGCGCCGACCAGGTCCAAGCAGCGGTGGAACGGTATTGGGACCAGTCCGAGGCGGCCGTCAAGCGAGCTATCGCCGATATTCCCAACGGAACCTACGAGGCGAGCTCGTTCCTCGACAACGACGGCGTCCATGAAGACGAGACCGTCGAGGTCAACGTCGCGGTACATGTCACCAACGAAGGGATCACCGTCGATTTGAGCGGAATCGGCCCCGAAGCCAGCGGACCGATGAACGCCGGGTATGAGGGTGGAGCCGTCGCGGCATCCCGCATCGCGTGCAAGTACTTTTTCTCGCCCGACGACCCCGCCAACGACGGTGCCTTTCGCCCGATCAAGGTGCATTGCCCACCGGGTCGATTTTTAAGCGCAGGACCAACGGCGCCATTGAGCGGCTCGGGAAACATGTTGCCAACCGTCGTTGACACAATCCTCAAGGCCTTCGGATCGGCAGTCCCCGAGAAGGTGCCTGCCGGCCATCATGGCACCTACTGCCTACACGTGATCACCGGACAGCTCGCAGACGACGGCGGCTGGTTCCAACACATGGAATCGACGATCGGGGGCTGGGGTGCGTGGTCCGACCACGATGGCGTTGGCCCGTTTCGCTCGATCGTGCACGGTGACACAATGGAGGTCCCCGTCGAACTGCAAGAGGCGAACCATCCATATCGTGTCGACTGGGTCCGGCTGCGTGCTGATTCGGGGGGCGCCGGCAAACACCGAGGCGGCCTCGGAATCGAGAAGTGCTACACGATGCTCGGCCCCGCTGACGTCACCGCGATCATCGAGCGTACGAAATGTCCGCCGTGGGGGCTGGACGGAGGTCGAGAAGGTGAAACGGGCCGTGTCGAGGTTCACCGTGCCGGAGCAGACTGCAGCGAAGTTCTGATCAAGGGTTCGGCCTCGCTCGCCGTGGGCGATCGGGCGTTGCTCTTCAGTGGGGGCGGAGGCGGTCACGGGAACCCCGTCGAGCGCTCAACAGACTCGGTCGCTGAAGATGTCCGGAAAGGCTATGTGTCGAGACGAGCAGCTCTGAAGGACTATGGCTGGACCTAACTGGAATCACCTGGGCATGAACCTAAAGGCTGACCGACGTGGTCTCGTTATCCTCGGCCCACAGCCTCGTCGAAACCTGTAAGTGCCGTGATGGCTGGTTGGCTTTGAGCAACGAGCGATTAACGCACGTGAGTCTGTATTTATACATGCGAACACGGCACCAGGGGCACCCCCACAGGGGTAGACCCGCCTACAGTTCCTGTATCGCCCACCACATCTGACCCGGGGAAATACGGCGAATCATCATATGGATGGTTCGCTGTTTTCGTACAAGCAGCAGCTAATGCCTGGGGAGATACCTTGATGCAAGCCCCAAATGCCAAGAACGATACGAAACCATTGGGTCGAGTCATTCACGAAATAGTCGCTCAGAGGTCATTTTCGCGGCATCGGGTAACCCCCCTTTGGCGCCGAAAAGGTCCAGTTTGTTCAGATCTCGGTACATTCAAGACGTGAGATATTGGGAATGGGTGAGCACCACCTTCAGGAACGGGTTGGACGCCATCATCTGGGTCTTGTGCATCGCGATCGTTGCCGCTGTGGTGGTCGCCGTCCTCTAACGGGGTCAGACACCGAAATACCCGGGTATCAAGACCAGGCGGCCTAAGCACTCGCCAAAGGCGTAGGGCTACAGTTTGCTTGTTCGGGTATGAGGGTGGAGGTGGGCATGCGTATAGGTGTGCTGCAGCTAGATGATGTAAGGCTCGGTTTCGAATACAGAGAAGGTGATGGTGTCCCCATTGTGTTCATGGGTGGGGTGACTTCGACCACCGCAACCTGGGAACCCGTTCTTGAGCGTCTTGAAACCAGCCGCCCCATATACCTGCTGGACCACAGAGGACATGGCCGTTCTTCTCATATTGGAAGCGGCGACTATGCAAACTGGGTGGGGCAGGTTTCCGACACCTGCCAATTCCTGGAAAGAGTGAGTGGGCGTAGCGTTGTAGTGGGCCATTCACAGGGTGGAATTCAAGCCTTCTACGCTGCAGGGAAGAAGCCGCAACTGGTGGCAGGACTGTATTCAGAAGACATTGCGCCACACTTCGCCGCCAACAAGCGACACGTAGGAAGCGCCTTTATTGGCGCCTTGAAGAACATCGGTGCGGAGCTGGGAAAGGCGCTAGCCGCCGACGAACAAGGTTCGGGGATGGCTGCCAGGATTGCAGGAGTCTCCCTTGGTGGTGACATCACCTTCGGAGATGTCAGATCGGATGAACAACTCCAGATCATGGCCGATGGTGTCCTACAAATGGACCCTAAGATTTTTACGACCTTTTTCGAAGACGATTCTGTTCCGTCCTTTGATCTAGACGACACGATTCGAGCGATTCAATGCCCTGTTCACTTTGCTTACGGAGTACCCGAGCTGGGTGGATTGTTCGTTGAGAGCGATTTGGACGATTTACGAGATAAAGGTTGTGACGTCACTTCGACCAACTTTGAGGGCGTCGGTCACAGCGTTCATTTCGATGCTTTAGAACCGTTTGTAGAAGATCTTGCAGCTTTTCTAGAACGAGTCGACTAGACCTCGCCCTTTCAATGCTGAGATGCATAGGTCTGTATCTATCAGGGAATTACCAAGCTGATGATTTCCGCCGCCGCCGCCTCAATTGGAGCCAGTGCTTGGTCTACCTCTGCGGCGGAGAAACCCAGGTCCATCATTATTTCCGACGTATGCTCGCCGAGGTATGGCGGTGGGCGTCTCGCGCCTAAACCAGGCGTCTCACTCAACTGGACGACATTACTAACGACCTGTGTTGTGCCATAGTTCGGGACCGTGACCTCGGCAAGATAGTTGTTTGCGTCCGCTTGAGGGTCAACCAGGACCTCCTGATAGCTCTGCACTCGTTCATAAATAATCTCTGGTTGGTCACCAAGAAAGACTTCCCACTCGGCTGTTGTATGCGACGCAAAGGCTTCTCGAAGTTCAGCTCGAACTTCGGTGACCCCGTCGCCATCACCAAGAATTCCGATTCGTTTCGCCGCTGTGTTCCATCTGGTGTCGAGAGCTAGCTCAGGTTTCCCGCCATAAACGAGAAATTCGTCCCATGACTCATTTGACATTGCAACCGCCAAGAGAAACGAACCACCATCGGATGTTTGGTAGACCCCATAGGGGCTAGCGATACTGGGGTTGTATTGACCATCGCGTGTCAAAGAGACTCCAGTCATCGCTGTGTGAGTCAACTCCCAAGATTGCAACCACATCATGGTTCCCAGAGCTGAAGTATTTACCTCCTGCCCTCGTCCGGTTTGTTCGCGGGCGAATAACGCGGTCATGATTCCTAAGCTGAGTTGCATAGCGCCCGAATGGTCGGCGATTGCTGCGCCAGGTGGCATCGGAGGTCCATCAACGGGACCCGATACTGCTGCTAATCCGCCACGCGCTTGCGCCGCACCGTCCAGCATTGCTTTCTCGGCGTCTTTCCCTTTTGTCCCAAACCCGGAAACTCGTCCATAGATAAGGCGCTCATTTATTCTCCGCATGTGGTCATAACTCAAACTCATTCGATCCAGAGCTTCAGCCCGATAATTTGTTACAAACACATCGGATTTTTTTATTAATTCGTTAAGAACTCTTTTTCCGAGATCTGTATGGGCATCTAGGGCTATTGATTTTTTCCCACGGTTCATAGCCACTTGCTGGCTACCCATTACTTCCATTCCATAGTCAAAACCTGGTCCCCGCGCGTACCGGTTTAACTCTCCGCCTGGAGGCTCAACCTTTATTACCTCCGCTCCCATATCACTTAGAAATGCTCCAACATGGGGGCCCTGAACGGCGACAGTCATGTCTAAAACTTTCAGTCCAGTGAGCGGACCATCAGACAAATCTTTTGAAACCACTGTTTCGTTCCCCCTCATCTGCGCGCCTTAAAACTGAGGCACCCCTGCCTAACTATTAATCATCACCCAAGTTGGCAGTCAAATGGGACCAAACGACCGAGCCACCCCCAAGCTCTTTATTTCTTACCCCAATGTGTTTGTGGGGTGCGCCGATCTGCGGTGGGATGCACGACACGCAAGAGGTGACAGGTTCAACTCCTGTATCGCCCACCACATCTGACCTGTGGGTCTGTATCTATACATGTGGACGCGGTACTACGGGCACCCCCACAAGGCGAAAGATTTTGTAGAGTGCGTCGATTGAGTGACAGCAGAGTGGTTGCTCGTAGCTTGGGACCAAGATTTTTAGGGGATTGATATGGCAAGACTTGGGTTTTGGCCGCCCGTCTATGGCAACTGGATTATCTCTACAGAGCAGGGTACGCGTGACGCTTCTTTTGCCTACACGAAAGAGGCAACCCTGCTGGCAGAGCGACTGGGCTTTGACACGATGCTTATCGCTGAACACTTCATGAATCCTGTTAGCCCAGACCTCAGTCAGCTAGATGCCTGGACAACAGCAAGCGCTCTGGCTGCGCTAACAGAAAATATCGAAATCATTACTGCTGTTAAACCAGGGTTTCGAGCTCCAGGGGTCATCGCGAAAATGGCCAGTCAAATTGACCACATAAGCAACGGCCGCATGGCCATCAACTTGGTTTCTGCGTGGTGGTTGACGGAGTTTGAAATGCTGGGTGCCCCCGTATTAGCCCACGATGACCGCTACGCACGATCCGAAGAATTCCTCGAGGTGATCGTGGGAAGTTGGACTGAGCAAGAATTCAGCTTCTCTGGCGAATACTACGAAGTGAAAGAAGCGACTCTTTCTCCCAAGCCGCTGCAGCAACCACATCCCCATATCTATATCGGGGGTGAATCGGAGCAGGGACGGACCTTGGGGGCCAAGATGGCCGACACCTTCCTCATCAATGGCCGTCCACCCGAAGAAATTGACGAGATCGTCGGTCATGTTCGACGGCTAGCGCACAGTTACGGTCGCGAGCCCCGGTTCGGTATGTCGGCATTCGTAATCTGCCGAGACACAGAAGATGAGGCCAAGCAGGAGTTCCAGCGCTTGCTAGAACTCCGCAAACTTGAACTTAAGGGCTACGACACTGAAGTCGTAATGCTGAGGTCTGTGTCACCTGGCGGAGCGCTCGGGACAAACGGGGGCACCGCGGCAGGACTCGTGGGGACCCCAGAGCAGATTGCTGAGCGAATGGGACGTTTTGAGGATCTTGGGATCAAGACGTTTCTCTTCCAGTTTCACCCAGTAATCGAGGAGATGGAACGCTTCGGCGAGCAAGTCATGCCGTTGCTTTAGGACGTCCGGTACAGAGATAGGGGCGTTACCGGTCTGCTCCTGTGATTACGATCTTTTCATGAGTGAGAACCCAAGCCCGCCCGAGCGACTCCTGTTTGATCGAGCGCTCGCCAAGTTTGATGCGGTGGTTCAGCAAGTGCCGAGTGATGCATGGGCGAACCAATCCCCGTGCGAGGCGTGGAATGCGGCAAACATCGTTGGCCATGTCGCGGCAACCACCCAGTTGCCTGTGCTCTTGGGTCGAAGAATCCCTCTGGGAGTTCCAGAAGGGCCCGATGCCTCGGAGGTTCCGACAAGAGGTAACGACGACTTGTTTATCAGCAAGACAATGCTGGCGATGATTCGAGGTCTCCCAGAAGAGGCCGTGACCGATCCCTTGGGCGTTTGGAATCGTTGTTATACAGAAATGGACGAAGTTTTGTCTGGCGATGTCTGGGGCCAGTCACCCATTGGCACCCAGCGCGGCACTATGACACTCGAAGAGTGGTTGGAACCCGCCTTTTACGATTCCACGGTGCACACCTGGGATCTGTCTCAAGCAACTGGTGTGCCTCACAACCTGGACGACGAGCTCTGCAAGGCCGCATTAGCCACCCTTAGGAGCATTGAAGAGTCAGCGAATATGAGATCCAGCAATGTGTTTGGGGCGGCGCTCGATGCTCAAACCGAAGACTCGCTCAGTCAACTGATTGCCTATACCGGACGCATCCCTATTCGCTGACGAGCATTCACATGACAGGCCAGAGGCGACGGGTTCAACTCCTGCATCGCCCACACCGACAGAGACGAATGGATCTTCCGAACCTTGGCTTAGTAGAAGAAGTCGGTGTCGAAGTCTTCGCTGGGACGAGCCGCCCGAATCTGGTCGCCGGTGAGCGTCCCTTGTTTCAGGGCTAGCTCGGCGACTAATTCGACCCAATCCCAGTGCTCAGTCAAAATGGCTTCAACTTCGTCGTCCCATAACTCACGGACACGATGAATAATCTGCGACCAATCTTCCTCCTCGACGCCCATCTGCGGATCACGAAGCATCACGGGGCACAGAGCCTCGTCGTAGTCGGGACCCTCGTAGCCATAGACGTTGAGAAGTTTCTGGCTGATGTTCTCAATGTCTGCCGCCGCTCCATCCCAGTTGAACGCTCCAGTGATTCGCTGCTCAGCTAAAGGACCACCCAGGGAAGACTTGGTGTTGGCATCGACCCAATCTCTAATCGCAGGCCACTCGTCATCGCCGTGGCGGTACATCTGAACCTCCATCTGTTCATAGAAGATTCCAGAGATGTCGGGGTGGGTGATATGGCCGAATGAGCCCTCTTCCTTGTCGGGGTCAATGGTCAAGCTGGTGCATTCAACGCCGGCGACCTCACCTACAACAGCGTGACCTGCTTCGTGGAAGGCGACTACTCGGAGTGGAGGCATGGACATGGCAGCGATGGTATTGCGTGTCATAGCGGGGGGGGGGAGTTCATAGAGAGCGGATGTGGCTCGCCCAGGATGGTGGCAAAGTTACCTTCGTCACTCTGATTCACCCGCTCTCTATGAACTCCCCCTATTCAAGTCTTGGCTTGGTGTGTCTAGTAGGGCACAAGGTCCTGATTGAGATGTCCCTGGGCGTATCAGCTCGGTGTCGCAGCGCTTTCCCATAGGTCGCCCGTTCAGCTACGAACAGCAAGAGACCTACACATCGAAACGTCGAACCCAGCTACCTAATGGCACGGAAAGGGACCAAATGCCCTAGCGCTTAGGGACAAATTTGGAGTCGCGTGGACGGTATAGCGATTTCGAAAGATTTCACAACCGAGGAGAGACATGGCCATCACGAGTGATGAGGACCTTCGAAGCCTTGAACTCCCTTCAGAAACACCTATGGGTCAGCCGCTCGACTGGGCGTGGTTGCGTGGAGCTCGCTCCGAATGGGGAATGAAACCTGTACCAGGACCGCGTGGGCTGACGATGATGGACATCGCTACCGGAAGTTATGGCGAGATAGAGGAAGAGCCACAATTTCGGTCTATGGCTCCAAGGGGCTCAGATATTGACGAAAACACCCCAGACATGGGGTACATCCTTAATCACAAGTCTCAGGTCTGGGCGGATAATGTGATTGAGCTATATGAAGAGGCTGTAGCCCGCCAGTGGTCGTCTACCAGGGATATTCCTTGGGGTGACCTTAGAGAACTTCCTTCCGATATCGAACACGCAATGTGTCAGTTATGCACGGTACTCACTGAAATAGAAATGATTGCCACGGACCTGCCGGCGAAGTGGATGTGGCGAATGAATCACCACTTCTTAGAAGCAAAGATGTTTCTTTCGACTCAGATCATGGACGAAGCTCGTCACAGTGACGTATTCAGAAAACGGGCTTTGGCCAACGGCGGTGGCCTGCTGGTGTCGCGCGCTGGGTCGGAAAGCTTGCTACGTACCATTCTCGAAGCCAAGACCTACACCCAGGCCTCAGCGCTTCTCCATCTTCTGGGCGAGGGATTTATCCTCGACATCTTCCGTCAGGGGGAGCTAATCGCTCCAACGCCGGTGGAAAAAAAGATCTTTCGCTTATCGATGCAAGACGAAGCTCGTCACGTCGCATACGGGACGATGCACATCCGACAGGCCATCGCGGGCGATCCTGACGTTGAAGCGGAAATTCACGAGGCTCTCGACCATGGCGAAAAAGTATTTGCCGAATTTGGTACCCAACCCGACCTGTCTTCGGCCTTGGCAGTCTTGCTTGCTGGAGGGGTTGAGCATATCGAAGAGCGGGGTTTCCCGATGCAGTCAACGATGGCCACCAAGATCTTCACTTCTTATCTAGCTAGATGTGAGCGCGCCGGTCTGAACCGGATCGATCGCACATCGTTGCCGCTCGATTTACTAGGGATTGACCGTGACCAGTTCACACGCGAAGGGGTCAGACCGACGAAAGAAAGGGGTGAAGATGGCTTACGTCACTGAACTCCGTTATTACCAAGAACTGGCAGCTCTCATGAACGCCCACCCTGAGGATTATGAAGTCCTCGGTGAAGTCGACTTGAACTTAGGTCTGGTGATGACCGGTCAAGCCGCCGATCTCAGGGTGAAGCTGCAGTTTGAAGGTTTGGGGTGTACCGAGGTGTCCGCGCTCGAGGAGGGCGGAGAACACTCCTGTGACTGTTGGCTTGAGGGAGATCTTGAAGCCTGGGGAGAAATGTTCGATGACATCCTTGTGAACGGGATGGCCACGGGCCGGAAGACAGTGAACAGCCTCACATTGCTGGGAGACCGAATTGACATCCGAGCAAATGATCCCCTAGGGAAAGACCTCTTTTTTCGCTTTAATCAAACCGTTCAGCAGTTCCTAGACGGTGCCGCCGAGCTGGAACAATCAGTCGTATGAAAGGTCGGAATATGGAAGCTATGCCTTGCCCCCATTGCGACACACCCCTCGACAAGGTGCTTGATCTCCCCTACGGCTACTGGCAGTGGGACGGCGAACGCTATGTCTTGGCAACAACTGCTGAGACTGTCGACGTAGCGCCCTGGGTATGCATCAACTGTCTGACTTCGCTACGTAAGTTCCACCCTCAAGACATCACAACCGCGACCTTGAACACCGAGTGAGCCATTTTGTACTTGCGGAAGAATGCATCGGTTGTGGCGCGTGCGAATTTGTTTGTCCTCGCAATGCTCTCCTTAAGACGGACAGTTTCCTTGGGCTATTCATTATCAACCCCTTCATATGTGATGACTGCGGCGACTGTGTGGAGAAATGTCCGGTGTGGGCCATTGAACCTGACCCAGAGTGGGCCGTTTGCTACGGCCCTGGCTGCCCGCTCAGTTCACGTCGCCTAAGGAAGTTCGAATGCAACGTTTGGCAGGCCCCATGCCACAAGTGTGGGTCACCTTTGTGGCGACAACCAGCGAGGAGTGAGGAATGGGTTTGTCCGGTGTGCGATATGGCGCTACGTGTCCGCTGTCCACGCGTCCATAAGCTCAGTGGGGTTGAGGAAAGCCATCCCGAGCTTGTTGAATCGTTGTGTCGGAACAATTCCCGAGGCTAGTTAGCTGAGTCGCAGATGCCGTCACACTCGAAATGATTCAAGACGGTTTTGTCCACCAGGATTCGGCTTACCTCATCGAGGATTCAGTCGTGAGTACCCAGGGTCCCCCGATGTAACTTTTCGCCGTCAGATTTTCAGCCACAAGTCTTCGAACCAGTCGCTGGTCTCGTGGGACCAGAGGTGTTTGGGAATCCGAGAGTCGGTATTACACGTGACACACACCAAGCTGATTACGCCGTTTTGTGTGTGGCTCTGATCATCGGCATCAGTCCGAGCGCTGTGTGTGAGCAACACGTCGTGGTCAACATGCGGTTCCAATAAGTCGTATGTGTGGGGATTCAACCCGATGATGTCGTCGCTCGCCACAAATACTTCGAGTGTTTCTTCACAAGAAGCACAGTGAAGCAAGACCTCGACTTGAGTAGCCCAGTTCGAACCCTCATAGGAGTCAGAGAGCAAGATCACTTCGTGGTCAAGGTGGATGGTCAGGCGGTCTCCGGTCCCCATCACCGGACCATCCTGTTGGAGATGATTTAGATATCTGCAATAGCCGACATGCAAACGCTCAGCATTTGCTCGCAAATCCGCGAAATCGGAATCCATGGGCCCTCCCGAAGTTTTCGTAACTTCGAGTTCGCTGATCCTTCGTCGGACTAACGAAATTTGGGCCTGTTTTTCATCATCGTTCACAGGAGAAACCCTAGATTGAATTGACGTGAGACCTACAGGACCAAAGTCCCTATCCGTACAGCCCGTCTCGCGGTGCGACGTGCGATCGTTGGTCCGGGCCCTAGGCACTGATCCCCGGACTCCGATTATTGGGAACCCGCAGATGATCTTCGGTGGACGTTGATGAAAGACCGACCGTTACGCATCGAGGAGCAGGACGACGGCGTCGTGCTCTTGACCCTCGACCGGCCCGACCGTCGAAATGCCCTCAGCGCCGAACTCAGGGGCCTACTCGCCGAAACTTTGGACGCGCTGGCGGTGGGCGACCAGTGCCAAGCTGTCGTGCTCGCGGGGGCCGGATCCACGTTCTGTGCCGGCTTCGACTTGGACGAGATCCGTCAGGCGGATTCGCTTGACGACCTGTTCGCCGAGGCCCGCGCCTACCACCACGCCATACACACCTTCCCGAAGCCGTTGATCGCGGCTGTCGACGGTCCGGCAGTAGCCGGCGGCATGGACCTCGTACTCATGTGCGACCTGCGGGTGGCCGGAGCGGGGGCCTCGTTCGGCCAACCGCAGGTGCAGGCTGGTATCCCCGCGGCGTACGACCTCGTGCGGACTGTTGTGCCCGAGCCGGTGGCCCGCGAGCTCTGTCTCACCGGTCGGGTGGTCGATGCCGCCGAGGGCTTCCGGATCGGCCTGGTCACTCGGTTGATAGAGGGGGATGGCGTTGTGGCCGAAGCGCTGGCTATCGCCGCGACGATTGCCAGCTCACCGACGGCCGGTTCCGCCAAGCGGCAGTTCGTAGCGGGCCAGCCCGATCTGTTCGGCTGAGGGGTGACGCGATGGTGACCCCTTCCCTTGAGTGGGCTTCAACTAGGTGCCTGAGGCAAGGTTTTTAGGTAGACGGTCACGTCTTTGAGGGCGTCATCACTTAGTGCGGGATTACCGCCTCTCGATGGCATTTGGATTCCTGTTGTGTTCTCAGGGTCCGACGGGCCTCGGCCTTTGATCAAGAAGCCGACCAAATCTGCAGTGCTGTTAGTGGTGATGAAGTCAGTACCCGCCAAGGGTTTGCCGAGTCCCGGTCGTCCACCCGCGTCGGGTGCATGACAGGATGCACAGTTCTTGAGGTAGACCCTCTCACCCTCGATCGGATCTCCCCGGGGACTTTCCTCGGAAGATGATTCAGCAGTGTCGGCTAGGTTCTGAGTTTCATTGGAGGCCTGGCTTCCGCAGCCGAAGAGCAATGCTGCAAACGACAGGGAAACCAATAATTTCTTGGTGCTCATTTTCGTGTCTCCGTGTTCTTAGGGTGGTGGGCTGTTGATGTGTGCGCTGCCAATTGATCGATCAGATCTGTCCAGTTCATGACCGTTGCCTCGTGAGTGGTTGCGGCTTTTCTTGCTGCCGTAAGCGATGAGTGCGCAGCGAAGCCTGAGGCCATCGGAGAGACCAGATTCTGGGAGTGAACGAACCATGCTTTGGTCGCTGGAATTGGCTCTCTGGTCGAGTAGTCGAAAACCCAGATTGAAGTGGTTTGGACCTCTGGTTCTGTGATGCTGTGAGTGGCCATCTCCCCGATGTCGTCAAAGACTCGCTCTGTTCCGTCTGCGAGCCTGTAGGCCGCGGCGAAGCGAATGTCGTCGATAGTCATGTGGCATTCGGTGCATAAAGATCGCCCTTCAATGATTTGAGGCGGCCCGGCTGCTGGTTGATTGGCGCAAGCTCCGGGGATCACAGCAACTGCGAGGAGAACTAAGGAAAGGGACGCATGGTGCCTTGGGGGGTGTGTCTTCACGCTTGGTCCCTTCTTTGGAACACCTGTACCGATAAAGCCAAGGGGACAGCCGTCCACAAGCCGAGAACGAGAATCGCAAGCGCGGCGACTCCTCTACCGAAAGTGTCCACGGCGTATGTGCCGGCTGGCCCCAAGGCATCCAACGAGCCTTCGAGAGAGATCACCGTGGCTAGACGGAATGCTTCGACCGGGTTCAATAGCGCGGCTGCGAACAAGGTTTCGGTCGGCAGCTGGGTTGCGACTGTGGCACCCATGAGCCCGAGATCGCCTAGGAACACCATGCAGAACCAAACCGAAATGGCGACGCCTAGTGCAGCCGAACCTCTCTGAACCAAAGTGCTAACTAATACGCCGATAGCAACCGTGGCTGCTACGAGAAGGCAGGACAGGGCCGTCAGGCGAAGCAACAAACCTGGATCAATAGGGTTACCGCGAAGAGCGCTGAAAACTCCGGCGACTCCGAATCCGAGCAATACGGATGCCGACATTGCTGCTACATGGCCTGCGAAGGTCCCAAGGAGCACTTGAGTCCGCGAGACGGGATGGGTAAGCAAGAATACGAGTGTCTTAGATTCGCGCTCAGAGGAAAGTTGACGCGCTCCGAGGGTCAACGACATGAGGGTAATTACCAATTGGACTAGCGCGATGAGAGAGGCCAGGGCTCGGCCGAAGCCCCCCGAGCTTGTTAAAGTTCGGTGCTGCGTCGCAGTCACGGTTATAGCTGCAGCGAGAAGTGCGAAACCTCCCGCGTAGGTCCAAAACCACCAGTCTCGTCTGGCTTCTTGAATCACCTTGCTTGCAATGACCACCGGGGGGTAGTTGCGCGGTGGCGTGCGGTTACTTCCCGTGAACGAAACGATTCTGATAGTCACCGCCACACCTCGAAATCCAAAACGTCGAAGCGCGCATTGTGAAGAAATGTGAGAGCGTCTGCTTTTTCTTTAGCGGAAACTTGGAGTAGAACTCCGCGTCCGTATTGCTGGGATTGGTAGCCAGCTGCTTCAAGGCGTGTCTGGGCAGGAGCAGCCTGGTGAGGTGGCAGGGTTACGTTCAGCCATGACTGGATTCCCCAGGTCGATGTAAATGCCTTTGAGGTGCACTCCCCAACTTTGCGCCCTGCGTCTAGTGCTATGACGTGATCGGTGAGCATCTCTACTTCTTGAACACGGTGAGAGGTGAGAACGAAGGCCCTTCCAGGTCGCTTCAATGACTGCAGTAAGGCTGCAGTTTGGCGTTGAGTGTCAAGATCTAACGATGATGTTGGTTCGTCAAGGAGGAGGATTAAGGGGTCAGCGAGGAGGGAAATTCCGATAGCGAGACGCTGGCGCATTCCACCCGAGAGGTCAGCAACTCTTTTTCTCCCCGGTTCCGCGAGATTCAGTAGATCTGCTGTCTCAGATACCAGGTCAAGTGACAAATTTCTCAGTCGGCATGAGAGAGCGAGTGTCTCATTGATGGTGAGGGCTCCGTAGAGTGCAGGTTCTTGGGGTACATAGCCGATGAGAGATCGCGCAGCGGTCGAGTCCCGCTTGGTATCGAAACCGGCGACTGTTATGTGACCCTGGTGAGAGATCAACCCCAAGATGCAACGGATTACGGTGGTTTTCCCGGCCCCGTTAGGGCCCCATAGTGCTACTGATTCGCCGGTAGCGACGTTGAAACTGAGGTCGTCGACGACGATGCGGCCTTTGTAGGCCTTGGTCAGATGCTTAACCTCAATCACTTGTCTCTCCGTGTGAGGGTGTGTGATCACCAACGAATCGGTCAGGTCGCGCAATCGACAATCCTGCGATGAGTAGAAGGACCGATGTGAGAGCAAGTGCGGGGCGGTTTGTGTTGTGCTGCCCGAACGACAAGGTGGGAAGATTCGGCGGCGCAGCCAGAGGCGCGACGTCGGTGAGAATGGGATTGGGTCTCAGGTGGGGGAAGGTTCGGCCCGCGACATCTATGGCGGTGGCGGCAAGAGTTCCGGAAAAGAACCGGAGGTTGGGGTACCTCGTTTGAAGGTTTCCGAAGAGATTGTCAACTTCGTAGGGCGTATCGCCTATGCCGTCTTGGTTGGAGTCGTAGCCCGAATAGTCGCTCCAGTAGTTGCCGATGCCGTCTTTAGACCAATAGTTGGCTTCAAGGCCTCCGGTGCTGTCAGAAGTGACATGCTCACCGTTGTCGATAAATGCGTTTCCGGTGAATGTGTTTCGGGCCACGGTGGAACCCAGCATCGCCCCAATGTTGTTAAACGCGAATACGTTCTCCTCGATGTTGTGAGATACACCGACTTTGCTTGGTGAGTTATCGACATAGAGTCCTGATCGGTTTTCAACGAAGTGATTCTTGTTTGCCTTCAACCCATCTACATCTTTGATTCCCAGTCCATAGCCGCTCGGTCCTCTGTTGGACCTGAAGATGTTTCCTGAGACGACAAGGTCTGTGCTGTACATGAGAAACGCGCCAACCGAATTGTGTTCCAAGAGGTTTTCTTCGACTGTGGCGCCATCTGAGTACATGAAGTGCAGGCCATAGCGGCCGTCTTCGACGTGGTTGCGACGAACGGTGATTTTGTCTGTGAACCAGAAAACGGCATCTCGGCCGCCGATTAGATGGTTTCCTTCCACGACTGCTGTTGAACTTTGCCAAAGTCTGATGCCATCGCCCCGTCGAGCGATAAAGAGATCCATGCTTTGAATGTCATTGTTGGCGATGTGCGCGCCGTTCGAACGCCGAAGGAACATCCCGAACAGCACTTCCTTAAATCGGTTACCCCGGATGTCGATTCTGGGACTCGTGGTAGAGCTGATACCGGCGTCTTCCCGATCTAAGCGAGATCCGCTATTTCGAATAACGAGCCCCTCAATTCTTACGTCAGGGGCCCGTACCTCGATGACTGAACCAAGCCCCTGACCATCTACTACTGGCCAGTCGGTGCCAACGAGTGTGAGGGGTTTGGTAATCAAGACCCCGCCCCGGTACATGCCCGGGGCGAGCTCAACTACTCCGCCAGGTTCTGTCGCGTCGATAAGGACTTGAAGATCAACCCACTGGGTCTCACGGTCGATGGAAAGGGCGTCAGCTGAGGTACTGGTTCCAATACCAACCGCGAGGGTAGCCCCGGCGGCAAGAAGTGATCTTTGAACTACTCGTCTTCGGAACGGGTCTTTCCGGCTACCTACCGAGCTATCGGATGCTCCGTCTGTAAAGTTGTCTCCTGGCGGCGTCGACAGGGGCTTGTACGCCCGGCGGTGCGAGATCATCCCAGCGGCGGCAAGCGCCGACGCTGTTAGAGCCATCAAAAGCCCCCACCCTGGCCATGCCAGAGTGTCGAACTGAGCGATGCTTCCCGAACCGAAAAGCGGTGGAGTGAACTCGCCGACTGCATGAGAGAACGGCGCTCTTGGGTCGAGGCTGTGGCCATAATTCCATAACCAGTACTGAAGGTCAGCCAGAAAGAACAAGGGAAACAGAACTGTGGGTCCTGCGAGAGTCAAAGCCCAGCGACTGTGCACATAATGGCCGGCTAGCAGCAGAGCCGCGAGTGTGAGGATCCCTGCAACAGAGACGGTTCTCTCCAGAACTGCACCGTCGGCAAAAGAAGGTAGGCCGATGTAGTGATTGAGTCCCTCAAGTTCTTGCACGTCTCCCTCAAGGCGGTTCACCCACAACGTGACTCTCAACCCGTCTGGATATTGCGGAGCTTTGAGCTTCAACTCCCAGTAGGGCAAGAAGATTGACGAGCCGAGCAAGATGGAGGACAACGTCAACAAGCGCTTAGGTCGCTGATAGGTGTCACGATGTTGGCTAGCTTCGACAGCTGACACACGAGGCCCCAAGATTCGCTCAATGAGTGCGGGGGGCATTCGCCTCCTTCCGGGAATGCATTGATGGACCGAACAAATCAATTCGGTTCAACTAGGAAATATCCAGCCATTTCAAGGTGGAGTGCCGAGCAGAATTCAGTGCAGTAATAAGTGAACACACCGTCGTTCTTGGCTTCGAACTCAATGGTGGCTGTTTCTCCTGGCTCAAGACTGAGGTTGATGTTGTATCCCGGTATCGCGAAACCATGGGTTGCATCCTCCGAGGTCTCGACGTTGGTCAGGTTCCAGGTGACGTGATCGCCCTGCGTTACTGTCACCCGCTCTGGAGTGAAATGACTTCGCATCAAGGTCATATCGATGGTCACCTGGTTGCCGTTCCTGGTTACTCCTTCGGAGCCGATCTTGGGAGCGCCGGGTTTCGGGGCCATCGACCCTGGATCCCACCCCACTTCGGGGTAAACCGTCATAGGTTGCAACTTGTCGGCCTTGATGATTTGCGCGTAGTGGGGTTCACCATTAGCGACGGGCATGTCATACAGCAGCTGCATGTCAGGGCCCGGTTTGCTGATATCGACCAGCTGGAAGTTCTGGGGATACAGGGGTCCGGGATGGAAGAAGCGATCAAGGGACCATTTATTGAGCGAAACTAGGTACTTGCCATCAGGGGACACGGTGTCACCCTCTGCAGTCACCACATGTCCAACGTTGTAGTGAATGTCAACAGTGCCTTCGAGCTTCCAGCCATCTTCCCTGTATGGCGAACCCAAGCTCCAGCGGGCAACATCTGAATCAAGGAAAAGGCTCGTATAGGCGTACCCCTGGTCATCGAATTGGGTGTGGAGTGGTCCTAAGCCCACTTCGACTTGAGCTTCAACCACGTCATCAAAATCCAGCAGGGGAATTCCGTATTTGTCGGTGTCGAAACTTCCGGCTGCGATCGCTTCCTGGATTTTGGCAAACGAATAAATTGTCACATGGGGGTCAAGTTTTCCTGAGACAACGATGTAATCGCCCCTAGGGGCAATGTCGACTCCGTGAGGGCTCTTTGGTTCCGGAGTGAAATACAGCAAGTCATTAGCTATCGCTGTGTCAATCGTGATGAGGGGGAAGCCGTTGACCTCGACTGTTTCACCTGCAGCGGCGACCGCCACGGCCGCGTCTAGATCGATGATGTGGAGATAGTCATTTTCGCCGGCGCTCGCACCAGACTCGAAGTATTCGCTGTTTTCAAGGTCATCAGGGTTCAAGCCTGTTGACATCTCGACATTGAACGAGTTGCAGAAAATCCAACCTTTCGAGACTGCCTTTCCCGAATCACACACGTCCTGCCAGTACGGCGGTAGTTCCATACCGAAAGAAGCCTCTGGATCGATCCTGCCCGCAGCTCGATCGAATTTCCAAAAGGTAATCATTCCGCGATATTGGGTGGAGTAGTTGTCCAGCGGTGCGTAATCCCATGCCAGCGGTGAGGCATATTGGCCACCTTCGATGACCCATTCAGTGTCAGGCGTTACAAACGTCCCTCCGTGATCGTTGATTGATAGTGGGTTCTTCAGAATTTGCTTAGTTTCGAAGTCTCGAAGATCGATCAGGGCGACCCTGGCGTTTGCCTTATCGTTGATGAATAGAAACTCGCCGTCGTAGTCACCGTTTGTCTCCGATAGGGCTGGGTGATGAGTGTCTCCCCAGGTGAGCACCTCGCCATCAACGGCACCAGCGGCAAATAACTCTTTGTGGTGTTCATCGCCGTACCCCCAGCCTTGCCAGGGCTCGGGGGTGAATACGGCGATTGACTTGAGCATGCGCATTGAGGGAATACCGAAGACGAACACCTGGCCACCATGACCGCCTGAGGAAAACATGATGTATTCATCGATGACACCGCTGGGTGTATAGGTCTTCAACGCTGCGGCGATGTCGGCATCGCTGAGACCGCGCTCTGCGGCTATCTGGGCTGCGTCAGACCCCAACTCAGAACTTGTTCCATTACTCGTACAAGCTGAGGCAATTAATAAAAGCGCAGCGAATGCCGCGAATCGGCCTACCGACAGGGATGCGTTCCTCATCGCTCAATTCCATTCCGTTGAACCATCTGTGAATGTCAACGGAACTGATTGTCGCTACGGATTGAGCGACCAACTAGGGACCAAGGCCCTCATCTCAGCGTTTTCTCTAGATTGTTTCCGGCTGCTGAAGCCAAAGCCCCGTTGTTAATGGCCAGGCTTTCGCAAGGGGTTATCAAGGAAATGCACGCTGTGTGATTGTCCTTTCATGCAATTCGGTGCTTCAACGAAGGACGTGCCGTCTGAGACGGGCGCGTGCGGTTTAGTCGGGGGTATGGCGGCTTCGTTCGGCGCGACGTGCTGCCATAGCTGCGGCTTCTGCTCTTCGGTTGACCCCAAGCTTGTTGAAAAGACTTGTGATGTAGTTCTTGACTGTCTTTTCGGCGATAAATAACGTTTCGCCGATTTGTCGGTTGGTGAGCCCATCACCGATCAGTTCGAATATTCGGAGTTCTTGTGGGGAAAGGTCAGCGGTTCCATCACGGGTGGAGAGCCGAGTGCGAGCTTGAGCTATCACTTTCGCCCGCTCATCATTGGAGTAGATGGGTTGGCCTGCCGCAATGTGGTGGAGGGTTTTTGTGAGGTCGAAGCTCCTGATCTCTTTAACCATGAAGGCTTCAGCTCCCGCCTCTAAGGCCTCTATGAGTAAGGCGTCGTCATCAAAGGAGGTCAACACTACGGTAGTGATTTCAGGGAGATCTTCTTTTAGTTGCCTTACTAAGTCGATGCCACTTCCGTCGGGCAGTTGAACGTCTATGACAGCGATGTCTGGCCGGAGGCCGCGCAACAGAGGTAAAGCTTCGGTAATGGATCCAGTAGTCGCAACAATGTGAAATTCGCCGTCTGCTTGGAGAAGATCGGAAAGCCCGCTGCGGACGATTTCATGGTCGTCGAGTATGAGAACCCGAGTCGGTTCGGAGGCAGTCATTGGCTTTTCTCAGGGATCTGCCATCTAGCGATGGTCCAAAGATTTGTGATGTCTCGGCTGACAGTAAATTGTCCACCATGTCGCGCAGCGCGTGAGCGAAGGTTGGGTATGCCGTTGCCTTCGGGACCTTCGAAGGTAAACCCCGGGCCGTCATCGCGCACTTCGATCGATAATCCTTCGGAGTCATCGATGATGACGGCGACGCGTCTTGGGTTCGCGTGACGGATCGCGTTTGTAAGTAACTCTCGAATCACTGAGTCGATGTCTGAGACAAGGCTTTCAGCCAGTCCTTCAAGTAGGTCTGTGCCCTTGAGTGCTGTCAGCGAAGCGCTCGAAGACTGTAGTGAGGCTTCGATGGTGTTGCGGATTCTGACCGAACTCGGCTCTCCCTCGCGATGTCTTTGGAGATCGAAAATGGCTTGCCGAAGATCGGCGATGGTGTCATCGAGTTCATCAATGGTTGATTCGATGCGGCGAGCCATTGGTTGTTCGATGATTGCTGAAACCGCCTGGAGAGTCAGTCCGCAAGCGAACAGCCTCTGAATCACAGAGTCATGGAGATCACGAGCGATTCGCTCTCTATCGTTAGCGACGAGTAGCCGGGCGTGAGTGGTCCGGCTTCGGTCCTCCAGTGCCTTACGTTCGGTGACATCTCGAACGACGGCTATGACCCAGATCTTCCCATCAGTCGCGGGTAGCGGGCTCAGGGAGATTTCGACGGGTACTTCGTGACCGTGCTGATGTAGTGCGTGTAAGTCGAGGTTGTTACCCATGGGGCGAGTTTCTGCCGCCATTTGGAAACGCTTCCGGTGGTTGGCGTGCGCTTTTCGTAGGCCAGCGGGCATTAGAGCGTCGACGCTCATTCCCATGAGGTCACGTGGGGCGTATCCGAGAATGTCGGTAATTCGATGATTGACGTAGACAACCGAACCATCTGGATCTACCAACATCACAGTGTCAGGTGCCGTTTCTATTAATGCCTTAACGAGACCTGTGATGTCAGTACCTATCGCACCTGCGGCGAGGTCAAGTCCGTTGGTATCGAGTTCAAACACGTCACGCACTTCCGATAGGTACGGTGAACGATAGGCCGGATTTGCCACCGAAGTAATTGACACTCGAAGCCAACGCTTTCCGGGCCTACTTGACGACGGTGAGGGTCGCGACCATGCCAGCGTCCTTGTGGCCGGGAAGCTCGCAGATCAATTGGTACGTCCCTGCGGCCAGCTGCCCTACATCGAGTTGGGAAGTGCTATCGGCAGGCAACGTTTCGCTTAGGGGGCCTCCGACAAGCCGAACGTTGTGTTCAATAACTCCCTTGTTAGCTAGCTGCAGAATCACACCACCGGCGGGAACTAGGAGATCACCTTCGATGAAAAACTCGCCCAGGTCTAGATTTACCTTGGATGACGCAACGCTCGCGGCTTCCGGAGTCAGGTCCTTGTCTTGGGAAGTCGTCGGCCATGGGCGTCCCGAGGTGTCGTAGGCGCCCGCCGCACATCCGAACGCGCACGACGTCAGAACGAATAAAACGAGTACAAGCTTGGGCCGAGACAACTTCACTCCCGTAGTAAGTGGCTGACTGAAGCATGACCGGTGACAGCGCCGGTTGGCAGGGACTTAGGTCCTGTTGCCCATGGCTTTGGTGACCCCAAAAAACAGGAAGCTGAAAAGGCCCTGGAGGCGCCGATCCACCCAACTGGGTGCCCTTCCCTTACCCGCGAGAAGTGGAACATCTGGAACAGCTCCAAAGCTAGTTACCGAAGTCCCAACTACCCTCATGCTCGACGTGATTCAAAACGGTCTTGGCGACCAGAATTCGGTGGACCTCGTCTGGACCATCAACGATTCGCAGTGACCGGGCTCCCTGATACATAGCTGCAAGAGGAAAGTCATCTGTGATCCCGGCTGCTCCGAATACCTGCATGGCTCGGTCTACGACCCGTTGGTAAGCGTTGGGGACGAATACTTTGATTGCCGAAATGTCGGTACGCGGATGATGGCCATCGTGCATCTTTTCTGCACAGTGGATCGTCATCAGGCGAGAAGCCTGGATATCCATGTAGGAATCTGCGATGAACCCCTGGGCGAATTGCTTGGTTCTGAGCAACCCTCCATGAACTTCGCGGCTTAGGCACCGCTCGACCATCAGGTCGAAGGCCCTCCACATCTGCCCGATCGAGTTCATGCAGTGGTAGATGCGACCCGCCCCCAGGCGGTCCTGCGCAGCGCGGTGACCTTGACCAACCGCCCCCAACTGGTTTTCCAATGGAACCCTTACGTTGTCATAAACAATTTCGCAGTGATCGCTGGGTTGCCCCCAAACGCTGATTCCTCTCAATATCTCTACGCCGTCCGCATCGCTAGGAACGATGATCTGAGTCATCTTCGAGTTCGCGGCACGATCAGCGCCATCTTCTTCGGTACGGCACATGACAATGAAAAAGTCTGCGGCCATCCCGTTGGAGGTGAACCACTTGTGTCCGTTGATCACCCAGTCCTCATTGTCTCGACGAGCGGTGGTTTTCAAAGAACGGGGGTCCGAGCCGGCCTGATCAGGTTCGGTCATTGAGAATCCCGACTCCATCTCGCCCTCAATGAGGGGCAGCAGCCATTTCTGTTTTTGTTTCTCGGTGCCGTAACGCACGAGGATCGATTGGTTCCCTGAGTTGGGGGCCTGAACGCCAAATAGTGATGACGCTCCTACGGCGTAGGCCAACACTTCTTTCATGTAGGCGAGCTCAAGGAAATTGAAGCCTGCTCCGCCGTACTCCTCGGGTAAATGAGGTGCCCATAAACCTGCCTCCTTAACCTTCCTGCGGACACCATCTCGAAGGGAACTAGCTTCGGCACGATCGGCCTCACAGACACCCTCATGGCGCTGGTCGGCCCACAACATGTTCTCCACCGGCAGAATCTCCCGGTTCACGATGGTCGCGGTCAAGCCGCGAATCTCGTTGATGCGATCAGGTACTGAAGGGATTGGTTGGACGTTCATTTCCATTGCAGAAGCCTCACGTTGAATTCGGTCGGATTCCCAATCATGGGTTTGCTATTGGAGGGTGCCTAGGGCAAATGGTCCCGTCTCACGGTATTGACCGATACCTGGACCGCAGAGTCGGGACCTTGTGCCCTACCTGGTCAGCCAAACCTGGGCTCAGATGGGGGGAGTTCCGAGAGAGCAGGAGAAATAAAACAACGGAGGTGAACCCATGCGATTTGGAATGTTGCATCTATTCGAGAATCCAATTGAAAAGACCGAACACCAGGTAGTCACTGAACAGCTGGAGTTGATGGTTGCTGCAGAGGAGTACGGCTTCGACTCAATCTGGCCAGCGGAACACCACTTCACTGAGTATGGCTACTGCGCTTCCCCAGCGCTGAGCTTGGCGGCAGTCGCCTCGGTCACCAAAAAAGTCCGTTTAGGCACCGGAATCGTGGTGCTGCCCATGAACCATCCTTTACGAGTGGCCGAGGACTACGCGCTACTGGATTTGATGAGCGATGGCCGTGTCGATTTCGGCATGGGACGCGGTTACCAACCCCTGGAATTCCAGCGATACGGCATCGATCAAACCACCACCCGCAAGCGTTTCGAGGAATGCGTTGACATCATCAGGATGGCGTGGCGGGATGGCGTGGTCGACTACCACGGTGAATTCTACGACTTCACCGACGTGCCTATCAGACCCCGGCCCCTGCAAGCACCGCAGCCCCCGATGTGGATGGCCTGCCTGTCACCGGAAACCTTTGAGATGGCGGGGACTTACGGGCACAATCTATTGCTCGGCTCGGTGTTCGGCCTCTCGCCAGAACTGGCCGTCCAACGCCGTAAGGATTACTACCGAGGCTTGGTCCAGGGCGGACACTCGGTTGAGGATAAGCAGGTTGGTTGCCTGATGATGGTCTATGTAGCTGAGACTAAGGAACAGGCAGAGGCAGAATATCGAGACGCCTGCCAGTGGTACTTCAACACCATTGCCAAATACGTGTCAGTAGAGGGTGACACGCCCGTCAAATCCTACGAGATGTACAACGCCTTTCGAGACGTTGCCGCTGTTGCCGATTTCGACAAACTCGCTGATGGAGGGTTCGTCATTTGCGGTTCACCAGATCAGGTGGTGGAACGCCTCACCGAGGCTCAAGACGTCTATGGGATGACCGAGTTGTTGTGTTGGACTCGCCTGGGCGGTCTTGACAACAACAAAGTTCTCAAGTCGATGGAGTTGATGAGAGACAAAGTCTTCCCGTACCTGCGGGATCTGACTCCACCTCCGCCGCCAGAGTTCGACCCGGCAGAGTTGGTGAGTGCCTGAGATTCGGGATTTCGGAGAGCTCCCGTGCCACGAAGCTCAACGCTCGCGTTCGGTCGAAGAGCCAAATAAGTCATTACCGCGACAGCTACCCGACGTAACCGCTAGCACGCGTGCAGGACACGGGCGGGGTAGCGACGGCCCGAAACACCGATGAATGACTCGAACAGGAGTAGGGAACGGGAGATCTCGTTGATTCGTAACGCAGCTACCTGCTAGGACTTTGACTCAGTTGTTGACTAAGGAGAGTGCGACGTGGCAAAGGCGTACGTGGTGGCCATGCTGAAAATTAATGATGCCCAAGCAATGGGTCCGTACATGACTGCCGTGGAGACAACGGTTACCGATCACGGAGGTCGTTATCTTGTTCGAGGGGGTGCGCAGCACTACACCGAAGGCGACCCGAACCCAGTGGCAGTGGTACTGGAGTTCCCTGACAGCGATTCGGCGATCGAGTGGAAGAGTTCAGGTGCATATCAGGAGATCCTGCCGTTCCGCCTAGATAATTCCGAGGGACCGCTAGTCATTTGCGACGGTGTTTAAACGCTTGGAGTTTGCGATGTTGATTCAGCCTTCGGCTGGGGAGTTCGGTTGGGGGATGGCTGCCCATGAGTTTTGAGCTGACGCCCCGAACCGCCCCGGGAGTGTCTGTCGTTGGCGCTGCGGAGTCGCTGGTGGAGCCCTTCGCTGGGCGGGCCGAAGCCGCCGATGTTGAAAACGAGATGTGTCGCCAAAACTTTGACGACCTGCTTGCCAGTGGTATCTCCTCAGCATTCGTTCCGGAGGAGTTGGGAGGGTTCGGTTTGGAGTCGATCCACGACTGGATTGTCGCCATCGCCACTCTTGCGCGGGGAGATGCGTCGACCGCTATAGCCATCACCATGCACCATGCGATAGGTCGCCGAATGGCGCAGGCGTATTCCCTTGCCAAGACCGACCTTGGCCCCGATGACGAGCGCACCAACAACCTTGCGGAACCACTCAGAAAGATGGTCGCTGGAGAGATGCTCATTTGCGCCACAGCGACCGAAGCTGGGACCGACAATCTGCACCCGGTAACTGAGGTAGTCCGCCACCGCCAAGATGACCGCGATGGTTGGCGAATCAACGGACGGAAGATCTTCGTCACCATGTCTCCAATAGCGACTCACGTGTCAACGGTCGCGCGAGTGCGCGACGACGATGGTGACGACATGGCAAACATCGTGCTCCCGATGGATACGCCAGGCTTGATACCTCAGAACGACTGGGATGCGCTGGGCATGCGCGGCTCGGGCAGCCAATCAGTGGTCTTTAAGGACGCATGGGTACCTGAGTCTGCCTTTGGCAGGATGGGTCCGTGGGGAAAGTGGAGCCTGCAGTATCTAGAGTTTCGAGCCATTGCAAACATCGTTCTGGTCGGAGCTTTTTTGGGTATCGCTGAAGCGGCTCATGACATCGCGTTGGAGAAACTGCTTACAAGGTCACGTGTTGGTCAGCTTGCTGCTGAGCAGTCGGGCATTCAAAACCTCGTCGGAGAGATGGCACTTGAGTTAGCCCAGTGTCGAGCGGTACTGGGTGCGGCCGGGGTGGAGATGGATGCGTACTGCGAGCGCCATTCGACTTCTGCTGCATCTATGGAAGACGCACATGGCCTCATGAGCGACTATCAAGCGGCAAAGTGGACGGTGAATCGGGGTGCGATTGGAGTTGTCAGCAAGGCCATGGATCTGCTCGGTGGCGCGGGCTACACCAATTCAGACGCCCTCGCTCGTCTCTACCGCGATGTCCGAGCTGGCCCCTTCATGCAGCCGTTCGGACCAGCGGAGCTTCGCGAATATGTAGGCCAGGTCACTTTGGGTCAATATCCCGACAGCTAGATCGCACAAGTCGGACCCGCAATCGGCTGTATCGCCGGCACGGGGAGACCTATATTTTGTTTTCTGGGTCTCCCTCCGACGAAGCGGAGCTCTAGGACAAGAAGCGACGAAGGCTCGCTGGCAGGGATGACTTACAGTGCTTATAGAATTTGTTGACAAGGTGGTCTTGGTGACCGGTAGCTCCGGTGGATTCGGCCTCGCAACTGCTGAAGCGTTCTTGGAGTCGGGTGCAAGCGTAATGCTGAACGGCACCAAGACGCAGAAATTAGAAGCAGCACTTGAGGACCTCAAAGATCGATTCGAAAACGTCGAAGCGTGTGTCGCAGATATCTCCACCAGAGCGGGTGGAGAAGACCTCATAGACGAGACACAGCGGCGGTTCCAATCGATTGACATACTCGTGAACAATGCGGGGATCACGCAGAACACTGCGTTTCTAGAAATATCGGAGACCCAGTGGGATGCAGTTTTAGACACCAACCTGAAAGGCCCGTTCCTGACATCGCAGGCATTCGCCAAACAGGCCATCGCCTCGGGTCGCGGTGGCAAGATCGTCAACATCTTGTCCGGCAACTATCTGTGGACCCGAGCAGGCTCAGCTCACTATTCGTCTTCAAAGGCGGCCCTTGAGATGCTAACGAGAAGCATGTCCATAGAACTCGGACCCCACGGGATCAATGTAAACGGGGTGGCTCCAGGCCTCATGGACCTAGCCAGACGCGGTGGCCGCGGGCCCGCGCAGGCGTTTGTTGATATTTACCTCAAGGACGTACCAATGGGACGAATTGGGCACGTTGAAGATGTCACAGGTGCCGTGCTTTTCATGGCTTCTACACAGGCAGATTTCATTACGGGATCCACAGTCTTGGTTGATGGTGGCTACGCCGCCGGGCGCGTAGATCTGCCCCTTGCCCCACCGCCAGAAGGCTAGAACCTACAGTCGTTGTCGATCGGCGCCGTGGGGCCAGGGACTGAAACGACAAGGGCCGATAAATCAACCGGACTGGTAGCCGCTCCAGCGTGCCGTTAGATGGTTCCGGAAGTCGACATCAGCGAAGGCAGTTTCCACGTTCTCTGGTCGTGGTTCTCCTAGTGCGTCCGCCAAGCGGGTGACTACCTCCTCAAGGTCGAGCCCTCCGTCTCCCGTGTCAGCAACCTGACGGATCGCTTCGTCTGCGTAAATCTTTGCTTTCCACGAGACCGAGAGCCGCACGTCTTCATCTGCATAATCCAACAACGTCTGGCCGTCCTCCTGGACGATCCATCGTTCTCCGTCGTGATCAAGCAGTGAGTTAATCGTCAAGCCATCTGGTTTTCTAACCCCAGCGGGGCCAATGCGTTCCACTTGGTGGTGCATGTAGTCGTTGTCGCCAACCGCGGCAGTGTTCCACATGTTTTCGTGGCGGATGCTGTCCGCGTCGCGGCCGTTCGGCCAATAGCGAAAGAACCCACGTTCACCCCGATAGAACCACGCCACAGCGGTCACGATGGTAATGCGGACATCTTCAAACAGACGCGATGTTCCCATGGCCTGAAGGAGCCAGCCCGGAGCGTTGGTGCGGTCAATGCCTATGAACTCGGGAATGTCAGTATGAGAAAATCCTTGACCGGGCATCGGGGTGGACAGGTTCACGTAGACCTGCTCGGGTACCACCACTTCGGCGCCATAGATTGCCCGTGCCGCCTGAGCGAACCCTTTGTGTTCCAGGACGCGATCTACACCATCGACTAACGGCCTACCTTCGACCGCCCAGTCACCCCGCCAGGTCGGACCGATCAGGTAATCGGGGACTTCAACGTCCTCCCGGTTTGAGTTGTCGCTAGCAGAGTCGGCGCTGGCGCCGCTTACTAGGTAGCGAGCCGGCATGAAATAGGGGCCGTTCCTCATCGCCATGTCGCGGATCGACTCAGGGTTGTCGAGCACCGGGTCCAACAGCACCGGAGAAAGGCAGCCATGCGGGCGCTCAACCAAGGTCGTCATCGTTTCAGGGTAACTCGTCGGCCGGCTCTGTAGTTCCAAGGATCTTGAAGCGCTGCAGCGCCAACAAACCTTTTTTATAGGGCGGCATCTTGGGAAGAGCCGACGCTCTAGGTGCCGTTGCAACGAACTACCATCCAGACGTGGACCAGATTTGCGATGACCTCGAAGCTGAAACGACAGCCTTAGGTACCGTCGTTAGCGGTCTCAGTGAAGAGCAATGGCGTGCACCCACGGTTGCGGAAGGTTGGGACAGTCATGAAACAATCCTTCACTTGGGTGCTGCGGATTGGGCTTGTCACCTTGCGGTGACCGATCCGGTGTCGTTTACTAACGCCCGCCAGCAGTTGTCTAAAGGCGAAGTCTCACTTCACGAGTTGGTTGGCTCGAACATAGGGGCGATGTCCGGCGGTGAGCTGTGGGCTTGGTTTCTCAGCGGTCACACGGTGATGATTGACGCGTTACGAAACGTTGAACCGAAGGCGCGAATCACCTGGCTTGGCCCAGACATTGGGGCAAGATCGTTGGCGACCAGTCGACTTCTGGAGACCTGGACCCATTCCCATGACTTGGCCGACAGCTTTGACATGCAGTATCCCCAGACGGATCGTCTCCGTCACATCGCACATATCGGCTATGTCACCCGCGAGTTCAGCTACATCAATCGTGGTATGGCTGTGCCCACCGAACCGGTCCGGGTGGAACTCACTGGCCCCAGCGGAGATCACTGGTATTGGGGACCCGACGACGCAACAAACCGAGTCACCGCCAGTGCCTATGAGTTCTGCAAGGTTCTGACGCGGCGAACACCACTGATCGAATCGACTGTTCAAACTGAGGGAGCGTTTGCTACCGAGTGGATGGAAATCGCTCAACCGTGGATTGAACCGCCTCGTATCAGCGACCAAGCCTAACTTTCTTGAGTTCGCCTGACCGCTAGCGGTAACTGGCGGTTTGAAGGTAGATCCTGTAGCGCCCACGGTCTATTGCACACCCGCGGCTACGGTCTCCCCGTGTAAACACAAGGATATACCGTGCGGAGCGGCTGCTATTGGTGGCGCCCGCCCTGTGACGGTGGGGTTAGTTGATGGTGTCGATGGCGGTGGTGTTGGGGTTGGTGTGTGCCCGCAAGATGGTGTTGTGCAATGAGCCAAGGAGGTCGAACAGTCCGCCGTCTGCACCTAATGCACGTAAACCCGTTCCGGCCGGTGTCACATCGATCAACTGACCGTTCAACGTCTCTGAGTTGAAAACTTTGGTGGTGAGAGCGGTGATGTCGGGGGTGGTGGTGATGTCACCGAACGTGTACACGGTTCCAGACGCTGACAACAAGTAATAGCCGCCGGTGGTGAGGTGTCCGCCAACAATGTTGGTGATCCCTTGCCCTCCAAGCGATCCTTGAAACAGGTCTCGGCCGAAAGAAAACACTGCTCCGTCTGATCCGATCAAGATCCCTGACCCGGAGTCGAGGGTTTTGATGTCAACAATGTTGTTGTAGGTCACATAACGAGACAGGTCCACATATGGGTTCCCGTCAAGGTCGAACACTCGTCCGTGTGACGTCACGAAATACGTGCCGTTGCGGTTGTTCGCTAACTGGGTGACGGTTTCACCTGCCCACAACGTCACCAAATCTGTGCCGTCGGGGTCTGTGGTGGGGGTGTTACCGAACCCGATGATCCGTTGCTTCGATGTCAGTACGTATCCGGTTGTGGTGGAACCTGATACGAGTTCGATGTCTGTTGCTGTTTCTCCGTCTTCTAAATCGATGGTGACACCGGTGACATCGAGGTTTCCGGTAGTGAACAAGGTCCCATCAGCATCAACACTGATCCCGCCTTTCAACGGCTCAGCACACTCCGATTGATAGGCATAGGTAGCGGTTGGCCATGGACACGGAGCAGGAGGCACAGGTGCAGACACAGGATCGTCGT
>PBDS01000014.1 GCA_002718155.1 Pseudomonadota bacterium
ACACTGCCTTTAGTCCACGTAATAAAGAATAGAGAGGATTCACCATGGCGGAACTCTATGGGGTTTGTGTTCCAGTTTGTAGCGTATTTGACAACAACGAGACCATCGATGAAACAGGTTACCTCGCCCACGTCGATGCGATGCTCGAAGCGGGTGTGCACATCATACTGGCCTGCGGCGGTACCGGGGAATTTGCTTATCTACGGCCCGAAGAAAAACGACGGCTGATCGAGATCACCGCCAAACATGTCGAAGGGAAAGCAGCATTCGTCGCTCAGACTTCAGCTATCAGCCTGCGGGACACCATCGAAGCGACTCTGCATGCGATCGACCACGGGGCTGACGCGGTTATGGTGCTGCCCCCCTACTTTGAAGGCCCAGATGCGGATGGGGTCTATCATCACTTTGAACAGGTCGCTCGCGCTTCGAGCATCCCCTTGATGGTCTACAACATCCCGGTGCATTCCGGGTTTGACATCACACCGGACTTTTTTAGTCGGCTACTGGAGATCGACGGCATCGACTACATTAAAGACAGCACAGGTGATCTGATCCGAATCCAGGAACTCATCCAAACCGGTGGCAAGATCTTTAACGGTGGGGACCCCATTACTTACCCGTCCCTGGCTGCAGGCTGTGTAGGCTGTGTTTGGGGCGCGGTCAATTTCCTCCCAAGGGAGGCAGTTCAGCTGTACCAACTGGTGAAAGAAAACAACTTAAACGCCGCCAATGAGCTTTGGCAACGCCTATTACCATCCCAGCTCTTTATCTGGAGCCATGTTTACAATTCATCCGTTAAAGCTGCCGCCGAGCACCGGGGGTTTTCGGTCGGGAATTGTCGAGCACCGGTCTTGCCACTTGGTAGGGAGGACGCCTTGAACTTGCAACGAAGCCTGGGCTATTTCTGAATCTTTGCCTGAACTCCTTTATGAAAACTCACCTTTAACTTCGACTCTATTGTCAGCCTTGAAGCTATGTTAAGCGTAGAAAATCTAGCGAAGAACTTCGGAGGAGTGGCTGCAGTAAATCAATGCAGTTTCAACATAGAAGAAAACTCGATTACCGGATTGATCGGACCAAATGGTGCCGGAAAAACAACCACGTTCAACATGATCGCAGGTGCGATGAGACCGACTTCTGGGCGAATCACATTTAACGGCATCGACATCACCGGCAAACCGGCACATGAGCTTTTTCATCTGGGAATCATGCGTACTTTTCAAATTCCGCAAGAATTCAGTGCGATGAGTGTTCTCGAAAATCTCATGACAGTACCGGGCAGTCAACCGGGAGAGAACCTACTACATGCCCTATTCTCGTCTCAGAAGGTCAGGTTAAGAGAACAGCAGATCCGGCAACGAGCCTTAGAGGTGCTCGAGTTTCTTCGCTTAACTGACCTCGCTGATGAGTTGGCGGGAAATCTATCTGGGGGGCAGAAAAAACTATTGGAACTAGGCCGGGCCATGATGGCTGAGCCCAAGATTGTTTTGCTAGATGAACCCGGTGCAGGGGTGAACCCAACACTCCTAGGCAATTTAGCCGATATGATCGAACGTCTGAACAGGGAACGTTCGTACACTTTCTGCATCATTGAACATAACATGGATATGATAGCGCGCCTCTGTGAGCCGGTAATCGTCATGGCCGAAGGCTCGGTTCTTACTCAGGGCAGCATGGAAGCGGTTCGCACTGATGCTCGTGTCCTGGACGCCTATCTAGGCGGCGACGATACACCAGAGATCAATTAACCTATGTCGGTTCTAGAACTAAAAGATATCTCAGGTGGTTACGGTGAGGCCGATATTCTTCATGGGGTGACACTAACGATCGGCGAGGGCGAGATCGTTGTGGTAATCGGCCCAAATGGAGCAGGAAAATCGACGGCGATGAAAGCTGTATTCGGTCTTTTAAGACTCTCCGGGGGTACTATCACACTCGCCGGCGAGGATATCACCGGCATGGATCCAGCCCGAGTGGTACGAAAAGGTGTCTGTTATGTGCCTCAAACAAACAACGTTTTTTCGACCCTGACTGTCCAGGAAAACCTGGAGATGGGTGCCTACATTCGAGAAGATAATTTCAAACCACGCATACAAGAAATCTACGAAATGTTTCCACCGCTCGCTGAAAAGCGAAAACAAAGGGCGGGAGAACTTTCCGGCGGCCAACGCCAAATGGTTGCAATGGGAAAAGCACTGATGGTCGAGCCTAAGATTCTACTGTTAGATGAACCAACCGCCGGACTCAGCCCGATCTATCGAAAGGAAATATTCGATACGGTTCGCCAAATAAACGCGACCGGAATTCCAATACTTATGGTCGAGCAAAATGCCAAGCAATCACTGGCTGTCGCTGATCGGGGCTATATTCTTGTTGATGGGCGCAATCGAACTCAGGGCAAAGGGTCTGATCTACTCCAAGACCCCGAAATCGCCGAAATGTTCCTTGGAGGATAGAACAGCAAGCTTATGGAATTCATCAACTTCTATCTGCTACCTGGAATTGTTCTTGGAAGCATTTATGCGCTCGGGGCTATCGGTGTTTCGCTGGTTTTTGGCATTTTGCGTTTTGCTAATTTTGCCCATGGAGAACTGATGCTGATCGGCGCCTATATAACTTATTCATTATTTCAGTTTACCGGGTTACACCCTCTAGCCGTACTGCCCTTAGCCATGGTTTTGACCAGCTTCATCGCTCTTGGAATAGACCACACATTTTACAAACCTTTTCGAAACTCTAAGACCACCATTGTGATCGTCGCTTCATTTGGTATTGCCTTAATGGCCCGATCGGCGGTTCAGATCATCTGGGGGGTTGACACTTTTTCATACTCCTCCGGAAGAATCGAAATGCCCATCGTATTGTTCGGTGGTTTACGAATCTTTATGAAACATGTGTGGATTGTGAGCTGCTCCATTGGCCTGATGCTTTGCATCCACACAATACTCAGTTACACCCGAATCGGGAAAGCCATGCGTGCAATGAGTGATTCGGCTGAACTCGCACGTCTCACTGGCATCGAAACCGAAAAAGTTGTCCGAGCCACTTGGATACTTGGTGCTTCTTTGGCAGCAGCAGCTGGGGTGTTTCTAGGACTGGACTCACACCTGCACTCCATGATGGGGTTCTACATGCTATTGCCCATGTTTGCGGCCGCAATCTTGGGTGGCATAGGGCAGCCCTATGGTGCGATGGTGGGTGGACTTGTTGTAGGTCTGGCAGAGGAACTCTCCAGTTATCCCTGGTTGGGTGATTCTCCCCTCCTCCCGCCCGCCTATAAAGCTGGTGTGGCCTTTGCATTAATGGTGCTGATGCTGCTCTGGCGCCCCAGTGGATTGTTCCGCGGACGAGTGTTTTAACATGGACGCTGCTCAAGCTTATGGTTACATGCTGTACCTGGTGTCGCTGATCACCATAGGCGGCATCTATGCACTGATGTGCCTTGGTCTGAACATTCAATGGGGCTTTACCGGATTATTCAACGCCGGAATTGCCGGCTTTTTTGCCATCGGTGCCTATGTATCTGCGATCCTGACCACAGATGGCTCGCCATTTCATCTGGGTGGTTTTGGCTTACCTGTTGCCTTTGGACTGGTTGGCGCGATGGTCGTGACTGCGGTTGTTGCCTGGCTTGTTGGGCTGCTCTGTATCCGCTTAAGGAGCGATTACCTGGCAATCGCCACTATCGGGATCGGGGAGATTTTTCGGCTCATCCTAAAGAATGAAATCTGGGCCACCAATGGTGCCAGAGGTATTGCCAAAATACCTCTGCCATTCGAGACACTGGCTGAACCATGGAACAAGATTGGTTTTATGCTGCTGGTTCTGGCTATCGTTGTCGCATTCTACTTTTTGATCGAGCGTGCCCGGTTGGCGCCATGGGGCCGGCTCATGACTGCTATAAGGGAGAATGAACATGCAGCCCGAGCCGCTGGGAAGAACGTTGAACGCTTCAGGGTTGAAGCATTTATCTGCGGCTCGGTGCTCATGGGCCTTGCCGGGGGGTTGACCGCTCATTACATCAAGTTTATCGGTCCCGGTGCAACGGAACCGCTTACAACAACCTTTTTGGTGTGGGTAATGCTGATCGTTGGAGGCAGTGGCAATAATCGTGGCGCCATACTCGGTGCATTTATGATGTGGACCATATGGTCCTTTAGTGAGGTACTGACCAGCAGGCTGCCTGAAGAACTTGCGATTAAAGCAGCCTATTTTCGAATTTTCCTGATCGGGCTATTGTTACAAGTCGTCTTGCAGCGATACGCCGGTGGAATCCTGCCAGAACGCCGGTTGGTCTCCGTCACCAACAAGAAGTAACCAGTTACTGTACTTGTTTGGTATCAATTTTGGCCAGCGTAAACCCAGCAAGCCAAAGCCCTCTCCCCATTGCGGGAAGAGGGCCTGGAAACGACTGAACTCAGTAGCTTTATCGATCAATCAACAATCGTTTCTACCCACTTACCATCGATCACTTCGTTCTTGCCATAGAGGCCCGCAACGTCACCGTTTTCATCGAAGTCCGCTTCACCCAAGCCAGCGCCCTGGTAGTCGATATCTTTACCTTCCTCCAAGAGCTTCTTCGCCTTGGCCCAGTCACCCGGACCCACTTTTACACCTGGCGCGTTGGTCACTGCTCGAACATGCTCACTCAGATCGCGGGTCGCTTCTCCAGCACGCTGTAGAGCTAACGCAGCGATCATCACCGTATCCCATGCCTGTGCTACGTAAGGATCAGATGGCTTGGCAAACAATCCGGCATACGTCTTGAAGTGCGGTGAACCTTCATCTGAAGTACCCTTTGTAAAGACCGTATCGGCCAGGTTGTCAGCACCAATCTCTGCAATGACCTGATCCGCCACCATGCCGTCTCCACCCAAGAACTTACTGAAGAAGCCATTTTCAAGGCTTTGACGCATTATCGTAATGCCGCTGCCATTGTAGTATGCAAAAAGTACCAGAGCTTCCGGTTCACCTTGTGCCAGTGTGGCTAATTCAGAACGGTAGGATGCCTTATTGGCTTCGTGCATCTGATCCGCCGTAATGGTTCCGCCGGCATCCTGGAATGCCTTAACAAACACATCATGGAGCCCAGCGTTATAGTCATCGTTAGCGTAGGTGGTTGCCACCTTTGAATAGCCCATACTTCTCGCCAACTTTGCCAGCGTCACACCTTGATAAGCGTCCGAAGGACAAACCCGAAATACGGTATCGTTATCGTCCAGGTCCGTGATCGCGGGCGAGGTAGCCGATGGAGAAATAACCACCACACCGGCAGGGATTGTTACCGCCTGCGTTGCACCTATGGTCGCACCAGAACAAACGGGGCCGACGATTATCGATGCTTGCTCTACATTCACTACTTTCGTCGCGGCATCGACACCCGCTTTTGCGTCACAGGCGGAATCACCAACGGCTAAAGCAACCTTGTCCCCATTCCATATGCCCCCATTGGCATTGATGAAGGCTGCAGCAGCTTGTTCCGATTGGAGCATGACGGCCACCAGATCTGGAATAGGACCGGTCAGGGCATTTAACACACCAATTCTTGCCTCACCAGCAACCGCCGGTGTGGCAATAAATGACGCCAACGCTGCACTGGCGACTAGGCTTCGAATTCCACCGAGAGCCTTAGGTTTTTCAAGATTCATATTAGTATCCTCACTTTAATTGATCTTCAAACTGGAAAAGACCAGCTCGGGCATGCCTAAACTTGGCCTTTCCCCTATAGTATGGACGATAATTCGGTTGTTTGGCTAGTAATATACTAGTCCATTATCCCCGTTGTTAGTCCAGGTTGACACCTCCGGTCACGTCTCTTTTGCTTGGTGTATCCAACGCATTTAGCCCGTGGGTCCGTCGCAGTATCGGTTTTCTTCTAACGTTTAACCTGACGCCCAATGAGAAACCACCTTCAATTTGACCCCCAGTGCCTGATAATCGTCTGTGCCGCTTCCAAACCGCTTCGGCATGCCCCTCCCACTAACGCTTGAGCCATGTAGTCTCCAGCGTAATAAATGGTCTTGCGCTTATCGGCCTGATACCTCGCAAACGAATTCAGTTTCTTCAAATAACCGGGGTAGAACACCGGCAGCATATGTTCTATCCACTGTTCTGCCACAGCATCTGCACTCTGGCAGAAGGCCATCACATCGGCTGGTAACTCTTTCTGTATAAAGGTAGCCAATTGTGATTTTAGTCCCTGATCCCTCACCTCCTTGGCCCCCTCAGGGGACAGGTAACACGATACGCGAGTTTGAGTGTCTCCAGTGTCTGTCAATTCATCTGAAATATCGATGGTGGATAAGCGTTTACTGGCGCTATCATCCATAAATCGAACCATTGGAGAGAGCCTGGGCTGTCCCCCGAAATGCACCACACCACCCGGGCTATAGCGAACGGCTTGAAACCATGAAGATTCCTCAGCACGAGGCTCCCGTATGAGGCTTGAAAGGCGTGCTCCTTCGACCGCGCAGAGGACGAGATCCGCCTCTCGGCCGACCAGTTGATCATCGTAGGTGTATTTTATGCGGCAGCCACCAGTTCCGAGTCTAATGACATCTTGCACCCTTGCCCCGTAAACCAGGTTGAGCTGGCTGCTCATTGTTCTGCACAACAGCCCTATCCCTTGGTCGAGGGTATACGCTTGACCACCGAGCATATGGGCCCCCGTGGTGAGGAAGAAAGCGGGTGAGATGTCCCCAAGATTCCAACAACGCGCACCTCGGAACAGGGGCTCCACGAAGTACTTCGCATAGCGGTCTAATCTTTTTTCGGCAAAGTATTGGGCGAGTGATTTTGAATCGAACCGGTCGGCGGTGAGGAGTTGATTGGGATCCATTCTGTAACGAGCCCGTAGCAAATCCGGTATCAGCGTTAGGCAACGCAACTTGTCCGCCGGGGTTAATAAAGAATCTAAAAGGATACGCGGATCAGGGCCAAATCTGAGCTTGTAAGTCCGGCCCGCAACATCGGCGAATACCGGTACCTTCGACACAGTTCGAAGATGCTTTTGAAGATCCAGCTGTTTTACCAGGTCGAGAATTTCCTGGCTGAACGAGTAGATCCACCGAGCGCCCGTATTAAAGCGAAGACCTTTGATACGCCGCTCCGACATTCGCCCACCTGGCAGGCTCTCAGCCTCTAGCAGAGTAACGCAAAAGCCTTTTTTTTTGAGCAGATGGCCAGCGGTAAGCCCTGCCAGCCCAGCACCAATGATTGTGATATTTTTCGCACTACTCATGGGGCATGAGCGATTGAGTACCAAGAAAAATAAAACACTGATCGATCCTTCTGCCGTGTGTCGCTGTCAGGCAAGTATTGTTCGATGTTCTTTCATGTTCGCCCGATCCCTTGGGGAATGCTGTCTACGACCAACTGATCCGAGCCAAGCATCTGCTCGTCGGCCCGGTTGGAGTGAGGCGAGAATTCGACTATTCGAAACGAATTCGTTCCAAAAGAACGAGTATTTTTCGGATCTAGAGCAATGTCTTCAATACAAGAGAGCAACAATCTCAGTTACTCCTGATGTTCAAATTTACGCTCAACCATCTTGGGCGGGGTCATGATCGCTAACCTTTTCATCCAGAACGTCTCGCCTGATGTGTTCGCGCGCTCTCTCCTGGGGCGGACCGTACCCGTTTCCACCCCCGCTATAGACCGTGAAAGTTTCCCCATGATCGAGAACTCTCATGACCTTGCAGAATTGTGGGGTCTCTTCTTTATCAGTCCCTTCGTTAATAACCAAACGGGTCTTGGCTCCTGTACCCCCCCCTTCAACGCCCCCTGGTTTCTGCTTGATCCAGTCACTGTTTGCGGTCAACACCGACCTGTGATCCTCCACACGAAATTTGCGTTTTATTCCCAGGCCACCCCTGTACTTCCCAACGCCACCTGAATCAGGCCTAAGGCTGTACTCTTCTACTGTCAATGGATAGTACATCTCGACCACCTCGACAGGCGTATTCATCGTATTAGTCCCCAAGACCTGAACACCATCCATACCATCGGCCATACTTCGTCCACCGTCGCCGCCACCGATGGTTTCATAGTATGTGTATCGCCGACCATTTCTAGGGTCAGTACCGCCGAAAACTGTGTTGTTCATACAGCCATGGGAATGCGCTTTGGCGATCGAAGGGTCTGCCTGTAGAACTGCGGCAATTACAGTCTCAGCTATTCGTTGCCAAGTTTCGTTGCCAGCCCCGATCGCAGCAGTGGGATCAGGGCTAATGATGGTCCCTTCCGGGCAAAATACTTCTATGGGCCTGTAACATCCAGCATTCACTGGGATAGTTGGGTCCGACACACACTTGATAACAAAATAGGCAGCAGAGATACAGTTCGCCAGGATGCAATTGACCCCAGATGGGCGTTGTGGATCGGTTCCAGTGTAATCAATTTTGACCGAGTCCCCTTTCACAGTCAGGGTTACCGCTATCTTGATCCTACCCTCAACCAGCCCATCATCATCAATAAATAACTCCGAATAGTACTCCCCGTCAGGAAGCACTTCTTCTATCTTTGCTCGCATTAATCGTTCTGAATAATTGAGTATTTCGTCTTTATAGGTCGTCCAATGATTGATTCCGATTTTGTCGATCACTTCTAAAACGCGGCGACAGCCCAGTTGTGCAGAGGCGATCTGAGCATTCAAGTCTCCTGCTCGTTCATCTGGCGTACGTACATTACGCATCAAAATATCCATCACGGCAGTATTGAGTTCACCCTTACTGTAAAGCTTGAGAGGCGGTAGGATTAAACCCTCCTGCCAAACTTCTGTTGAGGTCGATGGCATGCTCCCGGGCACCATACCTCCCACATCTGCATGATGGGCAAGGTTTGCTGACAACGCCACCAGTTCGCCCCGATGGAATATCGGCACCACAATTCGAATGTCCGGCAAATGTGAACCACCTTCCGGGGTGTTGAACATTAATACGTCACCCTCCTCCCAAACAGTCGGTGGAAAGTGTTCAAGTAAATAGGGGATGCCGACCGTAAGGATCCCCAGATGGCCGGGAATATGCTCTGCTTGAGCAATGATCTGCCCACTTGTATCGGCTAAGACGCAAGAACAATCCTCTCTCTCTCGAATGTTGGGCGAATATGCCGTCCGACGTAATACCGCACCCATTTCATAAACGATCGAAACCAGATGGTTCCGAAGAACCTCGACTTCAATTTGATCTATTTCAGGCACCCGACTACCCTTCCACACTGATGATGATGTTCCCATAGCCATCTACCTTGGCAGTATTTATAGGAAGGATCACGACAGTCGTATCGAAACTTTCAATTATTGCTGGACCGGGAATATGATTACCCGGGCGCAGTTCCCTGCGATCGTAGACAGTGGTGCCACAATATTCCCCGTACTGTTTAAAAAACACTGGTCGATTTCCTTTGATCGCATGCCCACTGTCCGCTTGCTGAAGTGGTAAAAGTTCAGGCGTTGCCTTGGGTACGAGCGAAATAACCGATATCCTCAAGTTGACGATCTCTAGCTCTCGCTTGGAATCACTCCACCAGTACAAACGCCTATGCGACTCGTTAAATCTGTCTCTTACTGTATCAAAGGTAATTTCTTCGACCTCTCCAAAGATCGGAACGTTGATTTCATAAGCCTGCCCCGAGTAACGCAGGTCAAGGCTATACAGGAATTTCAAATCCCCAATGTCAAAGTTATCTTTTTTGAATTCAGCCCTAGCCTGCGCTTTCATTTCATCGAAAAAGCCAATCAGCGCGTTCTTGTCTGTCCCCCCAAGAATCGATATGCGGGTCCTGCTGTAGTCATTCTTATGGTCAGTTACCAGTAGTCCTTTAGCCGACAATAGGCCGGCATCTTGGGGTACGATCACTGTTTTTATGCCCAGCTCCTCTGCCACATCAGCGGTAAATACCGCACCACACCCACCGAAGGCGACCAGCGAGAATTCTCGAGGATCCAGACCTTTTTCGATCGAAGACACACGGATTGCCCGGACCATGTTGGCCAATGTCACATCGAAAATACCCTGACACGCATTCGCCAATGACTTATTCATAGGTTTGGCGATCTGTTGATCAATGGCCTTCTCAGCAGCCACCTTGTCGACCGGCATCTCTCCACCTAAGAAGAAATGTTCATTTAGCCGTCCCAGACAAAGATTGGCATCGGTTATGGTCGGGACTAAACCACCGGATCCATAGCAAACAGGTCCGGGATCTGCTCCGGCGCTCTCCGGACCCACATGAAGCCCGCCTGCGACATCCAAATAGGCGAGACTGCCTCCGCCCGCACCAATGGTACTAATGTCGACTATTGGCAGAGCGAACGGGTACCCACCGATCGATCCTTCCGAGGTAATTCGTGGCTTTTGGTCGACCACAACACTGATGTCGGTACTCGTACCACCGATATCAAATCCTATCAGTTTGTCATATCCCGCAAGGCCTCCGAAATACGCAATAGCAATCGCACCCGCTGCTGGGCCAGACAATACTGTTTCGACTGCTCTGCTTTGCACCTGGCTCGAAGGCATGACTCCACCGGAGGACTTCATCAGGTTCATGCCCACTTCGATATCCAATTTCTCTGAGAATTGCGCTTCGAGACTGCCGACATATCGTGAGACGATCGGCGCAACCGCAGCGTTCAACACCACAGTCGAGGTTCTTTCGTATTCCCGATACTCGGGTAGAACCTCTGAGGAAAGATAGACATCGAGATTGGGGCAGTTGGCCTGAAAATATGCTTTGGCAGCTTGCTCGTGATCAGCATTCAAGAAAGAGAATAGAAACGATATTGCAACAGCCTCAACACCCTTTTCTTTCAGACTTGAAGCTATTCCGCACAGTTCTTCCAAAGCAAGTGGGGTGGTGACTTCTCCCCGATAATTGACTCTCTCAGTAACTTCAAAACGAAACTCGCGAGCCACTAATATTCTGTTCTTAACCGCATGAAAACTATATTGTTGAGGTCGCCTTTGCCGGCCAATTTCCAACACATCCTTAAACCCCCTCGTAGTAACCAACGCACAGTTGGCTAACTTTCCCTCCAATACAGCGTTAGTCGCAATCGTCGTACCATGACTCAGGTAGTCGACCTCAAGCCCTTGTCGACTAGTCTGTTGCAGAATTTTTGCGACCCCGTCGACGGCTCCAATCGATGGGTCCCGTGGGGTTGAAGAAGTCTTGGTTGAGTGGTAGATGCCCTCATTTTGATCAAACAGTATGATATCGGTAAAGGTTCCACCGATATCGAATCCTATCCTGCAACCATTCATGGATATTGTTTCCTGGTGATTCCCTAATTCAACTGCCTATTACCCAACCCCTTGTAACTCAATATCAGTCGCGATTACCTAATAGCACGCGTCCTTCAGACACACAGTTGCCTAGAATAAGCCTACCCGAAACAGGCTACTGGGTTGTACAAAAGTCTTGAGCGATCAGTTCGAGTTTTTTGATTGTTTCAGTTATCTCGGTTTCGATAGCATCTAACCGATTAAGGCACAGGCGTTGGACTTTACGGCCAAACAGTTGTGTAGTACTCATGTAAGCATACCCGGAGCGACACATGGCATTGGTCATTTGTTCATTAAGCTGATCGACTTCAACCTCGCTCAGACCCGGTGGGCGATATTGAAATGTGATGATACCGAGCTTTGCAGGCGTCACTACGTGCCAGTGCTTGCGGGCCCTGAGGATTCGTTCCGCCATTTCAGCAAGATCGAGCCCATGATCGACTGCGCGCCTGAATGCATCAACTCCAAAAACCTGCAAAGATAACCATAGTTTAAAGGCCTTAAAATTACGGGATCTTTGCAGCCCCATATCTCGATAATTTATGTCTGTGGATCCCCCATCAGTATCCGTTTCATAGACCGCAAGATCTTGAAAGGTATCATAGAGCATTACAGGGTCTCGGACCAAAACACAGCCACATTCGTAGGGCTGGAAAAACCATTTGTGCGGATCAACAGCAATACTCTTGGCCCGTTCAATCCCTCTCATTTGATCGCGCCCACGCCTGGTCAGAATAGCCCCTCCACCAAATGCGGCATCCACGTGTAGCCACAAAGACTCGCGCTCACAAATCTCTGCAATCTGATCCAATGGATCCACCGAGCCACTGCTGGTTGTACCGGCACTGGCAGCGACACAGAACGGAATTTTTCCTGCATCACGATCCTCCTCGATGGCCTCAGCGAGATGGGCAGGATCCATTTGAAGACATTCATTAGTCTCCAGAGAGTGCATCTGATCATTGCGAAAACCCAGTATGAAGAGTGCTCTACCGATACACCGATGGGTTTCAGATGTACAGTACACGACGGCATCTTCAACACTATCAGCGAGAGCGATATGCCGAGCAGCTGTAAGCGCGATTAGGTTGGCCGCGGATCCCCCACTGGTAAATAAACCGCCGGCTGTGTTTGGAAGCCCGAACTGCTCACACAACCAGGCAACTGTTTTACGTTCAACGGTAACCGGGCCCAGGTTACCCTGATTGGTTACACACGACACGTTAAATCCACTGGACAACTGATCAGCAACAGCTCCGACAAAATTTCCAGCCCCAGGTACATAGGCGAAGAAACGAGGGTGATTCATCTGCATACTGTGTCCGAATATGTCGTCACGAGCCAACAGAAGAAGCTCGTGAGGATCTTTACCCTGGTTAGAGAATGGCATCGACGCAACGCAATCATCCGGTCTCCACTCCAGATCATCGATCACCGGCTTGCACTCGATACCGTTATAATGCTCGACCAGCATATCAACCGCTGCATACCCTAATTTACGCATCTCCTGGGCTGTTAACGACAAATGCATCGGTCGTTTTTCGTCTACTCGATCAAATACGTCTCTTGTCATTTCTTCGACCACCTTCATTAGCGGCTCACGCTCTGTTGTATGCGATTATAGACTCCCGACTACCCCTATTTGGTGGACAAAGGCTGAACGCCACTAAGCCGGTCAGTTTTCCCTTAACCCTATCCCCGCATTGGCGACTCTGGTAAGTTCAAGGCTATGGCCTATATCAGGAACAAGAGGGTCAACCGTTTTAGGTCGAAACGATCATTAATCCATCACCTCAATTCAAGATGCCAACCGCGATATCTCTTCCTTGCTACTTCTCTAACATTCCATGGCGGCCGAAACTACGAACCGGGCTGATGGGCTAATGCGTGATTATCTTGCAGCGTTATTCGATCAAAAACAAGTGAGCCTTGTTGAACGGCAAGTCGATCCTCATTTTGAACTCGCTGCACTGGTCGCCAAGTCACAGAAACACAGTGATCGACCTATTCTATTTAGCAATGTTAAGAATACGTCGTTCCCGGTGGTATCGAATATCTACGGTAGTGAATCCCGTCTCAGAACCCTGATTGGCGCGGAAAGGGATGGCTTTTGCCAGCATTGGTCAAACATCGTAAAGGCCGCCGCACAACTAGACGATGACTACACCAATCTGATTGATGGGCCATACGATCTAGAGAGTGGAAAACTCTCTGAGTTACCTCATATTACATGGCATGAAAAGGATGCAGGTCCCTACATCACGGCTGGAATTGTTCTTGCAAAAGATCCAGATACGGGTATACCCAATCTTTCCTTCAGTCGAGGGATGATGGTCAATAATCGAGAGATACACTGCTGCATTGATAGCGTTCAAGATCTGGGAAACTACCGGGCCAGGGCTGAATCAAACGGACAGCCACTAGAAGTTGCCTGGCTCATCGGGGCATCTCCACTGATTTTTCTCGCGGCCTGCACCTCGGTTCCAATTGAACAGGATGAAATGAAATTGGTTGCCCAGACGACTGGCAAGAAGGTCAATGTCCGGCCGTGCAAATATCTCGATCTGCTTGTTCCTGCGGAGACGGAAATTGTGATTGAGACTCGAATTCTACCCAATCAACGGCGCACAGAGGCCCCTTTTGGTGAATTCAATGGCTATTACTGCCCACAAAATCAAGGCTTCGCTGCTGAGATCCTTGATATCAGTTGGCGAAAAAATGCATATTTTCATGGCCTCCTTTGTGGATCTAGAGAAGATATGACGCCTATGCATGCTATGTTTGCAATGCGGGCTTATCGAAACCTTATTAACGATATCCCCGGCATTATTGATGTTGCCTGCAATACGACACTGTACTGCACAGTGGTCAAGATCGACAAACAATTTGAGGGACATGCACAACAAGTCATGTTGAATGTATTTGCCACGAATCCCCACTACAATTTGGCGTGCATGGTCGTGGATAAGGATGTAGACATCTACGACCTAAATGATGTCTGGTGGGCCTACCTCGCTCGAGGCCCCATCGACAAGCGAACACTTCTTGTCAACAATGTTCCAAGTGGCTATGACTATCGCGGGGAACATTTTCACAGCGGCCGAATCGGCATCGATGCCACCGCGCCCTATGGCCGTCTCGAAGAATTTGAGCGCACCACAGTGCCAGGGGAGGACGACATCGATCTTGACGACTACTTAACTCAATATTGATCTAGATCTCATAGGAATCGAGCCACCTCGATCTATGATCTGCTGACTCAACCGCCAGCGAGGTTCGGCAGAAAATGGATCTCACTCCCCGGGGTGACACATTCATATAGACCCAGGTGAGATATCTCACCATTTATCGCAACGACGATACCAGTCTTCAACATGTCACCCTCGATCAGGAAACACGCAATACCAGGGTAAGACTCGTCTAGTCTTTTGATTACTTGCCTCAGATTTCCGCCAGCTATTTCAACCACAGATTGACCGTTTGTCAGGCCCTGTATCTGTGAGGGTATCCAGACGCGGTTCTTCACTTAGTCGATGTTCTCTTTGATTTTTTCGAGGACGGTACCGGGTGACATTGGTAACTCCGTCATCCTTATACCGGCTGCGTTGTAAAGGGCATTCGCAATCGCGCCTGCCGGAGGCATGATCGGCACCTCACCCACACCACGAACTCCAAAAGGATGATTCGGATTGGGCGTCTCGAGGATGACAGTCTCAATGTCGGGCAGATCCACGGCTGTGGGCATACGGTAGTCCAACAGACTGGTGTTGAGCAGCTTTCCATCTTCGCTATAAAAGTAAGCCTCATTTAGCGCCCACCCCACACCCTGTGCGGCACCCCCTTGCATCTGCCCGGAGACATAGTCGGGATGAATGGCATTGCCGGCATCTTGAAATGCGGTATAGCGTAGAAGATTGATTTTTCCCGTATCGACCTCGACCTCCACGTCGACCAGATGGGCTGCCAACTGACAACCATTAGAGCCGGGACTAGCATTGCCGTAGACAGTAATCGGACCGCCTAGTTTCTCCAGCAGCTTAGCCAACTCAAAAAATGACAGGCATCTCGATGGGTTCCCCAGATCAGAAAAACTACCCCGGGTAATTGCGACGCTACTTTCTTCTATATCCCAATATACTGCCGCCCGCCTAGCCATTTCCCGTAACGCATTATTGGCCGCCTGATAGACCGCAATTCCAGTTGAGTGGGTCGTTCGGCTGGCCACCGTTTTGTATGAGAAAGCAATTGAGTCAGTATCTAGAACCCGGGCAGATACCTCAGCTACATCAATCCCAAGAACCTCGGCGGCCTGCATCGACAAGGTGAGCCTGGTCCCACTCAGATCCGGCGTGCCGACGTTCAACAATACGCTTCCATCGCCGTGTACGGTCATACTGACACTTGAGGTTTTACCGGCACCGAACCATAGAGCATAAGCCATTCCACGGCCTTGTCTTGGTCCAGAGAGCGGGGTTCTATAATGGGAGTGATCACGAACCGCTTCCAGTAACTCTCTTCCCCCGATTTTTGGACATGGAAGACCGGTTACCATACGATCACCCTCTGCCATGGCATTTTTTAAACGGAAGTCGAGCGGATCGATACCGACTTTACTGGCCAGAATGTCTATTGTTGACTCGACGGCAAAATTCACGGGCACGCCACCAGGTGCACGGTACTGCTTCATCTTCGGTTTATTCAGTAATACCTCAACGCCCCTGATAGTCTGATTTGAGATCTTATATCGAGAAGTGGCTGCTAACCCGGCTGAGCCCACGGGGCCTCCGGGGTATGCGCCCGCCTCATACAATAACTCCAAATCTGCAGCCAGCAACGTCCCTTTTTTATCGGACGCCAACCTGACATTAATCACCGCCCCGGGACTAGGACCAGTGCCTCGCAACGTCTCGGCCCGGGACATGACCATCTTCACAGGGCACCCTGTTTTCTTGGCCAACAGAGCTGCGGCAGGCTCAACATAGATCAGATCCTTACCACCAAAACCGCCACCCACTTCCGTGGGGATAACCTTTATTTTGCTCAACGGGTGTTGTAACACTATTGACAGTTGCTCCCTTATCGCAAAATGCCCCTGGGTGCACGTCCAAACAGTCATAATGCCATCACTGCCCCACTGAACGGTAACCGCATGCGGCTCGATATAGCCTTGGTGCACACATCTAGTTCTATATCGCTTTTCCACCACTACCTCAGCAGTCGAGAAAGCATCTTGGTCTTCTCCTATGTTCATCTCGAAGCCACTGGCGTTGGCAGAGGCTTTCTTTGTTTGTAAGACAAACTGGCCGGGCGTGAAGTCCTCATGCAGGGCCGGTGTCTCCTCATTCAGCGCTTCCTCAATATCCAGAATAGGCGCAAGAATTTCATACTCCACATCAATAGCTTCTGCAGCTTGTTGTGCAACGTGCCTACTTAGTGCTGCTACGGCCGCAACTACATGGCCATCGTAAAGAACTCTATCTCGAGCCATACAATTTTCAGAAATATCCTTCAGGTCATCTGTCGTCGATGCATCGGAATGAGAAAGTATGGTCGGCTCCAGTGTTGGAAAATCGGAACCGGTCAGCACAGCGAAGACACCCGGCATGGCAGTTGCTTTGTGGGTTGATATCTTCCTGATTTTGGCGTGCGCATGGGGACTACGTACGACGGCCGCGTGGAGCATTCTTGGGAGAAACACATCGTCCGCGAATCTTGCTTGTCCCATAACCTTTTCGACGCCATCTTCTCTGAGAGGCGTTGTACCGAGAACTCGGTAGGGTCGTCGATTGTTAGGCTCACTCATGGGAGGCCGCGATAGTCTCCCCGGCTTTTTTAACCGCCTTGATGATTCGATCATAGCCGGTGCATCGGCAAAGATTGTTAGCCAACCAATGACGTATTCGCGACTCGCTTGGATTTGGTTCATGACTAAGTAAATCCTTTGCCGCCATAATCAGGCCTGGTGTGCAATATCCACACTGCAACGCCGTCTCCTGCAAAAAGGCACTCTGTAAAGGATGAAGTTCCAGCCCATCACTCAGGCCTTCTATGGTTTCAATGATCGCACCGTCGACCTCTACCGCTAACACACAACAGGACAACACACACTTGCCCTCCAGAATAACCGCACACGCACCACAGTTGCCGTCATTGCAACCCTCCTTCGAGCCAGTCAGTTGAAGACCGTCTCGAAGAAGTTCCAATAAACTTTGCCTGGGCTCACAATCTATCTCGTGTTCTCTGGCATTTATGGTTACCTGCACTCGCCGAGAATACTCAGACATCGTCAATGGTGCCTCCTGCACGCTTGATTGCTTTGAGCAGGGTGCGAATAGTCAGAACCTTAGTAAGTTGTTTACGCTGCGAAAAGGTTCCTCTCATATCATCAATCGGCCTGGCATGGGCCACGGCAATTTCTGCTGCAGCCACCACATTTGCAGTGCAGACGGATTTGCCTATCAATGACTTGCCAGCCTCCTCTACGAAAAGAGGAACTGGTGCTACTGATCCCACCGCCAGTCTTGCCGACAAGAATGTTGTCTTGGTTTCACTTAGCGTCACATTTGCAGCAGCATTGACCACCGCGATGTCCATTTCGTTACGTGGAGTAAAACGCAAAAAGCTAGTACTTGAGTTTTGCGCTGGCTGCGGTATCGTCAAACTCACCAGGAACTCGTCTTTAGCAAGTGTGTTTTCTCCTGCTCCAGAACAAAAATCCTCGACGGGCACTTCACGTAAATCATTCGGGCCGCAGATTTGCGCGGTTGCTCGTAACGCAATCAGGCTTGGTATTGCGTCACCACTTGGTGCTGCATTACACAAATTGCCCCCTACAGATGCGCGGCTTTGTATGGGAATACCGCCGATCAGTGTTACCGAGTCTATGAGCGCGGGGAATCGCTGAGTTATCTCAGGCTGTTCCCATATCCTCCGGCAAGATACAGATGCACCTACAACCAAGCGAGTACGACTCAACTTGATCTGATTAAGTTCAGCAACTCTTTTAGTATCAACCACCACAGATGGCCGGTCCCTGCCGCACCGCATGTTGACGATCAGGTCAGTGCCACCCGCCAGTAACCGGGCTTGGCACCCGTAGTCAGCCACCATTCTAGAGAGTTCCTGAAAATTAGGCGGCGATAGATAATCGAAGTCGTGCACTTTTCAATAACTCAGACAGTTGAGAATTTGTTGAATTAAGAAACATCAAAACCTTTCAAAGCGAAAAGGAAAGTCAATGACGTTATATCTTTCACGAAGTAACGGTGGTGAGCACCTGCAATATTGGATAAAGCAGTTGACCTTTGATCAACTCACAAATACCGATTCCGGAAGAAAGGCGGAGACGATCCAGTTCGGGCTGTCTACTATCTCGTTTATCTTCAAGTCCACACATACGGAACAGAGTACATAGGCCTCTTCCCGAGTCAATTCACGCTTCTTAACCAAGTGCTCAATCATGTAGCAAATTGCCCGCTGGGAACACTCATAGAGATCTGGCCCATGTGCAGTCGTCGCAAAGTAACCCTCGGCGCTGGTTGCCAAATCGAGCAACCCCGGAGTGCGAAAGCGGGGCTCTGGAATCGACTCAGCCTGGAGCAATGTGAAACGCAATCTAACACGTGCCGACATCTCGATCGCTGTGATGCACACTTCTCCATCACCCTGTGCGGCATGGGCATCCCCGACGCAGAACAAAGCGCCTTCTACAAAAACCGGCAGATAGGCGATGCTACCAGCAATAAGATACTTGATATCCATGTTGCCGCCATTCTTTCGTGGCGGAATCGTGCTGTGCTGACCCGGTGAATCGAGTGCGGTTCCCATAATTCCCGGAAAAGGATTCATCGGCACAACAATATCCGAGCGTTGTTTCATGAAGGCTCGGCGCCCATCCATTAAATCCCATATCTGGAGATAGTGATCGGGAAATTCTGATTCTGGTAGTAATCCTCGCCCTGGTCGAATAGCGGTCCAGCCAAAATCAAGGGCTGGAACAACTTCCAGCACCTGTACGGCTAAGGTATGTCCAGGTTGCGCTCCGCTGACATACACCGGGCCGGTGAGAGGATGTCCCACAAGCGGCCCCTTTCGACTTACGTCTTGATCAGTCGAATCGGCAGTGTAATACTGATCCGCGGCGTCGCGAGTACAAAAAACGACTGTATCTCCCGAATCGATAACGAGTCGTGGCTCTGTGCTGTTGTCCCAGTTGTAGCAGACGGTTTTGTCGTCAAGGAAATGTTCCATAGGATTTAACGGACATTCGGCCAGACGACCCAACCAGAAGCACACCGCCAAGAGTATGATTTCACGTAGTTAAGAATCTTTGCCGGTCCCTGGGTCGAGGCCATCACCAGGATCCAGGCGATAAGCTCTGCCGTTCCACCCGACCCCGCCTCCTCCATACGCTCCAACGTACACTCCCGCAGAATTTTTTCATGATCACCTTCGGCTATTAAGCCCATAAACCATCGATCGAAATCATCGTCAATATAGAAGTAGCGAGGTCCGCCAGGTTCATGAGAGAGGCCGCCCGAGCCAACGAGTACCACGCGATCGTCACCGGGATATTCTTCGATCACCTTGTGCAGAACCAACCCAGTCTTATAGGCACTTTCCGACGTTGGGATGGGTGGAATATTGCAATTTAACGTAATCGGAATCAGTGATATCTCCGAATCGGGATTAAGCCAACAGGTCGGCACTGAAATACCGTCATCGAATTGCATCTCCCTCAGATAAGACATCGACACCCCAAGGCGGGCACTGGCATTGACGATATGACAGGCAAGCCCGGGATGGCCAGACACGTGGTATTTTTCTTTCTGCCCCAGCCAGCTATCGTACCAATCGGCCGGCCCAACATGTTCAGAACCGATCCCAACGGTATAGTCTGGTGAGTTATTGATTGGCCAGTTAAGCAAATGATCATTTGAAACAATAATCATGACGTTTGCCCTGCATTTCGCCATATAGTCCCGCATCTCAGCAAAGGCCTTTCTAGCCGCTTCTTGTTGGTCCTTCGGTGCATCCTCAAACCATCCCAACAGCCCTGGGGTATGAGTACTGGCCATCACACCGGTGATTTTAGCCATCCCCATTATCTCCTTTGCTGGTGATATCCCATTTGCTTTGACCAATCGCGTTACTGGTTTCTTGAGGAAATTCCCTCTGATAGGCAGTTAGGGCGGGATGTAGATTTGTCATACCAGTTTCCCCGTAAGTTAGTCTAAGTATGTGGGGGATCAAATACTGGTGCACACCAAGATCCATTAAGGTTCTAGGGCTCGGATCACCCATCAATGCGTCAATCTCTGGTCGACTTAACCCAAATTCCCGGCAGAGGTTCTCTCGGTCATGTTTCCATCGAGATCGTAAATTTCGATCCCGTCGAACATAAAACACCATCTCATTAGTTGGCAAAGTGATGTCAACTCGATCAACGTTCCCCATGATTGAACTCCTCTAGCTTTGCTTTGTTAAAACCCCGTGTAGCACCACTGGCTTACCGCCTGACACCTATTCCCGAAACTAAACCACAACCTAGTCCCCCGAATCGAGCTGAAGGGCCTCATAGACCGCAGTAAACCCTGCGGTTGGCCGGGTAATGTCGATATGAATAGAACGAATTCCAAGGGCCTCTGCACCCAGAACATTCCTCTGCTGGTCATCCACAAAAACGATACTGTCGAGCCCTTCCCCGAGCTCATCTACCGCCAGTTGATACGCGCGCCGATCAGGTTTTAGAACGTGTGTATGTGTTGCATCAACAATACTGTCCATTTTCGAAAGCACTGGAAAAACATCGTAAACCTCTGGCCCATGAAATAGTTCAAGCTCGTTGGTCAGCAGACCGACCTTCCTGCCCTGATTCTTGCAACAGTCAATTAGCGAAATGGCCTCAGGTCGTATTGTCGACCGATACCCTCGGAGATCCTTGACTAGGCGATTGATTGTTATCGCCTGCCCTACCAGCTGCTCTAGCTCTTGACAACGTCGATACCAGTATTGTCTCTCGGAGATGGCGCCAACCAGGTATCGTTGCCACAATTCATCGCTAGGCGGGTCAAACGGACCATACCAGCCAAGAGTGCCCTTCGGCAGGCGGTAAAGTTCTTCGACTACTGTGCGATTTTCAAAAAGAGAACGTGTAATCACTCCTCCAAAATCCAAAACTAGATGTCGGGGAGTTCGCTCCATATTGTTCGATACCGCTCCAATAAACAATTGTCTTAAGGTGTCAAAAACCAGTCCACTGATCCGAGCCCAAGAAGACACGCTTGCTGGCCAATTCTAACCAATCATGTGCTCCAGTAGAATGAGCAGGCCAGATGCGAACAAGACATCATCGTTCAAGAGGCCAGGTAAAACATTCCCAAAAGGCCGTTGACTACCATTCGCGAGGTGATCCTTTATCCGAGTCAAGAATCGCTAGAGTTGCGATCAAGCCAAGTCTAGGCCCTTAAACCGACTTGAAGCACTATCCACTACGGATGACCCAAAAGAATGAAATATCATCTCTAATGAGATCAGATCATTTCGGCAATAGCTTTCCTTAAAAAGGATAGTTCAAATATTTGTTTCGGGTACCAGATCAGCAAAGTCCACCGATAGACCTGCAGACGTCAACTAACGCTCAAACAAGATGTTACTCTCTGCGACCCAACGCCTTTGCTGTTAACCGACTCCAGGCCTACAATTGTCGTTATCACCGCATGGCAAGTAATCGATGACTCAAATTCCCGTATCTAATCCTCGCACTGGCGAGGTGGACTATTCCTTCGATGAACCTACTGAAGAGTCCCTGTTCTCGAAGGTGGCACGGCTTCGCAACAATCAGGAAATCTGGCGGAGACTGCCCATCGCCGAAAGAGGCCTGGTGTTGGAAGAGTTTGCAACCGCTTTAGACCGCCACCAGATCCCATTAGCCGAAGCGCTAAGTGTGGACACCGGACGTTGGAACCTCTCGATTATGGAGATCGACGCACTGCAAGGTATTACTCGAAACAGAATCAGCCAGGCCAAAGACGTCCTAGCTGAACGAAGAGCCACTGCATCAGGAGGAGGTGTGTCTCACCTACAGGTCTTTGTCCCTTATCCTGTGGTTGCTGTAATCGCACCGTGGAACTATCCGCTGATTCTTTCCTTCCTGGATGCTGTGCCTGCGCTTCTAGCTGGATGCACAGTTATCATCAAGCCTAGCGAGGTCACGCCACGATTCATTGAAGTTGTTCACGCAATTCTTGCCGATGTTCCAAAGCTTAGCCAGGTGGTCGAGATCATTGCTGGTACCCCTGCGACCGGCGAAAGTCTGATCAAGATGGCCGATGCGGTAAATTTCACCGGCAGTATTGATAGCGGCCGCCGTGTCGCAGCATGCGCCGCTTCCCTGCTCAAACCGGCATTTCTTGAACTTGGAGGCAAAGACCCAGCCATCGTGCTTCCTGGCGCCAATCTTGAAGAAGCCGCAGAGGCCATCATGCATTGCGCGATTGTCAATACCGGGCAAGCCTGCTTTTCGATTGAAAGAGTTTATGTCCACGAATCCCACGCCCAGAAATTCATAGACAGAATGTGCTCCTTGGCGGACCAGGTGACCTTGAATTTTGAAGATATTCGGGTTGGTGACATTGGGCCATTTATCTCAGCCAAGCAGGCCAAGATCGCTGAACACCACCTGGCTGATGCTCATGAGAAAGGTGCACGGGTTCTGACTGGCGGCCATATCGAACGATATGGCGGTGGCTATTGGCTTCATCCAACGGTAGTCACCAATGTCGACCATTCTATGGCACTGATGACCAAAGAGACCTTTGCCCCGATTGTGCCGATTATGGTCTATAGCGATGAACAGCAAGCAGTTGAGCTGGCTAACGATTCCGAATATGGGCTAAGTGCCTCAGTTTTCGGAGCGGATTCAGATGTTGAACGAGTTGGACTGGAACTCGAATCCGGTGGTATCTACTGTAACGATGTCGACCTGATCGGGAGTGCTGATGATTCAGCGGAGAAGATGAGTTTCAAAAATTCAGGGCTGGGAGGATCTCGATACGGGCCGGAAGGCCTAATCCGGTTCACTCGCACCAAATCACTGGTTTTCCAGCACGGCCAGCCAGTATCCATACGGGAGCTTTCCTGACCCGGCCAGCCAGAGCGAAGTTCTGGAACTGAACAGAACGCCAGGTTATGCCGAATTGAAACGAATATTGACAACTCGACTTAACTAAATTCATTATCTAATTGTTTCTATTGATATTATTATGACCGCCGTATTTTGCCAGGCAAGAGAGATGTGTTATCATTACAACTTGACATCGGACATTTGAGGGCACTTTGGTGCGACTTAGACCACTGTTCGGATGCATGACGATCGTCGCCAGCCTGGTATGCAACACGGCGGTTGCCCAGGAAGTGATTTTTCAAGGACTCAANNCNGCNACNTGGGGCTACCCCACGACTGCCNACACCCCCGGNNCNTNTTACNGCANTNATCCACCCAGCATTTTTTCCTACCAGGTCGTAAGGCCCCGGAGTTTCCTGCCTTCTCTATCGTTTCTTGTTGCTTCAGGTGTCCCAGCGTGGTGGCAAAATGACAAGCTTTCTGAATGGTCGAAACCCCTGGAATTAACTGATCTGGGTTTGTATTTATCGTTCCGATCGGCTGGAAACGTTTACTTTCATGGACTGGTTGGCAGCCCTGTGCATACCATTGCTGATGAGTTCGATCAGCGCTTTGACGATACCCGCAACATGGATTTTCACTACCGCGGAGCTCTGGGTATCACGCTGGGACCGAAAGGCGCCTTCAATCTCCGGTTCGAATTCCTGGGGACTCGAATGGACAATCAACTGGATACCATTTCAATAGGAGCTCGCTACAGCTTTTAGCCCTTGGCTTTAGCCTTCAATCATTAGTAACCTGCAGCGGCAACACAGGTGCCAGTATGATATCCAGTTGTTGATGTGCTGCATTCAAAGCGTTCTCCACACTTTCCGGGTCTTCACCGTTAGCAAAAATAAAGCCGGGATACGGGCAGCCTTCCGGCCACGGCACGAGCATCTGTCCCGGACGTACGTCGATCTCCACTGAAGAGACCAAAGGGATACGAGCAGCCTCTCCTATCCCCTCGACGCGCCTGACCACTCCACCCCGACCCGGCACAGGGATCATCATTACACCTGCAGCCTCTACATCTAACCTGCAATCAGCCTTCTGACCAACCGCGTTGGTTATGATGATCTCCTCAAGTGTCCGTCCGGTACTGGATTCNAGTAACTGTCCGCACCGTCCCCCGATCGTACGGCAGGCAATCTCAATGATCCAAGAACCAGACTCGTTCAATCGACATTCCGCGTGGATCGGTCCCCAACGAAGTCCAAGTTCTCTGCAAGCGATGGCCAGCTGGTTCTGTACCGCCGATAGGATTGACTTGTTCTGTCGCGACGGAGTGACATACATCGTTTCTTCAAAATACGGTCCATTCAGCGGATTCGGCTTGTCGAATACAGCCAATAATGTAAGCTCCCCATCATCCAACAGACCCTCAACCGCAATCTCCTGTCCAGGTATATAGTCTTCGATCAGGGCGACCAGTTCCGGATCCCTGACTTCAGCCATCAGTAACTTCTCTATTCGCTCGAGCGCGTATTCCAGTTCCGCTGGATTATCAGCCCGAATCACACCACGGCTTGCCGACAACCGTGTGGGCTTGCAGACACAAGGGTAAGCCACTTCATCGAGACTGTTTGGAGTCCGATTCTTGAGTTCCACCAGTCGGTGGCCTGGCACTGNTATACCACAACGCGAAAGGATCTTACGGGACAGGTCTTTGCGCGTCGCTGCTCGTACGCTATCGACGGTGTTGCCCCTAAGTCCCAAACGTTCTGCCACCTCAGCGGCCAGCTCCACACTCGTGTCATCGGTCCCAATGACACCATCAAAAGGCGTTCGTTTATGTTGAGTCGCTATAACTGATACCGCATCCGGCGNGCACAACGACTCGAGGGCGATCCCGGTCAGGCCGGCACTGGGTATGGGATACCGAGTTGCTGATGCAATAAAGCACTCGAATCCCAGTCTTTGGACGGCTCCGCAATAGGCGGCCGTACGATAACTATTTTCCGGCGCTATGAGCAGTAATCGGAGCACGCTCAGCACATATATAGCCGCCGAACTGACACAACCAAAGGGGAAAGCGGCTTAATTCNGTAGGCGCCGCCGCAACCACCACACGCGCCACTACCTCCGACCGCTTTAAACACNTTATTGAAGACGAAAGTAGCGTTAACACCATCATCGGCATAATCGATTTCGGCACCTTTCATATAAGCCAGTGCCACAGGATCAACCAGCAGCCTGCAACCTTGCTCGTCCTCAAGAACACTATCGCGATCGTCTGGCGCCTCTGCGAAAGTCATTCCATAATTCATACCGCTGCAGCCACCGCCCGATATAAAAACTCGGACAGCCGATATGGTGTCATCAGCATTCTCGAGGAGTTCGGCGATTTTTACTTTCGCAGCATCGGTAACTGCCAGTTCATCAATAGGAATCGTCTCAAGAATATCTAACGTGCCTCTAGGCTCGATCATCATAGCCTTCTCCAATTCATTTCAGGTAAGATCAGCAAAGGTTTTGCGAGGGGTGAATAACCACTCTACTTGTAATTCATTAATTTCTCTCCCAAACGAGTATGATCTTACCATGCGCACTGTTGACTGCGTCGTTCTAAAACAACCTGCAGAAGGCCTCGAATCACCACCCTATCCCGGTGATCTGGGCGAACGAATCTTTGTAAATGTTTCGAAAGACGGCTGGGATCAATGGCTGGAACGACTGGTGTTGATCATCAATGAGAACCAGTTGACGACCGCCGACCCAGAACACATCGACTTCATTGAACAGCACATGCTCGGATTCCTGTTTGGTGAGGGCGAACTTGGCGATCGCCCTCAGGGATTCATGCCTCGAAAGAAATAGCACGCACTCAAAGTGAGGCCGCGTTAACGATCTTTTTCATCTCGGAAACAGCTTCAGCCAGGCCAGTGAACACTGCCCTTGCGATGATGGCATGGCCGATGTTNAGTTCCGCTATGCCAGGCAGCGCGGCCACAGCAGACACATTATGGTAGTGCAAACCGTGTCCGGCGTTGATTCTTAACGGNAGCGTNGACGCAAATNCNATGGCAGCCTCGATCCTGGCGAGNTCGCTTTCTTTCGAATTTATTGAAACAGCATCGGCAAAGCCACCAGTGTGNATCTCAATGGCGTCAGCACCNATTTCACAGGAAGCCTCTATCTGCTGTTGCTCAGGGTCGATGAACATCGAGACCTTTATGCCGACGTCTTGAAGTCGCTGGACGGTAGAACGCAAGGAATCTTCTCGACCAGAGACGTCGAGCCCACCTTCAGTGGTCAGTTCTTCTCTTTTCTCCGGAACGAGACAGACATCGTGCGGCTTGATTCTGCTGGCAATCACAACCATCTCCTCCGTTGCGGCCATCTCCAGGTTCATCCGGGTCTGAATGAGACCGCGAAGGGTCGATACGTCATCATCGACGATGTGTCTTCTGTCCTCGCGAAGATGAAGGGTAATCAGATCTGCCCCTGACTGTTCAGCGATCAGCACCGCGTGCGCCGGNTCAGGATAACTCGTGCCACGAGCCTGTCTCAAGGTTGCCACATGATCAATATTAATGCCAAGTTCAATCAATTCAGGTCTCCTAGTTTCTAGTCTCAGATTGCTGGTCCTTCTCAGCCAGCTCATCGTCTACATCTAGCCCTGGAAACAACTTACCGTAAATCGCCCGACTGTGAATAACCCTGCCGTTCATATGTTCGGTGAGGACGCCTCGGGTTAGCCTTTTGAGTTCAAGGCGACTNCGCGCATCCAGAGTAGCGCCCAAGCTCAAGGCAAGCAAGGAGTCCCCGTGCACTAGAACACCTTCGCCTTGCTTGCCATCATAGCGTGTAGGCCCAGTACCCGGCCTGTANCGGTACAGCACACCACGTTCAATGNTCCGACCNGTTGCTGGNTCTTGTTCCAAATGCANGCCATATCCAACNTCTTCGAGCAGCGTTTTNTCAAATTGACGGAGCACCTGCTGTGTTTCTTGGTTACCTCGAATTAACTGTATGGCTTCCTTGTAGGCGTCGTAAAGCACCTCGTGTGGGTCGAATCTGTGAAGCATTCTGATGACCAACTCACTCATATAGTAGCCACACAACANCCGTTCTCGAGAAAGAAACTCTCTTGCCACAACGGGTTCTGCCAGGGTCATCGTTCTGACCTCGCCTTTCCCTGAGTATTGGACAACCAGTTCCTGAAAGGGCTGCAGAGCCCCGCGAAAACGGCTTTTCAGTCTTCTGGCGCCCTTGGCAATCGCAGCAATCCTGCCGTGCTCACGCGTGAAAAGATCTACGAGCAGGCTGGTTTCCGAATAGGGTCTGCGATGCAGTAGATACGAATATTCATTGTGAATACGCCGTCTGCTCACACCAAACCTTTATTCAACTGCACTGTATCCCATGCTGTTGAGAGTACGGACATCATTAGACCAGCCCCGGCGGACCTTTACCCACTGCTCAAGGTGGATTTTCTTTCCAAGATAACGCTCAATTTCATGCCGAGCCCTGGAGCCGATTGTTTTTAGCCGGCTTCCCGATTGGCCGATCAGGATATATTTCTGGCCGCTGTTCTCACACCATATTTCAGCACGTATATTGACCAGGCCGTTCTCGTCCTCGGCGCAAGACAGCACATCGACAGCGGTCGAATAGGGAATCTCGTCTCCAACCTGCCGAAAGATCTGTTCACGAATGAACTCGGCAGCGATAAATCTGGTACTGCTNGCCCCCGCCTGCCCAATTGGAAAACCCGGCGGGCCTTCTGGTAGATTCTTGCGCAACAGTCCAGGGAGCTGATCTAGATTCCATCCGGTGCGTGCAGAGATAGGAACGATCTGCTCGAAGTCGTGATAGTGGCGAACCTTTGCTATCTGTGGCAAGACCAGTTCAGTNCTGGGCAGAAGATCAGTCTTGTTCAGCAGTAACCAGGTTGGTGCTTGAGACTGCTTGATCGCATTCAGGACTCGATCGTCCTGAGCCTGCCATCCCCTGGCATCCATAACCATCAGAACCAGATCGACGCCCCCAATGCTGGACTGAGCTGTCTGGTTGAGTANCCGGTTGATCACNCTGCCAGAGGAGTTGTGAATGCCTGGCGTGTCCACGAACACCACNTGGATATCGTCNGTACTNCTGATTCCCAATATCCTGTGCCGCGTGGTCTGAGGGCGACGAGAAGTAATGCTGACTTTGCGTCCCACCAGCCGATTGAGAATGCTTGATTTACCGACGTTTGGCCGACCGAGTAAAGTAACCATGCCAAACTGGTACTTAGTCTCATTCATGTTTTAACCGCTCAGTTCCTCTAACGCTCGCCTAGCGGCGTCCTGCTCCGCGGAACGGCGACTCGAACCTTCGCCTTGAAAACAGAAATCCTGATTCCCCAGGACGCAGTCGACCTGGAATCTTGGCTGGTGTGCTTCCCCCGTAACCGTTTTCACGCAGTATCTTGGCAGAGGTAGACCTTTGTCCTGGAGATGTTCCTGAAGGGTGGTTTTCGGATCTTTGGCAAGATCCTGTGGATCGATCCTTGAGAGTTCTTCACCTAACAGTGATTCAATCATGGTCTCGGTCTGGGCCAGGCCTGCATCGAGATAAAAGGCTCCAATTAATGCTTCAAGCGCGTCAGCGAGTATCGATGCTTGGTTTGATCCACCACTTCGTAAGGCCCCTGGCCCCAGCGACAGTGCTTCGCCGAGCTGATACCTTCGGGCTATCCGGTCGAGGCTCTCCTTTCTGACTAACCGGGCGCGCATACGAGTCAGCTGCCCCTCCTCGGCCTCGGGGAACCGACGGTAGAGCAAAGTCGAGACCACCATGCCGAGCACACTATCGCCCAGGAATTCCAGTCGCTCATTGTTGTCGGAGCCAAAGCTTCGGTGCGTCAATGCGCGAGCTAGCAAAGATGCTTCTTTGAATCGGTAGCCTGCAAGAAACTGGAGGCTNGTCTGGCTTGGCATTACTCCGAACCAACCAAATGGTGCATTTGAAAATTCACCAGGATCGACAGATTGTAGACAATTGGGACGGTTCTCTGATAATTGAATTCCACTGATTTGACACCATCTTTCCCTCTCTTCAGGGTCAGTGCCTGATCAACGTCAACCACATCTCCAACGTCGTCAAGGGTCATGATCTTGCGCAGTTGTCCGACAGCATGCTTTCTACCTGAGGACAAACTGTCTGGCTGACCCACCATCACGTTGAACGAATTCTTGATTCGGTAATGGTCGTAGTAGACCGGATACATTTGAGCCACAAAGAGCAAAAAAACGAGCAGGGTCACTACTATCCAGAGCAACGGCAGCCAGCCCATCCCGTTCTGAATCAGGTTGGTTCGTTCCGGCGCCGCACGGATGTGAGTGCGAACGTCCGGATGAGTCACCAATAAATTGGTCGGTTTAATCAACTGTTTTCCCCAAGCGAGGCCAGTTTACCCCACCACCGCCTGCGGTGTCCCAGCTAAACCAGACCAAAAAGGCCCTTCCCACAAGGTTCTGATCGGGAACGAACCCCCAGAAGCGGCTATCGTTGCTATGGTCCCGGTTGTCACCCATGACAAAATAATGGCCNGGTGGCACCGTGATTCGCATCATGTCCCTCGANGAGCGAGACTCATCCAGTAGCACTCCATGCTTGGCCTCNCCTAGATCTTCCTGATATTCGACAACACTAGCAACCGAATTGCTTGAATCATTTAGAAGATGATGTTTCACAGGTTCCAGCGGTACGACGACACCATTGATCCATACCTGCTTTCCCCGGTAATCGATNATGTCTCCCGGGATCCCGATCACACGNTTAATAAAATTGGTCTTCTGGTCATGAGGNTATCTGAACACCAGCACATCACCGCGCCGCGGGACACCGAGAGATACGATCTTCCGGTTGATCACGGGAATACGGATACCATAACTGAACTTTGATACCAGGATAAAGTCGCCGATGTAAAGGCTCGGCAGCATTGATCCAGAGGGAATCCGGAAAGGCTCAACAATAAAAGACCGTAGCACAAACACAATAAGAATGACCGGGAAGAACGCTCTGGCATATTCGACGACNGTGACAATCGTTTTCGACGGTTGGCGATCTATTTCAGAGGTTCGTGNTTGAATCATCCGATCCCACANGACGACGCCACCCGTAACCATCAGCGCTACAAACAACCAGAATGCGAAATCCATACCTTAGTCTCCGACCCGTAATACTGACAGGAATGCCTCCTGTGGAATGGACACCGAGCCGATCTGCTTCATACGCTTCTTTCCTTCTTTTTGTTTCTCAAGTAGTTTTCGCTTTCTGGTAACGTCTCCGCCATAGCATTTTGCGGTCACGTTCTTCCGCAAAGCCTTGACGGTCTCTCTGGCTATGACCCGAGAACCCACAGAGGCCTGAATTGCAATATCGAACATCTGTCTGGGTATGAGCTTTCGCATACGGGATATCAACTCGCGAGCCCTGCGATTGGCCTGTTCCCGGTGAACTAATACGGTGAGTGGATCGATCCGATCGCCGTTGATCAGAACATCCACCTTAACCATATCAGCTGGTCGATGACCCAGTAACTCGTAATCCAGGGAGGCAAACCCCCGACTGACCGATTTTAGTTGATCATGAAAATCCAGCACCACTTCGGCAAGCGGCAGGTCAAACTCGATCAACACCTGTCGGCCGTGGTAATTGACGCTGTTCTGAACCCCCCTCTTTGCGATGCACAAAGAAATCACGCCGCCCACCTGCTCCTGGGGNGCCAGAATTCTTGCCCGGATGAATGGCTCGCGAATCTCTACTATCTGGGCAGATTCAGGGAGTTCAGACGGGTTCTGGACCAGAACCATAGCACCATTGGTTGTCATGATTTGGTAGACCACCGTCGGCGCCGTTGTGATCAGTTCAAGTTCATATTCTCTCTCTAGTCTTTCCTGCACGATCTCAAGATGCAGCAAGCCCAGAAACCCGCACCTGAATCCGAATCCGAGCGCAGGTGAGACCTCGGGTTCATAACGCAGCGACGCATCGTTCAGACTGAGTTTCTCCAGGGCAACACGAAACATTTCGTAGTCACTGTTATTGACGGGGTAAAGCCCGGCGAATACGGTCGGCTTTTCCTCTTTGAACCCCGCAAAAGGAATCTGACTGTGGTTTCTGGGGTCCATTATGGTATCGCCAACTCTGGCAGCCTTGATATCCTTGATTCCTGCGATAACATAGCCGACGTCGCCCGCGGCAAGGCTGGGGACCGAAACTCTTTTTGGCGTAAATACACCGATTTCCTCTACTTGATGATCCTGACCGGTCGAGTACATCCGGATTTTCATCCCTCGCCTTAATACACCGTCTATGACCCGAACCAGCGAAACAGTGCCCAGGTAGTTGTCGAACCACGAATCAACGATAAGCGCCGTAAGAAATTCTTCAGGATCACCCGCCGGTGGTGGCAACAACATCACGATAGCCTCGAGAACCTCTTCAACGCCAGCTCCGGTCTTGGCACTGATTGCTATTGCGTTAGTACAGTCCAGGCCGATCAGGTCTTCTATCTCCTCACGGGCACGTTCGAGATCAGCTGATGGCAGATCGATTTTGTTNAGCACAGGAATGACTTCCAGCCCCAGGTCGACCGCGGTATAACAGTTTGCGAGGGTTTGAGCCTCTACTCCCTGAGAGGCGTCCACAACCAACAGAGCGCCCTCACAGGCACTCAGGGATCGCGATACTTCGTAGGCAAAGTCAACGTGCCCCGGAGTATCGATAAAGTTCAGACCGTAGCTGTGCCCGTCTTTCGCCGTATATTCTAAGAAAACGCTTTGCGCCTTAATTGTGATACCACGTTCTCTTTCAAGATCCATAGTATCCAGAACCTGCTCCGACATTTCACGGTCTGCCAGACCACCACAATGCTGAATCAGCCGATCGGACAGGGTCGATTTCCCATGATCTATGTGTGCAATGATCGCAAAGTTTCGGATCAGGTTTCGGTNACGCAACGACATAGACTGAAAATCAGGCCCGCTTTCCGTGGGGTAGACCTGCTCCCTCACCCAGCCCCAGCATCAAATTCAGCGACTGGATAGCGACACCCGATGCTCCTTTGCCTAGGTTATCGAGCAACCCGACCAACAATACGTGTCCCGCCGGGTTTGGCACCACGTGCAACGACATATTGTTGGTGCCATTCATTCCAGTGGGATCGAGTGCCCATTCATCCAGTGGCTCAAAACCAGTGAAGGGCTCTACATTCACAAAAGCCTCGCTTCGATACCGATCAGACAAGGCGTCCCAGATGGTCTTGCCGGTAACGCCTGGAGCCATAAGAGCAGCATGGATCGGGACCTGAACNCGCATTCCGTTAGAAAATGCTCCGACTGCTGGTAGAAACTGAGGGGCATGGAGCAATCCGGTGTAANGCTGCATTTCAGGCACATGCTTGTGAACCCTCTCTGCTGCATAGGGTGCTTCATACACCTGCTGTTTCAGACCCTTGTTTGATTCCCAACGTTCGATAAGCGACCGGCCACCCCCGCTATATCCTGACAATGCGTGACAGGANACCGGTGCATCCGGTGCCAGCAAATTCGCATCGAGAAGAGGACGCAGAAGCAAGATAAATGCGGAGGGATAACAACCTGGGTTTGTGACGTACTGAGCCCCCCTAATTGCAGCACGTTGCTCAGGTTCCAATTCCGGCAGACCATATACCCATCCATCAGCTATCCGATGGTTCGAGCTCGCGTCGATTACTCGCGAGCCACTCTCTTTTGCCCATCCGGCAGCTTCTGCTGCAGCATCGTCAGGTAAACACAGCAATGAAACATCCGATTCAGCAATTGCTTGCCGTCTAGCTGTCGTTGACTTTCGCGATGCATCATCGAGTGTCNACAACTCAAGATCATCGCGTTCGGTGAGCCAGCTTCGAATTCGCAGCCCGGTAGTGCCGGCATGGCCGTCTATGAGCACTCTTGGTCTCGACATGGCGGCGCATTCTACCACTCTAGAGCTACACCGCCACTCGCCACAGTGTACAACTCCGTACGACCTTCCCCCAAAAAGACAGAATGTCCTGCCTTCGGATAACTTAAGAAGCCCTGGCCTCTGCCTGCACCATATTTGTGGAACCCACTCTAGGGCACTTTTTGCATCAGTTACCGAGTTTTCCCATATCACTCGGTCTCGGGAGACTGTGATTTTTTCTTGACTTTGAATTCAAGAATAGCATCTATAAGTGCGCCAAGCTCTGGTTCATCTGGCCGGGTTCGGTTGAACAACCAGTCGAGAATCTCGGGATCCTGTCGTTTCAGCAACCTGCCCAGCGCAGCACGTTGACTGGTGGGCATCGACTCATAGTGCTGCTCGGTGAATGGTGTCAGTAGAGCATCGAGTTCGCGTGCACCTCGCCTACACCGCCACAATAACATCGACCGCTCCTCTCGCCTCATGACTCATTTCCGAGTCGCGAGCATTTTCTTGATCTCACTGATGGCTCTCGCTGGGTTCAGGCCCTTCGGGCAGGCGCTAGTGCAGTTCATGATCGTACGACAGCGATAGAGGCCAAATGAGTCATCCAGTTCATCCAATCTCCGGTCGGTAGCACTGTCTCTGCTGTCCGAGAGCCATCGGTTTGCCTGGAGAAGAGCAGCCGGGCCCAGGTAGCGATCACCGTTCCACCAGTAACTCGGGCAACTGGTGGAGCAACACGCGCAAAGAATACATTCATAAAGCCCATCAAGGCGCTGACGTTCCGAAACCGACTGCAGCCGTTCCTGATCATTGTCGGTATCTTCTGCCTGTAGCCATGGCGTAACCGAGGCATATTGACTGAAAAAATGAGTCAGGTCGGGTACAAGGTCTTTAATGATGGGCAGGTGGGGCAACGGGTAGATCTTAACCGTAGACCTGATATCTTTGATCGGCATCGTGCACGCCAGAGTGTTTGCACCATCGATGTTCATNGCGCAGGATCCGCATATACCCTCGCGACAGGAACGCCGGAACGTAAGCGTCGGATCGATTTCATTCTTGATTTTGATGATCGCGTCCAAGACCATTGGCCCACATTCATCCAGGTCAAGGTCATAGGAATCTAACCTGGGATTGTTGTCCATATCTGGATCCCATCGATAGATCTCGAATCTGCGCAGGTTCTTGTTGCTTTCATCTGCAGTATGAAGCTTACCCTCCTCGACCCTGGAGTTCTTTGGTAACTGGAATTCAGCCATATTAGAACCTCAGTAGACTCTAGCCTGTGGGGGCATCGACTCGACATCATCGGNCTCGGGCTCAAGCTGCACAGGTCGGTAATCGATCCGGGACGGCCCTGTTCCATCAAACCAGACCAGGGAGTGTTTCAGCCAGTTNTCATCGTCTCTTTCCGGGAAATCTTCTCTGGCATGTGCACCCCGGCTTTCACACCGCTGCACGGCAGCGCACAAGGTCACGGCCGACTGGGACAACAAATTATCCAGCTCAAGGGTCTCTACCAGATCTGTGTTCCAGATCAACGAACGATCACTTACCGAGAGATCGGCAAAATCCGTCTGAATCGTAGACAAATCATTTACACCATCGGCTAGCACTTCGCCAGTACGAAATACGGAGCAATTGTTCTGCATGGTCCTCTGCATCCGTAATCGGATCTGAGCTGTTGAATGGTCACCTGAAGCGTAACGATAGCGATCTATTCGATCGATGATGGGGTCACTATCAACATCACCGGGTGACCGTCTGGCGTTTTCGCTGGCAAGTATCTCAACAGCTCTCAACGCCGCTGCTCGACCGAACACGATCAGATCCAGTAGCGAGTTCGAGCCAAGCCGGTTTGCGCCATGGACTGAGACGCAAGCGGCTTCTCCTACAGCCATCAACCCTGGAACAATTTCGTCACCACCATCCTCNCCAAGGGTTAACACCTCGCCCCAGAGGTTAGTCGGTATTCCCCCCATGTTGTAGTGAACCGTGGGCAANACAGGAATCGGCTCCCGATTTGCATCAACTCCCGCAAAAATTCGAGCTGTATCGGTGATTCCCGGCAAACGCTCTTGAAGGACTGCAGAGCCCAGATGCTCAAGATGTAGCAACAAGTGATCCTGCTCCTCGCCTACTCCCTTACCAGAACGTATTTCCTTGGTCATGGCGCGGCTCACAACATCCCGAGAAGCCAGATCCTTTGCATTCGGCGCGTAGCGTTCCATGAATCGCTCACCATCCGAATTGGTCAAATAGGCACCTTCACCTCGAGCGCCTTCGGTGATCAGGCAGCCTGAGCCGTAGACCCCGGTCGGGTGAAACTGAACNAATTCCATATCCTGAAGTGGCAGACCTGCTCGCAAAACCATACCGTTGCCGTCTCCGGTACAGGTGTGCGCAGAAGTTGCAGAGAAGTAGGCTCGCCCATAGCCCCCAGTCGCCAGAATGACAACGGGGCTGATGAACCGGTGCAGAGTGCCGTCCTCCAGCCTCCACGCCATCACGCCGTGGCATTCCCCATCTCCCATGATCAGATCAAGGGCAAAATATTCAATAAAAAAATCGGCATCGCGTCTCAGTGATTGCTGATACAGCGTGTGCAGGATCGCGTGCCCGGTTCGATCTGCGGCGGCACAGGTCCTCTGCGCCAAGCCCTCTCCATAATGGGTTGTCATNCCGCCAAAGGCTCTCTGATAGATCGTGCCATCTTCGGTCCGAGAAAATGGCACACCGTAATGCTCGAGTTCTATAACTGCGGCAGGTGCCTCTCGACACATATAAGCTATGGAATCTTGATCACCCAGCCAGTCGGACCCTTTGACGGTGTCATACATGTGCCAGCGCCAGTCATCTTCACCCATATTCGCAAGAGCCGCACTCATGCCACCCTGCGCAGCGACCGTGTGTGAACGTGTCGGAAACACTTTACTGATACAAGCGGTCTTCATCCCTTTCTCTGCGAGCCCAAGACAGGCACGAAGGCCTGCTCCTCCGGCTCCGACTACCACTACATCGTAAGCGTGATCTATGACCGTGTAACTTTTGTGAGACATGTCTTGCTTAACTCATNGTCACCACTAATACCGCGACAACAGATATGGCGGTGATGGCGAGAGTTACCCCTCTGACCGTGAGGANCAGAATCNCTTGCCGCCCTACATCCGCCACGTAATCCTCCACAACGGCTTGGATTCCCAGCATTGCGTGGAGGTATAGAGCCATGAACCCTACGATGAAGAGNCCGGCAATGATAGGGGATTGGAGCCATTCGATCGCTGCCGAATAACCCTGTCCGACCCCCCGCATCACGCTGATCATGAGCCATAAGCACAATGGCACCAGCAAGATCGCCGTGTAGCGCTGGTATCGCCAGTGCGCGACACCAGATCTGGATTTACTTTCCATCGCGGGGTCTCGTTCAGCGTCCATTCTTATGATTAACTACCCAGTAGAAGAACCAGTGTCGACACAGTCAGCAGAACGGATACTCCGATAACCAGCTTACCCGTTAAGTACACCAATGGAAGTTCCAGACAATACCCCAGGTCCCAAAGCAGATGTCGTACTCCATTAGCAAGGTGGTAGTACAGACTCAGNACCCATCCAGCGACAAACAACTGGCCTAGAACCGATCCGATGACCCGATTCCAGCAATCAAAGGCATATTCACCAAGAGCCAGCGCTACGACCCAACCTGACATCATCAACAGACCTGCAGAAAGGACAATACCCGACATGCGATGCAGTATCGACAGCACGGAGGTCAACTGGGGCCGGTACACCTGCAGATGGGGCGAGAGTGGGCGTTGTCTGAGAGGCATAATCAGGAAACGGTCAAGCGATGCTCCAGCANNAAAAAGACNGCGGACTGCTCGAATATCTATGCAACGTTTTCTGTTCTTCCGGGTGAATCTATCGTCTGGGATCGACCGTCCCTTTATACTACCCAGGCACTGGATATTCTAGACGGCCAGTGCCTATCGATTGTGTCCGAACTGCTGTCACTCTCCCCTGGCAACGCCTTTTCGGCCACTATTTGCGGGTCGATTCTCCCTTGATTGATTCTATAATACAACTTTGAAGATTCTATATTCTAGAGTAGACTCCGGCGCCCTTGGCGAACCTGCATCACGATGATTATGGCAACTAGCAGGTCAGGCGATTGGCGACTGGACAGGTGGGCGAAGTGAATAAGCCAGGCAAGTACGCCGTCTGAACCTTATGAATTCCAAATGGCAGGCCTACATCGAACGCCGGGGTGGACATCTCGAGCCTAGCCATCGATCGGTTTTCTACCGCGACCCAGAGCCCCCCGTAACAGGGCTTCCCGCCAATTTCGTCATCCCCTGCAGCGAGGAGGTTGTACTGTCCTGCACCGGCAAGGATACGATCGAGTTCTTGCAGAGCCAGTTAACTTGTGATCTCAGAAACCTGTCTGAAAACCAGTTCCTGCTGGGCGCTTACTGCAATCCCAAAGGGCGCGTTCTTGCATCCTTAAGGTTATACAGGACAGCCGAGGCAATCCAGCTGGTCACCCACCACTCCGTCGCAGACGCACTGCTGTCCCGACTCCGTATGTACGTGTTGCGGGCCGATGTCATGATTACACACTCTGAAGAGACCGCAATCATGTGTGTCGGTGGATTCGATATCCAGGATATACTGGCGTCAACCAGTGATGTGCATGCGTGTTCAGCATTCGGATCTGACATCGCACAAGGAGCGGAATCTGGCCCGTTTCCGTGCATATTGGTCACCGGTAGATCAGATGATCTTGCCGCTTGCTGGTCCAGTCTTCCTACCGACCCCGTTCCACTGGGATCGGATTACTGGTCATTGCTGCAGATACAAAAAGGCATCCCTTCCGTAACCGATTCCACCAGCGGTCTTTTTACCCCGCAAAACATCAACCTTGACTTGATCGATGCAGTAAGCTTCAAAAAAGGTTGTTACCCTGGCCAGGAGATAGTTGCCCGAATGCGTTATCTCGGCAAAGTCAAACAGCGGATGGTGCGTGGCCGGTCATCACAGTCGAGTGCCTTTCTACCTGGAGAGGCAATCTACGCCGACGAATCCGGAGCCAAGAGTGGTACTGTTGTCTCTTCTGCTATTCTAGAAGACAGACCTTCTGAACTACTTATGTCGGTTTCGGACTTTCAGGAGACCGACACTCCCTACCACGCGAAAGAACCCGGCGGCCCTGAAATTCGCAGGCTGAAGCTTCCCTACAATATCAGTGAATCTCGTTAATCCACTGTTTCGGTAGCCTATTCTTTCGGCGCAGTTGTTTCGATCACTTGATAATAGGTCTCTCCAGGTTTTAGGAATCCCAGTTCTGAGCGCGCTTGAGCTTCAATTGCGCTGAGCCTGCTTTTGATATCGACAACGTCGGCGTGTAAACGATCGTTTCGATCGCGTAGTGACTGGTTCTGCGTCGTCAGGTCTTCCAGCGTGGAACGCAGCCGCACAAGGTCGAGGACACTGTTCTTACCTGCCCACAACGCATATTGCAGGAGGACAAACAGCAACAACAGGACACCAGCGAGTACTCTTGTAGACATCTCGGTTAAAGACGTTCAGTCCGATAGCTCGCTATCAGGAGTTTTGGGCGGTGTGCGGAAATCCGCTCGGGCCAGCGTAGCGGGCGGTACATCCAAGCATCATCTCTATCAACATCAATCTGTTGTACTTTGCGACTCTTTCCGATCGACATAGTGAGCCGGTTTTAATCTGCCCCGCACCCGTTGCAACTGCCAGGTCCGCAATCGTTGTGTCTTCTGTCTCTCCCGAGCGGTGGGAGANAGTCACTCCGTAATTATTCTCCTGGGCTATGCGTATGGCCTCCAGAGTTTCGCTAAGNCTTCCTATCTGGTTAAGCTTGATCAATATAGAATTGCCAGCGCCCCGAGCGATTCCCCGAAGTAGCACTTCAGGATTAGTTACGAANAGATCATCTCCGGTCAACTGCAAATCGTAACTGTGCCTGCGGGTAATGGCTTCCCAGCCAGACCAATCTGTTTCGGCCAACGGGTCCTCGATAGTGATGATCGGAAACCGATCAATCCATCCACTCATAAACTCAATGAATTCCTCCGTACCGTAGTCACAACCATCGCCGACCAGCTTATATCTGCCCTGCTCATAAAACTCTGAACTCGCAACATCGAGACCAAGAGATACTTGCGTCCCCAACTCGAATCCGGCTTTTNCCACCGCTTCCAGGACGAGGTTTGCCGCTTCCTCATTTGAATTCAATTCCGGAGCAAAGCCTCCTTCATCNCCNATTCCGGTGTTTAGCCCCTTACCAATAAGGATCCCCCGCAGGGTATGNAAAATCTCGGCACCNATCCTGACAGCCTCAGAAAAACTACTCGCACCAACTGGGAGAATCATNAATTCCTGAAAATCGACCTGGTTGTCAGCGTGGGCACCGCCATTGAGAATGTTCATTTGAGGAACTGGTAGGGTATTCGGGTTTCTGTTGCCGAACAGTTCCGCCAGATGTCTATAAAGTGGCAGTCTGCGACTGGCTGCAGCAGCCTTAGCCGCTGCCAAGGAAACGGACAATATGGCGTTAGCGCCCAGCCGTTCCTTGTTGGGGGTTCCGTCGAGCTCTAGAAGAGATCGATCAAGGGTCTCCTGATCACAGGCATCGCGACCGAGCAAGTGACTGGAGATCTCTCCATTTACATTAGCAACAGCCTCCAGNACCCCCTTGCCGAAATACCGACTACTGTCCTTATCGCGCAGTTCTACCGCCTCCAGCGAGCCGGTGGAAGCCCCCGACGGGACTGCCGCAGTACCCTGCATACCATCTTCCAACCAAATATCGGCCTGGATTGTCGGATTACCCCGCGAATCAAGAATCTCTACNGCCCTCACAGCTACTATCCCCGTATCCAAAATCGCCCTCCTGAAAGTGCCCAACGGGCAGGGGGTTTAGTCATCGCATCAGTGGCCATCGCCTGAGGCTCCCTTCGTGACCTTGTCNATCGACATCAGCATATGAAGCAAGTCCGGCAACTGTTCCAACGGCCAGGAATTCGGNCCATCGCTCATCGCCCTGTCAGGATCCGGGTGGACCTCCATGAAGACACCTGACACTCCGGCTGCGACAGCCGCCCGGGTAAGCACCGGCACAAACTCCCGTTGGCCCCCNGACCGGTTGCCACCCTGCCCCGGTAACTGCACAGAGTGAGTCGCATCAAAGACGACCGGGCAGCCGAACTCGGACATGATCTGCAAGGACCGCATATCGACAACGAGATTGTTGTACCCAAAAGAACTACCGCGCTCACAGACCATTACACAATCGCCGCCAGCGGCACGCGCCTTTGCAACGACCGACCTCATCTCGTACGGTGAGAGAAACTGGCCTTTTTTGATATTCGCCGGTTTTCCTGACGCTGCAACAGCTTTTATCAAGTCCGTTTGCCGGCACAGAAAAGCCGGTGTTTGCATAACATCCACGACCTGGGAAACAGGCCCGACCTGATCGACAGAATGAACATCCGTTAACGTTGGTAAACCAGTCTTTTCCTTTATATTTTGGAGTATGTCGAGGCCCTCGGCCAANCCCGGGCCTCTGTAGCTCTCATCAGATGTACGGTTGGCTTTATCAAAAGACGACTTGAAGATGATCAACAGGTCGAGNCGGTCTGCGATCTCCCGCAGCTTCAAGGCGATCTGAAGCGCAGATTCCCTCGATTCTATGACGCAGGGACCCGCGATTAGGAAAAANGGCTCGCTTAGGCCGATCGATCGACCAAACAGCTTCACCGCGTAGCAGCCTCCCTTGGCAGTTGTTGATCACGGTAAAGCGCAGCGGCCTCGATGTAGCGGGAGAAGAGCGGGTGTCCATCCCTGGGTGTCGAGGTGAACTCAGGGTGAAACTGGCAGGCTATGAACCAGGGATGGGTAGAGATCTCGACCATCTCGACAAGATCATCCGCTGACCGCCCAGCCACAGAAAGACCTTCCCCCTCTAATCGCTTGACATAATGATTGTTGACTTCATACCGATGGCGGTGTCGCTCCCGCACTTCCGACTCTCTGTAGATCTCAAAACAGTTACTGCCTTCTTTCAGGACAACAGACTGTGCACCAAGACGCATCGTGCCGCCCAGGTCGGCTTGGCTATCCCTGTTCTCTTTGACACCTTCTTCGTTGATCCACTCCGTCACGAGTGCAATAACGGGATGCCTACAGTCGTGTTTCAGTTCAGTGCTATGGGCATCGGTCAAGCCAAGCACGTTTCTTGCGTACTCGATGACCGCTATCTGTAGACCAAGGCAGATACCCAGAAATGGAATCAACTTTTCGCGGGCATAACGAACCGCAGCGACCATCCCTTCTGTCCCCCTAAGACCNAAACCACCGGGGACAAGAATAGCATCGGCACCATCCAAACTGCTCAGATCCCCATCCTCCAGAATCTCAGCATCAACATAGTTGACGTTNACACGACACCTGTTGAAGATTCCGGCATGGGTCAGCGCTTCTGAGAGAGACTTATAGGATTCGGTTAGGCTGACATACTTTCCTACCATTGCGATGGTGATCTCCCGGCGTGGGCTTGACTGAGTTTCGACAACACGATCCCATTCGGCCAAATCAGCTCGGTCATTTCGCAGTCCAAGGTGATCNACGACAAGATGATCCAACTTCTGTTCATGGTAGCGGCGGGGAATAGAGTAGATGTNGTCGACATCTTCGGCCGAAATGACCGCTGCCTCATCAACATTGGTAAATAGGGAGATTTTCTTTCTTGCGTCATCGGGTAATGGATGGCGGGTTCGACAGATCAGAATATCGGGTTGAATACCGATACTTCGCAACTCCTTTACTGAGTGTTGGGTTGGCTTTGTTTTGATCTCACCGGCCGAGAATAACTCCGGGATCAGGGTCAGATGTAGAAATACGGTGCTCCGCCGCCCTTCTTCGATTCTCATCTGGCGGATGGCTTCTAAGAACGGCTGTGANTCGATGTCACCCACCGTACCACCAATCTCAACAAGGCATGCATCAAAACCGATCCCGGCAGCTTTTATCGAATCCTTAATTTCGTTAGTGATGTGTGGGATGACCTGCACGGTGCCGCCCAGNTAGTCACCACGCCGCTCCTTGCGAATGACACGTTCATAGATCTGCCCGGTGGTAAAATTATTGGCCTCGGTCATTTGTGTCCTGACAAATCGTTCGTAATGCCCGAGATCAAGATCTGTTTCCGCACCATCNTCAGTTACGAAGACNTCACCATGCTGAATNGGACTCATNGTGCCTGGATCCACATTGATATACGGATCCAGCTTTACCAGCGTGACCCGCAATTTTCGGGCTTCCAGCAGTGCACCGAGAGAAGCGGCCGAGATGCCTTTACCCAGCGATGAGACGACACCTCCCGTTATAAATGCGTACTTGGTCATCTTTCCGTCCGGTACACCGCGTGTACTTGACCTGAATTTTCCGTTAACGANACGACTGTGAGGAATGAGCGAGAGGGGATCTCTGCACGCGCCCTGTTCAGCGCGCTCCGCCATACCTGACGGAACGCTAGGTTACCAGACACCGCAACGTTGAACAACGGCAATCTCATGATTGGGGTCACTAGAAGGAGCAATTAATGGGTCGATAAGTATCTCAATACCCATATCAAGGCCCTGGGCCGCAAATTCCCGATCAACCACCAGGCCCGGGATACAGACCAATTTTTCCCCTAGATATAGCTTCGGCATACGAATCCTTTCCCAGGGCGGTATACCTGCTTGTTGAAATAGCTTCTTTACCGAGCGTCTGTGAGCCGAACCGACGGGCTGGATCATTTCCGCTTTAGCCCTCCAGTCCAGTGTCAACCCAGCTTCCCCGGGAACAGATATTCTCAGCCCCCGGCCCTGCTTTCGCACAGGTCGCAATCTTATCCCTGCCTCGCTAATATCGATGGGCTTTCCGGCCGACCAGGCCAAGCTCCCTCGAAAACAAGGTTGCGGTTGAACCGGGATCAGGTACAGGTGTAAGCGGTACGATCGAATCTCCCCATCCCGCCAGCGCATAGCACTCCTACGAGAACGACCACCGGAACTGATCTGGTGTATCAGTTCCATCAACCGCCTGGTGTTGGGCACTTCCATTCCATGTTTCCGTACCCAGTACCGAAGGACACCGGCCATACCAACAGCCCCTAGTCCGATCAAATGATCGAGTCTCAACCTGCCAAAGTCGCCAAGAATGCATGCCGTCGAATCTGAATGACAGGCTTGCAAATCTGCTCGTGCATTTTTGGTCCTGAGTATCCGCTGGTTTTGGAGATGGTCCGCCGTTCGGGCTATTGTCTTTTCCGCCGCGGGCCAGCGTGTTCGAAATAACGGCAGAATCCGGTGGCGAATGTAGTTACGATCAATACTGACGTCGCAATTGGTATCATCCTTTACAAATACCAGGTGGTAGTACTTTGCATAGGCAGTAATGTCGGCCCGCGATTCGCCCAGCAACGGTCGTACTATAAGACTACCTCCAAGCTCTGACACCGGAGCGATGGCCGCAAGCCCATCGACGCCCGACCCCCGCACCAGCCGGAAAAGAACGGTCTCGGCCTGATCATCCTGATTGTGACCAGTGACCAGTGTCGCTCCCCCGGTTTGTGCCAGGAACCAGTCATAACGTGTACTTCTGGCAGCGGCCTCTACTCCCTTGCTGCGAATATCTCTGATTGTGAATCGTCGGGCACGAAATGGAATACCAAGATTTAAGCAGAATGCCTGACAATGCAGATGCCACTCGCCGGAGGTCTCTTGCAACTGGTGATCGGCATGCAGTGCGACGAGCTCCAGCTCAAAGTGCTNCTGGAGTCGCCACAATGCATGCAGTAGTACGGTTGANTCTATACCTCCGCTGTATGCAACAAACAACCGCTTTCGATCCAAATCGACAACAAATCGCTTCAGTCGAGCACTCAGTGCGTTGGCCCTGAGCTGGTCAGACAAAATCAGCTCTTGTTCTCAAAGCGCCCAAAAGACCGCAGGCGTTGGTGGCGACGTTCCATTAATTCGGAAACTGTCCATTCACAGACCACTTCGAGGTGGTGTTTAAGGGTCTCCTTCAAACTGTTTGCGGTTTCGTCAAGCTTACGATGNGCACCACCAAGTGGTTCTCGAATAACTTCATCCACNAGNCCCTCCTTGNTGAGCTCTACNGATGTAAGCTTCATCGCCGCTGCAGCATTAGGTGCTTTCTCAGTATTTTTCCACAATATAGATGCACAACCTTCTGGGGAAATCACAGAATAGGTTGAGTGTTCCAGCATCAGCAGCCGATCACAGATNCCGATTGCCAGCGCACCACCCGAGCCCCCCTCCCCGATCACTACCGAGATGATCGGAACCTCGAGATCCACCATGATCGAAAGGCTACGAGCGATCGCTTCACTCTGTCCCCGTTCCTCGGCGCCTATTCCGGGGTAGGCACCGGGCGTGTCAATCAGGGTAATCAATGGCAATCCAAATCTTCCGGCCAGCTTCATTATTCTCTGNGCCTTACNGTANCCTTCCGGCCGTGGCATACCGAAGTTTCTGGAAANCTTCTCGCGGGTATCCCGGCCTTTTTGATGCCCAATGAGAGCGACGCCCTTATNATCAAGCCGCNCGAGGCCGGCTACGATGGATCGATCGTCAGAGAACATCCTGTCTCCGTGGAGTTCCTGAAAATCAGACAGGATCAGATCGACGTAATCGAGAGTGTGGGGACGGCTCGGGTGTCGAGCCAACTGGGTTACCTGCCATGGAGTCAACGATGAAAATATGTCTTTGGTGAGCTTACGACTTTTGATCTCCAGTCGACTGATCTCCGTACTGAGATTCACATCCTGCGNCTCGCTGACCCTGCGTAGCTCCGCAATCTTTGCCTCGAGATCTTCTATCGGACGCTCAAATTCCAGAAATTGTTCCACGTTAGCTCGACACGCCGGTCTGATTCATCGTATTTTACCTGCTTGTTACTTGGCCCCTAAGCCGCTCGTGACGATTCCAGGNAACGCCCACTTCCAAAAAACTGCCGGTCGTATCCAAACTCAATTGAGTCGACGCCAAAGGCATCGCAAAGTCGATCAATAAGTTCCTCTTCCGGGTTGACACACCAGGTTGGTCCGAGTGCAATACAAATCTCGTCGCTATGCTGGTTGCCATAGCGAATCTGGACCGCAGTTCGGCCTGGGCGATAACTATCGAGTAGACTCTGGAGTTGTCGCGTTTTTACCCTGACATCGCTTTTGGGCACAAACGCCACCGTCAACTGCCGAAGGGCAGATTCACGAATCTGCGCCAGAGACAGAATCTGCTCAGCATCAAGCCGAACCTGCCCACTCGTTTCATCAAGGCTACAGTCACCTATCACGACAATCAGCCTGGTCATTTGAATTACGCTTCTGACTCTCTGGAACAAACTCGAAACCACACTGATATCCGCCGTCGCCGCCCCGTCATCGAGCGTAAAAAAGGCAGCAGTTTCCCCTTTACGATTGTTGAAGANCCGTANTGCCCTTGCCAGTCCAGACAATACAACACGCCTTTTAGGCACCGGGTTTATACTGGATATCCTGCCACTGATGATTTCCGCNAGTTCCTTCTGTGCGTGTTCCACCGGGTGCCCGGTGAGATAGAGCCCCAGGCTTTGATGCTCGTGNTCGAGCGCTTTCTTCTCTGACCACGGCTCTACTTGATCCTCACAAACCGAAGGTGGTGACACGTCCGACAGACCGAACATATCGTTTTGTCCTGAACTGCGATTTTCGGCAAGCTGTCCTGCCAGGTCGATGATCGTGGGCAGGCTTGCCAGCGCTGCCGCCCTGTTACATTCCAGAGCATCCAGGGCACCCGACATGATAAGCGCTTCATACACCTTCTTGTTGACCTTTTGACTATCAACTCGCCGGCAGAGAGAGTACAAGTCCAGATACGATCCATTCACGGCTCTCTCACTGACCANGCTCTCAATAGCCTTNTCACCCGCTCCTTTTATGGCACCAAGACCATAGCGGATCNTTCCGCTCGCTTCTACCTTGAAAGCGAAGTCTGACTCATTAACGTCTGGTGGTAGAATTTTCAGCCCCATTCGCTTTGACTCAGTAACCAAAACGAAGATCTTCTCCGTGTGTTCCATATCTGCCGAAAGAGAGGCTGCCATGAATTCAGTAGGATAATAGGTTTTAAGCCAGGCGGTCTGGTAGCTCAAAAGAGCATAAGCTGCCGAGTGAGATTTGTTGAATCCATAGCCGGCGAATTTTTCAATAAGATCAAAGATGTAGCCGGCATTTTCGATATCGACCTGTCTTTCTAAAGCGCCATCGATAAAAGCCTTCCGCTGATCGCGCATCTCTTCTGGTTTCTTCTTCCCCATNGCCCTGCGTAATAGGTCCGCGGACCCGAGTGTATAGCCGGACAACACGCGAGCGATCTCCATGACCTGTTCCTGGTACAGGATCACACCGTANGTGGGCTGCAGGATCTCTTCCAACGCNGGGTGGGGATAACGTACCTTTTCTCGCCCATGTTTCCTATCAATGAAGTCATCAACCATCCCAGACTGTAATGGGCCAGGCCGGAAAAGAGCCACCAGCGCAATGAGTTCCTCAAAATGATCAGGTTTGAGGCGTTGAATCAACTCCTGCATCCCGCGAGATTCCAACTGNAATAGTGCCGAGGTTTTTCCGTTAGACACCGCCTCATATACTTTTGGGTCGTCGAGCGGCAGATCTTCCAGTCGAATGTTCCCCAATGAACGATTTTTGCGAATACGATTGACGTCCTTCATCGCCCGGTCGATGACTGTCAGCGTCCTGAGGCCCAGAAAATCGAACTTTACAAGTCCGATTGCCTCAAGGTCATCCTTATCAAACTGAGTCACCGGCTGATTCATTCCGGGTTCCCAGTAAAGCGGCGTATAACGGGTGATCGACTGCGGCGCGATCACCAGCCCACCGGCATGTTTACCGGCATTCCGAGGGAGTCCTTCGAGCCGTTTTGCATTGTCGACGAGCTGGGCAACATCAACCTCTAAGCTGTACCTGGACTTGAATCCCTCATCTTGTTCAAGCGCTTTATCCAAGGTCATCCCGACTTCAAATGGAATCATTTTCGCCAGGGAATCACAATAACCATAAGGTTGGCCCATGACTCGACCTACGTCACGCACCACCGCACGGGCAGCGAGGGTGTTGTAGGTTATGATCTGGGCAACACGATCCGTACCATATTTCTTTGCCACATAGTCGATGACCCGATCTCTGCCATTCATGCAGAAATCGATATCGAAGTCTGGAAGCGAGACCCTCTCTGGATTAAGAAACCTCTCGAAAAGCAGGCCATATCGAATCGGGTCTATTTGTGTAATGCCAAGCACATAGGCGACCAGTGAACCGGCTCCAGAACCACGGCCTGGACCGACTGGTATCTCATTATCTGACGCCCACTTAACAAAATCCGCAACGATCAGAAAGTACCCGGAGAACCCCATCTGAGTGATGATAGTGATCTCACGATTCAGTCTCTGGTTATAGGTCTCAGATTCTGTTTCTGATACCTGTCCAGCATCAATCCTCCGCCTAAGACCACTGTTTGAGTTATTAACGAGTAACTCTTCCTCAGTGGATTCCCTAAAAGACGGGTATGCAGGCATATGCGTAGTTTTAAGNTCGAAAAACACGTTGCAGCGTTTGGCAATTTCAACCGTGTTCTTTAAGGCCGATGGAATGTCGCGGAACAACCGGCTCATATTCTCAGCAGATTTCAAGTATTGAGACTCGGTGTAGTTCCGAGAACGGCGGGGATCATCCAGTGTGCTGCCTCGAGCTATGCACACCCGAATATCGTGTCCGACAAAATCATCTTTTTGAAGAAATCGAACGACGTTACCTGCGACCAGGGGCACCTGNAAATNTTTCGCAAATTTCAGCGCCTGGGCTTCAAACTCTTCCTCACCGACTTGACCCGTTCGCGTAATCTCAACATAGAAAGAATCCGGGAAAACGCTTGAATAGTATTTGATTACCTGGTTAGCATCATCCTGCTTGCCTAGCTTCAACAATCTTCCGATCTCACCGTCTATTCCAGGCGATATTGCAATCAGATTCTCAGCTAGTGATTCGATCTTTTCTCGACCAATTAGAACGGTCGTTCCGGAGACTCCTGATGTGTAGGCATCTGTCAGCAGTTCACAAATTGCTCTATATCCGGCGTTATTCTTGCACAACAGAATAAGTTGGCCCAGACCTTTTCCACCACCTTCATTGACCTCGACATCGACCCCGAGGAGAGGCTTGACACCATATCTGAGGCAGGCCTGGAAGAACTTGACCGCAGCGTAAACATTGAGCGTGTCTGTAATTCCGATTGCTGGCATTCCCGCAGCACTGGCTTGTTTAGCAAGTTCTTCAACACGAACTATACCTTCCCCCAAGGAATAGGCCGTGTGTATATCCAGGTGAACGAAAGGCGCTGGACTGTTATTCAACTGGACAACCTTCAGGACTCATCGCTCCACCCCCAAGACTGCCTTAACCGGAGCAAAACTTCTGCGGTGTATTTTACAGGGCCCAATCGCCTGTAGCGCCATGATATGCGCCTTCGTCGGATAGCCTTTGTGTTGANTAAAACCGTAACCGGGAAACCGTGAATTCAAATCGATCATGATCTGGTCCCGGACAACTTTAGCCAGGATTGACGCGGCAGAGACNACGGGTATATCCCTATCTGCTTTGACAATAGCTTCTCCAGGTATGCCGACATCCGGGAAATGCGTTCCATCAACAAACACATAAACTGGCCGAATCGGCAAACCGGTCAGCGCCCGTCGCATTGCTTTGATTGATGCGTGATGAACATTACACTCTTCTACTTCCGATACGGTAGCTGCCCCAATTGCCCAAGCGCAAGAGCGACGACGTATCTCCCTGGAAAGGGCCACACGTCTGAACNCTGAGAGCTGCTTGGAATCCTTCACACCTTCGATAGAAAANTCTTCTGGGAAAACTACAGCAGCGGCAATTACCGGCCCGGCCAACGGTCCCCGGCCTACCTCGTCGACACCTGCGATTAGTCTACCGATCACGCGCGCACACCGACAATGTCCATTAGTTTGTCTGCCACAACTTCGTACGCATCATTTTTCAATATTTTACTGAGACTCCTGAAGGAATCCTCTATCTTGGTACGCGTCGAAATGTCAGAGAGCAATCGATCCATTTCTTGNGTGAGAACCCTNGGCTTTGCCCTCCCNTGAAGATACTCTGGCACCATNGGTNTCTCGGTCAGATGATTAGGCATTGAAACGTGTTTGACCCTTGCAAACATTTTAGCTAGCGCGTACGACAGCACAGAAACCTTGTACGCCACCACCATCGATCTGGCCAGAAGAGCCGCCTCTAATGCTGCCGTGCCTGAAGCGAGTAATACCAAATCACTCCCTGCCATAGCCAAGCGGGCGTTACCCTGTATACACTGAATGTTCTCCGGTCGATTGCCGCTTGGACAGATCTTTTCGAATTGATCAGCTACTTCCCAATTTGCGTATGGCACCACGAACTGTATTCCCGGGCGAACGCGGGTCAAGAGCGTTGCTGTTTCAATGAAGACTGGTGCAAGGTGGCGTATCTCAGATACCCTGCTACCCGGAAGCAACGCAACAATCTCACCAGATGCACATACACCCATGTTCGATAGTTGCTGCTTTGCAGCATCTCGATCAACTTCCTGGATTTCGTCAGCGGCCGGGTGACCCACGAATGTAGCTGGTACACCGCGTTCTCGAAAATAGGCTTCCTCAAAAGGAAACAAAACCAGCATATGGTCAACGGCCCTCCGTATCCTATGGATTCTGTAGGATCTGCAGGCCCAAACCGTAGGACTGACCAAGTGAACAGCCGGTATCCCAGATCTTCTCAGACGCCCTTCTAGTGCCAGGTTGAAATCCGGTATGTCAATGCCCAGAAAAATGTCCGGGGGATCGGAGATAAAGCGATGATACAGTGCCTTACGAATACTAAGGGCTCGTCGGATCTTTCTCATGAACCCATCTACTCCCATGAGAGAGATATCATCCATCGTATAAAGCGAGTCAAGTCCCGCAGCCTGCATCTGCGTACCACCAACCCCAGAAACCTTGAGTTCTGGAATCCGCTCTCGGAGCGCTCTCAGGATACCACCACCCAGTTGGTCTCCCGAAGTTTCTCCAGAAACTACCGCTATGTGCACCCGCTAAGGACCTGTGAACCGCGGGGTCAGCGAATTATCCCGCGTTCTGATGATTCTACGAACGAACTCAGCTTCTCTACCTCTTGATGCTTTGAACCCAGTAGCTGCAGTTCTCCCAGCGCGGTCTGCAAATCATTACTGGAACGATATAGGCATCGATAAGCCTGTTTGAGCGCAGCAATCGCCGATTCTGAAAACCCTCGGCGACGTAGACCCTTGGTGTTGATCCCGTAGGGCTCGGCAACATTTCCCGTAGCGACAACGAAAGGTGGCACATCCTTTAGGCAGACGGCCCCGATACCCGTAATCGAATGTTCGCCGATTCTGCAGAATTGATGGACCAGCGTAAAGCCTCCGAGTATCGCGTGATCCCCGACGCTCACATGGCCTGCCAAACTCGCACCATTTGCAAATATAGTCCTGTCGCCCAAGACACTGTCATGGGCTATGTGGACGTAGGCCATCAGAAAATTATCGTTCCCAACCCGGGTAACCCCAATCCCCGCGGGGGAGCCTCGATTAAGGGTTGCGTATTCCCTTATGACATTTCGGTCGCCGATCGACAGTTGCGTATTTTCATTTCGGTAGCCCGAGTACTGGGGCGCCTCGCCAAGGGAGGCGAATTGATAAATTCTGTTGCCAGATCCAATTTCAGTTCCGCTCTTGATTACGACATGGGGCCCTACATAATTATCGTCGCCAAGCACAACACCGTCCTCGATAATGGAGAACGGTCCGACCGATACGTTGTGACCGAGGGTAGCACCGGTGTGCACCAGCGCAGTCTGATGAATCACCTCAACTCTCTGTGGGTAAACAGGACATCGGAAGAGCAGGCAATTTCGTTGTTTACACAGATCTCGCCACGGCAGCGCCATAAACCTTTTTTTCTAGCGACGAATCTGGCCACGATCTTCATCTGATCACCCGGTTCTACGACTCGTCTGAATCGTGCCTTATCGACACCCGCAAAAAGATACAGGTTTTTNCCNTCCGCCTGGGCGCCAAGAATAAGGCTTGCGAGTACAGCCGATGCCTGAGCGATACATTCNATCATCAGNACACCGGGGAACACTGGTTTGTGNTCGAAATGACCCTGAAAGAATGCCTCATTAGCAGTTACGTTCTTTATCGCGGTCAGGCTGACACCGGGCTCAACTTCAACGACACGGTCGATGAGAAGAAACGGATACCTGTGAGGAAGTACCTCTTTAATTCGATTGATGTCCAGAATCGTCACTGGTTTACGTCAGGCACGCTTCGCGTATCATCTACAACCCTCAATCACTTTGAAGTCGCTCCAGCACCCGTTCCGTTAGATTGATTCGCCCGCTCACGTACACTGCCTGTTCAACTATCAGGTCGAATCCCTCTTCCTTTGCGATCTCCACGATCGTTTCGCGGACCAATCTTTGCAACCTGCCAAGCTCTTCGTTTCTCCGCAGGTTGTAGTCTTCCCGAGCCTCTTCCTGTTCACGTTTTAATTTTCGTTTAAGAACATCAATTTCCCGTTGTTTCTTCTGGGTTTCGGTGATCTGCATGACCAGGCGATTCTTCTCAAGATCTCTTTCCATGTTCAGAATATTTTCTCTCAGATCAATCAGCACCTTGTCTCGTGGGCCAAATTCCTGTTCCAGCAATCGAAGTGCTTTTTCTCCCTGTGGCGAGAGCTCGAGCAGTCTAACCGGATCGACAAATCCGATCTTTATATCNTCGGCCAATACTGGTTGCTGGAAGCAGGCTAGCAGAAGCCCGCCGATGACCAATCGAAAAAGCTGATTCATGTCACCTCACCCTAACTCGTAGCGGGGTCACCGAAACAACGCCCCCAGCGTGAATTGAAGTTTTTCCACATCATCGCCAGTTTTGTCATTGAACGGCATTGCGTAGGATAGAGCTAGCGGACCGACCGGCGAGAACCAGTTAAAACTGATGCCAGTACCGTAACGAAGTTCCTGCAGGTGAACACTTTCATCACTGCCAAAAACCTGGCCGGCATCGAGGAAAAAACTCAACCGCTGATCCCGGGAATCCTTCATACCTGGGACCGGAAAAAACACTTCTGTGCTGGCAACCAGTCGCTTGGTCCCACCCAACGGGTCATCCACCAGTCCGGCAGAACGTGGCCCCAACGAACGCGAGTCGAATCCACGCACTGTACCTGGCCCGCCCGCGTAGTAATTCTTAAAGAACGGCAACTCACTGGAATCGCCATAGCCATCGCCATAGCCTAGATTGCCTTTCAGACTGATGACCAGATTGTCGGTAACCGATCGGTACCAACGGCCACGCAGCGTTAATTTGTAATACTCCAGATCGCTACCCGGAAAGGCAAACTCGGCTGATGCACGTCGGAAGTAACCTTTAGCCGGAAAAAAAATACTGTCTCTCGTGTCTCGGGTTACACCTGCGGTCAGCGTGTAATTATCACTTTCCGGAAAACGATCAATAAAGGAAGAATACTCTGTTGGCGTGGACTCGGTCGCCTCAAGTTCTATCTGCTCGTAACCGGCTCGTATATGGAACGCGTTGTGCTCGCTGACGGGTATTCTCGTCCGCCCGCCGACGCTGACTGTGTCCGAGATGTAGTCTGCACTGGTGGTTTTTGCTGTATCTATATCTTCCAGTTCCGCAAAAAACCCGAGGCTTATGCCATCTGGCGTGAAATAGGGATTGGTATAACCGATATCATAGATCTTGTTGATATCGGAGTGATCGATCTTGAATTTCACTTGGCGTCCCGAGCCAAAGAGATTTTCTCGATTAACCTCAGCCTGGAGAATCAACCCGTCAGAACCAGAATAACCGACACCAAATAGAAAGCTCCCAGTAGCACGCTCGGATATAGTGACGTTAACATCAACCTGGTCAACGGTTCCGGGCACAGCTGGAATATCGATGCTCACATCATCGAAGAACCCCAGTCGCTTGATTCGCTCCTTGGACCGTCGGATGTCGGCGGCCGAATACTCCGATCCTTCCAACTGGCGCATTTCGCGCCTGACCACATCGTCCCGGGTCGAGGTGTTGCCTCGAATGTTGATGCGTCGCACGTAAACCTTTGGCCCGGGGTCGACTACGAAATTGAAACTTACAGTTTTTTCTTTTTCGTCTATATCCGGAATCGCATTGACGTTAGCAAATGCGAATCCGACGTCCGCCAGAGAATTTTCCAATTCCGTTCGAGCTTCAATGACCGTTCGCCTTGAAAACGGCGTTCCGGACTGCGGTCTTAGCCGCTCGAACAATCCGTCCTTAAGAATCCCCCTGGCATCCTCTAAGTCGACCTGGCCGATCCGATACAGATCCCCTTCAACTACATTGATGGCCAGGAAGATATCCTGCTTGTTCTGACTTATCGTGACATCAGTAGAGGCGATCTCAAAGGTCATATAACCCCTGTCCAAGTAGAAACTTCGCATTGCCTCCAGCGACGCGTTCAGCTTTTCTTTTGAGTACTTGCTTTCCGAAGAAAGGAAGCCCAACCATGAATCTTCTCCCAGCTCTAGAAGATCAAGTAGTTCTCCATCGTCGAAGCTCTCATTTCCAATGATCCGTAGCTTACGTATCTTTGCGACCCGCCCTTCATCGATCTGAACCTTGATAGCGACTCTGTTTCTCTCAAGCGGGGTTACTGTCGGAACCACGATAGCCGAGTATCGTCCTCTTGAAAAATATCGCTCTCTTATCGTTTGAACAAGCCTCTCGAGGAGTGGCTGGTTAAATATCTGCCCTTCCGTTAGGCCAGTAGAGGTCAGGGCCTCTTCTATCGCTTCATCCCGGACATCTTTGTTCCCGGAATATTCGATCGAAGCAATTGAGGGTCTCTCCGTGACAACAACCACCAAAACCTGACCATCCTGCTTGAGTTCAACATCATTAAAGAACCCTGTGCCGAACAGGATCTGGATCGATTCCCGGGCGATCTTGTCATCAACTTGATCACCAACTTTGATCGGTAGGTAATTGAACACCGTACCGGACTCGATCCTCTGAATCCCCTCGACCCGAATGTCAGTCACAACAAATGGTTCAAGCGCCCATGACTGAAAAGTCAGAAATAGCGCCACGACGCTTACGCCGGGCGGCAAGCAAACACGGGGCCAGAAAGTCATCTATACCCTACCCAAAAATGTTCAGCACGTCATTATAGAGCGCAAGACCGATCAGGACAGCAATAATCCCGAATCCGATCTGTTGGCCCCAATACATCACCACGTCAGACACCGGACTGCCTTTTACAGCTTCGATCAGAAAATAGACCAGGTGACCCCCATCCAGTACTGGAATTGGCAGAAGGTTGAGAATACCCAAGCTGATACTAAGAATGGCCAGGAACATCAGAAATGGCACAATCCCAAAGCCCGCCGATGTCCCCGCATACTTCGCTATCGACAATGGTCCGCCAAGGTTACGGGTCGACTCCTCTCCGAAGGCCATCATCACGATCATTTGTATGGTTAGACGACCCATGAACCAGGTGTTCTCAAGCGCTCGGGAGAAGGACTCAATAAGCCCGAACCTCACATGAACACCAGCCGTAGAACCGGAGGGGGCTATACCAACTCGCCCTATTCGCTCACCGTTTGTCTCAACGGCTTTCGGCTTAGCGCTGAACGCCAGTTCAGACTCACCTCGTTGAATCACAAAGACCGTATCCCGACCAGGCTTTGCGGACACCATCTCGACAATGTCCCGCCAGCCGCGAACCGCTCGGCCATCGATTGCCAGGATCCGATCACCCACTTGCAGCCCAGCTTCTGCCGCCGGGTGATCCGGCACAATCTCTCCAATGACTGGGGGTATGAGAGGTAATATTCCCACAATACTCTCGAGTACAAACGGCTGTATTCGGTCCGTGGCGAATCGGCCAGTATCTATGCGAACGACTTTTCGACCCCCCTGTATCGTCGACGCTTCAAGCTCCACAACGGCCCTCTGCCTGACTCGATCCAGAAGATAATAGCGGTGCTCCCCCCAACTCCTCACAGCTCGACCATCGATCGCTACCAGAGTGTCACCGATCGAGATGCCGAGCGACTCTGCCGCACTGTCAGATAGGATCTCTCCTACCACAGGCTGAACACCGGTGACCCCAATCCCAAAAGCCAACCAGTAAAGTAGGAATGCCAACAAGAAATTGGCTACCGGCCCCGCTACCACGACTGCAGAGCGCACCGCCAAGGTCTGACGGTTAAACGCCTGTCTGATTCGATCCTCAGGGACCTTATCCTCCCGCTCGTCAACGAACTTAACGTAACCGCCCAGCGGTAGGATCCCAATGGAGTATTCGGTTCCACTCTTCGCGGGGCGCCATCTGACAAGCGGTCGACCGAACCCGATCGCGAACTTCACCACACCGACCCCAAACAGCCGACCAACTGCGAAATGGCCGAATTCGTGAAAGGTAACCAGTACGAAAACGGCGACCAAAAACCATATCGCGTTCTGGATCACATCCAAAGTCATAGACTTGCCACCTGCTTTGCAAATGGCAACTCCCTATCGCCAAGTAGGGCCTGGGCGACTTCACGCGCCGTCCTGTCAATCCGAAGTACGTCCTCCAGGCCCGAGGATTGTTCTGGGTCTAGTCGCTGCATCGTCCGATCAACCAGTTGGTAGATTCCTGTAAAACGAATCCGGCCATCACAATAGGCCTGTACGGCCTCCTCATTCGCAGCGTTGAGAATCACCGGTGCAGTGCCTCCTGCCTCTGCCGCCTGCCGGGCAAGAGCCAAGCAAGGATAGCGGGATTCATCCGGCTTCGCGAATGTCATTTGCCCTATCTCAGCGATGTCCAGGCTCCTGACACCTGACGCCAATCGGAAGGGGAAGCCGAGTGCAGCTGCAATCGGAGTGCGCATGTCAGGATTAGCCATCTGTGCCAGTATGGATCCATCCCGATACTCGACTAGCGAATGAACCAGGCACTGTGGATGTATAACGACATTGACATCAGCTGGTGCGACCCCGAACAGAGCACAAGCTTCAATTAGCTCCAGACCTTTGTTCATCAGGGTCGCAGAGTCGATGGAAATTTTCCTGCCCATGGACCATTTTGGGTGTGCTGCGGCCTGCGCCGGTGATACGTCATGCAACGCTGACAGTGGCATATCCAGGAACGGTCCGCCAGAGGCAGTCAGCGTGATGCGCCGGATTCCAAATTGATCTCTCAGCACGGCTGTGTCAGAAATGTTCCCCTCTGCGCATAATTGTTGAGCTTTTTCTGGCATGCATTGGAAAACAGCATTGTGTTCGCTGTCTATTGGTAAGATTTGTGCTCCAGACTTTCTCGCAGCCTCACGAATAGCCGCTCCCATCATGACCAACGGCTCTTTGTTGGCGATCAGTACCTTCTTACCTGCCTGGACTGCCGCGAGTGTAGGAACCAATCCAGCTGCACCTGTAATTCCGGCTATCACCGTGTCAGTCTCTTTACAGCCAACCATTTCACATAGTCCTTGCTGTCCCTCGAGCACCGCCGGATGGTTAGAACCCTTTTCAAGCAACTCTTTCAACAGCTGTGTTGAACCTTGGGGCACAGCGACGATACTGGGGTTATAACGCAAAATCAGCTCAGACAACGCCTCAATGCGCGAATGTCCAGACAAAGCCGAGATCGTAAACCGCTCCGGGTGGCGTTCAATGACGTTCAACGCACTGCTGCCAATTGAGCCGGTCGCTCCGAGTATCGCAATCTTATCCATCGCTCGCTTCTAAAATGTGCTTCAGAAAACACCCAATGCAATCAGCCAAACACCGAGAATCGGCGCGGACGACAGCAACCCATCTACACGGTCAAGGACCCCACCATGACCGGGCAGCAGTGACCCACTGTCTTTTTGACCGGCATTCCGCTTGACAACACTCTCTGCCAGATCTCCAACGACAGAGACTACCGAAACACTGATCACCATCACCAGCCAGGTTTCGGAGCTAAACACAGCCAAAGCCCCTGAAGTGTGCCACAAACCATAACACAGCATGCCAGCGACCACAGCGCCCGCCACACCCCCTAAAGTACCTTCTAGTGTCTTACCTGGACTGATCGCCAGAGCGAGTTTCCGTGTACCCCACGCCCTGCCAATAAAATAGGCAAAGATATCGCCTGACCAGACGATGATGCAGAACACCAGCACAAGCAGCGGACCACTGCTCACCGTCCCATGGATAATCGTCAGCGCCACCGGCCCGGGTACGATCACCGCAATGCCAAGCCCATAACCCGCAGTAAAGGAAGGGTTTAGACCCCTCCCAGCCCCTATCACAATACGACCCAACAGCACACACCACAACCCCAAGGCACAGACCATAACAAAAGGCCAAAGCGACTCGATCAACCACACTCCAAAAACCAGAAGAAATATAACGAGAGAGTAAGCCAGTCGGCCGACCCACCCGGTACGATCATGATCAAGTGCAAGCCATTCCCACCCAGCAAGTGCAGCGATGCCCGCTGCCAAAAAAACAAAGCCCGCTGTCGGTAGAAACAAAATCAAGGGCACTACCGGAATTGCCAGTCCCAGCGCCGTCGACGCCCTCGTTCGCGTCACACCCCTTGTACTTGGCTTCTTATTGATTTCGGTGTATCCGATCGACCGCAGGACAGTACGAAGATCGACCTCCTCCTAAGCTCCGTCGACGCGATTCAAAAAAGGGCTATCCGCCGCGAGAATTTCCGCTTAAGACTTGCTCACCGGTTTGGCCAAATCGACGATGCCTCGACCTAAATGCATCTATCGCTCTATCAAAACAATGGTCATCAAAGTCGGGCCAAAGGGTGTCAGTAAAATACAACTCGCTGTAGGCTGCCTGCCAGAGTAGAAAATTACTCATTCTGAGTTCGCCCCCTGTTCGTATGAACAGATCCGGGTCTCTGGTTGGATAAAGACTGGTCAGTCTCGATAAGGTTTCCTCGCTGATATCCTCCGGCGCTAAAGCACCTTCTACAGCCATTTTTGCAATTCGCCGGCAGGCCGAGACGATATCCCAGCGGCCCCCGTAGTTGACTGCAATGACGACCTCAAGTGCTTGATTTTCAGAGGTTAAACGTTCGGTTTGCTCGATGAGTCGTTGCATTCGAACGCCAAATGGCGCCAGGTCCCCAATGACCCGTAGCCTGACCTTATTCTCATTAAGGCTTTGGGCTTCGCTTTTCAGGCTGCTGAACAACAGGCCTTTGAGAGCTTGCACTTCAGACCTGGGGCGCTGCCAATTCTCACTACTGAACGCAAACAACGTTAACACCGAAATCCCATGTTCACCGCAGTACTTTATTGCCCGTCGGACCGCTTCAACACCCTGCCTGTGTCCCTGGACTCGGGGATCCCCTCGCTCCTGAGCCCAACGGCCGTTTCCATCCATCACGATTGCCACATGATTAGGCACGGCCGAGTCGTTGTCTTCCGGCATGGTCGAGATCATTTTTGAAGAAAACGGTCTACTCTACACCGGCCAACAATACTACTCGCTAGGGAAAACATGCTCACACCTCCATGAGATCTGCTTCCTTCTCTTTTACCAATTCGTCCACCGCAGTCGTGTACTTATCCGTCAGTAACTGAATCTTTTCAAGTCCTTTCTTCTCTTCGTCCTCTCCAATCTCTTTCTCTTTGGTAAGATCACGAATATGGTTTCCAGCATCGCGTCGGATATTCCGAATAGCGATCTTACCGTTCTCACCCTCCTGACGCGCGATCTTGGTCATTTCCCGGCGCCTCTCTTCCGTCAGGGCTGGAATAGGGATCCTTATGATTTCGCCTGCGGTTACAGGATTCAGACCGAGCTCTGATTCCAGTATCGCTTTTTCAATAGCGGGCACCATACTTTTCTCCCAAGCCTGCACCGACAGGGTACGCGCATCGGACACGCTGACGGTAGCAGCCTGGTTCAAGGGCACGTCAGTGCCGTAATAGCTAACAAGCACATGATCCAGTAACGCTGGAGTGGCTCGCCCTGTTCGTATCTTGGTCAACTCTCCTTTTACCGAATCGATGCTCTTTCTCATACGAGCATCCGTATCTTGACGTATGTCATCAATCATGCATCCCTCCTTGATCCATTGGCACGGATCTGAGGCCTGTCCAGCGGCCGTTATTCAAGTATTGTGCCATCGTTCACCACTGCTATCGGCATGATGAAATGACAGCCGGCAACGCAGCCACATTAAGCCTATTCCGGGTGGCCGTGTCAAAAGCGTTCCCCAGGAGTTGGACTCGAATCCGTCCCGCATCATTTTGCTGTCGGACGCACTGATTCAGCGGCAGGGTTGGGCAACTTCAGAATTTCATTCAACCGGCCGTATTTCTTGCTGCAGAATCTAAAGGCCAGCGGACTTTCCCGACCCGTTATGCCAACCACCGGCTCAATATTAGCGGGGCTTCAAAGCTGGGCGATCTGCCCGGGGTTTCTTGAATGGAGACTATTTCCGTCTTGACACAATCTGTGCTCATGGAAACTGATCTATCGGACAGGCTTAACACAACCTAGTCCGTGGCACTTAAATTCGTTGCGCCTTCTCTCAGGTCAACCCTGGCTTGCCTGAGCCATCACCTCAGCAACGAAATCATCTTTTCTCTTCTCGAGGCCCTCGCCGACTTCAAATCGAACAATCTCATTGACCGTTACCTTTGCGGTATCGACCAGCTGCCCGACGCTGATATCAGGATCCTTGACATAAGCTTGCCCCAGAAGAGTGTTTTCTTTCAAGAATTTGTCCAGCCGCCCATCCACCATGCGCTGCACAATCTCATCGGTCTTACCGCTATCGCGGGCCTGCGCTAGAAAGATCGACTTTTCACGGGCTAGAGTCTCAGCCGGCATCTGTTCTTGCGATATACAAAGAGGCTTACTGGCCGCAACATGCATCGCAACATCCCTCGCAATTTCAGTTCCCTCACCCTCAACTGATACCAACACCCCAATTCGGGTCCCGTGAAGATATCCGGCAACCAGACCGTCGTCTGCACTGAGCCGTTCGAATCTGCGTATGGAAACATTTTCCCCAATCTGCGCAATAAGATCCTGTCGTGCGCTCTCTATAGTCCCTGTCCCCAAAGACAACTGAGCAAGGGACTCAAGCGTAGCTGGCTCATTGTCAAGCACACAGTTGGCGACATTTAGCACAAATTCTCGGAACGATTCACCCTTGGCAACGAAGTCTGTCTCACAGTTGACCTCGACAACCACACCGCGACGCCCATCCTTATCCACCAGTTGACCAACCACTCCTTCAGTTGCGATACGCTCTGCTCTTCTCTCGACGCTTGCCGCACCTATTTCCCTTAACAGTTCAACTGCTCGTTCGAGGTCTCCTTCAGTTTCGATTAATGCCTTTTTGCAGGCCATCATACCGGCAGCTGTCCGTTCGCGTAGCTCTTTTACTAATCCTGCTGAAATTGCCATTGATTCGACCCCGTTTTGATTGCCACTATTTGTTTACTGTTGCTGGGCCATTTCAGCCGACTCCTCTGCAGGGCTAGTCTCACTTTCAGCGTCTGGCACGGCATCACTCTGCTCCAAGGGTTTATCATTTTCTATTGGTTCTGACACTTCAATGTAGTCGTCTGCGTCACCTTCAATGACTTCAGGCAGTACACTTCTTGCTTCCAAAATAGCGTCGGCCACATTGGTCAAATAAAGTCTGATGGCCCGAATCGCATCGTCATTCCCAGGAATGGGATAGTCGATTAATTCCGGCGAGCTATTGGTATCGACAATACCAACCACGGGAATACCGAGCTTCCTTGCTTCAGCCACGGCGATTTTTTCATGATTGACATCAATGATAAACACGCAATCGGGAAGGCTCTTCATGTCCCGTATTCCGGAAAGGCTTCTATCAAGCTTGTTGCGCTCTCGATCAAGTGTCAGACCCTCTTTCTTTGTCAAGCGCGCAATTGCCCCGCTCTCCTGCATCTCGTCTAGTTCCACAAGTCTGGAAATCGAGTTCTTCACGGTCTTGAAATTGGTCAGCATACCGCCGAGCCAGCGATGGTCCACGTAGGGGCACCTGCAGCGAAGAGCCTGCTCCCGGACCAGTTTGCTGGCCTGTCGTTTTGTGCCTACGAATAAAATTGTACCCTTTCCCGCAGCTATGCTACCCAGGAAATTCATGGCCTCCCGAAAAAGTGGAAGCGCTTTTTCTAGATCAATGATGTGTATTTTGTTGCGGCTGCCAAAAATGTAAGGACCCATTTTGGGCGACCAGTAGCGTGTCTGATGGCCAAAGTGAACACCAGCCTCAAGCATCTGGCGCATAGTAAGTTCTGACATGTTATCTCCTTCGGGTTGTTGTCCGGTGCGGACTTCGTACGCCGACCCGGTTCCTGAATGGAAAACCGGGCACCCGGGCGCTTGATGGTTAGGCCACACCTGAATTTTCGGGCCGCGATTTTATCTGAATAAGCGCCCCACCACCAGCTTTCTGTTTTCCAGGCGCTATCGGACTCAGCTGATTGGCCCCCTACGGCTTGGCTCGTGAACCTCCGCTATTGCAGGAAAACCGCCACTCGATCGTGTAGGATTCGCGTTCGACAAAAACTCGGCCCCATTCATGCCTCCAACCATAAAAGACAACGCTGCCCTGCAGAAGATGAGAACTGCTGGCAGGCTGACCCGTGAGGTTCTGGACATGATCACACCTTACGTTGTTGTTGGCGTGACTACCGGGGAACTCGATCAGATTTGTCATGACTATATTGTTGACCAACTACAGGCGGTACCGGCACCGCTTAACTATCGAGGATTCCCAAAATCGATCTGTACCAGTGTCAACCACGTTGTCTGCCATGGTATTCCGGGTGACAAACGCCTGAAAAGCGGTGACATCGTCAATCTCGATGTCACTGTGATTAAAGATGGTTACCACGGGGACGCTAGCCGAATGTTCTCTATCGGTGAGCCCACCATCAGGGCCAAACGATTGATCAAAATCACCAAGGAATGCCTTGAAATTGGTATCGAAACCGTTCGGCCGGGTGCCCTGCTAGGTGATATTGGTGCCGCCATACAGAAGCACGCCGAAGCGCACGGATTCTCCGTCGTCAGAGAATATTGTGGGCATGGAATCGGGGAGACCTTTCATGAAGACCCGCAGGTCTTGCACTACGGCACGCCCCGGACGGGCCTGGAGTTAGTCCCAGGGATGACATTTACAATTGAACCCATGATCAATGCCGGTAGAAAAGAAACACGCCTGCTTCCGGACGGGTGGACAGTTGTCACCCGCGATCACAGTCTCAGTGCCCAGTGGGAACACACAGTGGCTGTCCTGGAGCAGGGCCACGAAGTTCTGACTGCTGAGCCCTAACCGAGACCTGAGTTGTGCGCGTTCCTCTTAATCGGATCCTAGACCTGGGGCAAATCCCAGTCGAATCCGAGCGCTTTCTGGGTATCGAACACACCCGGCTATTGTTGGATCAGGGCCGTCGCTCACTGAAGACCTATCACCACAAAGGTGCTCCCGCCCAGGAGATCGTTTCTGCCTATTCCTGGTTGATGGATCAGATTCTAGTCGCTGCTTGGAATTCGATTGTCCCGGAAACCGATCGAGAACGATCGGTCGCGCTGATTGCCGTTGGCGGATATGGCCGGGAGGAACTGCAACCTGGTTCAGACATCGACCTGCTGGTGCTGTTCCACCGCTCACCAGGGAATAGACAACGGGAATTTACCGAGGAGCTTATTCGTTTCTTCTGGGATATTGGACTCAGCGTCGGCCACAGCGTTAGGACCCTTAAAGAATGTACAGCGCAGTGCAAACGCGACGTGACCGTGATGACAAACTTGATGGAATCCCGCATTTTATCCGGCAACCGTAGCCTACTTACCCGACTGAGGTCCCGCACTAGCCCAACTAAAATGTGGAGTGCAGATCGGTTCATGATTGCAAAATTGAATGAACAGGCAGCTAGGCACCTCCGTTACAACGATACCACCTACAATCTTGAACCGCACCTCAAAGAAGGTCCGGGTGGTCTGCGGGATATACACACAATGGAGTGGGTCGCTCAGCGCTGCGTGGGTGTAGACAGTCTTCACCAACTTATTCCGCTCAGCTACCTGACAGAGCCGGAATACAGAGGATTACTCCGGGGTAGAAACTTCCTCTGGAGACTCCGCAACGCCCTGCACTTCCTATCCGGTAGATCAGAAGATCGACTCCTGTTCGATTATCAAAGGGACATTGCGGCACAGTTCGGATACACGGATTCGGCCAATCTGGCCGTCGAAAAACTGATGAAGCGCTATTACCGAACTGCCAGGGAGGTGCGGCTACTCAACGAGATTCTCCTGCAACAGATCCAAGATAACATCAACCTGTCTCCCCGAACACGTCTGACTGTTCTAAATCGCAGATTTCACCACAGAGCCGGCTACATTGAAGCGCGCCAACCGGCGGTGTTTCGAAAACACCCCTTCGCACTACTGGAGGTGTTCTTATTGCTGCAGCAGAACCCCGGGTTGAAAGGGATCGGGGCCGGGACTATTCGCTTGATTCGGAGCAGTCTGCAACTGATCGACTCGGATTTTCGTCGGGATATAAGGTGTCGGAGTCTCTTCATGGAGATCATGCGGGCACCCTTGGGTCAGACCCGCGCATTGAGACACATGACCGCCTATGGAATCCTTGGTGCCTACATACCCCAGTTCGGCCGGGTCGTCGGACAGATGCAGCATGATCTGTTTCATGTTTACACCGTTGATGCTCACCTGCTCTTTGTCGTAAGAAACCTGCGGCGCCTCGAGTTGCCGGAGCATGAAATCGAACTCCCACAAGCCAGTCGCATGATGAGAAATCTGTTCAAACGACATCGCTTGTTCCTGGCTGCTCTGTTTCATGATATTTCAAAAGGCCAGGGTGGAGATCACTCTGAACTGGGTGAGGCAGAAGCCTACCGCTTTTGCAAACGGCACGACTTGAGCGACTATGATTGCCATTTTGTCTCCTGGCTGGTGCGAAACCACCTGTTGATGTCCTGGACTGCACAACGAGAAGACATATCAGACCCAGATGTCATAGACAGATTCGCCAGGCTGAGCGGTGATCAGGAACATCTCGACAATCTTTATCTTCTCACCGTTGCAGATATCAGGGGCACAAGCCCACATGTCTGGAACGACTGGAAGGGAAAACTTCTGAGCGACCTGCACGCTGCCACAAGTCAGGCATTACGGCGAGATCAAGGGGTACCGATCAAACGGGAAGAGCGGATCATCGATCTGAAAAGAGAAACTCTCAGCACTTTGAAGGAATGGTCAATCACAAAACCACAGGCCGAACATGCGTGGCACATGTTGGATGACGACTATTTTCTACGAAACAAACAAGAAGACATAGCCTGGCATACCCGGTTGCTGGTGTCTTCTTCGGTGGCGGACATTCCCATCGTCGATGCAAGAGCAGATGACCAATCAGATTCAATTCAGGTTTTTGTCTGCTCAGCAGACTCCCAACAATTGCTTTGTGACGTGACTGCGGGGTTTGACCAGGAGAACCTAAATATCGTAGACGCCCGTGTACATAAAGTCCGCTGCGGACTGGTCATAATGGTTTTCGTGGTCCTAAGCCGATACGCAAACAACCGGCTGACCTTATCGTCCAAGGAAATGGCCAAGCGGATGAAGGACCAGATTCTCACTCCACAGCCAGGGAAAGATCCAAAGCAGGCCAGACTGCCACGGACCTTACGACATTTCCAGATCGATACCATCGTCCGATTCAGCGATCGCCCAGACTCAGATAACACGGTGCTGGAGGTCATCGCACAAGACCGGCCAGGTCTTCTACATCATGTAGCCAAAGCCTTCCTGCATTGCAAGGTCCATCTTGTAAGCGCAAAAGTCAGTACGTTTGGCGAAAGGGCCGAGGACATCTTCTACATCACTGATCGTGACGGGCACTGCGTAGATAGGCCCGCCTCCCGCGAACGAATCTCAAGGCAGATTCGTTCCGCACTGCCTTCCTAAAGTTCTATTGCGCAGATAACGAGGGATCCATTATGAAAGAAATTGCTGAACCTATCGAGGCCGCTTTTGATGCCCGGGCCAACTTCAAGAACTCTGGACCAACTGCCGAGGCACGAAGTGCCGTCAGCAGGGCCATCGCCATGCTTGACTCTGGAGAAGAGCGAGTAGCTCAACCAACCTCATCCGGCTGGGTTGTCAATGAATGGCTGAAGAAGGCCGTGCTATTATCATTTCTGTTCAACGAAAACAGCGTTCTCACCTCCGGTGATACAAAGTACTTCGACAAGGTGCCTGGCAAATTCGATGATTTCAACAGAGCCGCGTTCCAGGCAGGAGGATACCGCGTCGTTCCGCCGGCTATGGTTCGAAAGGGAGCTTATCTTGGCCCAAACGTAATCCTCATGCCGAGTTACGTCAACATTGGCGCTTATGTCGACTCAGGCACAATGGTGGACACCTGGGCAACAGTTGGCTCCTGCGCACAGATCGGCCGAAACGTTCACCTTTCCGGAGGAGTTGGGATAGGTGGAGTCCTCGAACCATTGCAGGCCTCCCCGACGATCATTGAAGACGATTGTTTCATCGGAGCCCGAAGTGAAATTGTCGAGGGGGTCATCGTAGAACGGGGGTCAGTGATTTCAATGGGCGTATTTATCGGCCAGAGCACCCGTATACTTGATCGATCAACCGGCCTGGTGAATTATGGTCGCGTGCCTGCCGGGTCCGTGGTCGTATCCGGCTCGATGCCTGCCAATGATGGCACCCACAGTCTCTACTGTGCCGTTATAGTCAAAAAGGTCGATGAAAAGACCCGATCGAAGGTCGGGATCAATGAACTTTTGAGAGACATTTAAGTAGACACCTGCAAGTCTGTCACAATAAGGAATCCTAAGACATGAAGCTGACCCTGTCCCACGGCACCATACAAGGCAGATCCCATGATACAAACGAAGACTGCGTAAAGACCATCCCGAACACCAGGCTCGCGATCCTGTCGGATGGAATTGGGGGGCGAGCTGCCGGCGAAGTTGCAAGTCGAATGGCTGTGGATACGGTTGCCGAGCAGTTTACGGCCGAGTCATCCGTCAACTCTGATGCATTCGAGAGCACTTTTGTCCAACAGACTTTCCTGCGCAGTGCGTCATTGGCACATGATCGAATCCGGGAACTTGCCGATGCAAAAATCGACTATTCTGGTATGGGCACGACTCTGCTTGCAGTCTATTTTGGCGTGGACCAATTGACAGCGATTCACGTCGGGGATTCCCGATTGTACCGACTCAGGCATGAGACCTTTACACAACTCAACGAAGATCACACCTATGCGAGTAACCGTAAGCTGAGGACCGGCTACGCGGCCGGGTATCTGCTTCGCTCGATTGGCACAGAGGATATATTTGAGCCAGACTTGATATCTTCACCGATCGCAGCGCAGGATCTCTACCTGCTCTGCAGCGACGGATTGTCGGATCTTGTACCCGACGACGAGATTCGCAAAATCCTACTATCCAAGGTGGCCGGATACGAGGAAACGATCAAGAAACTGATTGAGATCGCGTTGGAATACGGCAGCCAGGACGACATATCCATTATCATTGCTTCACTCGGCGAGTGAAACGACCGGTAGCTTATTTGAACTGGGCGACCAGGTCAGCCACCACACTGGCGCAGATGATCTCCATTCCCGGCATCGGTTTTCTTGTCCAATTGTCCTTTGGGAGCACCGCAACCTGAAAGCCGAGTTTATGTGCCTCTTTTAAGCGTTCCATACCTCTTTGGACCGGGCGAATCTCACCCGCCAGTCCGATCTCGCCAAAACATACCATACCGGCAGGGAGGGGTCTGTCCAAAAAACTCGAGACTATCGCCATTGCCACCGCAACATCAGAAGCAGTCTCGCCTATTCGCATTCCACCAGCGACATTAACGTAGACGTCCCGGTCGCTGAGCGAGATTCCAGCGTGACGATGCAGCACGGCCAAAAGCATCCCGATTCGGCCGTTATCCAGGCCCACGCACACTCGGCGTGGGTTAGCCAGCGGACTTTCATCAACCAACGCCTGAATCTCAACTAGCAGCGGGCGACTGCCTTCCTGGACCGCCAGGACTGCCCTGCCACTCGAAGGGACTCCACCGGATGAGAGGAACATGGCGGATGGGTTATCCACGCCACGAAGGCCCGATTGGGTCATTGCAAATACCCCAATCTCGTTGACCGGACCATAGCGGTTCTTGAATGCTCTGACCAGTCTAAAACGGCTGTCCGGATCGCCTTCAAAATACAAGACCGTATCGACTATGTGTTCCAACACCTTAGGCCCCGCCAGCACACCTTCTTTCGTGACATGCCCGATCATTAAAATAACTGTGTCTGATTCCTTCGCAAATCTGACCAACTGCTCGGCACACGATCTGATTTGACTGATACTCCCAGATGCCGACTCAATCTCCGGCGCGGATAATGTCTGGATCGAATCGATAACAAGCAGTGTCGGGCGTATGTCGTTGGCAGATTGCAGTACAGCCTCCAGATTTGTTTCCGAAAGAAGTCGAACCGGGGATTCGGCCAGACCCATTCGGCTCGCCCGTAGGCCAATCTGCTGCAGTGATTCCTCACCACTGATGTAAAGTACCAATCCTTCGCTAGACAGCATGGCGGCACATTGAAGAGCCAAAGTGCTCTTGCCGATTCCCGGCTCACCTCCAAGCAAAACGACCGTCCCTTCCACTAACCCGCTGCCGAGTACCCGGTCGAATTCACTCAGACCAGTCAACAATCTGGAGATCGGGCGATTCGAGATCTCATTCAACGCTACCGGTGCCCTCTTACCCTCGACTCGTTTTAGGTCACGTGTCTTCGGGCGGGCAACGGTTGTTTCGGTCAGTGAATTCCAAGCACCACACTCGGAGCACTGGCCGGCCCACTTAGGATAGCGAAAGTCACAGTGCTGACAGACGAACTCTGTTTTACTTACAGAAGGTCGCACTTTGGTCGGGATCGCCCCATGTAGGTGAAGTAGAGGCTCAGTCGTGAAACACCGGTGCGAGTCATGCAAACAAGAGACAACAACTGTTGCCACTTGAATACCGTGGCGCGCAAATTTCAAAAATTCTGATCGGAAAACTCAGATACATAGTTCTCAAACCGGGTGTATTCCCCGAGAAATGTCAGGCGCACCGTACCAGTTGGTCCGTTTCTCTGTTTACCGATAATTATTTCGGCGGTTCCCCGATCCTGACTGTCTTCGTTGTAAATCTCATCCCGGTATATAAACAGGATCACATCGGCATCCTGTTCGATGGCTCCCGATTCTCGTAGATCAGACATCACCGGTCTCTTGTTGGGCCTTTGTTCCAATCCGCGATTGAGCTGGGAAAGCACCATAACTGGGGCAGACACTTCCTTGGCCACAATCTTGAGGGCTCGAGTAATATTTGCCACCTCCACTGCACGATTCTCGCTACCCTCACCAGACTGCATCAGCTGTAGGTAATCGACCACAATCAGCCCAAGCTGGCCTCTATCCCGGACCAGTCGACGGATCCTGGACCTTAACTCTACCGGAGTGAGCGCTGGCGTGTCGTCGATAAAGATGGGAGCCTGATCAAGTAATTCCACCGCTGAGGTTAGCCTCGGCCAGTCATCACGAGTGAGCTTACCGGTCCGAACGTGATGGGCATTTATCCTTCCCAGCGACGACAACATTCTCATAGCCAGCTGTTGGCCCGGCATCTCCATGCTGAACACCGCCACTGGTAGCTTTGAGCCAACCGCAGCATTTTCTGCAATATTCATCGCAAGGCTGGTTTTGCCCATCGATGGGCGGCCAGCCACAACCACAAGATCAGAGGGTTGCAGGCCGGAGGTGAGCTCATCCAGGTCCTTGAAACCGGTCGCGACACCCGTCAAGGTCTGACCTGATTGGTACAACTCTTCTATACGATCCAGGGCCTGAGTCAAAAGACCTTGCACAGGGACAAAGCCAGCAGCCTGGCGCCGATCGGTCTCAGAGATATCAAATACAAGCTTCTCAGCGTACTCAAGCAGATCTTCAATGTCGGACCCTTCGGGGTTGTAGGCTTTTTCCGCGATCTGTGACGAGGCACCAATCAGCCTCCGAAGGATTGAACGTTCCCGGACAATACCCGCATAGGCGGTGACATTTGCAGTACCCGGAGTGTTGTTCGCCAACTCCCCCAGGTAAGTCAATCCGCCAGCTTTCTCAAGGGTTCCGTTGTTACCTAGCCATTCGGATGCCGTAACGACATCTACCGGCTCGTCAGCATCGTGTAATGCTTTGATTGCGCTGAAGATCTCCCGGTGGGGCCGGGTATAGAAGTCCTCGGTCAGGACCGTCTCCGAGACCTCATCCCAGCGCCGGGAATCCAGAAGCAGACAACCTAGAACCGACTGCTCAGCCTCCAGGGCCTGGGGTGGCANCGGAAAATCCCGTCTTGGTGTTGATCCTGATTGAATCTCCGGCATGATCTGAAGGTTACTCGCCCACTTACTCGCGTGATCGCCAACTTTAACTTAATTCTGTCCTTCTGAAACCATGAATTTCTCGATCATCTGCCGTTTCTCATAACCAAAAAAAAGGGCCAGGTATAGAGTGCCCGGCCCGATTGAGTCTTTTGAAAGCACCTGTCGAACTGCTCAGTCGTCAGTTGATTCTTCCTCAGCCACGACCGTTATCCTCAGAGTTTGGTGTATCTGGGGATGAAGAATGACCTGAATCTGATGATCACCAAGTTCCTTGATCGGCCCCTCCGGCATGTCGATCTCGGATCGCTGAATCGCCAGATCGGCATCCTGGAGAAGTTCCGCAACATCAACGGCAGACACCGACCCAAACAGCTGGCCTTCGTCACCGGCTTTTCGTGCTACTGTCAAGTGCTCGGGCAACAGCTCGGCTTTTGCCTTAGCCGTATCTAGACGTTCGCCNTCAAGTTTCGCGAGTTCCCTGCGCCGCTCATCCACTTTCTGCTTAGCACCTTCGGTTGCCCACACTGCCTTGCCCTGCGGGACAAGATAATTACGGGCATAACCGGACTTGACCTGTACAACGTCACCCAACTCCCCTAGATTCTGAACTTTTTCCAGCAGTATCAATTCCATTGGGTCACCTCGGTCAATGCTGATCGCTGTATGGCAGAAGCGCCAGATAACGAGCTCGCTTTACCGCCGTCGCCAATTGACGTTGGTACCGAGGCTTGGTTCCGGTGTTCCGACTCGGGATGATCTTACCGGTTTCGGTAATGTATGCTTTTAATGTGTCCAGATCTTTGTAATCGATTTCGCTGACACCGAGCGCTGTGAATCGGCAATATTTCCGCCTNCGACTGTACCTTATCATCATGACTTCTCCACTGATTCTTCGGCCAACACACCGGGCACNGCATCGGATACCTGCTCGGAATCACTCGATTCGGAGATCGGCTCTTCAGTGGGGGCATCATCTTTTGGAGACTCTTCAGTCCCGGACGTTGACTCTGATTGAGGACTGGGTGCGTCGTCTGGATCTGGCGCACTAGCGCTTTCTTTCGTCACAGTGTNCAGGGANTCCTGGGTTCGATTTGACTCGTCCCTGGGAGCCTCTAACTCCTCTCCGCTTTGGGCCAGAAAAGATGACTCAGTAACGGCCCCATCCTTCTTGACGACCAGATTGCGGATAACCGCGTCATTGAACCTGAACAGATTGTTGATCTCATCAAGAACGGCCTGGCTACACTCGATGTTCATGAGCACATAGTGTGCTTTGTGCACCTTTTCAATAGGATAGGCGAGTTGCCGTCTTCCCCAATCTTCCAGTCGATGNAACTGACCGCCACCTTCTTCTATGACAACCTTGTAGCGGTCGATCATCGCGGTGACCTGCTCACTTTGGTCGGGATGAACGAGAAATACGATCTCGTAGTGACGCATTTATTTCTCCTTGTGGGTTTGAGCCTCCCATCAAACAATGGTGAGGCAAGGAGGAGTTCTGTTGCTCTCCGGGCGCGCGAGTATAGTGTCTTTATTATCCNTGAGCAACTTGCCTGTCTATCGATCCTGCAGGCTCCATCACTGTGTTTTCCGATTCGCCACTAACTCGTCGACCACTGCCGGTTCAGCGAGCGTTGACGTATCCCCAAGATCATCGATTTCNTTAGCGGCGATCTTTCTGAGAATGCGCCGCATAATCTTGCCAGACCNTGTTTTCGGTAGGCCTGGCGCCCACTGGATGACATCCGGGCTCGCAATGGCTCCGATTTCCTTACGCACTAACTGAATCAGTTCCAGTCGAATCTCCTCGCCAGGGCCGACTCCCGCCATCAGAGTGACGTAGGCGTAGATCCCCTGNCCCTTGATCTCGTGGGGATATCCAACNACNGCCGATTCTGCGACCGCATCGTGCAGAACGAGCGCACTCTCTACTTCTGCGGTCCCCATTCGGTGACCCGAGACATTGATCACGTCGTCAACCCTGCCAGTGATCCAATAGTAACCATCCTCGTCTCTACGGGCTCCGTCCCCAGTCATGTAATAACCGGGATAAGTCGAAAAATAGGTCTGAACAAATCGATCATGATCACCATAGACGGTTCGCATCTGTCCGGGCCAGGATCGCTTGATGACCAGGTCTCCACTGGCGGCGCCTTGTAACTCATTACCCTGATCGTCCATTAAAGCGGGAACCACACCGAAAAAGGGACGAGTTGCCGAACCCGGCTTGAGGGCTGTGGCCCCTGGCANTGGGGTTATCAGTATCCCCCCGGTTTCTGTCTGCCACCAGGTATCGACGACGGGGCATCTCTGGTCGCCAACCACCTTGTAATACCATTCCCATGCTTCTGGGTTGATTGGCTCGCCGACGGTCCCCAATAATCTCAATGTCGATCGATCAGTACGCCGAACCGGNTCATCCCCCTGCCCCATCAAAGCCCGGATAGCGGTTGGAGCCGTATANAAGATATTGACCGCATGTTTATCGACGACCTGCCAGAACCGGCTCGAATCCGGATANGTAGGAACCCCCTCAAACATGACCGTGGTCGCNCCGTTGGCAAGNGGACCATACACAATATACGAATGCCCGGTGATCCAACCCACATCTGCNGTACACCAATAAACGTCCCCGTCACGATAATCGAACACGTATCGATGTGTTATCGCTGTCTGCAACAGATAGCCACCAGTCGTGTGCAATACACCTTTGGGTTTCCCAGTCGAGCCTGATGTATAGAGGATGAACAGCGGATCCTCCGCATNCATTTCTTCTGCNGCGCATTGACTAGATACGCCTTCCATACCTTCGTGGTACCAGACATCCCTCTTGGCGCTGNCTGGAACATCGGCACCGGTTCTCTTTACGACGATTGTGGTATGTACGTCAGGGCATTCCTCCAGCGCTTTTTCTACGTTTACTTTCAACGGAACGTTACGCCCGCCCCTGGGTCCTTCGTCTGCTGTAACGACAACGCGACAGTCGGAATCTAGAATTCTGTCTCGCAGCGCATCTGGTGAGAACCCCCCAAAGACCACCGAATGGACTGCACCGATCCTTGCACAACCCAGCATCGCAACCGCCGCCTCGGGTATCATTGGCATGTAAATCGAGATCCGATCTCCCTTCTTTACTCCTCTAGATTTCAACAGGTTACCAAACCGACAGACTTTTTCGTACAACTCCGCGTAGGTCACCACCAGNTCTTCATCAGGTTCATCTGATTCCCATAGGATCGCGGCCTGCTCACTACGAGCCTCGAGATGCCGATCAAGGCAGTTGATCGTGGCGTTAATTTTGCCTCCCTGAAACCAGGCGATCCGGCCCTTGACGTAGTCATAATCCATGACTACGTCCCACTTTTTCGACCAACTCAAAAACTGATCTGCCTGCTCAGCCCAGAACACTTCAGGATCGTCAATCGAGCGCTGATACATCTCTTCATACCGGGCCTGATCAATATATGCAGTTTCTGAGAACTCCCGACGTACAGGATAAATTCGACTAACACTCATTGATCTCTCCCTATATGCACCATATTCACCTTCCGGAAAACTTAATGTTANTTCTGGTCGGTTTGCTTTTTTTCAGTGGNCCAAAGACATTCNTCACCAAGCAGTTCTATCCATTTNGCATGCCCGGCAAGTTCATCCTCATTTGCGCACACTACCACAAATCCGCCCTTGCTCTCTCCGTCATTAGCATCAACGCCGACCTGACTNAGCGTCGATCTGCCACCACTGTCGAACGTAAGATCGGTCTGTCCACCCGTCATCGACAGGTACACGCCTGCCAATATCTGGGCATCTAGTAGACCGCCGTGATACGTCCTGTGACTATTGTCTACCTGATACCGTTTAGCCAACGCATCCAGACTATTACGTTGACCAGGATGCGTGCGNCTGGCAAGAGCAAGGCTGTCTGATATCTCGCAGTAGTCCTCAATCGGACCGTAGGCCAGATCGGACAANCTGATTTCATTATCCAGGAAACCAATGTCGAAGGGAGCATTATGAATGACAAGTTCACAGCCTTTGACGAATTCAATAAACTCACTCGCGATCTCGGCAAATTTTGGTTTACCGTTGAGNAATTCTGGAGTGATTCCGTGAACCTCAAGGGCCTCGTCGTCGATACCCCGCTCGGGATCAACATANCTGTGNAAATGCCTGTCAGTCAGCCGGCGGTTGATCACCTCCACACAGCCGATCTCAATCACACGATGGCCGGCTTCCCACGCCAGGCCGGTGGTCTCGGTATCAAGAAAGACCTGGCGCATCGAGGCCCTCGGTTTCGTCAGCCTGATGTAACATCAACCGATCGATTGCCTGATTNGCGAGTGTATCGGCACGCTCGTTACCGNCATTGCCCGCGTGCCCTTTAACCCAGCACCAGTCTATCTCGTGCCCCTGGCTTGCTTCTTCAAGGCATTGCCAGAGATCTTTGTTCTTTACTGGCCTGCCCGCCGACGTTCGCCATCCGTTTCGTTTCCAGTTGTTGATCCATGCCGTAATGCCACTGCGCAGGTACTGGGAATCNGTATACAGACGAACTTCGCTACTGCGATCCAAGAACTGCAGAGCCCGAACCGCCGCGGTCAACTCCATTCGGTTATTGGTTGTGTTTTCTTCAGTACCACTAAGCTCAGTCTCATCGCCCTGCTGTTGTACTACCGCGGCCCAACCTCCAACGCCGGGGTTGCCGCGGCAAGCACCGTCGGTATAGATCACAAGTTGCATCTGGGGCGAAGCTGAAGTCACGAAAGATCTTGTGCTCGAAAACCAGCATGCCCATGCGCAACCGGTTGCAGGCGCTTTCTGGTGCGCAGGCGCACAGGAGTAGTTCCAACTTGCACCAGCGTCGCATTAAGGGTTTTCTTCTGTGCGACTAGAATGTATGCCCCGGACAACGCTGGCCACCATCTCTTACCAGCAGTTTCCATAAATGCCAATCGGTTGAGCACACGAGTTTTTTCTAAAGGCGGCCGGTAGAAGTGCATCGAACCCCCAATGGTTTCCAGGCCCAGCAGAGAGATCCAGTCCTGAACACGAGTAACAGGCAGATAGTTACTTTTCCATGGAATTTTTTCTTTGTGGCCATAAATCAGACGGCATAACCCCCAGATTCCGAACGGATTCAGACCACAAACCACCAGGCNACCTTCAGGTGCCAGTATCGTAGCNGCCTCCCGNAGAACTACTCGTGGGTCAGATGCAAAGTCCAGNGTGTGGACCAGAACGAAAAGGTCTACAGCGTTCCGACCCAGCGGAAGCGCGGCCCAGTCAGCGGATACACCCACACTGTTGCCCGATGTGCCCTGGGAATCGATATAGATCCGTAATCTCGAATCCACCCTCGTCAGGAAATCCACCCCGCCAGGTCCCACTTGAACCGCTGTGTCGCTATAACGGCATGGNAATGTCCTGGAGAGGTGATCGAGTGCACTCCCGGCCAGAGATTTGCCCAGCTCGGTTTGAAACCAGCCGCTTAACTCCTGACCTTGTGCTCTTCTTATTTCACGATCAAGCATCTGGACCTAACTCTGCCGTGGCACNCCCGGAAATCACCGCTAGAGACAAAGAATATCAAAAACAACTTATGGCCGTCAGTNTCATCCTCTATCCGAGAGTACGCTCCATGACAAAAGCGTCTTCTTTCACCCCTTGGGAGCTGTAATAGTCCTTTCTGACTGCCAATTCCTTGAATCCCTCCTTTTCGTAAAGACACCTCGCGGCTAGGTTACTGGGCCGCACTTCCAGCAGGATGCGGCTGGCTCCCAGCTGTGAAGCNCCCCTACAGGCCTNACGCAGAAGGCTTCTGCCAAGCCCTAAGCGTTGTTGTTGAGACTCTACGGTGAGGTTCAANAAATGAGCCTCGTCCCCGCTCACCGACATAACCAGATAACCAGCAATTCGCCCTTTGATTTCCAANACCCAGCATTCATAGCCGGCTTTCAGGCAATCAGAGAAGTTTCCACCTGTCCAGGGATAAGCCGCNACGGATTGTTCAATCGATGTGACCAGAGGCAGGTCGGACCCGGTCATCTCTCGACATCGATTCCGAGGTTCTTCAGGCACCCTCACCTGGCTTTTCCAGAGTTGTACGGGCAAGGACGAGGTCTGTCCAGGCTTTTCTTTTCTCCAGTGGGGAGCGAAGAAGATAAGCCGGATGGTAGGTCGCAATGAGCGGGATACCGAATTTTTCGTACTCATGAACCTGGCCCCGCAATCTGCTGATCGGAGTTGTGTCCTTGAGCAGCGACTGCGCTGCNAACCGTCCCATTGCGATGATTATCCTTGGCTGAATATTNCCAATCTGCTGATGTAGGTAGGGTTCACATTTGCGAACTTCTTCTCCCATGGGGTCGCGATTACGCGGTGGCCTGCATTTAAGGACATTCGCGATATACGCATCGCCGCGATCCAGTCCCAGGCTAGAAAGCATATTGTTCAACAGCTGCCCCGCCCGCCCGACAAAAGGCAACCCTTGTTTGTCTTCTTCCGCACCTGGCGCCTCACCAACCAACAGCCAGTCCGCTGTTGCACTGCCAGAGCCAAAGACCGTATTGCGGCGGGTCTCACATAGATTACAAGCTCGACAACTCTTTACGATCTCCTCGATCGAGCGCAAGCTCTGCAGGTCGNTAGGGTCTCCCGCGTCCACACCACGGGCTCGACTNCGGCGTTCAACATCCACAACTGCAACCGACGAGCTGGCTTGAGAGCCAGCCCAATTGGTGATTCCCATGGCCCTTAGGTATTGCCTGCGACGCCGCTCGTCCACTTCCAGGTGCACCCGCTTAAACTGCACCGCTAAGTTGTGGATGAACCTGACCTTGGTATCCCTCGAGTTTGTTAAGAGCGTTGACGTAAGCCTTCACAGAGGCAATGACGATATCAGTGTCTGCTCCCTGACCGTTTACGATTCGCCCTTCCCTTTGCAAACGAACGCTGACCTCGCCCTGAGAATCGGTTCCGGAAGTTATATTGTTCACCGAGTACAGAACCAATTCACTATCGGAGGGAAACACATTCTGAACGGCCTTGTAAGAGGCATCCACCACACCGTCTCCTTCCGCCTTACCGGTCTTCTCTACGCCATCAACGCTCAAAACCACTTCAGCTTTCGGAATCTGACCTGTGTATAGATCTGCCTTCATAGAGATAAGTTGCAGCTTTTCGTTGGTCTGGCTAGCTACCTTGTCCGTCACAAGTGCCTGCAGATCCTCGTCAAATATTTCATGTTTTTTGTCAGCCAGGTCTTTGAACCGAGCAAAAGCCTCATCGCGTTCGACGTTGGACTCAAATTCAATACCGAGCGCCGCCAACCGATCCGTGAAGGCTCGGCGACCAGAGTGCTTGCCGAGGACAAGCCGGTTTGCAGACCAGCCAACGTCCTCGGCTCGCATAATCTCGTAAGTCTCCCTGGCCTTGATGACACCGTCCTGGTGAATTCCTGCNTCATGTGCGAACGCATTGGCCCCGACAATCGCCTTATTGGGCTGCACAGGGAANCCTGTCACGCTGGAGACGAGTCGACTGACNGGCACGATCTGAGTCGTATCGATCCGCGTGTCACAGGGAAATACATCCTGACGTGTCCGAACAGCCATAACGATCTCTTCAAGCGACGCGTTGCCGGCCCGCTCACCCAGACCATTAATAGTACATTCAGCCTGCCTGGCTCCGTTCAGAATGGCCGCCAGAGAATTGGCTACAGCCAGGCCCAGGTCATTGTGGCAGTGCACAGAAAACACAGCCCTGTCGGAGTTTGGAATGCGCTCAATCAGAGTGCGGATCAAGTCACCGAACTGGCTCGGCATAGTGTATCCGACTGTATCGGGTATATTGATAGTGGTGGCTCCTGCGTCAATTACTGCCTCAAGGATCTGGCACAAAAAATCCGGTTCGGAGCGACCAGCATCTTCGGGTGAAAACTCCACATCGTCAGTACTGTTCCGAGCCTGTTTAACCGACAGAACGGCCTGCTCCAATACCTCGCTAGGAGACATTCTCAGTTTCTCCCTCATATGGATGGGCGATGTCGCTATGAAGGTGTGAATCCTCGGCTGTGCGGCAGGCTTTACCGCGTCTGCAGCCAGTCCAACATCCCTGGCGTTAGCGCGAGCCAACCCACAGATCACGCTTTGTCTGACCAGGGTGGCAATTTTTTGAACTGCGTCAAAATCTCCTGGACTGGCTGCAGGAAATCCTGCCTCGATGACGTCCACTTTGAGTCGCTCGAGCTGTCGGGCGATGCGCATTTTTTCCTCTGCAGTCATCGAAGCACCAGGACTCTGTTCGCCATCGCGAAGTGTCGTGTCAAAAATGATCAGTCGGTCTTCCATTTTGTACCTCGTTGAATTCAATGTTAAGCCACTACCGGGTTAACACGGTGCCGCGTGTGATTCTTCGGGAACGCTTGCTCACCACCCCGTCACACGAACGGCGTGACCATTCCGAGAAAGCAGAGGTGGAGATGTTTAATTGAAAGAGAGGGGATGTGCGCCTAGCGGCGCAGCAGCAGAGCGCGGCAACGAGGCAGGCAGACCACATACTGCCTCCGACAATGCNCGTACGAACCGTCTGAATGTGAATCGATTTTCATCATTGCAGGTATTTGAGACCAACTGGCCTCTCGCCAACTGCGGGCAAGTATACCTGGGGATCAGATTTTATCAACTCCGGCTTCATTCACACCTTCTGCGTCGTCATCGTCTTCCAGATCACCAGTGTCCGCCGCGAAATCCACCTTTCCACTACGCCGTAAAATCAACCAAACAAAAGGGCCTGAGATCAGAAAACCAGCTGAAAGTAATAGCAGCACCCGCGGCGGATCGAAAGAAATAAGTACGAAAACGAAGACCAGCATCAGTAGAGACACAAACGGCACGCGATTCTTGAGATTGAGATCCTTAAAACTNCGGTAAGGAAGGGAACTGACCATCGCCAGCGAAAGTAATATGAAGAGCAGCAGATTTCCCCACACGATGGCCTGACCCCCAAATTGGCGGCTCGGCAGCGACCACAGGACACTCGCAGCTACTACGGCTGCGGCGGGGCACGGAAGGCCCTGGAAATACCGGTTGCTCTTGTTCTCCTGAGTATTGAACCGGGCCAGCCTGAGGGCAGTCGCTGCAACGTAAATGAAGGCTGTCAACCAGCCGATTTTTCCGAGGTCCTTCAGGCCCCACTCGTAAAATACCAGAGCCGGTGCCAGACCGAATGCGACCAGATCCACGAGACTGTCATATTCTTTACCGAAGTCACTGACCGTGTTGGTCATTCTGGCGACCCGCCCGTCCAGGCTGTCCAAAACAGCCGCAACGATGATCGCTACCGCAGAGTGTTCGAAGTTACCGGCTGTGGCCTGGACTATCGCATAGAAAGCGGCGAACAGACTCCCGGTAGTAAACGCATTCGGAAGTATATAGATCCCCTTCCGGCCTCGATCAGCACGCTCGAGTCGTCGGATTTTTCCTGTTTTGCCCACCATCGCTATTCTGAACTTGGGAGGTAGGCAATAATATCACTGCCCGAAAGAACCCAGCGCCCCAGTCGAGCCACAACACGACTTCCTTCAGGCAGATAGACGTCGACCCGCGACCCGAAACGAATAAATCCATANCGCTCACCACGTTCGATCTTTTGACCGACAACAAGATATGACAGNATCCTCCGGGCAACCAAACCGGCTATTTGGACGCTGGTGACGTCCCAGCCTTCCGGTGTCCGTATCTGAACCGCCGATCGCTCGTTTGAGGTGGATGCCTTGTCCAGCGCGGCGTTGAAAAACTTCCCTTTCTTATACCACCGCTCAATCACTACGCCACCGACAGGAGTTCTGTTCGAATGTACCGAGAAGATGTTCATGAATATGCTAATTTTGACAGCGGGTCGCGCCAGGTAAGGGTCTTGGGTATTTTCTATCGAAACAACTTTACCGTGAGCGGGTGAGACAACGGCACCTGGTTGCTGGGGAATAGATCGATGTGGATCACGAAAAAACTGGACCGCCAAAATAAATAGAAGCCACAGNGGCANGGCCCAGGTTGCACCNGCCAGATAGTGAACCAGTAATGCCGCAACGAGGAACACAACCAGCCTCATCCAGCCCTCCCTCGCGATCAATGGATAGTCCATCCGTAGGCCGCACTGAGTTGGGCAATTCTCTCCGTGCCTGGGCTGATTCAGTTGACGTTCTTGTCAACCAGTTTCCCTTTCTGAATCCATGGCATCATTGAGCGAAGCTTTTCCCCGACTTCCTCTATAGAATGCTCTTGNCCCTTGGCACGAAGGGCCTGAAACTTTTTCCCACCCGAGCGGCTCTCATTCATCCATTCCTTGGCGAACTCTCCCGACTGTATTTGGGCGAGAATCTTTTTCATCTCCGCCCTGGTCCTATCATCGACGATCCTCGGCCCCCGGGTGACATCACCATATTCCGCAGTATTGGAAACCGAGTAGCGCATATTAGCGATTCCGCCTTCATAGATAAGATCCACAATCAATTTCGTTTCATGAAGGCATTCGAAATAGNCCATCTCAGGTGCATAACCCGCCTCCACCAATGTTTCAAATCCAGCCTGGATCAGGGATGTTATGCCGCCACACAGGACGGTCTGCTCGCCGAACAGGTCTGTCTCTGTTTCTTCCTTGTAGGTGGTCTCTATGACGCCCGCGCGCCCGCCACCGATCGCACAGGCATAGGACAGGGCAACGTCACGAGCCTGGCCGGAGGCATCCTGTTCGACTGCGATCAGGCACGGTACCCCGCCCCCCTCAACATAAGTTGAGCGGACAAGATGCCCAGGNCCCTTGGGCGCAATCATAATGATATCCACTTCTTTGCTAGGCTCTATGAACCCAAAGTGGATGCTGAAGCCGTGCGCAAACGCCAGTGCTGCGCCCGCTTTGACGTTCTGCTGAATCTCAGCCTCGAAAATATCAGCCTGCAGCTCATCTGGAACCAGCACCATCACTACATCAGCTCCGTCGACCGCTTCTGGAACGTTAGCCACGGCGAGGCCGGCCTTCTCAGCTTTGTCGCGGGAAGACGAGTCTTCCCGCAAGCCAACCACCACGTTCACTCCACTGTCACGCAGATTGTTCGCGTGCGCATGCCCCTGGGAGCCATAACCGATCACGGCGACCTTTTTGCTTTGAATAACGCCACGATCGGCATCACTGTCGTAAAAGATTTTCATCTTTAATACTCCTTTGAATTTCAGATAATAGTTTTCCTAACAATCGCCCTAGAACCGCAGTGCTCGTTCACCCCGGGCAATTCCCGACACCCCGGAACGCACAACTTCAATGACATCAGCGTCCCCAAGCGCCTCGATGAACGCATCAAGTTTNGCNACAGGGCCCGTGATCTCTATGGTGTAGGTGTTGTTTGTGACATCAATAATGCGCCCCCGAAAAATGTCGCTTAAGCGTTTTATCTCTTCGCGATGTTCCCGTTCGGCAACAACCTTCAGCAACATCAGCTCACGCTCGATATGACGACCTTCCGTCAGGTCGACNAGTCGGACCACATCAATGAGCTTGTTCAATTGCTTGGTAATTTGCTCAATGATTTGATCCGACCCATAGGTGACAATTGTCATGCGGGAGAGAGTTTCATCTTCGGTCGGCGCGACCGTCAGTGATTCGATGTTATATCCTCTGGCCGAAAACAGGCCCGCTATCCGAGACAACGCCCCAGCTTCATTCTCGACCAGAAGGGAGATAATTCTTCTCATAACCTAAGCCAATTCCCGCTCCAAAGGAGCATCACCCACANCCGTCGGCTTGAGGTGCATCTCGTTGTGCCCGGCCCCGGCAGCAATCATTGGGTAGACATTCTCTGACTGATCCGTAATAAAGTCGAGGAAGATCAACTTGTCCTTTTGTTTGAAAGCTTCCTGCAGAGCCGGCTCAACATCGCCTGGCTTCTCTATAAGAATGCCAACGTGGCCGAAACTCTCAGAGAGTTTTACGAAGTCGGGCAATGCATCCAAATAGGAATGAGAGTATCGACGATCATAAAAGAACTCCTGCCATTGCCGAACCATGCCCATGTACCGATTATTCAGATTGACTATCTTGATCGGGAGATCGTATTGCTTACAGGTTGAAAGTTCCTGAATGCACATCATGATGCTTGCCTCACCAGTAACNCAGGCCACCGCTGAATCGGGGTGGGCAAGTTGAACCCCNACAGCGGCTGGTAGCCCGAAGCCCATGGTCCCAAGGCCGCCGGAATTAATCCAACGACGGGAACTGTCGAAGCCATAGTACTGGGCAGCCCACATCTGGTGTTGACCCACATCTGATGTTACGTATGCTCCTCCGTTCGTAACCTTGTAGAGAGTCTCAATCACAAACTGCGGCTTGATAAGTTCACTCTGACGGTCGTACTCCAACGATTTGTGAGAGCGCCAGTGTTCAATCTTCTCCAACCATTGCGGAATTGCGACAGGTTCGTCATCACTCTTGGTCGACCTGATTCTGTCCAACATATCCGCCAAGACCAGCTGCGCGTCACCAACGATCGGCACTTCGACATTGACATTCTTACCAATTGATGACGGATCAACATCCACGTGAATAATCTTGGAGTTCGGCGAGAACTTTTTCAGATCTCCTGTGACGCGATCATCAAATCGCGCACCGACAGCCANCATCACGTCACACTCGTACATGGCCATATTGGCTTCGTAGGTGCCGTGCATGCCGAGCATGCCCAAGAACAGTGGATCATTAGATGGATATCCGCCGAGCCCCATTAGCGTATTCGTGCAAGGAAAACCGAGGGCTCTAACCAGTGCAGTCAGTTCCTTCTCTGCACCACCCTGGATGATCCCGCCTCCGCTGTATATGCACGGACGGCTGGCATTCAACAAAAGATCAACCGCCCGATCAATCTGCTTTGGGTGGCCTTTGTGGACTGGCGCGTAGGACCTAATATCGACGGTGTCCGGATACCTATATTCCGTCGTTTGCGCCGTCACATCTTTGGGAATGTCAACGACGACAGGTCCCGGTCGACCACTGNTGGCAATGAAAAAAGCCTTCTTAATCGTTAACGCAAGTTCTTCAACCCTTTTGACCAGAAAGTTGTGTTTCACACAAGGCCGAGTAATTCCAACCGTGTCTACCTCCTGGAAAGCGTCATCCCCAATCAACCCGGTTGGTACTTGTGCGGTCAAAACGACCATTGGTATAGAGTCCATATAGGCGGTTGCAATGCCGGTCACAGCATTGGTCACACCGGGTCCGGAAGTTACCAGCACAACGCCCGGCTTACCCGAAGCGCGGGCATAACCATCGGCCGCATGAGTGGCACCCTGCTCGTGACGAACCAGTACATGTTGGACCGCATCCTGGTTATATAGAGCGTCATAAATATGAAGAGCCGCACCCCCGGGGTAACCAAAGAGATGCTTTACACCTTCGTCTTTGAGGCTCGCTACGACGACCTCAGCGCCAGTCAGTTTCACAAGTGTTTCCTATTTCACTATGTCCCTGAAACTCCTTTTCTGTCGAAGTTTCAAGAGATTTACCGCAAACGTTAAAGTATAGCTTTACGCTGGAGCCCCTGTAAATTCCTTCTTTTAAATCGGCAACGANTTCAGGCGCTTTCCCTGACCAGCTCCTGCCCTGTGCTATTCGGCCAGTGATCCCAAGCTGGACAACGGGCAGTGGCCGTGCGAGGCTCGTCCGTTGTGCNGGTCGCTAGCNACCTTTTAGACTCATCTGANACCTTACCCGGCGGACCCTCCCACGACACAGATGNCATCTACGGNTATCCTCACTCGCTTCCAAAACCCGTGACAACAGTATTTATCTCGGACCTTCATCTGACACCGGATAACCCTGGGCTTATCGGTCATTTCGAGCGTTTCTTTGAGAATCTGCTATCGAATGACACAAAACGACTCTTCATCCTAGGAGATCTTTTTGAATATTGGCTGGGTGATGACTCGTCGGGCTACCTGGGTCAAAACACTTTTGAACAACAGTTGAAGCGGGCTTCCGATGCGGGAATCGACACCTCTTTGATACACGGAAACCGTGACTTCTTACTGGGTCAGGCATTCTGTACTAGAACCGGCTGCAAACTGCTTGCGGAACCATATTTACTGGATGAGGGTGGCCATCGTATCCTGTTACTACACGGAGATAGTCTTTGCACTGAGGATATCGAGCATCAAAGATTCCGCAATATGGTTCGATCACCCAAGTGGCAGAAGTCATTTCTGGAGCGGTCAATTGTCGACCGAAACCAGCTCGCTCTGCAGGTGCGTTATCGGAGCGAACAAGGTAAATCGCTTAAACCCATGGACATTATGGATGTCAACGACCAAGCTGTTGCCCATGAACTAGACAAGGCCGCAGTCCGGACTATGATCCACGGACACACACACAGGCCCGATATCCACAGAATACTCCACTCCGATGGCTCGGTCGCCTTCCGCGTTGTTCTCGGCGACTGGTCCCAGGGGCCGAGCTATGCCGAGCTCACAACCGGTCACCTGACCCTCTATCATGCAGACTCGTATCAGGAGATCAATCTTGGTCAGTGATAAACGCTCACCCCGGCTGAATCGAGTTCACTCGATTGCTGGGTACGCGTAGCGTCACCACGCACATCCGCCAGAGCCTGGAGGAAACCAGGAGTCACATCACCGGTTACATACTGGCCGTCGAAGCAGGAAGTATCAAAATGTAATATATCCGGGTTACCTTCCTGCACGGCCTCAATCAGGTCAGAAAGCTCTTGGTAAATAAGCCAGTCGGCCCCAATCTCCTGACAGATCTGCTCGGTGCTTCTTTCGTTTGCCACCAGTTCGCTGGCGACCGGCATATCTATACCATAGACGTTTGGATGCCGGACTGGAGGTGCCGCTGATGCAAAATATACCCTACGTGCACCGGCGTCGCGGGCCATCTGAATGATCTGGCGGGAGGTGGTACCGCGAACGATAGAGTCATCGACAAGTAATATATTCTTGCCTCGAAGCTCCAGGTCTATCGCATTCAGTTTCTGACGAACCGATCTTCGCCGCTCCGCCTGCCCAGGCATGATAAAGGTTCGGCCGATGTAACGATTCTTGATAAAACCCTCGCGGTACTTGACACCTAACACGTTAGCAAGTTGTAGAGCAGATGTTCTGCTCGTGTCTGGTATCGGGACCACAGTGTCAATGTCATGTTCGGGCCATTGGCGCAGAAGTCGCTGACCGAGTTTTTCACCCATCCGCAATCGGCTTTTGTGAACTGCCACATCATCAATGATCGAGTCCGGTCGAGCAAAATAGACATATTCAAAAATACACGGCGTGTGGTCTATGTCATCGGAACACTTGTGCCGATGCAACTTACCATCCATGTCTACAAATATAGCCTCCCCCGCCCCGACGTCGCCAAGATTTTGGTAACCCAACACATCCAGGGCAACACTTTCGGATGCAATCATCAGGGAACGGCTACCATCTCCGGTTTTTTCGCCAAGAATCAACGGGCGGATACCGTTGGGGTCGCGAAATGCCACGAGTCCATAACCCACGATCATTGCGATGACTGCATAGGCACCACGGCATCGCCTGTAAACACCCCGCAACGCAGAGAACACATCCTCTGGCTCCAGGCGAAGTTTGGCCCCCCCCATCACCTCCCGGAGCTCATGGGCGAAGACATTGAGCAGCACTTCGGAATCAGAGGTCGTGTTCAGTTGGCGCAGGTCTTGCCGAAATAGTTCCTGGCTGAGGGCCTGGGCGTTGGTCAGATTTCCGTTGTGCCCCAAAGCTAGGCCGAACGGAGAATTGACATACAAAGGTTGGGCCTCAGCCTGGGAATCGCAGCCAGCTGTGGGATAGCGAACGTGGCCGATACCCATCCCTCCTACTAGTTGGGCCATATGCCGGGACTGGAACACGTCGCGTACAAGACCATTGTCTTTACGCAGGTGAACCCGCAAACCATCACAAGTCATAATCCCGGCAGCGTCCTGGCCTCTGTGCTGTACCACTGTCAGGGCTTCGTAAATCGCCTGATTCACCGATGTACCGCCTATAACACCGACAATACCGCACACTCTCGTTAGCCTCCTGCCGTTTTCTACTGCCCTTGGTCCGAGTCTAACCCGGGTACTGCCCCGGGGAAAAAGCCAGTGCTAATTCTTTGACCCACACCGAACTTTAACCAGGTCAACGGTGCCTGGAAAAAGGGCACGATCGAAGATGCCCTGAACCAGGCTTTTTCCGGCGCCGGTGTAAATTCTGCGGCAAAAAGCACTATTGTGATAATAACAATTCCCCGCATCAGCCCAAACCCCCCCCCAAGTGATCGATCCAAACCAGTGAGTCCTGAAACTCGGAAAAGTTTCAACGTCAGACTGCCGGCCAGTGAGAGACTGACAAGGGTAATCAGAAAAACAACTACGATACTTATCAGAAGACTGAGTTTCGCTGACTCCAGCCAGGGGGTCAAAACAGCCGCCAGGTTGTCCCCATAGAGGAACGCGAGCCAGCCAGAAACAATCCATGAGCCGAGTGATAACACTTCCCGCAGTAAGCCACGCACCAGTCCCAGGCCCAGTGAGAGAATCACTGTAAGCATCAGAACAATGTCCAGCCAGGCTACCTGATCCAGGTTTGGCAAGTCGGACAAGCCTGATTACCTCCTGTCGATCGACCGTCTGCCGGCCATGTTCTATGGATAGCGAACAACAAAGGCACGATCGTTGATCACCATCACCACCCTGGCGCGTTGTCTGTCAGCCTCGGCCTGACTTGGATAGGGTCCTATATAAACCCTTGTGGCTCTTCTCCCGGCCAGTTCAGTATTCTCTGTCCTGACATCGAATCCGTTTTCCACGAGCAGACTGAACCGTTTACGAACGTTGCCAGTATCATGGAAAACCCCGACCCTGACCACCCAGCCTGCTGGTTGATCATCCAGAACCGAGGCTTTCTTTGAAGCGGCCTTTGGGTCAGCATTCGCAGGTGCTGGCGCCTTCTCTTTGCTAGTGCCCTGCCCACTTTTCTGGTCTGTCGAGTTCGAATCCTCTGCTTCATTGTTGTTGATGGTGATGCGGGACACGAAAGCCTGCTGAACCTTCGGCAGAATCGCTTGTTGAATTCCTGACGGTGCTGCGACCCTGCGATTGGTCCCGGTCAAAATTTGCGGGAGTACAATAATTCCAATCAGCACAAGCACCGCTGCACCAACCAACCTGTGCTTAAGAACGAAAGCTTGATCGGAAGACTCAGCCATTCAAGCCTTGGCGGGGTTCTGATTCAGTATCCGAAAGTATAGCACCGACCAATAGAAATGATCCGAACACGATCAACCGCTCGCCTGGCTTCGCCCGAGACAACCCGCCACGATAAGCAGCGATCACATCGGGGTAACTCAGTATTGATCCCGACGCGTGCGTTGCAACGACGTTCAGCAATTCCACCATCGGCATCGCTCTTTCCCCATCGAGTTCTGCCAGATGCCAGCTGTCGACGATGGGGCCCATCGTTTCGACAACCGAGACGGCATCTTTGTCCATTAGCATTGAAAATACCGCGTGAGTACGAGTTGCTACTGGACGCTGGGTAAGGAACGCGAGAAGATTTGCAACAGCCGCCGGGTTGTGCGCCACATCTAGGACCTGTTCAACCGCACCACCCAAAACCTGAATCCGGCCACCCAAAACTACTCGGGTCAGGCCGGAGTGGATGCTTTTTGCTAGAACCGAAGGACCCACCTGCATCGACTCGACGACAGCAAGCGCGCCAGCTGCGTGGTGTACGGCCAGAGGCCCGGAGATGCTCGGCAATGGCAAATGCCTGTAGGATCGAGCACTAGCCCAGGACTCAGGATTGGCTTCCCAACACCATAGCTGATTTCCAGATGAGAACGTGTAGTCCAGACCGACCCGTCGCAAGCGACAATCCAACAATAACGAGCGATCCAGAACTGAACACGGCGGGGCCGGGTCGTTGACCACAACTCGGCCCCGGTACCGCATGATGCCTGCTTTTTCGTATCCAATCTTCTCGCGGCTGGTACCGAGCCAGGCTTCGTGATCCAATGCGATAGACGTGATACAGGCGATATCCGGGGTAATCGCATTAACGGCATCTGCTCGGCCTCCCAACCCGATTTCAAGCAGTGCGAGTTGCACTTGACTGGCCTGAAACAGGCTGAGTGCTACCAGAGTGCTGTATTCAAAGTAAGTCAGAGATATCCCCGATCGAGCTTTTTCGACCTTCTCAAACGCTCTCAACAGATGCACTTCGCCGGCATCTTTGCCATCAATTCTGAATCGCTCACAGTAATTGACAAGGTGAGGCGAGGTATATGCACCAACCCGAAATCCGGCCTCACGGTAAATCGATTCCAACACCGCGATCGTAGATCCCTTGCCATTGGTCCCGCCGACTGTGATTACCCAGCGAGGGCGAACGAAGGACATTCGGTGCAAGACACGACGAACCCGATCGAGTTGCAGGTCCATGGTGCGACGATGAATTGACTGGATGAAGTCAAGCCAGTCTTCGAGAGTTCGGTCACCTTGTGGCAAATCTTGCCCTTGAATCTATGAGTCGGGAAAGCCGTCAGATCCGCCAACAGAATGGTCAGTATTATGGAGAGAAAAGCAACTCACCATCCACCTGCCGGACCGATTCGGTACCCAGCGTAGCCAGAAGACTTGCGATGGTGCCGGCAAGATATCGACGTTCAACGACCATATCAATTGCACCGTGTTCAAGTAGGAACTCTGCCCGCTGAAATCCTTCCGGAAGCGTCTCGCGAACGGTCTGCTCAATGACCCTTGGACCCGCAAAACCAATCAGCGCCTTAGGTTCTGCTATGATGATATCCCCAAGCATCGCGATGCTGGCAGACACCCCGCCCATTGTTGGATCTGTCAAGACTGAGACATAGGGTAGGCGTGCAGCCCGAAGTCGATTCAGCGACGCAGTCGTCTTGCCCATCTGCATGAGCGAGAACAATGCCTCCTGCATCCGTGCGCCACCACTGGCGCTGAAACAGATAAATGGCGACCTAATCTCAAGCGCCTTCTCAACACCCAGCACGAAACGCTCACCCACGACGGAGCCCATAGACCCTCCCATGTACCGAAATTCAAATGCAGCCGCTACGACAGGCATTCCCTTAATACCGCCCTGGGCGACAAGTAATGCTTCGTTCTCACGACTGGATTTCTGGGCCTCATTTAATCTCTCTCGATAACGCTTGGTGTCCCGGAACCGGAGAGCGTCAATCGGCTGCAACTCGGATCCGATCTCGAAGAATTCTCCCTCGTCAAATACACTTTTGAGTCGGGAACGCGCGCCCAAGCGCATGTGGTGACCACACTTAGGGCACACTTGTTGATTCCGTTCCAGCTCGGCGCCATACAGAACCGCATTGCAAGCTTCACACTTGTGCCACAACCCTTCTGGCACGCTGCGCTTACCCAGTCCGGCTCGGGCCTTTACCTTGGGTGGAATCAGGCGCTCAAACCAGTTCATTGACTGTTCACCCGGCACTACCGTGCGATGAGCACCTGTCATGGTCCGCAACCGCACAGCATAGCGCCCTGATCTTATCGTGGTCTTTGATACCCGGGCGTTTTTCCACACCACTGGCTACATCCACCGCAAAAGCACCAGACCTTTGGATGGCTGTAGAGACATTGTCTGCGTTTAGTCCGCCAGCAATAATCACTGATTTGGTTTCGCAGCCCCGCGCTCTTTCCCACGGAAACACTGTCCCGGTGCCACCAGGACGATTGATCTCATAGGCATCCAATAACAGACCCTGAGCATGGGGATAGCGGTTTGCGTATTCACCAGGGTCTGCATCATCAGACATGCGGAGTGCCTTGATGTAGGGGACAGGAAACACTTTACAAAATTCATCGCTTTCCTCACCGTGAAACTGGAGCAGACTCACTCGGACCTTCCTGAGGACTGACCTGACCTGATCCTCATTGGGGTCAACAAACACGGCGACGATTGTTGTGAATACGGGCACAGCCGCGGCGATGATTTCAGCTGTACTCATGTCAACTGCACGCGGGCTCTGTGCATAAAAGATCAGGCCGATCGCGTCAGCGCCCGACGCAACGGCCGCTACCGCATCCTCAGGCCGGGTCATCCCACAAATCTTTATCTTGGTTCGCACCGTCTCTGCTCAGGTGGCACCCACAGGAGGGAATCTGGTAGTCCAATGCGGGTGGAACGTTTCATTCTCAATTATCCAATTTTACCAAAACCGGCATGGCGGTGGAGACGGTGGCAGCTCGAATTCGACCGGATAGGCCACATCACGAAGGTAAAGTCCGTCGGGACGCGCTGTCACACCGCCAAGTTTCCGGTCTCGGGAGTTCAGAACCTCCCTGGCCCATTCCGGCTCCGCTTCCCCTGCACCAATCGCCGACAGTACCCCAACGATATTTCTAACCATATGATGGAGGAACCCATCGGCATCAATATCGATCCAAACCCACTCCCCTCGACGTTGAATATCCAACTCATTGATCACCCGAATGGGCTGTTTGGCCTGACACGACGCTGCCCTGTAGGCATTAAAGTCGTGACGACCCAGAAGATAACAACAGGCCGCCCTCATGCGATCGATGTCCAACGGCCGATGATCCCAGGTAACCCGGGATTTCAAAAAGGTTGGCCTTGCCTTACGGTTTAAGACCACATACCGGTAGGCCCTGGAAACAGCCGAGAATCGGGCGTGAAAAGATAGTGGTACCGGGTTAACCCAAACCGCGACGACAGACCGGTCCAGACAGGTATTGGTTCCTCGGAGCCAGGCATATCCGGAACGAAGACGAGTCGTCTCAAAGTGGACCACCTGCCCAGTTGCGTGGACGCCAGTGTCCGTTCGGCCAGCCGTCACGACCCGAATCGACTCGTCTGCCACTTTGCTGAGCGCGGTCTCCAGCGCCGCCTGAACGGTCTTTGTGTCCTTCTGAACTTGCCAGCCATGGAACGCACTGCCGTCATATTCGACACACATCGCCAGGCGGGTCAAACCAGACTTTCTCAGGCCTTGGTCCGCTCTATCGAGTCTCGATTGCATTTAAATCCTACCAGAGTCGCCGTGTCAGTGTCCCAGTAGATTCTATATCTAAGGTCATGCTTAGGGCAGACATACGAAACTTCCAATATCGCAGAACGTTGAAAATCCTATCCAAGTTTTTCCAAAACCCTGGATAGACCCTGGGCTGATAAACTAAAGGCCACAACGACCAAGCGGGATCAGACATAGGCAGTATTAATGGCAAACAACGCCAAAAAGTTAGAATCCTATCGCAGCGGCCCAGACGATACCGGTCACTTTGGCATCTACGGAGGCCGATTCGTTGCAGAAACATTGATGCCGCTCGTTCTGGAGGTGGAGAAAGCCTACAAAAAAGCTAGCCGCGATCCAGAGTTTCAGCAGGAATTTAACTTCTACGCAGAACATTATATCGGCAGACCAAGCCCTCTTTACTTTGCACAAAGTCTCACAAGTGAACTGGGCGGCGCCCGGATCTATTTCAAGCGGGACGAACTGAACCACACCGGGGCACACAAGATAAACAACACCCTCGGACAGATCTTACTGGCCCGACGTATGGGGAAAAAGCGGATCATCGCTGAAACCGGTGCTGGTCAGCACGGTGTTGCTACGGCCACCGTCTGTGCTCTTTTCGACCTGCCCTGTGTCGTCTATATGGGATCTACCGATATTGAACGACAAGCACCCAATGTCTTTCGGATGAAACTTCTTGGGGCCGAAGTGATTCCCGTTGACAGTGGCACTGCCACCCTAAAAGACGCCATGAACGAAGCCCTTCGAGATTGGGTCGCCAACGTAGAAGACACTTTCTACATCATAGGGACCGTCGCCGGCCCGCACCCATACCCGGCCATGGTCAGGGATTTTCAGAGCGTCATCGGACAGGAAACCCGTGAACAGATCCTTAAAGCTGAAAACCGGCTACCCGACGTGCTGGTCGCCTGCATTGGCGGTGGATCCAACGCAATGGGGCTCTTTCACCCTTTCCTGGACGACGACGTGCGTATTATTGGCGTCGAGGCTGGCGGACTAGGCGTACAAACCCCCAAGCACGCTGCTTCTCTGACAGGAGGGCAACCAGGTGTGCTACACGGAAACCGTACCTATCTCCTGCAGAATTCAGATGGCCAAATCACCGACGCACACTCAATATCGGCTGGACTGGATTATCCTGGAATTGGCCCAGAACACTCCTGGCTCCACGATGTCGGGCGAGTCGAGTACGTTTCTATTACCGACTCTGAAGCACTGGAAGCTTTCCAACTGTGTTGCAGAACCGAAGGGATCATACCTGCACTGGAGCCGGCCCATGCCATCGCCCATGTCCAGAAGATCGCACCCACCCTGGACAAAGACAAAATCCTTATCATGAACATGTGTGGCCGAGGAGACAAAGATGTGTTTGCCGTCGCCGACGCCCTCGGGGTTGAGATGTGAGACCGATGAGTTCCGATACCCGGCTCAAACGACGCTTTTCTCAGCTCGAGAACGAAAATCGTGGAGCGCTGATCACTTTCATTACTGCCGGTGACCCGAACTTTGAAACATCGAGCAGATTGCTCGACAGGCTTCCGGCCGCTGGAGCTGACCTGATCGAACTCGGCATGCCCTTTTCGGATCCAATGGCTGATGGGCCTGCTATACAGGCTTCAAGCCAACGCGCACTTCGGGCCGGGATGACGCTGAAACGCACGCTCGAGATGGTCCGCACATTCCGGTCGAACGATCAAGTAACGCCGGTTATCCTGATGGGTTACTTCAACCCGATCTATCGTTACGGCAGTCAGGACTTTGTAAGCGACGCCGTAGCAGCAGGTGTCGATGGGCTCATAATTGTCGACCTACCGGCAGAGGAGGATGATGAACTATGCCATCCCGCTTTGACGGCAGGCCTGCACTGGATCCGACTGGTCACTCCGACCACGGACGAGAATCGCCTGCCACATGTCCTGAGAAATGCCAGTGGGTTTGTTTACTACGTCTCAATTGCAGGCATTACCGGAACTCGGTCCGCAAAGCATGAGGTTGTCAGGCAAGCGATTGAACGACTTCGCCGGTCCACTGAATTGCCCCTGGCGGTCGGTTTTGGTATCAAATCAGCCACACAAGTAAACAAAATCGTACAGTTCGCAGATGCCGCGGTTGTGGGCTCGGCACTGGTCAACGAAATCGCCAACAACCTGGACTCGAGTGGGACTGTGCTGCCCGGGCTATGTGACAACGTGATCAAGGTCATCGAAGATCTCGCCGCGGGCACGACACGTCATGGAGTTGGATAGGCTACGCTGGGTACGCCAGGCCACCGGTCAGCTAGCGTCAATCAGTATCTGCCAGCAAATTCGCCATCAGCGACTCTGCCTCTTCTCTCTCGCTCGGCGTACCTAACTGTTTGACCTCCTCGAGTAGGGTTCTTGCTGCTGCCGCATCACCCATCTCGATGTAGGCTCGGGCGAGATCTAGGCGGGTACCAACATCAGTATCGGACGCCTGTTCTAAGGAGTCCACGTCGGTGGGCTCATCCTCCAGAACCGTTTCGCTCTCTTGTGCTTGTGACAACTCGCCCTCCGGTTCTAGAATGAATTCTATTCCGTCATCGATCGGGTCCGCCGCCGGTGTTTCCTCAAGATCCTCAGACTGATTGGGTTCCGGTTTCGGAGTTTCTTCCGGCTCACTCAGGTCGAATTCAATATCCTGGAGTTCGTCCTGCGGGGCAGATTCCTCAGCGACCTCACCCCCTCCCTCACTGACAGGATCAAATGCGATTTCCTGGATTTCATCTTGCGGGACAGTATCTTTAGCAGGTGGAGTCCCACCGTCACTGATAGTATCGAATGTGATTTCCTGGACCTCGCTCTGAGTTGCAGAATCTCCTGGAGTCTCGGGCGCACTATCAGCAATAGTGTCATCCTGGAGTTTAGCGTTATCAGGAGCGACTTCCCTCGCCATCCGCACGATCTGAGCCCATTCCGCCGACCCATGATCGATTTGCGTCCCAAGCATTTCAGCCATAGACGTGAATCCCTCTACATTCCCCTGGGCTTGAAAAACCTCGAGTAACTTGATCTTTAGCTCCAGCCGATCTGGGGACCCACGGATCGCATCGGTGAGAACCTGTTCTGCCTGATCGTTTCGACCATATGCCAGGTAGATTTCCGACTCAGCAATTGGGTCGACTTCATCAGATTGAACAGAAACACCCTGCGCTGTCTCGGCTTCCGTGACGAAACCTGATCCGATGCTCATCGCAGGTTGGGCCTCAATCTCTTCATGAGTATCTGGCGGAACGACCAAACTTTCAGGCATTGCAACACTTTCAGATCGCTCAAGGTTTGCAGACCCCGAATCATCAGCAGCGCTATGATCAAGCTCATCATCGAAGTCGTCTTCGAAGTCGTCTTCGAAGTCATCTTCGCTGATCCGCCGACGACGCACGACCAGAAGAAGCAACCCGAGCAATAAGGTTAGGCCGGCACCATAGGTAACCATTTGCCGGCTGCCTTGTGGCACAAACTTGCCCAAGTCCCACCAGTTCTGTTCCTTTTCTGCCAACGATACGGGGATTTGATCCCTAGTCTGTTTTACCGTAGTTACTTCGGCCGCGGGTTCAGACGCTTTGGTAGCAACACTCTCAGGGTCCTCGTCTGCCTTTTCGATACTCGACCCCGAATCTAGGTTAGCCACAACCGTTTGATCCGGCACTGGCGATTTTGCTTCAGTAGCACTGCCTTGATTCGAGTCGGTCTTCTTGCCTGTACCGTCAGACTGCTTGGCATCGACGTCTGCCGTACTGCTCGTGGCTTGATCCACGCTAGGTGTTGTAACTGGCTGGTCCGACGCGCCCTGAGAAGACGCTCCCTTGGCCGGCAATTCGGCTTCATCGGAAGCTTGGGTCCTGGTTTTACTGTCAATCTCTTGACCAGAGGAATCCAACTTTCTGTCAGAACCTCCTGTTTGCGCCTGCCCACTCGCCTGCTGCTGTGCTAAGGCGAGGGCCTCATCCTGTATGGCGATCAACCGAGCTGACTTTTCAATTTGCTCGGCCAGCAGTGTGATCTGCCTCAACAGCTTCTCATTTTCAAGCTCCTTGGACGCCAGAGACTCTTCCAGTAACACCAGTTTCTCTCCCAACCCCTCCGGGGACGAAACCTGATCCGCCTTAATGCTGACACCCGACGAGCTATCGTCGATTGATACAGTCTGGGCCAATCTTGATGTTTCACTCTCGCGCTCTGGCTGAACAATACGCAACACATAATTACCCGTCACACTCGCTTTCGGTAATCCGGCAACTGGTTCTGTTGAGGTCTCGTCAATTTCTATCGAGACTGTCGGCTCAGCAGCGGTAACCTCTTTTTCAGTCTCCACGGTTTTCTCAGCCTCTTCTGAGGCTTGCTTAGCGAGAGTCTCGTCGTCTATCTCGGTTTCCTTTTCTCCGGCCAGAAAGGACACCCACAACCGTTCGCCTGACTTTGCGACGCCCTCTTCTACATCATCGTGATAAGCAATCCACTCCGAAAGTTGTCGAGAATATTCTTCCTTGGCAAGAATCTTCGATATTCGGTGCATGGATTTTGTTGAGGGAATCTTCAAAGAAGCACCTTCTCGTAGAAGATTCATATTGCCCCGTATGAAGGCCTCGGGATTCGCATGTATCAGCGCAAACATCCTTTGATAGATGCTCGTACTCTTACCGGCTTCGATATCGGCTGCGATACCCATCAAAGTCTCACCACTGCGTACTGGGCCGTAAGTCTCACCGGGTCTTAGTACCTGCTTATCAATAACAGCTCTTGGAGGTTCTATCGGCTGACCAGCGACAGTATGGTAACCAGGCGGATCAAGTAAGGCAGTGTACTCGCGAATGATTTTGCCCCCCGACCATTCGATTGCCACCAGGAAATGTAAAAACGGGACCCTGATCGGCTCATTGGAAAGAACACGTATCCATGGACCGGTCTCCCCTTCAACGACATCAAAGGTCAGTCCCCGCAAGACGGGGTCGGCGATAATACCCGCGCGTTTGAAATCAGATTGTGATGCGAGACCGATCTTGAGAGCCTTGAGAACATCGGCCTCGATCGAACTGATTGAAATCTCAGCATCGAATTGTTCATTTAATGCAGAGTTAACAACCAGCCGTCCCAATCCAATAGCCGATAAATCAGCAGAAAACCCCAGGATCACAATCCACAGCAGGGTTCTGATCATCCGGCTTAAATACATTTTCACGTTGTTACTTTTCCTATCCAAGCCCTGACTTTAGCAAACCAACGGTCAACTCCGTCAACTGGCTCATTCTTTATCTGTAGGAAACAAGATCTCAGCAATCTGGATACTGTTCAGAGCTGCCCCTTTGCGAATATTATCCGAAACCACCCACAGATTGATGCCCCGCTCGCAGGATATATCCTCACGTATGCGCCCGACAAACACCGCATCTTCATCGACTCCTTCTGTAACCGGTGTCGGATAGCCACCGGGTTTCCGATCATCTACCAGAGTGACCCCAGGAGCCTCCAGAAGAACTTGCCGAACCTTCTCAACGGTAATTTTGTCACGAGTCTCTATATGGACGGCCTCCGAATGGCCATAAAACACAGGTACCCTTACGCACGTCGGGTTCACCATGATCAAGTCATCCTCAAGAATCTTCCTGGTCTCCCAGACCATTTTCATCTCTTCGCGCGTATATCCATTATCCTGAAACGAATCGATCTCGGGTAACACGTTGAATGCAATCTGCTTTGGCATTACTACGCTCGAAACTGGATTGCCATTAAGCAATTGGGCAGTCTGGCGTCCAAGTTCTTCGACCGCTCTTTTGCCTGCGCCGGAGACGGCTTGGTAAGTCGCCACATTAATTCGTGTAATCCCAACAGCATCGTAGATTGGTTTGAGTGCAACCACCATCTGTATCGTTGAACAATTAGGATTTGCAACGATCCCGCTTTGTGACTCTAACGCGTGTGCGTTGACTTCTGGCACAACCAGCGGGACATCAGGATCGTTCCGAAAGTGCGATGTATTGTCGACTACGACACATCCCTGTGCTGCAGCCCGGGGCGCATGAACCGCCGACACACTACCGCCGGCGGAAAACAAGCCGAGTGCGACTTTTGAAAAGTCAAACTCCTCAAGACAACCGACCCGAATCGGCCGCCCACGAAACGAAAGAACCGTGCCAATAGATCGTTCGCTCGCCAATGGATACAGTTCACCCACCGGGAATTGTCGCTGTTCAAGGATTCGAATCATCACCTCCCCGACAGCGCCGGTCGCGCCAACGACTGCTACATCAATACTTTTTGACAAGAGATCGATTACTCCAGGACAGGTTTCCGATCCGGGCACCCTTGGGCGCCCCGTTCGGGGGCGATCAAGTTATGTCTTCAAACAGCCATGGCATCGACCGCCGTCGCTGGGATTCGAAGGCCGCGATTTCATCTTCTCGCTTCAAAGTCAGATCAATATCATCAAAGCCATTCAGGAGACAGTATTTCCTGAACGATTCAACCTCAAAAGGATATCTCCGATCGTCTGGTCGGGTCACCGTTTGCTTTTCCAGATCGACCTCCAGCAGGTAACCAGGCTCACTGAATACCTCCTGGAACAACACATCGACACTGTTTTCCTCCAACACGATTGGCAGCAGCCCATTCTTGAAGCAGTTGTTAAAAAAAATGTCTGCATAACTTGGGGCGATTATCACTTTGATACCATAATCGCGCAGTGCCCACACAGCATGCTCACGGGACGAGCCACAACCAAAATTCGTTCGCGACAGGAGTATCTCTGCACCGGTATATCGCTTCTCGTTCAGCACAAAGTCTTTGTTGATTCGTCGATTACTGTGTTCCTGACCCGGTTCGCCGTGATCCAGGTAACGCCACTCATCGAACAGGTTCGCGCCAAAACCGAATTTTACAACTGACTTCAAGTACTGCTTTGGGATGATTGCATCGGTGTCAACATTGGCACGGTCGATCGGCAAGACCACACCCCGGATTTGAGTAAAAGGTTTCATNATTCAAGCCTCAAGATCCGAGGGGTCAGCAAAATGNCCGCAGACCGCTGCTGCTGCTGCAAGTGCAGGCGACACCAGATGCGTTCGACCGCCATGTCCCTGTCGACCCTCAAAGTTGCGGTTAGACGTTGACGCACACCGTTCACCTGGTTCCAAGCGATCCGCGTTCATCGCAAGGCACATCGAACATCCGGGCTCACGCCATTCAAATCCCGCATCGAGAAATATCTGGTGGAGCCCCTCGGACTCTGCCTGCCGTTTGACCGGGCCAGACCCCGGTACCACTATAGCCTGCGTGATGTTCGCGGCAACCCGCTTCCCGTGAGCCACTTCAGCGGCTGCGCGCAAGTCTTCGATTCGACCGTTCGTGCAAGATCCGATAAACACCTTGTCGAGGGTGATCTCCTTGACCGGCGTGCCGGCTTTAAGATCCATATATTCAAGCGCCTTGATCCAGCCTTGCCTACGCGTTTCGTCCGTCTGTTTTTCCGGCTCCGGCACAGCCCCATCGATATCCGAGACCATCTCAGGTGACGTTCCCCAGGTCACCTGAGGTCGAATTGACGGCGCNTCCAGTACTATTTCGGTATCGAAAGNAGCATCGGAGTCAGAAACGAAATCACGCCAGACACGCTCTGCAATCTCCAAATGCTCACCGTGCGGAGCATAAGTCCGACCCTTGAGGTAGTCGATAGTCGTATCGTCGACGGCAACGATCCCGGCCCGGGCACCTCCCTCAATTGCCATATTGCACAGGGTCATTCGCCCCTCCATTGACAACCGCCGGACAGCACTGCCGTCGAACTCAATGGCGCAGCCTGTTCCTCCCGATGTTCCAATTCTNCGGATTACCGCTAGGATCATATCCTTCGCGGTCACNCCACTCTGTAGATCTCCATCAATGGAAACCCGCATGTTCCGCATCTTTTTTGAAATCAGACACTGTGTAGCCAGCACATGCTCCACTTCTGATGTTCCGATTCCAAATGACAACGCACCGAACGCCCCATGTGTTGCCGTATGAGAATCACCACAGACGATGGTCATTCCAGGCTGGGTTGCGCCCTGCTCAGGACCAATCACGTGGACAATCCCTTGCCTTGGATCATTCATGTCGTATTCGGTAATTCCGAATTCCCGACAGTTCTGATCCAGCGTCTCGACCTGTAAATTAGAGACAGGATCACTGATCCCACCAGCCCGATCCGTGGTCGGCACGTTGTGATCCGCGACAGCGAGATTGGCACCCGCTCTTCTTGGCCTCCGACCGGCTTCTTTCAGGCCAGCAAACGCCTGCGGCGAGGTCACCTCATGCAGCAAGTGCCGATCGATATAGATGAGCGACGTACCGTCATCTTCTTCCCGAACAACGTGGCTCTCCCACAACTTGTCGTACAGGGTTTTACCAGNCATAGCGCGAGCATCCAGATCAAAAAACCGACCGGAAAGTGTAGCACATCGTTTTCTGAGGGCCCCGCAATNNGGGCCGAACATTCTCGCCAGCCTCTACTNAGATTCCANCACCTCCATGCTAAGCTTCTCCCAACCCATGGGAACACGATAGATGAGGTGAACAACCTGCGGGCTTCGATATGACTACTTTCATCGAACTGTTCGAAGACATGCAGACCCTATTGGGAGAAGCCTGCCTGCCGCTGGAGTCAGCTGCCAGGCGCCCTAGCGGTTTGATCATGAGTGAGGCCCTCTATCCCGAACTTNCCAAAGCAGTGGCCATGGCTGTGTACCAATCCAACGGCTGCCGGAAAATGCACGATCACGTCAGGCTGTACCAGACACTCGANGCCCTGGGTCGATTGAAACGATCCCTGTCTGANGATGGCAGGATTGACGTGGGCNGTATGGACTTTCTGGAACAACTGGGTCTTGCGGTTACTGAGATTCTCGGCGACGACCATGATTCTACGGCTGACCGACTGACANCATCGGCAATGGTTTCTTAAAGCGCCTCGTGCAGCAATTCAGGCCATTGCCTACCACCCTTTCGCAACGATAGGGTCCTAGGTCGCGGAAGCTGGAATATCTGGCCCAACAGAAGTCTCTACACCGAGGGCCTTGTGCCGTAAAAAATGATCCATCAGAACCAGAGCAAGCATGGCCTCGGCGATCGGCACGGCCCTTATCCCGACACACGGATCATGCCGCCCGGTCGTTACGACTTCCACCGGGCTACCGTCCAGATCCACTGTCCGACCTGGGATCTGAATGCTGGAGGTGGGCTTTAGTGCGAGCGATGCCCGAATCTCCTGACCCGTTGAAATCCCGCCCAGAATGCCGCCGGCGTTATTGCTGAGAAACCCCTCCGGCGATATTTCGTCCCGATGCTCGGAGCCTGTCTGCTCAACGCTAGAAAACCCCGCCCCCAGCTCGACTCCCTTGACGGCATTAACCGACATCATGGCCTTAGCGATGTCCGCATCGAGGCGATCGAATACCGGCGCGCCAAGGCCCACAGGTACCCCACCGGCTACCACATTCACTCTCGCNCCTATCGAGTCGCCGGCCTTTCGGGTCGACTGTATCAGGCCCTCGAGTTCGGTCAGACAACCGGCGTCCGGGCAAAAAAACGGATTCTGGTCTATCTGATCCCAGTCGAGCCGCTCGATGCGGATCGTACCCATCTGGGCAAGATAGCCCCTTATCCATACCCCGGCCCGATCAGTCAGATACTTACGCGCGATTGCACCGGCGGCAACACGGCAAGCCGTTTCCCGAGCCGAGGACCTTCCACCACCACGGTAGTCACGCAGTCCATATTTACGTAGGTAGGTGTAGTCGGCATGACCCGGGCGAAACTGTTCACGGATTTTCTCGTAATCGCCCGACCGCTGATCTTCGTTTCGGATCAGCAGGCCAATGGGCGTGCCCGTTGTCTGGCCCTGGAAAACACCAGACAGAATCTCGACCTTATCCAGTTCCCGCCGCTGGCTGGTGTGCCTGGACCGACCGGGCCGGCGTCTGTCAAGATCCTGCTGAATGTCGCCGTCATCCAGTGACATTCCCGGCGGGCAACCATCGATCACACAACCGAGCGCCGGCCCGTGGCTCTCCCCGAACGTGGTCACCCTGAACAGGTGCCCAAAACTGTTAGCGGCCATGGTCTATCTCTGCATCAAGTCTTGGGTAATGTGACACCGGTCTGGCCTTGATATTTCCCACTCCTGTCTTTGTACGACACGGCACAGGGCTCACTGGCTTCAAAAAACACTACTTGGGCGACGCCTTCATTGGCATAGATCTTGGCTGGCAACGGTGTGGTGTTCGAAAACTCCAGAGTCACGTAACCTTCCCATTCGGGCTCAAAGGGGGTCACGTTGACGATTATCCCACAGCGGGCATAGGTCGATTTTCCGAGGCAAATTGTCAGCACACTGCGGGGAATTCGGAAGTACTCGACTGTTCGAGCAAGAGCAAATGAATTAGGTGGAATAATGCACACATCACCACAATATTCGACGAAACTGCTCTCATCAAACTGTTTGGGGTCAACGACTGCTGAGTTGATGTTCGTGAATATCTTGAATTCCCTGGAACAACGAATGTCGTAACCATAGCTCGAGGTCCCATAGGAAATAATCCGTTCCGAACCAGAACTTGAGATCTGCGTTGGTTCGAACGGCTCGATCATCTGGTGCTCCAGCGCCATCTTTCGAATCCAGTTGTCTGATTTTATGGACACCGGAGTTCCAGACCTGCCACGTTAGTTGTTCTGGATGACGATCGATGGGAAAACGTCACTGTAATCGCGCTTGCGGGCTGCCAGGCGCCCGGCAGCTTGTCGCGCAATGTCCCGGTAGGCCTGAGCCAAGCAACCGTCAGGGTCGGCGACGACNGTCGGGCNCCCGCCATCGACGTCAGCACGGATCCGCCCATCAAGCGGAATCTCACCCAGGTGTTCAATGCCATATTCCAGGGCTATCGTCTTACCGCCCCCTTCCCCAAAGATATGTTCTTCATGACCACAATTACCGCAGATATGTGTACTCATGTTGTCTACGATGCCGAGTATCGGAATTTCAACTTTTTCGAACATTTTGATCGCTTTGCGAACATCCAGCAACGCAATATCCTGTGGTGTCGTAACAATCACCGCACCAGAGACCGGCACCTTTTGAGCCAGTGTCAGCTGGGTATCACCGGTTCCAGGAGGCAGGTCAATGATCAGGTAATCCAGGTCACGCCAGCATGTATCCTGTAACAACTGCTCCAGCGCCTGGGTAACCATTGGGCCCCGCCAGATCATCGGCGTATCTTCTTCTATCAAGAACCCGATGGACATCGCCTGCAGGTGGTAGCTGTTCAAAGGTTCCAGGCTCTTGCCGTCCTTGGATTCAGGCCTGCCATTGATCCCCAACATGCGAGGCTGGCTCGGCCCATAAATGTCGGCATCGAGCAGGCCNACATTGGCCCCTTCAGCTGACAGCGCCAGGGCAAGATTGACTGACAGAGTTGATTTCCCNACTCCCCCCTTTCCTGAGGCCACAGCAATCATGTTGCGCACACCCTTGATCGGTGTTACGCCTTTTTGAACCTCATGGGCCACGACTTTAGTATTGATAGACACCTCGACTGACTCAACCCCAGCCTGTGCCAGGATGGCTTCTGTAACCTGTTCCCTCAACTGCTCATGCCAGCCTTGGGCGGGATAACCGAGTGTCACACCGACCGAAACAGCCATGTCACTGATTTCAATATCCGAATCTGCGATCGAGCCCCCATCAACCAGATCCATGGAAGTGTGCGGGTCAATGATCGTACTCAATACCTTCTTTACGGTTTCTCTTGATAGCGAAGTCATCTTCTTCTGCCTGGCCAGCTAAACTGGTCGTCCATAACTCGAAAACAGGAGGGCACACCCCCCGGGAAAGCCGGCAATGCTAACACAGGGCCGGCAGGGCAGATCCTTCGGCTAGAATATCTCTCTTAGATTCACATGTTCAGGTGGGCGTCTTCAGGATCTGCGACGGACCACCGGTGCGACTCAAAGAATCACGCTACTTCCTAGCAGATGGCACAATGACATTGCCCAAGAAAAAAATGCTGGTCACCAGCGCTCTGCCTTACGCTAATGGCCCGATCCACCTTGGTCACATCCTTGAGGTTATCCAGGCGGATATCTGGTGCCGTTTTCAGAGAGTTCTTGGCCATGATGTGCACTACGTCTGTGCCGATGATGCGCACGGTACACCGATCATGCTGAAAGCCCGGTCGGAAGGCATCTCCCCCGAGTCATTGATCACATCCACTCTGGTGGACCACAAAAGAGACTTTGCTGGCTTTCAGATTGGATTCGATTACTACCACACGACCCATTCGGACGAAAATCGGTACTTTTCTGAGACCATCTACAACCGTCTGAATGACTCTGGTCACATCAGCTCCAGGGTGATTACACAGGCCTATGATCCGGAAGCGTCAATGTTCTTGCCGGATCGATTCATACGCGGCGAGTGCCCGCGATGTGGGGCTGTCGATCAATACGGTGACAACTGCGAAGCCTGTGGGTCCACCTATTCTCCAGGTGATCTGAAGAATCCGNTTTCAACTATTTCCGGAGCCGTTCCCATCGAACGGGAATCCGAACACCAGTTCTTCAGGTTGGCAGACTTTGAATCGATGCTTCAGAGCTGGACCAGTTCAGGCCGACTGCAGCCCGAAGTAGTGAACAAACTGGCCGAATGGTTCGAATCCGGCCTTCGTGAATGGGATATTTCCCGGGATGCACCCTACTTCGGTTTTGAAATTCCCGGTCTCACCGACAAGTACTTTTATGTCTGGCTTGATGCACCTATTGGCTATATGGCGAGCTTTCGCGCGCTATGCGAGGAAGCCGGGCTTGATTTCGATGAGTACTGGTCCCCGGACTCGGAAGCGGAGTTGTATCACTTTATCGGCAAAGACATTGTTTACTTTCATGTGNTGTTCTGGCCGGCCCTTCTGTATGGCGCTAACTTCCGCACGCCGACGGCAGTTTTTGTTCATGGTTTTGTGACGGTGGATGGCGAGAAAATGTCAAAATCCAGGGGCACTTACATCACCGCACAGACCTATCTGCAACACCTGAACCCGGAGTACCTGCGTTATTACTACGCCGCTAAGTTAAACAACNGGGTCGAAGATATCGACCTGAATCTTGAAGACTTTATCCAGCGGGTAAACTCCGACCTGGTCGGCAAAGTCGTCAACATCGCAGCCCGCTGTGCCGGCTTTATCAACAAACAATTCAACGACCGGATCGGTGACGAGCTGGACGATCCACCGATGTACCAACGATTCGTTGAAGCCGGAGATTCGATTGCAACTGCTTACCAGAACCGTGAGTTCAGCCGGGCGATGCGCGAAATCATGACTCTTGCGGATGAGGCTAACCAGTATATCAACGCCCGNCAGCCCTGGATCGTTGCCAGACAGGAAGGCGGTGAGGCCGAGCTTCAGGCGATCTGCACCCAGGGGATTAATCTGTTCCGTATCCTGCTGACCTGGTTAAGCCCCGTTCTACCAGTAGTTGCAGAACAGGCCAGTCAGTTCCTGAACTGCGAACTGAACATCCCTGGTGCCTGGAAGGCTTTGGATAAACCCCTGTTAGGTCACTCGATTCGCCCATACACCCACCTTCTCAACCGCATTGATCCCAAGGATGTAGAGCAGATGATTTCCGACTCCATGGAAGCAGATACAACAGACGTACCGGGCCATCTGAAGGACGAGTCGCTTGCNCCTGAGATCACCATCGACGACTTTTCCAAAATCGACCTGAGGGTGGCCCNGGTNCTCGAGGCCAATCTCGTTGACGGTGCGGATAAACTGCTTCGCCTGACGCTTGACCTCGGCGGTGAAACGCGGAACGTGTTCGCCGGCATTAAATCAGACTATGAGCCTTCAGCCTTGATTGGCAAAAAGGTCATCATGGTCGCCAATCTAGCCGCCCGAAAGATGCGTTTTGGAGAATCGGAAGGCATGATCCTAGCCGCGTCTGGTAGCGACGACAGCAACGGGATATTCGTGATCCAACCCGACGAAGGGGCCGAACCCGGAATGCGCGTGCGTTGACTACCATTGATCAATACCTTGGCCTGTCGGAATCTCCCTCCCCAGGCTCCTGGGCGGATTTCCCGATGACATCGTCCACTAGAGCATGACATCTCCATTGAACCCGTTCCAGATCGACCAATGCCTTCCCCAGATTCAGTGCCGCCAGTGTGGCCTGCCCAGCTGCTTTGACTATGCCAAGTCGATCTCCAGAGGCGAAAGCTTGATCAATCGTTGCCCCCCTGGCGGTGAAATCACAATCAAAGCCCTGTCCCGTCTCACCGCCAACGCGATAATCCCGTTGGATCCGGAATGTGGCGCCCCCCGCGAGCTATGCACCGCCATTATCGTCGAAGATCATTGTATTGGCTGTACGCTCTGTATCCAGGCGTGTCCCGTCGATGCGATCTGTGGTACCGCCAAACAGATGCACACCGTCATCNCGGCTGAGTGCACTGGCTGCGAACTCTGTGTAGAGCCCTGCCCGGTCGACTGTATCGACCTGGAGTCTCATACTGAAGCATCCGTTGGTGAGCCTAGTCCGTGGTCGGGTTATTCGGCACGGGCCGTCGAACGGGCGAGACAACGCGCTCGGGCAAGAAACCAGCGGCTTTACCAGCTCTCAAGCGACTCCCAACAGTCGGTGCCCGCCAATCGTGAACACCTGCGCCAGGGCATCCGGGAAAGCGTCAAGCGCGTGAGAGAGCGGCGAAACAGCGCGCGTTCTGGCTGCTCCACCAGCTGAACGCTCTTCAGACCATAAGCCGATGAATCCAGTCACACGGGAGAAGTTGTTCCGCCGCCTTTCTAGGGTTATCCCGGAACCGGCGACCGAGCTTAAATACCGTTCACACTTTGAACTGCTGGTTGCCGTCATCTTGTCCGCCCAGGCCACCGACATATCCGTAAACAAAGCCACCCGGGCACTTTACCGAGAAGCCAGAACGCCACAGGCGATCCTCGATATGGGTGCCGTCCAGCTCAAGCGGCATATTCGAACTATTGGCCTATTCAACACCAAGGCTGCAAATATCCTAAAGACCTGCCGGATACTCATTGAGGAACACAACAGCCGGGTCCCTTCTGAGCGAGAAGCTCTTCAGGCTCTCCCTGGAGTGGGTCGGAAAACAGCGAACGTCATCCTGAANACAGCTTTTGGGCAGCCCACCATCGCTGTGGATACCCACATTTTCAGAGTCTCTAACCGAACTGGCCTGGCCCCTGGCAAGAACGTGTTACAGGTCGAGAAGAAATTGCTGCGAGTTACCCCGGAACGTTTTCTCAAGACTGCACACCATCTGCTCATCCTTCATGGTCGCTACACCTGCATTGCACGCGCACCACAGTGTTACGAATGCGCTGTCAATGATCTTTGTGACTATCGCGGAAAAACACCTGGNCCCGGGAAATAACCCCAGATTCGCATCTGGAAAGGCTATGAACCAGCCAGATCCGGTTGACCTGCCGCTCGCTGACGCAGCNCTTCGAAGAGCACAATGCCCGTCGCAACTGAAACGTTCAGGCTGCCAATCAGACCTGGTGAAGGGATACGGACAAACCGGTCACATTGGTTTCGGGTTACCCGGCGCAAGCCAGCATCCTCGGACCCTACGATGATCGCAACCGGTTCCGTCAGGTCGATATCGTAAATAGCCTGGTCAGCCGATGCATCGGTACCAATGAGCCACAGGCCCCGTTTTTTGAGGGTCTGGAGTACCCGACTCCAGTTGGATTCCTCGAACACCTGCAAATGGCTTACGCCACCAGCGGCAACTCGAACAGCTGCCGGGGTCAGGCTGCAGCCTTTGTGGCGGGGAAGAATAACGCCGTGTACCGCCGCTGCGGCGGCGCTGCGTAGGCAAGCACCCAGGTTTTGCGGATCCTGTATAGCGTCAAGGACCAGCAATAACGGCGCTACTGGTAACCCGTCGAGANACTCCACCAGACTCACCGTACGTTGCACCGCCTGTCGTTCTGACAGGACTATAACGCCCTGGTGCCGCACTCCCCCCGCAAGGCGGTCCAGCTCCTGCCGACCAGCCAGTCGGACCGACACACCCATCCGTTCAGCCAGCNCGACAATAGAAGCCAAGCGAGCGTCCCCCCGTCGACCATCATAGAGCAGTTCATCGGCTGAATTACCGGACTGCAACGCATTCTGGGCTGCGTGGAAACCACAGAAAAGCCCTGTCGGTTCCGTCATCGATCAGCCCGTTAGCTTCACTCTACGCAAAACAGTTATCTCTCAAATGACCACAAATAAAATAGAAATACAACATCAGCTCGAGTTCTCAAGGAGGATTGTTTCATGTCTTTAACTGTCCCTTCAACTGGGTTGCCTTGCCAGGCTTTCCTAAGTGCCCTGTCATTGCATTCCCAGCACTTACCGAAACGCTACGGATGGTGAATTTTGGGGGAAAGACAGGTGTCACCAAGATCAGAACCGGCTCGCCTGCAAACCCTGCTCCAAGCTGGACACTTTATCAATGTCGCTTTTTGGGTCGCCTGTCCTTTTTTCCCGATCGAGACGNGCCCGCTTTTCTCACACCCGGTAACGAAAAGCTGACCTGACCGGCGGTAATGTCAACGCCAGCAACAACGACGCGCAAAGCATCACCAGGTCGAATTCGCTTGGCCGTTCGCTCGCCTATCAGCTGCATTTTCTCTGGCTCGAATCGGAAGTAGTCCCTTCCCAGTTGAGAGACATGAACCAGGCCATCCACTGGCAGGTCGTCCAACTCAACGAAAACACCAAATTCCGTCACACTCGTAATCACGCCACTGAACTCACCTCCTATCTTGCCTCCCATATATCGCGCTTTGAGCTGAGCGATCACCTGGCGAACGGCATCTTCGCCCTGGCGTTCAGTTAATGAACAGCGTGCGGCGATCTCGCCAAGCAACCCGGCCTTCTGATCATACAAAGCGCCGCCGTCCCACTGGTGAATGCCCTTAAGGAGTCTGTGCACAATCAGATCAGGATATCGTCTTATTGGGGAGGTGAAGTGGGTGTAAAGGGAGAATCCCAGGGCAAAGTGACCGCCCGGGCTTGAAACGTAACAGGCCTGCTTAAGGCTGCGCAAAAGAAGCATCTGAACCCACTTATCCTGGCCNATTTTCTTTCGGGCGCCATCCAAAGCGCTCTGCATATCCTTTACCGACGGTTTTTGTTTCCCTGGCAGCTTCAAGCCGACTGTGCTGAGCGCTCCGCGCAAGTGACTGACATCTTCCGGTGAAGGGGCATCGTGTATCCGATAGATAGCCTCCCCCAGTGCTTGAAGAGAGCGTGCTGCACAGACGTTTGCCGCTAGCATGCACTCCTCGATCAGTTTTGTTGCAGGACTTCGTCCTCTTACCGAGATTGACTTGACTTCACCTTCACCTGAAAGATCGATCGANGCCTCCGAGAAGCTAAAATCGATCGTNCCCTGCCGATCGCGAAAGGCTCTTAGCGTCACTGCAATATCGGCGAGATCGTCGACAGTTTTCCGAACTTTTTCTGACCAGTCCAGGGGTGTTGCCCGCTGGTCTGAGGACAAATAGCTCCCGACCTCCTCATAAGTNAAGCGAGCATGNGAGCGCATCATTCCTCGCTCGAANCGCCAGCCTCNGACCTCTCCATCGTGAGAGACATCGATGACCGCAATCAACGCCAGACGATGTTCTCCCGGGCGAAGGGAACAGAGATCGTTGGACAGGCTTTCCGGCAGCATAGGTATGACGCGGTCCGGAAAATAGACTGACGTGCCTCTTTCAAACGCAGCTTGATCCAGCAACGAGCCAATCCGTACATANTGACTGACATCAGCAATCGCAACCCATAAGGTCCAGCCATCGCGCTCCTTACGGGNCGCAACCGCATCGTCAAAGTCCATCGCATCCGCACCATCGATGGTGATCAAAGGCAACTCGGTCAGATCTAGCCGACCCTCCCGCCTGAACACCGCTTGTACGTCTTCATGGGCGGCCAGCTCGTCGGCCATGCCTTGTGGCCATTCCGCTTCAAGGCCATGTTTTNCTATTGCGAGGTCGGTCTCCCTCAGTTGAGCAGAATCCGATCTCTTTTTCTCTTTTTGTTTCACTTTNTTGGTCTTTACCATTTTCGTTGTTTTGGCCAAAATNGCCTGTGATAANTTTNGATNTCCGGGGCNAATNTCATGCCTAGCGGACGGGTATCTCCTAATTGAGCGCTGCGCCTGCGCGCGACTCAGNTCCTGGTTGCCGACCAACCGCGGCGATCCGATAGACGGTTTGACAACCCTTTGGACGCACGTTATGGTTCGCGCCCTCAGTCTACCGCCGGGTATGCTTCTGACTCTGTCCGGCTAGATTTCCAACGTTGATCCTCGTGCCGAGGTGGCGGAATTGGTAGACGCGCTAGCTTCAGGTGCTAGTGGGGGCAACCCCGTGGAGGTTCAAGTCCTCTCCTCGGTACCAAAAAATTAAGTCCTTCTCCTATAGAGATAGCTATTTTCGTTTTTCCAACCTTCTAATCTCGTCCTGGGACCCCACTCAGGGCCCCAATAGTAAATCCCACCACTCACGATATGCCTCGAGCTTATCCTCGGTACCATCTACCGTTTGAGAATGAATTCCATTATTCAACCAAATGGGTTATCCAGGACGATGGTATCGCTGCGATCCGGACCCGTAGAGACGATACCTATCGGGCAATCGGTCAACACCTCCAGTCGCGCCAAGTAATCCCTCGCGGCCTGGGGAAGCATTGCCATCTGTTGGATTCCAGAAGTTGATTCCAACCAGCCCGGCAAAGTTTCNTAGACCGGATCGCAACGCGTCAAAAGCTCCGTCTGAATCGGTGGATCGGTCCTTTCTTTACCGTCGATCCGGTAACCGATACAGATCCTGATTTCTGGCAAGCCATCCAGCACATCCAGCTTGGTGACACACAAAGAACTGATACCGTTGACTTGGCAGGCCCAGCGGGCAGTGACCGCATCGAACCAGCCACACCGCCTGGGCCGGCCTGTTGTCGAGCCAAGTTCTCGACCATCTCTCGCTAACTTTTTGCCAACATCATCAATCAATTCGGTAGGAAAAGGTCCACTGCCGACACGGGTCGTGTAAGCTTTCACAATTCCGAGCACCCCGTCAATCTGCATTGGCCCTATACCACTCCCCGATGCAGCTGCCCCGGCTGTTGTGTTGGAGGACGTTACAAAAGGGTAGGTGCCATGATCAATGTCCAACAATGCCCCTTGAGCCCCCTCAAAAAGGATCGACTCACCCTGCGCCATACACTCACGGATCTCTCTTCCAACATCTGCAATCATTGGTCCCAACTGTTGGCCGTACGCAAGGCACTCATCAACCAGTCGAGGGATATCAACTGGCTGTGCGCCATAAATCTTCTGAAGGACCAGATTCTGATAACTTGCCGCTTCTTCGACCCGCATTGTACAGGTCGACTCATTCAGAAGGTCACCAAGCCGAACACCTCTGCGAGCCGCCTTGTCTTCATAGGCCGGTCCGATCCCACGGCCCGTCGTGCCAATGGCGTTTGCGCCCCGGGCCTGTTCACGAAGCTGATCAAGAAGCTGATGATAGTGAAGTATCACCGGGCAGGCCGCACTGATCTTGAGTCGCAGCGGTATATCGGCCACGGTTTCGCCCATCTTACCGATTTCGTCCAGTAACGCTTGTGGTGACACCACCACGCCATTACCAATAAAGCATCGAACCTTTTGCCGAAGGATGCCAGANGGCAAAAGGTGTAGCACTGTCTTGTGGCCGTTGACGACCAGCGTATGCCCTGCGTTGTGACCCCCTTGGAACCGTACTACGACACCGGCGCGCCCGGTCAGAAGGTCGACTATTTTACCTTTCCCCTCGTCCCCCCACTGAACACCCAGAACGACGATATTTACACCCATGCCATGTCCTCCGGTCACCCGAAAAGGCACAATCTCAATTAGGAAAAGTATGGTCCGGCCAGAATGGAAGCTTTCTAATGAACACTGTAAAGCAACAACAGACCCGCCAGCATGCATACACCACCGACAGCCCGCAGTTGCCCGTCACCGACACTGCCGAGCAGTTCCACCAGCCTTCTATACCGCCCGGGACTGGCGAAGGGCACAAGCCCTTCGAATACCAGAACCAGCGCCAGNGCGGCGAGCAACTCCTGCCAGTTCATCACGAACCGGATCAGTCACTTTGAACAGGTTTGGCCTGCTTAAAATACTGGAAGAACTCCGAGTTCGGCTCGATCACCAGAAGGTTGTCGGCGCTGTTAAAAGTGGCCCGGTAAGCATTAAGACTGCGATAGAGTCGGTAAAACTCCCGGTCTCGCTGGTAAGCTTCAGCATAGATGCGCGTTGCCTGGGCATCACCCTCCCCGCGGATTTCTTCTGCCTCCCGGTTGGCGTTCGCCAGAGTCACTGCACGCTCCCGATCCGCATCTGCCCGAATTCGCTCCGCCTCCTCCGCCCCGCGGGCACGAAGATCCTTGGCGACCCTTGAGCGTTCAGCTTCCATACGCTGGTAAACGCGCTCACTGATATCCGGGTCAAGGTCAACCCGCTTCAATCGGACATCGACGACTTCTATACCCAGTGAATTGATCTCCGAATCGATATTCTTTCGCACGGTATTCATGATCTCAGCACGATCACCGGAGATGACCTGTTGCACTGACCGGTTGCCAAATTCCTGCCGGAGCGCATCATTGACCCTCTGCGCCAGACGGTTCCGCGCATTGGCAGCAAGGCCTCCCAGTTTGGTGTAGAAATCCCGGGCATTGCGAACCCGCCACTTGACGAACGAATCGACCACCAGGTTTTTCTTTTCCTTGGTCAGGAAAAGCTGGGGATCTGCATCCATGGTTTGAATTCGCGNATCGAAGAAACTCACGTTATTGATCACGGGAAGCTTAAAATANAAACCTGCCTTCTCGCTCGATGAAACGATCTCCCCGAACTGGAANACNATTGCTTTCTCCCGTTCATCAACGACGTAGACTGCCGAAGATCCTAACACCCCAAGGATCACGATGACGACAATCCCAAGCATGCTCTTGCTACTCATTCGCTGATCCTCCCCACCCGACTGTCACGCCCAACTCGGCGGTTGTCGCGCTCTGCTAGAGACTCGGCAATGCCCCCGGCGCCTTCGAAGCCAGGGCTGCCATTTCGAGCCGCAGTCTCGTTACGTTTCCGGATCAACTGATCGAGCGGTAGATACATCACGTTGTTGCCACTACTGCCCTGATCGATCAACAGCTTCGTCGATTTACTGAGCACATGCTCCATGGCGTCGAGATAGAGCCGATCGCGGGTCACGAGTGGTGCTTTGTTATATTCGTCCAGTACCTGGATAAANCTGGAAGCCTCACCTTGGGCCCCTGCCACAACAGTCGCTCGATACGCTCGTGATTCCTGCACGATTCTGGCCGCTTTCCCCCGTGCTCTGGGAATGATGTCGTTGGCATAGGCCTGGGCCTCGTTCTTGAATTTTTCTTCATCTTCACGTGCCTTAACGGCGTCGTCAAATGCGCCTTTGACCTCAGCAGGAGGCTGGGCGTTCTGCATTTCCACCGCCTTCACATTGATCCCGGTCGAATATCTGTCTAAGATATTCTGGAGCAGCANGAGGGTCTCTTGGGCGATCTCTGCGCGTCCCCCGGTGATCGCAAAATCCATGCTGTTGCCACCGACGATCTCCCTCACGGCGCTTTCCGTCGCCTGCCTGACCACCGTCTCATCCGACTCACTGACGTTGAAAATCAGATCTCGAGGATCCTTAATGTCATACTGGACAGCAAACTGTATATCGATGATATTTTCATCCTCGGTCAGCATCAGCGCCTCGCGAGGTACATTTGCCGCTTGATTGGACCGGGCGTTCGTTCGATAACCCACCTCCACAGTTCTGATCTTCTGAACGTTTTCAATCAGCACCGTCTCGATAGGGTACGGTGCGTGCCATCTCAAACCGGCCTCTGTAACCTGCAGGTACCGGCCAAATCTCAGTTCGACACCCTGCTCNCCCTGTTCCACGACGTAGAATCCAGTGGCCGCCCACAGTCCGATCAGAATCAGCACAATGAACAGCAACGATTTGCCGCCTATAGAGCGAGCCCTGCCAGGGCCACCACCCCCGGGTTTCTTGACTCCGCCACCCAGAATGCCAGCGAACTTCTTCTGCAGGTCCCTGATCAGATCGTCTAGGTCCGGGGGACCTTTCTGGCCGTTCCCTTGGCCCCAAGGATCGCGATTATCAGAACCAGGCTCATTCCACGCCATAACGATTTACCTCANACATACAAGTTAGAATCCAACACGCTGTAATTTTATCATGAAGCAGAACCTAACACGTCGACATTACGAATTTCCTTTTCTGCAACCTGTGGTTTGTCCAGCCAACGATCAACTCCAAAGCCCAGAATGAAACTGGTCCTGCGCCTCTAGTTTCCCGACCGTGGNGTCGTCAACAACAACTTGTAGCCACCAGTTGCCTTCCTCATCAATGTCCTCACGGGTGACCTGGGCGATCTGGTAGGTGCGTGCTCTGAGACGGCCACAGCCGGGCGGGATTCTGAGCGTACGCTGTACCCGTTCCTGACCTAGGAATTGTGAGATGATTAGACATAACTGNTCGATCCCNTCCCCTGTTCTCGCGGAGACCCTGACACCACGCTCAAAATGAGCCCGACTGGGAATCCCGAATCCATCTTCAGATTCCAGATCGGTTTTGTTATACACGTTGAGCCTCGGTACCTGGTCTGCCCCGATTTCCGACAGAACGCCCTCCACGTGGCGAATTCGTCCTTCGACATCGGNTTGCGACGAATCGATCACATGCAGAAGNAGGCGGGATGAAGTGACCTCCTCAAGGGTAGAGTGGAATGCATCGACAAGCGCGTGCGGCAGACCTGANACAAAACCCACNGTATCGGAAAGAATTACCCACCCGAAATCATCCAACTCAAGCTTTCGCATCATCGGGTCCAGCGTTGCAAAAAGCTGGTCTGCAACGAGCGCTCCAGAACCCGTTAGCTTATTGAAAATCGATGTCTTTCCAGAATTGGTATAACCCACCAGCGTCACCGTCGGTACTGACTGCTTTTCCCGCCGGGTACGGCGCAATTGCCGTTGAGAACGGACCTTACTGATCCGGCTTCGAAGTGACCGGATGCGTTTTCCGATCAGCCGCCGATCCGTCTCGAGTTGGGTTTCACCAGGGCCCCTGAGACCGATGCCACCTCTTTGCCTTTCCAGGTGGGTCCAACCGCGCACCAGGCGAGTCGCCAGATGAGTAAGTTGNGCGAGCTCGACTTGCAGTTTGCCTTCGCTCGTCCTTGCCCTTAGAGCGAAGATATCGAGAATCAGTCGCGCCCGNTCAATGACCCGACATTCCACCACCGACTCGAGGTTTCTTTCCTGCACCGGTGTTGCTGCTTGATCAAGAATCACCAGATCAGCGTTGTTTGACTGAACGGAACGGGCAATTTCCGTAGCTTTGCCGGAGCCCACAAACGTCGCTGGATGTGGCACCCGCCGTACAGCAGTTACCCGCGCTACTACGTCAGCACCAGCTGCAAGCGCCAGGCCTTCCAACTCCGCGAATTCCAAACTCGTGATCGAACGGCGTTTGCTTTGGTGCACCAGAACCACACGTTCCGGCGGCGCGGGCATACCCGTTCGCTCGTTAACGCAATGTTTTACCGCGTTGTTGTTGTGGCCGGTCAGGCCGTTACCTCAACTGCCACATCTCCTCCCTGTTAACTCGTCCAGCGAAATTCCACTGGCCTACCCTTCAGTCAATGGTGTTCATCTTCTATTTCATGCTCGTGTTCATGCTCGTGTTCATGCTCGTGTTCATGCTCGTGATTTTGACCGGGCGCATCAAACGGAATCCTAACAGCCCTTGATGGCACAATAGTGGAGATTGCATGTTTATAAATCATCTGGCTAACTGTGTTTCTTAACAGAACGACAAACGGATCGAATGACTCAACCTGTCCTTGAAGTTTGATGCCATTCACCAGATAAATCGATACGGGTATTCTCTCTTTTCTTAAAATATTGAGGAAGGGATCTTGTAAAGCTGCCCCTTTATGTTGAGCCATCGTCACTTCTCCTGTTTTTTGGATTATGGAATAGAAATATCTCTACTGGCAATGATCGTCTCATTCGATCGTATCAGACGCAGTCTTATGCTACCGCAGCCTTAAAGCGGAGATAAACGCTACTTTGGGTTGGATGATTACGTCTTTTCTCAATTCACTAATAGTCTGACCATGAGTCACACAGCNATAGACGCGGATTATGCGCCCACAGGTTTAATGTAGGGCCAAGACTAAAATTTTTCAACCACAGGACGGNCCAAACCTTTCAAATTTATGGCATCACCTGATGAAGGTAACGTGCAACGGTATCCAGCAATTCCGGCTGCGCCGCATCCAACCAAATGTTTCCTGAAGTGTTTCGCAGCCAGGTCAACTGCCGCTTGGCAAGTTGTCGACTCGCAGCAATCGCCTGTTCGCGCATCGTCGAACGATCCGTACGGCCATCCAGGTATCGCCAGACCTGCCGATAACCGATACTTTTCATCGCAGGAAAGTCCTCATCTACGGCAGAGTCGTTCATCAGAGCACTGACTTCTTCAATCAGCCCGCGATCAATCATCTGGTCGAAACGTGTAGCTATTCTCTGGTGCAGATCCTCCCGATCGGTCATCGACGCAACTAGGCGACACACCCTNGCCCCCTCAGGCAAAAATGTCGATCGAGTCGAGTTTGTGCTTATCCTCCGACCAGTCAAATGATTGATCTCCAACGCCCTTTGAATTCTCTGTTGATCACGAGGGTCGATTCGGGCGGCCGCCTGGGGATCGATNGAACTCAAAGCCTTGTGCATCGCCTGCCATCCGACGGCCCGGCCTTGTTTCGACAGAACCTGTCTAAGACTGGCATCGGCTGACGGTAGGTCAACCAGTCCGTTAAGCAGTGATGACAGGTAAAACATGGTTCCACCAACCAGCAGAGGGATCTGACCGGCAGAAATCGACTGGTGTATGGCCTCGGAGGCTTTCCAGCAGAATTCAGAGACCGAGTACGGCTCCTTGACGCTTCGCAGATTGATCATGGCATGTGGAAACTCGCGTAACACNCGACTGTCCGGTTTTGCCGTACCAATATCGAGTTCCCGGTAAATCTGCCCCGAGTCGACACTAATCAGGCTTACGGGAAACCGGCGCGCCAGCCCAATCGCAAGGCTCGTTTTACCAACCCCTGTCGGACCAGTAATGACTACGATCTGAGGAACAGGAGCTACACTCTTCTGATTCTTCACCATTCAGGCATTTGCAAAATGTGCGCTTCCGTCANCGACCCCGGTGAAACCATCTGTCGAACTCAGTCACGCTAATCTCCTTCCAGGTTGGACGGCCATGATTGCATTGCCCGGAACGCTCGGTCTTCTCCATCAGGCGCAGCAGAGCATTCATCTCCGCAACACTGAGTTGCCGGTTCTCCCGTATAGACCCATGGCAGGCCATAGTAGACAGCACCATCTCGACGTGTTCTGTAATTCGATCTGATCGGCCCAATTTCGCTAGATCAGTTAGGACGTCTCTGACCAAACTGGCAGTGTCAGTCGCTTTCAGGATCTCCGGAACTGCTCGAATCGCCAGTCCCGTTCGGCCGACTCGAGAGACAGAGAATCCGAGTTGTTTGAAAAGTTCTTCATGCTGCTCAAAAAGATCTGCTTCGGAACTAGCGACATCTAACATGATTGGAACGATCAGTGGCTGCGAGGCCGGCACCTGGTCCACCAGTCTCGTTTTAAGATGCTCATAGTTGATTCTTTCGTGCGCTGCATGCATGTCGACCAGCACCAACCCGGCTGAGTTCTCTGCGAGAATATAGGCCCCCTTGAATTGCGCCAGCGCAAACCCGAGCGGCGGCGAGCCCTCCGAATCAATCCTGACCGGTTGCGGTGCTCCGCAGGTGGAACTGATGGGCGGCACGTCACCGGATACTGCGATCCCTGGATAGGTCTCCCCGCCACTTTCGGGCAACACCAACCGGTTCTGTCTGAAGTGGGTTGTCGATCCACGACCCAGGTATCCGGTATGCGGAGAACCTCGGGAGTGGAAACCTTGATCACCACTTAACTGCTCTTGGGGGCCGCTCTCGGCCACAACCCGACTGGCGGCCCGGTAAACAAAATCATGTACCGTTCTGGCGTCTATGAACCGCACTTCATTTTTGGTCGGATGAACGTTGACATCGACTGTATCCGGCGGCACCCGCAGGTAAAGCACATAGGCCGGCTGTCTGCCTCTGTACATTACATCGCTGAACGCCCGCCGCACCGCATGCGAGAGCGAGACATCTTTGACGGCACGACCGTTGACAAAACAGTACTGCATATCCGACTGACTTCTCGAAAAAGCTGGCGATCCGAGCCACCCGAGTAAGGTCATTCCGTTGGCTTCACTATCGACCCGAATACTGTTCTCGGAGAAAACTCGACCGAGGATGGATTCCACCCGCTGGGGCTGGTCTGGCGTTGCCTCAACAGGGACCGAGAACGACCGGCGCCCGTCTGCAGTTAGGGAGAACCCAGTCTGGGGCCGCGCCAGAGCCAGGCATTTGATGACCCGTTCTATGTGCGCTTTTTCAGTTCTTTCAGTTCGAAGAAATTTTCGACGGACGGGCGTATTGAAAAACAGATCCTCCATGGTCACACGAGTACCGATTGGACCCGATACAGGCCGGGGCTCGTCAAAGTCTCCGCCCAAACCCGAGAGTTTCCAGCCGGAATCCTCCGAACTGCTTCTGGAATTGATTGTGAGCCTCGACACTGAAGCAATACTGGGCAACGCTTCTCCCCTGAAGCCAAGACTGGTCACTCGGGAAAGATCATCGAACTCGGCGATTTTACTAGTGGCGTGTCTGGACACGGACAACACCAGGTCTTCATCGGACATTCCGTAGCCGTTATCGGTAACCGAGATCTGCTTGACGCCGCCACGCTCGATAACCACCTGAATCTCGCTAGCCCCTGCATCCAGAGCATTTTCCATGAGTTCCTTCACAACCGATGACGGCCTTTCGATCACCTCCCCAGCCGCGATCTGGTTGATCAATCTGTCATCTAGTCGGCGTATCGTTGTTGATCGCGCAGGGTCCATTAACTTGTCTCTAGGTGGCTTAACGCTCTGGAAGAATCAACTCTTGACCGACCTGTAAACGGTCGCTCGAAAGGGCATTTTCGGACCTAAGCTGCTGAACCGTGAAACCGTAGCGGGCTGCTATTAAAGACAGGGAATCAGCCTTTTTGACGGTGTATAGTGCCGGCGAATTGCCGACCATCGGACAATCACGCTCCTGCCGACAGTATTCCTTTATGCCCCGAAATATCGCAGCGGCTAGACGTTCCTGATGCAAACTGTTTGCCAGCTTTTGCTCTTCTTGGTCGTTGGTGATGTAACCCATTTCGACCAGGATCGCTGGGATCTCGATCGCCTTGAGCACAACAAATCCTGCCTGGTGAACCTTGCGGCTGTGCAGCGGGCCGATCATGCCCAGTTCCTTCAACACGGCGCTTGCAAAATCACGGCTTTCCCTGATTTTCCAGTCGATCTCCATGTCCAGTATCATCTCGCGCACACTGACCTCCCGGTCTTTCAACTGCACACCGCCAGCCAGGTCTGAAGCATTCTCTCGCCGAGCGAGCTGACGGGCAATCTCACTGGTTGCTCCTTTATTCGACAGTATATAGACCGAGGCGCCCATTGCAGATCTTCGCTTGGCAGCGTCCGCGTGAACCGACACAAACAGGTCAGCCTTTTCCCGTACAGCTATATCGATCCGCCCTCGAAGGCTAACGTAGTAATCTCGATCTCGAGTCAATCGGGCCTGCATACCAATTTCCCCATTGATCAACCTCGACAGGCGCTTGGAAACGGCTAGAACCACATCTTTTTCCCGAGTGTGTCGACGGCCCGTGGCACCAGGATCTTCTCCGCCATGCCCCGGGTCGATCACAATGACGAAGGATCGGGCTCTCTTGCCGGGCTTTAACCGATTACGATCAACCGCTTCGACCTCCAGCGGGCTGATGTCGACCACCAGTCGGTGCCCATAGGTTCCTTCTGGAGGCAGCAGGAAAGCGTCGTAACCCACAGATTGTTTGAGATCGAATACAAATCGCAGCGTCTCAGATTTTGGAGAGCCATACCGGATTCCGCCCAGGTATGGTCCCAACGCTGACGATTCTGGCAGGGTGCCCAACACCAGCGCTCGGCGCATGTCAACAACCAGCCGTTTCGGATCAGACAGATCAAACAATTCAAACTCCACCGGGTCCGATAGGTCGAACACCAGGCGGGTGCTCTGTGGTGGATGCCAGACCCGAAGACCGGCTATCACCGTGTCTGCGCAGCCAGGCCCGGGTGACAAAACCAATAGAAGCAGAAGCAGCTGCCGGCGAAGTCTGCTCACTCAGCAATACCCAGATTAAGGGTGCGGCCCGGTCGGCCGGTCACTGTTACCCGCCGCCTGGCGCCGGCATATTCAAGGCCGATCATGATATCCGGTACAGGCAACAACCCAGCTCCTTTCTGCGGCCATTCAATCAGACATATAGATTCACCATCCAGGTGGTCTCGAATCCCAATCGTCTCCAGTTCTGCTTCGTGCTCTAACCGGTACAGATCAATATGGATTACCGGTCCCGATCTTGTCTGATAAGTTTCAACCAAGGTGAAGGTGGGACTGCTTACCACCCCTTTAAACCCCAGCTCCTGGATAGTCGCACGCGCAAATGTCGTCTTTCCTGTCCCGAGGTCACCCGAAAGGAAGATCAGGTCGCCTGGTCGAAGCTGGGGTGCNACACCTCGAGCCANTTTCTGTAATTGCCCCTCATCCACCAGCNACNCTTTGTCACTCATCAGCCTGAAGGGGATTGTTCACCAGCCGGCGGAGCCAGGGCGCCAAGTCCGACGCCANCAGCCCCCGCTCACCTCCTGCCAGCACTGCCAGGTCTGCCGCCGCTGAGTGCAGCCAGGCACCGGACTTGGCCGCAGATTCTACTGACAGGCCCTGGGCAAGAAGCCCNCCGATCACTCCGGAGAGCACATCNCCCATCCCGGCCGTAGCCATACCGGGATTACCACGATCGCACAACCACAGCTCACCACCATTTAGGCAGATCAGCGTACCCGGGCCTTTGAGCATGCAAACCCCGCCGTACAGATCCTGTATCCTGCGGGCCGATAAGTCTCGCCGCGCCTGGATCTCGTCTGGATCACAACCCAGCAGGCGGGCGGCCTCCCCGGGGTGGGGCGTCAGTATGCTTTGCGGAACGGAGACCTGACTGCCAGCAATCATATTCAATCCGTCAGCATCGATCACCAAAGTCAGGCCGGAGTTGATCACGCTGTTCAGCAGCATCCTACCCCATTCACCGGTACCCAATCCGGGCCCTATCACGACGCAGTCTTTACCCTCGAGCGCACTTTCAATCCCGAATTCATCCTCGACCCCATGGCACATCAATTCAGGTCNNGTCGAATTGATGACTGCTGCGTGGGCATTCCGGGTAGCAACCGTGACCAGTCCCGCCCCGGANCGCAAAGCGGCTTCCCCGGCTAAACGTACCGCACCACTCATTCCTGCATCTCCGCCTACAATCAACAACTGTCCCGACTCACCCTTGTGTATCGTCTTTCTTCGAGGGGGAAGACTGGCAACCACCGACTTGCCGGTTATAAGCCTCGCCAATGGCAGGACAGCTTGGTGCACGTCTTGCGGGACCGAAATACTTTCGTAAACGATCTCGCCGGACACATCCGGACCTCGGCCNGTATAAAGNCCCAGTTTCAGACCGATAAAAGTCACAGTCAGTTCCGCATGGACCACCTTCCCGGGGGCCGCGCCGGAATCCGCCTCAAGGCCGGAAGGCATATCCACCGCCATGACCGGTCGGTCGAGCCTGTTGAGCGCCTCAATCGTGGTCGCAATGTCACCGGCCGGCGGGCGCTTCATTCCGGTACCAAGGATACAGTCGATAAGCAGGTCTGCGTCCGGCAATTCACCACCGGAGAACTGCTCAATGCACACCCCTGCCTGTTCCGCCTGATCACGCGCCTGGAGCGCCTCATCGGTGGCCGGAGCCGCCACGGCAACAATAATGGTCTTGAGCCCGCTCGAATGAGCCAGGCGACCAATCACATAACCATCTCCGCCGTTGTTTCCCGGCCCACATACGATCATGATCGACATAGCCTCGGGCCATCTACGACGAAGTACCCGAAATGCCGCAGCACCCGCGCGGCCCATCAGCTCGCCACTGCCCAGCCCATACCGACTTGTGGCGACTCGATCGAGCTGCCGGGCGCCGGATTGCCCGTAGAGCCGTTCTTCACTCCCTGTCATACCGGTATGATAGCCGTACCATGACCAACCTGGAATCGCCGGTACTCCAACCGACCGNACTGAAATCACGNATTCGGACGTGGGCAGAAGCCCTTGGCTTCCAGAATATGGGCGTCACCGGGGGGGATCTGACCGAAGCACAGAGTCGCCTGCTGAACTGGCTGACAGACGGTTGCCACGGTGAGATGAGTTATATGGCCCGCTATGGGGAGCTACGGAGCACCCCCTGGAAGCTTGTCCCAGGCACGATCCGAGTAATCAGCGTTCGTATGGACTACCTGCCCAGTAATGCGGCACCCGCGATGTCCGTGTTGTCCGATAAAGCAGCCGGGTATATCTCGCGCTACGCACTCGGTCGTGACTATCACAAACTGGTACGTCGAAAACTACAGCGTCTCGCCGATCGGATCACCGAGGAAATCGGACCTTTCAGCTACAGGGCATTTGCAGACAGTGCGCCTGTGCTGGAGAAACCCCTGGCGGCACAGGCAGGATTGGGATGGCTCGGCAAACACACCAATCTAATCGACCGGAAGTCGGGCTCGTGGTTTTTTCTGGGGGAACTCTATACTGACCTGCCGTTGCCGGTTGACACACCGCAGTCCGACCACTGCGGCGAGTGCACTCGTTGTATCGAAGCCTGCCCAACTGGCGCTATAGATCACCCGTATCATCTGGACGCCCGGCGGTGTATATCCTATCTCACCATCGAACTGGCAGGATCAATTCCGGTTGAATTCCGACATCTGATCGGGAANAGAATATTCGGCTGTGACGACTGCCAACTGGTCTGCCCGTGGAACCGATTTGCTAAGCCGGTCTCCGGTCCTGATTTTCAGCCCCGGCACAGCCTTGACTGGCCAGACCTGCTCGAGCTTTTCAGTTGGTCGGAAACTGAGTTTCTTCACCGGCTCGAAGGCAGCCCCATCCGCAGAATCGGACACCAGAGATGGCAGAGAAACATCGCCGTTGCACTAGGCAATGGCCAGCCCAACGGCCAGGTGGTACGCAGGTTGCGACTGAAACGAAGGGGGGCGAGCCGNATGCTGGTCGAGCACATAGACTGGTCCCTGCAACAACTGACCGGCGAACCGGTTATCCAGAACCCGCAGCNTCCAACCTGACAAAAACCCTTCTATAGAATTTGAGCTCTTCGATGGACTCGCGAATGTCATCCAGTGCTCGATGCGAGCCTTTTTTCTCGAACCCTTTCAGGCGTTCGGGGCACCATCTGACCATCAACTCCTTGATGGTACTGACATCAACGTTGCGATAATGCAGGTAGCGCGTTAAAAGTGGCATGTAGCGATAGAGAAACCGGCGATCCTGGCAGATGCTGTTGCCGCACAGCGGCGACCTGCCTTCCACAACAGTTCTACGCAAAAATTCAAGGGTCATCTGCTCTGCCGCAGACTCATCTAAGGTGGAATCTCGTACCCGGTCGATCAGGCCACTCGCTGAATGTACCGTCTGGTTCCATTCATCCATGCCGAGCAGTGCAGATTCCACCTGGTGGATGGCTAGAACTGGTCCCTCCTCAACGATATTAAGTTGGGCATCTGTAACAATCGTGGCCATCTCTAGGATCCGGTCCTTGTCCGGCTCCAGGCCGGTCATCTCCAGATCCATCCACACCAAATTACCGGACTCCATCTTTCACGGCCCTCCGCGCAAGAATTGCGTGCCGAAGCCGAGGCACCGTGCTCCGGGTTATTCTTCGGGTTCAGGCAGCCTCTTCGATCGCCTTGATACTGAGTCGAATTCGACCTTGTTTATCGACTTCAAGGACCTTGACCTTGACGACATCCCCTTCGGACAGCTTATCGCTGACGTTCGCCACGCGTTCGGTGGAAATCTGGGAAATATGCACCAGACCATCCCGGCCGGGCAATATATTTACGAAAGCCCCAAAATCCATGAGCCGAACTACTTTACCTTCGTATATCGTGCCAACCTCAACATCAGCGGTGATCTGCTCAATACGTTTGCGGGCCGCTTCGGCAGCTGACAGGTCCGCACTCGCTATTTTTATGGTTCCATCATCTTCTATATCGATAGTCGCTCCGGTGCTTTCCGAAATAGCCCGTATAGTCACTCCGCCCTTACCGATGACGTCCCTGATTTTCTCCGTCGGGATACGCATTGTCGTGATTCTGGGCGCATACTCCGACATCTCCGGTCTGGGACCCGNCAAGGCCTTCTCCATCTCAGCCAATATGTGAAGCCGGCCGCTGCGGGCTTGATTCAGCGCTTGCTCCATGATTTCCCGGTTAATTCCTTCAATCTTGATATCCATCTGCAGAGCGGTCACTCCTTCTCGAGTGCCCGCAACCTTGAAATCCATATCACCCAGATGATCCTCATCACCTAGAATGTCGGTCAAGACNGCAAAATTTTCACCTTCCTTGATCAACCCCATGGCCACCCCTGCTACTGGAGCCTTGATGTTAACCCCAGCATCCATCAAGGAAAGACTGGTTCCACAGACCGTCGCCATAGAACTGGAGCCATTGGATTCCGTGATCTCCGAGACCACCCGCAGAACATAGGGGAAATCTTCGGCTGCCGGCAAGACCGCTAGGATCGCGCGTTTGGCCAGACGCCCATGACCGATTTCTCTTCGCTTCGGCGACCCGACTCGTCCCGTCTCTCCAACACAGAAAGGTGGAAAGTTATAGTGCANCATAAAATAGTCGCGTCGTTCTCCTTCAATGGCATCAATGATCTGTGAGTCGCGTTCCGTTCCGAGAGTCGTGATCACCAGCGCCTGGGTTTCGCCGCGGGTGAACATCACTGAGCCGTGAGTGCGTGGCAATAGACCCGTTTCAATACTGATGGGCCGGACAGTCTCAAGATCGCGACCATCGATGCGTGGCTGCTTAGCGAGAATGCGCCCGCGAACAATCTGCTTCTCGAGCCTCTTCACAGCATCTTTTACTGCCTCAATCTCTTCCTTAGGTGATTCCTCAGTAGACAGCTCCTCGACCACGAAGTTCTTGGCCTTAGCTAATGCCTCTTGGCGGTCTACCTTGTCGGCAACCTGATAGGCCTCTTCTACCCTCGACTGGGCCAGCGATAAGACTCTGGTGTTCAGTTCCTGGTCTACCTCTGGTGCGGCCCACTCCCAGCGTTCAAAGCCGGCTTCATCGGCCAGCGCGCGGATCGCCCGAATCGCAGACTGCATCTGCTCATGTCCGAACATAACAGCACCGAGCATCTGCTCTTCGCTCAACTCGCCGGCCTCCGACTCGACCATCAGGACCGCATTTTCAGTGCCAGCGACCACAAGATTGAGGCGCGAGTCGATCAAATGGCTGGCGTCAGGGTTGAGTACATAGTCGCCGTCAACGTATCCGATGCGAGCGGCACCGATGGGACCGTTAAACGGCACACCGGATATTGAAAGCGCTGCTGAAGCCCCAAGCATAGCGACGATATCCGGGTCGATTTCAGGGTCCACAGACATCACCGTGCAAATAACCTGGACCTCATTCCTAAAGCCATCAGGGAATAAAGGACGAATGGGTCTGTCGATCAGTCGGCAGGTGAGGATGGCTTTTTCTGAAGGACGACCTTCCCGCTTGAAAAACCCTCCGGGAATACGCCCAGCTGAGTAAGTGCGCTCCTCGTAATCGACCGTCAGGGGGAAAAAATCCCGATCACTGGCGCGCTGAGAGGCGACTACCGTCACCAGCACGCGGGTGTCTCCCATGGCTGCCAGGACAGCTCCTGATGCCTGGCGGGCAATTCGCCCGGTTTCCAGGCTCACTTCGTGCTGACCATAGGTGAAACGCTGAACTGCTTCTTTCACATTCGTACTCCTGATTTTGGGTTTATCAGCCTAACGGCGCAGGCCAAGACGAGCAATCAATGACTGATAGCGTTCCACGTTGCGGCTTTTTAGATAATCGAGCAGCTTGCGTCGACGATTGACCATACGAAGCAAACCCTGTCGCGAGTGATGATCGTGAATGTGGGTCCGGAAATGTTCGGAAAGATCTTTTATTCTGTTCGTCAGTAACGCAACCTGGACTTCTGGTGAACCAGTATCGCCTTCCACCAATGCGTGTTCGCGGATTATGGATGCCTTGGATTCGGCGCTAATGGACATGTGATTCCCTCTACCTTTTATTCCAGTTTTTGATATCCGGACGGTTATTCCGGGTGGGTGGGCGGGCGGCCTTTATCCAGTACTGAATACTGTGCCGTGGGGCTCTGGGGGCGCTCTGTGTAATCGGAAGGCGGGTAGTCTACTCGCACCGGTGCGTTCACTCAACANAATCAGGCTTTTCTTTGCATCGTCTGCATTAGGCGCCGCGGTGCGACTCGGCCGTCGTCTGTGACCATACCGATACCCAGAAAACCAGCTTCCTGGGCGTAAAGTCGCACCGGCCCTTCTTTAGGCAGCCTACTCGCTCGAACCGCCTGTCCACGGCATAGGTAAAAGGCCGCATCCATCGACAGGTCGATCTGAGGAAGGTGAGATAGCCCCTGGTCGATTGAAATCAGCATTTTCTCCCGACCGGCACCANCCGGCGCATTTTCCAGATCATCAAGACTAACCGAGTCGCCAACATGAAGATCGGCGACCACGAGTCGTCGCAGGGACGTGACGTGGCCCCCGCAACCCAGTTGATCGCCCAGATCCTGCGCCAAGCCCCGTACGTAAAATCCATGTGAGCATTTGAGTTCCAACTCGAGATCCTGCCCGTCAAACGATTTCAGTTCCAACTCATACACGCTGACTGTCCTGGGCTGCCGTTCGATCTCGATACCTTCCCTGGCCAACTTGTAGAGGGGCTGGCCATTAACTTTGACTGCCGAATACATGGGTGGTGTCTGCTGAATTCTGCCACGGAACTTCGATAGTGCCACTTCCAGGGCGGATTGATTGACGGTCACCAGTTTTCTTTCGATGACGTCCCCCTCGCAATCACCTGTCGCTGTCTTCTCACCGAGGCGAATTCGTGTCCAGTAAGTTTTATCTGCACCGAGAAAAAGACCGGAGAGTTTTGTCGATTCTCCGAAACACAATGGCAACAGACCCGTCGCAATTGGATCAAGGCTACCGGTATGCCCGGCCTTTCGGGCGTCGAGCAACTGCTTGGCTTTCTGCAGAGCGGCGTTGGACGTCAGCCCCCATGGTTTATCCAACAACAACATGCCCGACAGGTCGCGCCCGCGCTGGCGGCCGCGTCTAGGACTCATCACTGCCATCCCGGCCTGGCGTAAGCTGATCGATGATGTTACTCAGACGCATACCTCGCTCAACACTGAAATCATAATGAAATTCCAATTCAGGCACGCGCCTGAGTTCAAGCCGGTTGGCAAGTGTTTTGCGCATNACCGAGACACTCTCGTTCANAATATTGATGACCTTCTCTTTATCGTGGCTGCCATCGAACGCGGTGACATANACTGCCGCCTTTCGAAGATCCCGAGTCATATCCACAGCAGTGATTGAAACAATGCCGACACCATAGTCACCAAGGTCTCGAACGATGATTTGGGAAAGTTCCCTGCGAACTAATTCCGCGACTCGTCGGACTCTGTCGACACCTTGCATTGCTGGGTAAATGACCGGTCGATCGCTACAGAGTCGGCCGCTCTTCTATGGTCTCGTAGATCTCGATCTGGTCACCTTGTTTAACGTCGTTGTAGTTCTTAACACCGATTCCGCACTCGAAGCCTGTCTTGACTTCATTCACATCATCTTTAAATCTGCGTAAAGAATCTATTTGCCCCTCATAGATCACAACGTTATCTCTCAAAACGCGGACCGGTAAGCTTCTCCTCACCTCACCATCGACTACCCGACAGCCTGCGATAGCNCCGAGTTTGGAAACCCGGAANACCTCCCTTACCTCAGCCAACCCAATCGTCTGCTCTCTTAGCACCGGCGCCATCATGCCGGTCAGCACGGCTTTGATGTCATCCACCGCGTTGTAGATCACATTATAGTAGTGAACCTCCACTCCCTCGCTTTCAATCAGTTTGCGGGCAGTCGCGTCGGCTCTCACGTTAAACGCAAGAATCATGGCAGAAGAGGCGGTTGCCAGATTAACATCTGACTCATTGATACCCCCCACCATTCCATGAATTACCTGAACACCGGCCTTGTCACCAGAAAGTCCTTCCAGGGTGTCAGTGAGTGCCTCGACGGATCCCTGAACATCGGCCTTGATTATCAGATTAAGAATTGATTTCTCACCCTCCTCCATCTTCTCGAACATGCTCTCGAGTTTGAATTTTTGCTGTTTAGCAAGTTTGACTTCCTTGAACCTGCTCTGCCGGTAGGTNCCAATCTCCCGCGCTTTGCGTTCATCGGGCACCACTTTGGCTTCGTCACCGGATTCTGGGACACCGGCCAGGCCCTGTACCTCAACTGGTGTAGAGGGCCCCGCTTCGGTAATTGTTCTTCCCGAATCGCTGTTCATAACTCGGATCCGCCCATATTCTCTGCCGACCAACAGGACATCTCCTTTTCGCAGAGTGCCATTTCGGACCAGTATGGTCGCGACAGCACCTCGACCCCTGTCCAGGCGCGCTTCAATAACCGCGCCACTCGCTGGGCCGTCAACAGGTGCATTCAGATCGAGCAGTTCAGACTGGAGGAGTATGGATTCGAGCAACTCGTCGACCCCTTGGCCGGTAGCGGCGGAGACCTCGTTGACCAATACGTCTCCCCCCCACTCCTCGGGCACCACTTCATGTGCGGTAAGTTCCTGCTTGACCCGTTCGGCATCTGCATCTTCCCGATCGATCTTGTTGATGGCGACAATCATCGGCACATCTGCTGTGCGAGCATGACTGATCGCCTCCACAGTCTGCGGCTTGACCCCATCATCCGCCGCTACAATCAATACCACAAGATCGGTAACTTCGGCTCCGCGGGAACGCATAGCACTGAAAGCCTCGTGACCGGGCGTATCCAGGAACGTTATCGTGCCCCTGTCGGTTGCGACCCGGTAGGCACCTATATGCTGCGTGATCCCTCCGGCCTCACCGGCAGCNACCTTGGTTTTGCGCAGGTAATCCAGCAGTGACGTCTTCCCATGGTCCACGTGTCCCATCACGGTAACAACCGGCGCTCTGGGATGAAGGGCAAAATCGCCTTCATCGTCCTTAAGTAGCAGTGATTCGGGATCTTCAGTGGTCGCCGCCCGGGCACTATGCCCCATCTCCTCGACCACCAGGATCGCCGTATCCTGGTCAAGTACCTGGTTTATGGTAACCATGCTACCCATGTCCATCAGGACNTTNATCACCTCNGCAGCCTTNATCGACATCGCCTGCGCAAGTTCAGCGACCGTAATGGTCTCAGGAACATCCACCATTCGTTGGATCGGTTCAGTAGGTCTTTCAAAAGCATGCTGACCTGCAGTTGCCGATGTAAGTTTCCTGGGTTTGGTNGCCGACCGGCTTTTCCGGCGCCCTCGCTTGCCACCGGCGAGATGCAGTTCTTCTTCACCGGTCGATCTATCTTTCCCTTTCTTCTTGCGCGGCTTGTCCTCCCGGCGCCCGGATGGCTTTGCATCACCTGGTGGAATGACCGGCAACTCCGGTGCTGCTACCGCCGGTGTATCGACCTGAGACAGCTGGTCGGACTGCTCCTTTGCTTTGGCTTCGGCTTCTGCCGCTTGCNCAGCGGCTTCTTCTGCAGCTTTCTTTTCAGCCTCGGCTTTCGCTTTAGCTTGTTCTTCCGCCGCCAGTCGTGCGGCTTTTTCTGCCTCAGCAGCCTCCCGTGCGACTTGCTGCTGCCGCTGAAGATCCCCGCGCTTAACGTAAGTTCGACGCTTCTTGACTTCGACGTGTACCGTCCGTGCCCCACCGGTCCGGGAGGTCTGGCGAACAGCACTCGTGGTCCGCCGTTTCAACGTGATGCTGCGCTGCGGGTCCGCAGTTAGCGAAGTCTCGCCTCCACGCAGGTATGCAAGCAGCGTCTCTTTTTCCTTGTCATCAAGATCCCCTTCGGCATTCTTTCTAGAAATGCCGGCTGCTTCAAGCTGTTGGAGAAGTCTGTCTGAGCTTACACCAATCTGCTCGGCGAACTTTTTTACGGTGACTGCTGCCATATTGCCTGTCCTGCTCGTTTACTGCGCTTCCGCGAACCACGGTGCACGGGCTGTCATAATCAACNCCGCTGCTCGCTCCTCGTCGATGCCACTCAACTCTACCAGTTCATCGGTTGCACAATCCGCTAATTCTTCCATCGATCGAACCCCATTCAAGGCAAAGAGTTTTGCTGTCTCTTCATCCATCCCATCCATGGAAAGTAAATCGTCTTCGGGCCGTGTTTGTTCGAGTTCCGCAATTTCCCGAATGTCAAGATAGTCTTTGGCCCGCTGTCTGAGTTGGTCAACAAGCCCTTCATCGAATCCTTCTATCTCGAGCAACTCCTGGACCGGCACATAAGCAACTTCGTCTGGAGTCAGGAACCCTTCCTCCACCAGCACTTCGGCTACATCACTATCGATATTCAGCTGCTCCATAAGCTTTTGTGCGGTCTCCTGCGCTTCCAGTTCTGCTTTCTCCGCCGCGGCTTCATCGGTCATGATGTTGAGCTCCCAGCCGGTCAGTTCCGACGCCAGCCGGACATTCTGTCCTCCCCGACCGATCGCAAGAGACAGCTGGTTCTCATCCACNACGACATCCATCGTCTGACTGTCTTCGTCAATAATGATGGAATCGACCTCGGCCGGCTGCAAAGCNTTGATAACAAACTCCGCCGGAGACTCTGTCCAGGTAATGATATCGATCCGTTCGAGNTTCAGTTCATTGGAAACGCTTTGGACCCTGGCACCACGGATACCCACACAAGCCCCGACCGGATCGATCTTTGGGTCGTGAGATTTCACGGCGATCTTGGCGCGAGAGCCTGGATCACGGGATGCACCCAGGACTTCAATGATGCCCTGCCCNACCTCCGGAACCTCAAGCTGGAAGAGTTTTATCACCAACTCGGGGCTTCTGCGATCCAGAATCAACTGCGGGCCCCTGGCTTCGGATCTGACCTCGGTGAGAATACATTTTATGCGATCACCGTTACGAAGCGCTTCCCTGTCGATCCACGCCGGTCTCGGAAGGGATGCCTCTACGCTTTCGATATCGACTATTGCCTCACGNTGGCCGACTCTCTTGACGACCCCCTGGACCATTTCGCTCACACGATCCTTGAAGGTTTCATAGATCCTCAGTCGCTCGGCTTCCCGGACTTTCTGGTTGATGACCTGCTTGGCGGCCTGTGCCTCTATCCGGCCGAACGTCGCCACGACCTCGAGCGGTTCTTCTACGACACCCCCAACCTCGTGGGCATCTTCCGGATAACTNATCTCAGCAGCGGCCAGTGTCATCTGGCTCGAAGGAGCTTCTAGTTCTAGATCGTCGTCGACGATTTCCCATTGTCGGAATGCTTCGTAATCACCAGTCTTCCGGTCTATGGAGACACGAACCTCGATGTCCTCGCGATTTCGTTTTCGGGTAGCTGTCGCTAGAGCAGCTTCGATCGCCTCGAAAACCACGGATTCTTCCAGTTCCTTTTCCTTAGAGAGCACATCTGCCATCATTAGCACGTCATCTTTTGTCATACCACTGCCCTCATAATCTTCGAATTATCCACGCGAATGACCTATCCCGTACTCAGACACCAGCTTTGCCCGCTCCATGTCAGCATATGGCAGTTCATAACATTCCCCATCAACATCCACTACAGCCAGGCCTTCAGCAGTCTCAGTCAGAACACCGGTAAACCTCCGCCTTCCAAGATAGCGTCCACGCATCCTAATGTTGACCAACCGACCGAGTACCTTCTCGAAGTGCTCGGGCTTGACCAATGGGCGGTCTATGCCTGGTGAGGACACCTCCAAGGTGTATTCATCCCCAATCGGATCTTCGACATCCAGCACTGAGCTGACCTGGTTGCTCACTGTTTCACAATCCTCCACCAATATCCCGCCCGGCGAATCTATATAGAGCCTCAGCGTTCGCCCCCCGGGGCCGGCCAGTTCCACCATGACCAGTTCAAAGCCCATGGCCTCGACCACCGGTTCCAGCAGTTCCCTCAGGCCTGTCACATCATCCAACAAAGCTATCCCGCCCCGGGACCTGGGCGGCCATCGCTCAGGGCCCGCAAAAACAAACCCCGCAACAGCGGGGTCGTAGTCAAACCTTCTTTGGTAGCGGGGGTAGGATTTGAACCTACGACCTTCGGGTTATGAGCCCGACGAGCTGCCAGACTGCTCCACCCCGCATCAAAACGTTGCGATTATAGATCGCTAAGGCGTTGTTAACAAGGCCCAACTCTGAAACCTAGGCTTCACAAAGGGTGGACCATAAGGTGGGCCGGACAATTTGTCTTCGCCTTTGAACCTGGACCGAATAAGATACGCGCCCTGGACTTTGATTTTCTGTCCGCAGAATTTACCGACTGCATTTATGAGAAATGTCGACCCTGCCGAGTTAGCTAAATTCGAACGTCTGGCGGCACGCTGGTGGGATGCAGACAGCGAATTTCGCGCTCTTCATCAGATCAACCCACTGCGTCTTGATTTCATAGATCGCAAGGTCTCACTGGCTGGAAAATCGGTACTCGACGTCGGTTGTGGAGGCGGTATTCTCTGCGAGTCGATGTGGGAGCGAGGTGCGACAGTGAGTGGCATAGATGCCGGTCACGGGCCCATCTCGGTGGCAGCGTTACACGCACGGGAACGCTCGGCCGAGATTGACTACCGCGAGGGTACAGCTGAAGAATTCGCCGGCGACTCACCCGGCCAATTCGATGTCGTCACCTGCATGGAACTTCTGGAGCATGTTCCAGAACCATCAGAAACGATAGCTGCGTGCGCTTCCATGCTCAAAACCGGGGGCAGTGCTTTTTTNTCGACAATCAATCGAAATCCCAAGTCCTGGTTGTTCGCGATTGTTGGGGCCGAGTATGTACTGAACCTCCTGCCACGCGGCACCCACCGCTATGAAAAATTTATCCGGCCATCTGAGCTGGAAGCCTGGTGCCGAAAAGCCGGCTTGACTACCGCTGCGATCATTGGACTGCACTACAACCCGCTGACGTCTGCCTATGCTCTNAGAAGCGGTGTCGACGTCAACTACATTATGCATTTTCGACGAATCAACGATGTTGTATCAGGCACCCCATGACGACGACACAGCCTTGCACCATCAACAGTTTTCTCATCGATCTGGATGGCACTTTGGTGGATACTGCGCCGGACCTGGTCGCCGCTTTGAATGCCATCCTGGTCATGGAAAACAGATCTAAGACCACACTNAAAAGGGCCCGTCACTGGGCGGCCGGTGGCAGTGCCCGACTTGTGAAGGAAGGCTTTGGGATCTCGACCAGTGATCTGAGATTTCCCCGTCTGCGCCAGGCTCTACTGCATCATTACACCGAACACCTTTGTATTGAAACGCGACTTTTTCCTGGTATGAATGAGCTACTTCAAGATGTCGAATCCAAAGGCTGGCCATGGGGAATTGTGACCAACAAGCCCGCGTTCCTCACCCATCGACTTCTCCATCTGCTGGGGCTTACTGAAAGAGCCGCGACGGTCATCTGCGGTGACACTCTGAAGCACAGTAAACCCCACCCTGCCCCGGTACTCAAGGCCTGTGAAGATATCGGAAGCCTTGCTTCCACCACTCTTTTTGCCGGTGACGATCTNCGCGACATCCAAGCCGGAAGAACAGCTGGCAGTCNAACGGCCGCAGTGACCTGGGGGTACGCAGCACCCGGGGACAATCCCCACACCTGGCAAGCCGACCATGTGATCGAATCAGTCGATGGACTCCGCCAGGTACTATCCCTGGACTAGCTCGTTCGCGCTGTTATTCGCCTGACCGATAAAGCAGGGGGCCGCGGACTGCTGGATCGGCGCCACTGATTCGTGAACTTGTTCACAGAGACAAAATCCCGGCCAATGAATAATCTGCCCGTCGGGACGTCGTCTGGAACCTCGCACAGGGACGTGCAAGTCGGATCGACAAGGAAATCCGGGCTGGTCGATGATCTTCGACAAAGCGATGCCCGGTACTTTGCCGGGCATCGCTCACTAACTCGTCTCACGGGCTTGTTTTCGAGACCGAGAATTGCGCAGTACTCTTAGCTGGCCTCGTCCAATGCTTCTTCTAATTGTGGAACCGCCTCAAACAAATCTGCCACCCAACCGTAGTCCGCGACCTGGAAGATCGGTGCTTCTTCATCCTTATTAATCGCGACGATCACCTTGGAGTCTTTCATGCCTGCCAAATGCTGTATGGCGCCAGAAATACCAACGGCAATGTAAAGGTCTGGTGCGACCACTTTACCGGTCTGTCCGACCTGGTAATCGTTGGGTACATAGCCGGCATCTACAGCAGCACGTGAAGCCCCCACGGCTGCGCCAAGCTTGTCAGCTATACGCTCGAGCATCGGAAAGTTATCTCCACTCTGCATGCCTCGCCCACCCGAGATCACAATATCCGCGGTGGTCAATTCCGGCCGTTCAGACCGGGTCAGTTCTTCGCCGGCAAATCTTGACAATCCCGAATCATCGACAGCGGTGACCTCCTCGATCGACGCACTGCCATCTTCAGTTGCGGCTTCAAAAGCAGTCGTTCGAACCGTGATCAGTTTGATCGGATCTTTTGAACGAACCGTGGCCATCGCGTTGCCAGCATAGATCGGCCGCGTGAATGTGTCCTCGCTTTCGATAGCACTGATATCAGAGACCTGTTGTACATCCAACAGTGCCGATGCCCTTGGCATCACGTTTTTCCCGAATGTCGATGCCGGTGCAACGACGTGGGAATAGTCCCCTGCCAGCGACACTATTAGCGGGGCAAGATTTTCTGCCAAAGCATCGGCCAGGCACGGTGACTCTGCCTTTAAGACTCTACCCACACCGGTTACCCGCCCAGCGTGCTCAGCAGCAGCGCTGCAGTCGGACCCGGCGACAAGGAGGTCTATCTCTGCGCCCAGTTGTTGGGCGGCTGTGACTGCGTTCAACGTCGACGGTTTCAGTTCACTGTTATCGTGTTCGCCAATGACGAGAATTGCCATTTCAAATCACCTTCGCTTCATTCTTGAGTTTATCGACCAGTTCGGCCGCGCTTTCNACCTTGACTCCAGCACTCCTCGCCGGTGGCTCTACCACACTGACGATTTCCAGCCTGGCCGAGATGTCGACCCCAAGTTCTTCTGGATTCAGGGTGTCCAAAGGTTTCTTCTTGGCCTTCATGATGTTGGGTAATGACGCATACCTTGGTTCATTGAGTCTGAGGTCCACCGTCACCACCGATGGCCGAACCAGCTCCAGATTTTCCAGTCCACCGTCTACCTCCCGAGTGACTTTTATCATGTCCGCTTCGACAGCTAGTTTCGACACGAAAGTTCCAATTGACCAACCAAGCAACGCTGCAAGCATCTGGCCGGTCTGGTTATTGTCGCCATCAATGGCCTGCTTGCCGAGGATAACCAGCCCAGGGTTTTCCCGATCCACAACCGCTTTAAGCAGCTTGGCAACAGCCAGCGGCTCCGGTGGCTCATCGGTTTCAATAAGAATCGCCCGGTCGGCGCCCATTGCGAGCCCGGTGCGAAGTGTTTCCTGACTCTGGGCGGGCCCTGCTGCCACAACGATGATCTCCTCTACTGACCCGGACTCTTTCAACCTGATCGCCTCTTCAACAGCGATCTCACAGAACGGGTTCATTGCCATCTTGACATTATTCAGTTCAACACCGGACTGATCCGATTTCACTCGAACCTTTATGTTTGCATCGATCACCCGCTTGACGGGAACCAGTACTTTCATTGTGTGTCAGCCTCTAATAATCTGAACCCCGGTCGGGGCATTGAACGGACCTAATTCTGCAGAACCTGATTATCGGGGTCGAAAGGTGATTCAGGGATGATCTGCGTCTGGAACCTTTCACCTAAAATCTGTACCTCAAGCTTCGTATCTTCATCGGCCACAGCTGGATCGACCATCGCCAGCGCGAGGGATTTACCCGTCCGCCAGCCAAATCCACCCGACGTACAACGACCGACCAGCTTATCGCCCAGGTAAATAGGCTCAGAACCTCTGGCATCCGCATCAACGATACCGAGGAGTTCCATAGTAACAAACCGCCAGTTGAATCCGCGAGCCTGCCATTCGAGCAACCCATCTTTGCCTACAAACTCCTTCTTCTCCAGGCGAACAAAACGCTCGAGGCCCGACTCGAGCGCCGCGTACTCTATAGACAATTCCCGTGGAATCAAGCGGTATGATTTCTCCAAACGCAGCGAATCCATCGCGCGGATACCAAATGGTTTCAGTTCAAACGGCTCACCGGCGCGGATCAAAAGATCAAAGATATAGTTCTGCATCTCGATCGGATGGTGCAGCTCCCAACCCAGCTCCCCGACAAAATTCACTTTGATCGCATGACAGGTTGCCGCACCAAGGCTTAATTTCCTACCACTTAACCAAGGGAATGCCTCGCTGGAAAGGTCGGTGTCGGTCAGGGACTGCAGCAGACTCCGGGAGCGAGGACCTGCAACGACCAGCACCCCGAACTGGCTGGTTACCTTCTCCAACCTGACACTGCCATCGCCCGGGCAATAACGCTGCAGATAATCCCAGTCATGCCGCTCAAAGGCGCCCGCGGAGACCAGGTAGAAAGAGCTTTCCCCGAGACGGTAGACGGTGAATTCCGAACGCACTCCGCCCCTGGAAGTCAGTAGATGGCAGAGTCCTATTCGGCCGACTCGCCGCGGAACGCGATTGGCAAACAGGCTTTCCAGCCAGTCACAGGCACCGGGCCCAGAGACCTGGAATTTTGCGAAGGCCGACATGTCCAGCAGGCCAACCTTTTCGTGAACGTGGCAGCACTCCTGTCCAACAAAATCGAAGTAATTACTTCTCCTGAAACTCCATTTTTCGACCGGTGTTTCACCAGCAGCTACGACTGGGTGATTCTTCCCGGTCAACGTGTCGTCCTCGTTGAGCTCTTCCGCAGTCAGGCCATACCCCTGAGGTGCGAACCAGTTCGGCCGTTCCCAACCGTAAACCGATCCAAACACCGCACCCAGACTCTTCATCCGCTCGTAGCATGGTGCCCGCTTTAAAGGTCTGGCGGCCGGGCGCTCTTCGTCCGGGTAATGAATTGTAAAGACATTGGCGTATGCCTCTTCGTTTTTCTCCCTGAGGTATCCCCTGGTCGCATAGGGTCCGAACCGCCGTGGATCGACACCCATCATATCGATGCTAGGTTCGCCATCTACGATCCATTCCGCGAGCTGCCAGCCCGCACCACCGGCCGCCGTAATACCGAAACTGTGACCCTCATTAAGCCAGAGGTTTTTCAGTCCCCAGGCCGGGCCTATGATCGGGCTACCGTCGGGCGTGTAACAGATCGCACCGTTGTAGATCTGTTTAACACCAACTTCTCCAAACGCAGGTACCCGCCTCATTGCTGCTTCGACATGCGGCATCAATCGCTCGAGATCGCTGTCAAACAACTCATATTCTGAGTCAACTCCGGGACCATCGATGTAACAGCACGGCGCTCCTTTCTCGTAGGGTCCGAGCAACAAACCGCCGTTTTCTTCACGTAAATAGTATGAAGCATCCGATTCCCGCAAGACGCCCATCTCAGGCAAACCGGCCGACTGCCGGGCCACGATATCAGGATGCGGCTCGGTCACGATNAACTGATGCTGCACCGGAATCACCGGAAGNTCGAGCCCNACCATCGCNCCNGTCTGCCGGACGAAATTNCCNGTNGCCNANATCACATGCTCACAGGTGATGGTGCCTTGGTCCGTATAAACGAGCCATTCNCCACTGGNTGTCGATTCCAGCCCNGTGACACAGGTNTTGCGGAAGATCTCTGCGCCGCGNGNCCGGGCTCCAGCGGCCAGCGCCTGGGTCAGATCAGCCGGCTGAATGTATCCGTCTTCGGGGTGTTGAATCGCACCGACGAGGCCATCAACGTTGCACAAGGGCCAGATCTCGCGAATCTCGTCAGGTAAAAGGAAGCGAACCTCGACGCCGATAGTTTCAGCGACGCCAGCATAAAACCGGTATTCATCCATCCGGTCCTTTGTGCAGGCCAATCGGATATTGGAGACCCGCCGCAGGCCCACGTCCTGTCCGGTTTCCGCCTCAAGCTCGCCGTAAAACGAGACGGAGTATTTGTGTATCTGACCAACCGAGTAACTCATGTTAAATAGCGGCAGCAGTCCGGCCGCGTGCCAGGTTGANCCCGATGTCAACTCTTTTCGCTCGACCAATAGCACGTCACTCCAGCCTTTTCGTGCCAGGTGATACAAGGTGCTGACCCCGACCACACCGCCTCCGATGACCACTGCTCGCGCTTGACTTCTCATAGTATTCCCCAGCTTTTCCGTAAGCACTCCAGCCGCCTAAATCAGAAAATCAGAGTTTGATACGGCTTGTTGGCGTGAGCCGCCGCGCTATTCTATTTGGCTGGCAATACTCCCGTCCACGCCGCATCAAGCTGTCGAACACGACCCAACGACCTGACCTTGCGCCTGTGCGCCATTACCCGGCCTACGATTGGAATTCGGCATTGACGCTCGGCACTATAGTTCCGTCGCACGGTGGTCAGATATTCTCCGAACAAGCCCGGAAAATCTTNATCTCACCCCGACCACTCCCAGACCACCATGAACGCACGGCGAAGCAGAAGTACCCGAGGCAGCGCGAGACAGGCCAGGCGTGNACAGCGTGCCNCACCCTCGCCCCTGGGCCCACCCTATATTACGCGGCGTATCCCTGTCTACGAAATGGCAAGCGAAGAGACGCTGGCCCTGGTCGAAAACAACGCCGAAACTGTGCTAGAAGAGATCGGCATCGAATTCAGGGATGATCAGGATGCTCTAGCGCTGTTTCGCAACGCCGGGGCAACCATCAGCGGCGAAAGAGTCCGCTTCCCGAGGGGCATGTGCCGTGAGATCATCCAGGCGTCTGCACCGGGTGAGTATGTCCAACACGCCCGAAACCCGGCGCGCAGTGTTCGAATCGGAGGTGATCATTCGGTCCTGGCTCCGGCTTACGGGCCGCCATTTGTTCAAGATCTGGATAACGGCCGGCGCTACGCGACGCTTCAGGACTTTCAGAATTTCACTAAGCTGACGTACCAGAGCCAAGCACTTCATCATTCGGGAGGGACTCTCTGCGAACCGGTCGACATTCCGGTCAATAAGCGTCATCTGGACATGATTTACAGCCACCTACGGTTCAGCGATAAACCGTTCATGGGCTCGGTCACGGCACCAGAAAGAGCGCAGGACACCGTCGACATGGCTAAATTGGTTTTTGGTGAGCGTTTTGTCGACGAAAACTGCGTGATCACTAGCCTGATCAATGCCAATTCACCGATGACCTACGACGCCACTATGCTCGGAGCAGCACGGGTTTACGCCAGCAACAACCAGGCGACCGTGATTTCTCCCTTCATACTTGCTGGCGCAATGTCCCCGGTGACCGTGATTGGCACCTGCACACAGATCCTGGCAGAGACTCTGGCCGGCATTGCGTTCACACAACTGGTCCGGCCAGGCGCACCTGCCATATTCGGAACATTCAGCAGTGCAGTGTCCATGCAGTCGGGCGCACCGACTTTTGGCACCCCGGAGCCCTCCATGGTTCTGTTTATTTGTGCCGCACTGTCCCGCCGCCTCGGGGTACCCTTCAGAAGCGGCGGTGGGCTTTGTGCGTCGAAGCTGGCCGATGCACAGGCGGGCTATGAGTCGGCAAATACACTTCAGGCCGCCATGATGGCTGGTGTGAACTTCATGTTGCACACGACTGGATGGCTTGAGGGTGGCCTGTCCATGGGCTATGAGAAATTTATCCTGGATGCGGATCAAGCCGCCATGATCGAAGTCTTCCTGGCCGGGGTGGATGAGTCCGAGGCTGGTCAAGCGATGAGCGCATTGCGTGAAGTCGGCCCCGGCAACCATTTTCTTGGCTGCGCACATACCCGGGCCAATTTTGAAACTGCGTTTTACCGCTCCCCTACAGCCGACAGCAATAGTTTCGAGCAGTGGCAATCAGAAGGCGCCCAGGACGCCGCCCGGCGAGCCAATCAGCTGTGGAAGTCGATGCTGGCAGAGTATCAACCACCTCCGATCGACCCCGCCCTGGATGAGGCTCTGAAGGAGTACATTACACAGCGTAAATCCGAGATGCCGGACGTCAACTACTAATATTTATTCTCGGAGCAAAGGCACAGCCCAGGGCTGACAACTATCCCAGAGGTGGGCCATAAGCACTATGGCTCAGCTGGCACTATCGTCAAATACCAGAATCACGCGCCGATTCTGGCGGCCCTTCTTCTCGATTTTTCTGACCCGAATACTGCCGATCTCACCTGTCGAAGATACGTGTGTACCGCCACAGGGTTGAAGGTCGACCCCTTCGAAGTGAACGAGTCGAACCGTTCCCGTACCCGTCGGTGGTTTCACCGACATTGTCCGGACCAGTTCAGGCTGCTCAGCGAGTTGTTGGTCGGTGATCCACTGCATTGACATGGGACGATCCCTGGCAATCACCTGATTCAAAAGCCCGGTCAGTTCTACCTTGTCGATCGGCTCTGGTAGATCAAAATCAAGACGCCCCTGACCGTCCCGAATCGAACCACCCGTAACCGGCGCCGGCACGACGCTGCACAGCATGTGCAGTGCGCTGTGCATTCGCATCAGGCGATACCGCCGCTCCCAGTCAATCCGAGCAGTGATGTTCTCCCCCACCTGTGGCAGATCTGCGCCATCCTCGACAACATGAACCAGGCTGTTCTCCTCAGTGCTGAGCGTATCGATAATTCGGACCGATACGCCACCGGTTCGCAGAATAACCCCGGTGTCACCCAGTTGGCCTCCGCCTTCAGGGAAAAAAACCGTACGATCCAGGCAGATATGATCCCCCTGTACAGCGGTGACACACGCCTCGCATTCACGAAGATAGCCATCAGCACGAAACAGTTCTTCAGTCACCCTCTAGCCCTGTTCTATAATCACTCGAGGTGAAGTTTATCGTAAAGCCCTCAGTTTCCCAGCGGACTCTGTGAATTAAGTGGCCGTCAAACTTTTCTGGCATGGCCAACGCCACACAGGATGCCCCGCTATATCGTTGGAATCGATTGCCCATCTGACGCGGCTTATTCCCATGGCCCGGGCCTGAACCACACTGAGTAGAGTATTGATGACCCCGCGATATTGGCTGACCTGGACTGGGCTCGGAATTCTCTGGCTGGTAAGCCTGATGCCTCTACCGGTTCTGTTTTACGCTGGCGGCCTGCTCGGGGATCTTCTGTTGCGACTGGTTCCGTCACGCCGAAAGATCGCGTTGCAAAACCTCCAGCTCTGTTTTCCAGAACTCTCCAGTGCCGAGACCGATCGAATGCTCCGTCGCAACTTCCAGAACACAGCGCGAATGTTCCTTTTTTCAGGATTTGTCTGGTGGGGGTCCCGCCAAACTTTTGGGAAGGCCATCCGAGTTCAGAATGCACACCTGATTGACCAGTCACTTTCCGAGGGGCATGGCGTAATACTTCTAGCGCCTCATTTTGTAGCGATGGAAGTCGCCGGGATTTTCCTGTCCACCCGCTACCCGGGTGTCAGCATCTACCAGCGCAGCAAGAATCAAGCCCTTGATCGAGTGATGTTAAAGGCACGTAGCCGCTTCGGTGGGCAGATGATTGAGCGTAAAAGCGACATGAGATCGCTGATTCGAGCGATGCGCAAGGGTCGACCCTGCTATTACCTGCCTGACCAGGACCCTGGCCCCAGGCGGGCGGTCTTTGCGCCGTTTTTTGGCATTCCAACTGCGACCTGGCCTGTCCTGGGTCGAATAGCGACGCTTACCGACGCCAAGGTCCTGCCTTGTACAACCCACCTTTTACCCGGTGGGGCTGGCTTCGAGATCATCATCGATCCACCGATCCTAGATTTCCCAACTGGAGAAACCGTTGCCGACTGTGAAATCATGAACCAGGCAATCGAAAACTGTGTCCGGCGGATGCCCGATCAGTATTTCTGGGTTCACAAACGCTTCAAAACACGCCCTCGGGGCTCACCAGACCTCTACCCCTGACCAATCTTGGATTTACTGGCTGACGATCTGGGCGATTCCCTCACCAACATCGCGGCAGGACGCCCTGCCACCGATATCTGCTGTACGAATCCCATCCGGATTCTCCAGAATCTCCTCTATTGCTTTCATCACGGCCTGCGCCGCGGTTTTCTCTCCCAGGTGTTCAAGCATCATCACGCCAGACCAGATCTGCCCGATCGGATTGGCCAGGCCCTTGCCGGCAATGTCAGGTGCTGAACCGTGCACCGGTTCAAACAGTGAGGGGAAATCTCTTTCTGGATTGAGGTTCGCCGACGGCGCTATCGCAATCGTCCCAGTCGTTGCCGGTCCCAGGTCGGACAAAATATCGCCGAATAGGTTGCTGGCCACAATGACGTCAAACCAGTCCGGCGTCAGGACCAAACGTGCGGAAAGAATATCGATGTGATACTGATCCGTTTCTACATCGGAAAAATCCAGAGCATTCGCCGCGAAGCGCTCATCCCAGAAGGGCATCGAGTGGATGATACCGTTGGATTTGGTGGCTGAGGTCAGGTGTCTCTTCCGCCCTCGGGAAAGCTCAAACGCATATCGCTGAATCCGGTCGGTGCCCTTGCGAGTAAAGACAGACTGCTGCACCGCCGCTTCCTGATCCGTGCCTGAATACAGGCGACCTCCAATCTCAGAGTACTCACCTTCGTTATTCTCCCGTACGATCAGGTAGTCGATGTCGCCGGGCCCCCGATCCTTCAGTGGCGAAATCATCCCGGGGAGCAGCCTGACCGGCCGCAGGTTGACATACAGCTGGAGTCCCCTACGCATCGGGATCAGAAGATTCCAAAGCGACACATGGTCGGGGACACCAGGGAAGCCCACCGCACCGAAATAGATCGCGTCCATTGGTTCAAGTTGAGCCAAACCGTCACTGGGCATGATCTCACCCACCCGCTGGTAGCGTTCACAGCTCCAGTCAAACTCGGTCCACTTAAACCTAAAGCCGTACTTTCGGGCCGCCGCTTCCATAACACGCACACCCTCCGGAAGGACTTCCTGTCCAATGCCATCGCCCGGGATCAACGCAACCTGGTAGACGTCTGCCATTCAACCTCTCCCTTAATTACTAATTCTTGCCAAACTCGAGCCCGTTGAAGGTGCTCAACGAGTTCTTTTCGTTGTTGGATTTGTTGTTCGCCACAGAGCAGATTCTACTCTGGCAGAACTGGGACAAAAGCCATGGTCCGGCGTGGCCGAAAGTACCGACTGACGAATGCCGCGTACAGCCGAAAACAACAAGTGGATTCGATTCCAGGACAAAAAGTACTGGTCGATAACCGGTATGACCAGGAGCAACGAACTGCCAAGGCAAAGGCTGAGAAACACACCGGCAAGCACTCCAGCCACTTCGCCGCTGATCAAAACCAGCACCTCCAACTGAGACCCCACTAAACCTGCGGCTACCATTGTGGCTGCCAACCACATCAGAAAATCCCTTAAATCCTTCATCCCGCTCTCCATCTGTTTGCAGTGGAGGCCAGTGTGAGCCCGGTGGAGGCTCAACAGATGAGCCTGAACCACACTTTGTAACGCTGTTAAAGATGTGTCTTAACAGACTTCTAGGACCAGGCCGGGAGAACAAGAGATTCGTCAATCCCCAAGGATTTGCTTGAAATATTCAATGGTTTTAGGCAGCCCGGTGTCCAGCGGTATTTCCGGTTGCCAGCCAAGAGCCTTCTGCGCCAGGCTAATATCCGGCTGGCGCTGCTTCGGGTCATCAGCCGGGAGCGCCTCGTAAGCTATCTTTGAGGCCGATCCGGTCAGGGAGATCACCTGTTGAGCCAGGTNCTTGATCGTAAACTCGGATGGGTTGCCAAGGTTAACCGGTCCGGTAAAACCCGGTTCCGACCCCATAAAGGTTATCAGAGCTTTGACCAGGTCATCCACGTANCAGAACGAGCGAGTCTGGTTACCGTCGCCGTAAACAGCCAATGGCTCACCCCGTAGTGCNCGGACAATAAAGTTAGACACGACCCGGCCATCATCCGGGTGCATCCGCGGACCGTAGGTATTGAATATCCGNGCCACCTTGATTTCCAGTTGGTGCTGGCGTTGGTAATCGAAGAAAAGTGTCTCTGCACAGCGCTTGCCCTCGTCGTAACAGGCCCGTGGNCCAATAGGGTTTACCCGACCCCAATAGGCTTCCGGCTGGGGGTGCACTTCAGGATCTCCGTAGACTTCGCTGGTGGAGGCCTGCAGAATTCGGGCGCCCGTGCGCCGAGCCAAACCAAGCATATTGATCGCACCATGCACGCTGGTTTTGGTGGTTTGGACGGGGTCAAATTGATAATGAATCGGCGATGCCGGACAGGCCAGGTTGTAGATCTGGTCGACCTCCACATACAACGGGAACGTGATGTCATGGCGCATCAGTTCAAATCGGGGCTCGTCCAGAAGGTGCATAATATTGGATTTTGAACCGGTGAAAAAATTGTCTACGCACAGCACGTCAGCACCCAGCTGCAGAAGGCATTCACAAAGGTGTGAGCCTAAAAACCCGGCCCCGCCAGTCACCAGCACCCGAGGACTTGTTTGATTCCTATTCGTCATGGCTCTTTGATTCGTAAGGGAGACTGACCGTTAGTTTGTACAGGAAGTGGTGCCGGCGAGAGGATTTGAACCTCCGACCTGAGCATTACGAATGCCCTGCTCTGCCATCTGAGCTACACCGGCGTCGCTGGTCTTTTNCTTTCCAGATACGGATGACCCAGTACCGAGCCACAGAGTATATTCGGACTATAAGGTTTGCGCCTGATCATTCAAGTCGTCTCATCGCGACGCAGCCCTGGCGGTAAGGAAAAGGACACGCCCTCGACGATCTTGCCTTCCTCACCGCAGATGTGCGCACCCATGCTTTCCATCGTTTCGATGACCTCACTGACAAGCACTTCAGGTGCGGACGCACCAGCAGTAATTCCCGCACGGACCTTACCGTTGAACCATTCCGATCGTATGTCAGCCGCACTGTCGATCAAATGAGACTGTGCCCCACACCTCTCAGCTATCTCGCGTAGGCGGGTTGAATTGGAACTGTTGACCGACCCCATCACAATCACCACGTCGCACTTCTGGGCCAGTTTCTTGACGGCATTCTGACGGTTCTGGGTCGCATAACAGATGTCATCCCGGCGCGGACCTTCGATACCTGGAAACCGGCGCTTCAACANGGCAACAATGGCTGTCGTATCGTCAACCGACAGCGTGGTCTGGGTCACGTAGGCCAGTCGGTCGGAGTCGCTGAGTGCGAGCGCCTCTACGTCGGCGATTGATTCAACCAGGTGAATCTTGCCAATCGCTCGCCCTAGCGTACCCTCCACTTCGGGGTGGCCTGAATGGCCTACGAGGATCACCGTCCGNCCTTCCCTACCGTAACGAACAACTTCGGTATGGACTTTAGTCACCAACGGACAGGTGGCGTCAAAAACAACAAGACTTAAGTGTTCGGCTTCGCGCTGGACTTTACAGGACACCCCATGGGCACTAAAAATCACAATCGACCCTCTTGGCACTTCACTCAACTCCTCAACGAAAATAACCCCTTTGGCACGCAATTCCCCAACAACAAAGCGATTGTGTACCACTTCGTGACGCACATAGATCGGTGCTCCATGTAATTCCAACGCTCGTTCAACAATCTCTATAGCCCGGTCCACCCCCGCNCAGAAACCACGGGCGCTGGCAAGCGTCACTTCCAGTGGTGCAAGAAATTGCCCGGCGCCTTTCATGAGATCAAATAGTGGTTCCTGCTGCCTGCCAACCGGTGATCCTGATCTCGTAGCGGACATCCTTCCCGATCAGNGGATGGTTGAAATCAATCAGCGCCGTAGTCTCCTTTATCTCAACAACTCGACCGGCGACTGGTTCACCATCTGGCAGTTGGAACTCGACCAGAGATCCCGGCACTGCGGTCAGCTTGCCGGAAAACTCACTCAAGGGAATGGTCTGGANGTTGCTGGGATCGGCGACACCAAAAGCGTCGTCAAGCCCGGAGATATCCACGTGGAACCTGTCGCCAGTTTTCCGACCAACCAGCGAGCGATCCAGAATCTCCGGCATAGAACCGTCACCGACNGTGACAACAGTATCTTTCTCACCCGGTGGCTCTATCGTCTGCCCATCGGCAAGACGCACCTGNTAACTAAACCGAATANGGTCGCCAGAGGCGATNGGCATCGTTTCTGTTACCTGTCTGGTTCGCGCCTGGACTTANGCGATCCAATCGAGTAAAGCCCAAACGCTCCAGCCAGCAAGAGCATAGCCCCGGTACTGATCGCAAAATCCGCTAAATTGAAAGCTGGCCAATGCCACCCTCTGAAGTGAAGATCAATGAAGTCGACAACATAACCTTGTCGAAATCTATCCACCATGTTACCAAAGGCTCCACCCAGAATGAGCATCAGGCCAATGTTGAATGGCATATCTTTGCTCTTTGCCCGTAGCAATGTGACTGCCACCGCCAGGCTGATCGTGGCGCCGGCACCCAGAAATAGCCAACGTTGCCATCCGCCGGCGTCAGCCAGGATGCCAAACGCAGCACCGGAGTTAAACACCAGGACCAAGTCAAGACCTGGCAGAACTGGGATGCTCATGCTGGGCTCTAGAAACATCAAAGCCCAACTCTTAGTGGCATAGTCAGCCACCGCAATAACGAGCGCACCCAGCAGATAACGGATTCCACGGCCTCTTTCTTGCCCTACCACAGCGGTGTCAATCAAAGCGGATGCTCCTCCAGCAACCAGCGCCGGGCATCAACCACGTCCTCGGCTATCTGGGCCTTCAGCGCGTCAAATGAGTCAAACCGCACCTCCCCACGGATTCTTCGCCTGAATTCAACCAGCAGCCGTTCGCTGTAGATGTCCTGCTCAAAGTCCAGAAGATGGACCTCNAGNAGAAGCTTNTCCCCACCNACCGTCGGCCTGAACCCGATGTTGGCCACACCGTGGATCGTTTTGCNCCCGGATCGTTTTACCGTGACNGCGTAGACGCCACGAACTGGAACATTGTTTTGNGGTAGAGCGANATTGGCGGTTGGGAAGCCCCAGGTCCGGCCCCGTTGGTCACCTTGCCCGACGCGACCGCTGATCCCATAAGCCCTGCCCAGCAGTCGTTCTGCGAGCTCGAAATCACCCTTCTCTACCACCTGCCTGATGCGGGAACTGCTAACGCGGTGTCCGTCGATAACAAACGTACCAACCGAGGCCACACCAAAGCCGGCCTGCTGGCCTGCCTCTCTGAGCAACGCCAGATCACCTTTACGATCCCGACCAAACCGAAAATCATCTCCTACCACGACAAAACGGGCACACAGTCCCTTGACCAGATAGTCCTGAATGAAGTCCACGGGAGAGGTCTGTGAAAAACTCCGGTCAAAGCGAAGGCATACTACTTTCTGNACACCTGCCTGCTCCAGATAAAGCAGTTTGTCACGAAATGACGAAAGGCGCGGCGGTGCCGTCTGCGGGCTGAAGTATTCGTGNGGATGCGGGTCGAAGGTCAGTACCGTCGGAGGAAGTCCCTGTAGATTGGCCTCTACCAGCAGCGTTTTAATGAGCTGCAGGTGCCCCAGATGAACCCCGTCAAAGTTGCCAATCGAAACGACACTGGGAGCCAGATCACTGGAAAAGTTGTGACGACCTCGAATTAGCTGCATTCTGGGCTTGACTTCATCGACTCGTGAACGCTCAACTGAATCCTCCTCNAGACCCGACTCAGGCCCAGTCAGGAGCGGTTTGTTCGATCACCTCAGCCAGGGGTTGGCGCCGGCTGAAGTCGCCCTGGTAGTCTCGAAAGTAGGCGATCCGGAGTTCGGGGAAACGCCAGCTGAGATATCCTTCTCCAGTGTCAAAATCTATCCGCCACAAACCANTTGAAGTCAGGCCAAGCCGCTCCATTTTCGCAATCCAACGGCGNACCAATGTTTCATACTTGCGACTGAGCTCACCTCGGCGGGGGTCACAGACCAGCATTTCATCGAGCTGTGCACTCACGAGCGCGAGACTCTGATAGGCGGTCTCCGTGATCCCGCGAACCAGCGGCAGGAGCGCTTGCGCTTCGGACAACGTGAAGACCTTCGGATCCCCTGGGATGCCGATCTGTGCCGCAACCTTCGATTCAGCCTCGATCAGTTCAATCATCTATATGTGGCCCGTCCGGCCTGCTGAAATCATGCAATCTGATNCCCAGCAAGTAAAGACAAACGAAATATACAACCGATCCTAAACCAATCCACATCATGAGTCGTATGACCCTTTCAATGACCGAGCTTGAAACCCACCCCTGCGGGTCGCCTGTTACCTGCAACAGAACAGCACCCATGATCGCAGAGGCGAGCACGANCTTCGCCACAAACACCCCCCAGGAGGATCTTCCAACTCCCTGATTACCTCCTATACCCGGCCGGTAACCGGTATCCCGCGCGAGGTAATGATAGAGCAGTACGGCATTGAGCAGACCCGAGATCGAGGTCGCCAGGGCAAGGCCTACATGCCCAAGCTGAAACACCAAGGTGAGAACACCAGCAGCCAGAGCATTGACTAGCATCGCAACCATACCGACGCGGACCGGAGTGCGGGTATCCTTGCGGGCGTAAAACCCGGGTGCAAGNACCTTGACCATCACAAAACCCAGCAGTCCGGGGGAGAACGCCATCAAACTGTAGGAGGCCATCAACGCGTCGTGGCTAGAGAACTCCCCATAATGAAACAGGACCACCATCAGTGGATAAGCCAGGCTCGCCAGCGCAACCATGGCAGGGATTGTCACGATCANTACAAGCCCTAATGCCCAGTCAATCGTCCGGAAGTAGATCCCGGTAGAATTCCCAGCAACCTGGGTCGACAGAGCCGGTAGGATTACCGTTGCCAAAGCGATACCGAAAACGCCCAGAGGGAATTCCATCAGGCGGTCAGAGTAATAAAGCCAGGAAACGCTTCCTGTCACCAGAAACGATGCAAGAATCGTATTGACCAGCAGGTTGATCTGAGCCACCGATACCCCAAACACGGCCGGCAGCATGAGGGTGAATACTCGCCTCACCCCAGCTGATCCNACTCGGTCTTCTTCGCCTTTAGCAACCACGCGCGGNCGAGGCAGGCGACGCTCAATACGCAGGAACGGCAGTTGAAATCCGAGTTGTATGAACCCCGCCGCCAAAACACCGAGGCTCAATGCAACGGCCCCATTGGCCATTAACGGGAGCAGCCCAAACACAGCACCGATCAGACAGAAGTTCAGTAGTACCGGCGTGACCGCAGGCACGGCAAAGCGATCCCGGGTATTGAGTATGGCGCCAGCCATGGCCACCAGAGATACGAACATGAGATACGGAAAAGTAAAGCGCAGCGCAACCACCGTGGCATGATACTTCTCTNAATTGTCCTCGAAACCTGGTGCAATGATGGATACCANTCCCGGTGCGCCGACTACGCCCAGCAGGGTAAGGCCCAGGAGAATAAGCCCGAACCGTCCAGCCATCAGATCCAGAAAAGCTCTGACCTGATGCTCCGAATACCTCGATTCGTATTCGGCGTAGACCGGAACAAATCCGGCTGAGAATGCTCCTTCGGCGAAAATCCGACGAAAAAAGTTCGGAATACGAAAGGCGACAAAAAAGGCATCCGCCATCAAACCACTGCCCAGGAACTGTGCAAACGCGATATCCCGAATCAGGCCTGTGATTCGAGAAACCAGGGTCATTCCGCCCACGGTCAGCGTCGATTTGAGCAACTTCAGCGACATAGGTCGTGATCTGGTGAATTCCGGACAAGCGCCGAGTCTCTTCTAGCGCCGACGTTAAAGCTCGAGCCCAGTACCCAATCTGGTTTCATTGACAAAGCACCTCGGTCTGAAGATACTTGCGCATCGTTTTTCAGACANACTTGAATGGGGATCCAAGATTGGCCAATACATCCCAGGCCGGTAAACGCGCTCGACAGGCAGTTCTCAACCGCGCCAGAAACATGTCGCANCGCTCTTCAATGCGCACCAGTATCAAGACCTTCCTCAAATCGCTTGAAACTGAGGACACCGAGAAGGCCGAGCAGGCCTATCGGGGCGCTGTCTCCCACATCGACCGTGCCGTTCGCAAAGGGCTCGAACACCGCAACAAAGCGGCACGACTGAAAAGTCGCCTGAACAGCCGATTGAAGACTGCCGCAGGCTGATATCAGGGGTCTTCTCACACTTCATCCGATATCACTGGATGACGATGTTGTCCCGGTGTATCAGTTCGGGCTCATCGACATAACCNAAAATNGATTCGATTCTGCTGCTTGGCTGACCAATGATCCGGCGAGCTTCGGCTGAACTGTAATTAACCAGCCCTCTCGCCACAGTCCGGCCGGTGTTCTCGGCGACACAGTCGACCAGTTCTCCTCTGTTGAAATCACCGTCCACCCTGACGACACCGACGGGCAACAAGCTTTTGCCAGACTCGGTTAATACCTCAACTGCCCCTGCATCCAGTAGCAGTTGACCACTCGCCCGGAGCCTGCCNGCCAGCCATTGCTTACGAGCAGTTACTCGACCGGATTCTGCTCGCAACAAAGTGCCAGGAAACGAACCGTTCAGAACCTCGAGCAACTGGCCGGACTCAAGACCTGAAAGTATGACCGTTGAGGCACCCGAACGGGCTGCTTTACCGGCCGCTTGCAGCTTGGTCAACATACCACCTCGGCCCAGCGTGCCACCTGGCCCGGCAAATGACTCGAGCTGGGGGTCACCTGCCACCCCTTCCCGAATCAATTTAGCGTCTTTAGAGGTGCGNGGGTCCTTGTCAAACAAGCCCGCCTGATCGGTCAATATCATGAGGTACTCGGCTTCNACCAGATTGGCGACCAGTGCTGCGAGNGTATCATTNTCNCCAAAGCGAATTTCCTGGGTTACAACACTGTCGTTCTCGTTCACTACAGGCACGACACCCAGCATCAACAGAGTACGCAGTGCACTGCGTGCATTCAGGTACCGNGCGCGGTCGTTGAGATCGGCATCGGTCAGCAACACCTGNGCNGTCTGGACCCCATATTCGCCGAACGCCCCCTGATAGGCCTCCACCAGCCCCATCTGTCCGACGGCTGCCGCCGCCTGAAGTCGATGCAGTTCGTGAGGACGGCTTTGCCAACCCAATCGCTGCATGCCTTCGACTATTGAACCGGAGGACACCACGACAACATCGACGCCCTCACTTCGGAGTGCGGCCAGTTCTGCTACCAGCCCGTCAATCAACTTCAGGTTCAAACCTGCCTGAAGGTCGGTCAACAGGGCGCTACCCACCTTTACCACCCAGCAGCGCCGATCAGNCTGNCTCATTACGCATCTCTTCTTCTTTGAGCCATTTCCAGGCATCCTGNATCACAGTTTGACACCCNACACGGTTGATCCCGGAGGTGGTGTACACCCGACCCGTCCAGCCCAACTTATCGATAATTTCTGTTTTGAGACGATCAATCCGGGCCTCTGAAACGAGGTCTATTTTGTTGAGGAGCAACCACCGAGGGCGATCAGATAGCGCCTTATCGAATACAGTCAGTTCCTTCTCNAGCACCCTGACGCCGTCAACCGGTTCGGGTCCGCCGACGGATCCAACATCAACCAGATGGAGCAACAACCGCGTTCTCCTCAGATGCTTGAGGAATTGCACGCCAAGTCCTACACCACTGGAGGCCCCCTCTATCAGGCCAGGGANATCCGCGATAACGAAGCTGCTCTCGAGCCCCAGTTGAACCACACCTAATTCAGGGTGNAGTGTGGTGAACGGATAGTCGGCCACTTTTGGCCGGGCACCGGATACAGCCCGCAGGAAGGTAGATTTCCCTGAATTGGGCAGGCCCAGTAGTCCAACTTCGGCCAGAACCTGAAGCTCGAGCCGAAGAGATCGCTGGTCCCCTGCTGAGCCTGGGACTGTTCTTCGTGGCGCCCGATTGATACTCGACTTGAAACGGGCGTTGCCAGCACCACCGCGCCCCCCCGCAGCTACGGTGAAATACGCCCCCGACCGGTTCAGATCGACGATCTTCTCCCGGGTAGAGGAATCGAACACCAGAGTGCCGACCGGGACACGAATCCGACACTCCTCTCCGCTGCCACCGGTTCTGTTCCGTCCCGCGCCGGCGCGGCCATCAGTAGCCGAAAAGCTCCGCGTATAACGAAACTGTGCCAGTGTATTCACAGCGTTGTCAGCTACAAGCACCACATCACCACCTCGGCCACCATCGCCACCGTCGGGCCCTCCTCGGGGGACGAATTTTTCCCGCCTGAAGCTTGAACAGCCATCGCCCCCGGCGCCCGCATAGATCTCGATTGTTGCCTCGTCGATGAATTTCATGGCTGTGGTCGAGGGAGAGCCCGATTACCGATAGAAAAAACCCCGCTCAAGTGGCGGGGTGCGCGACNGAAGATCGTGGTTACAGCCGATCAATTCTCTGCGAGCACACTCACGGTTTTGCGGCTCTTCGGACCTTTGATCTCGAATTTTACTTTACCCTCAGACATGGCAAACAGGGTGAAATCACGTCCCATACCCACGTTCCGGCCTGGGTGAAATGAGCTGCCGCGCTGCCGGACGATGATGTTGCCGGCACGCACGGACTCACCGGCGTAGCGTTTGACACCCAATCGCTTGGACTCTGAATCCCTTCCGTTCCTGGAACTACCGCCTGCTTTCTTGTGNGCCATTTATGCCACCTCTTGGATAATCTGTAGTTCTCAGCCGTTGATCTCGGTGACCTTCAGCTGGGTGAACGCCTGNCGATGGCCCTGCGTTCGGCGATACTTCTTACGCCGTTTCATCTTGAAGATTCGTATCTTCTTGTCCCGGCCGTGACATATGACCTCCGCCTTGACCGAACCCCCCTCCAGNGTCGGTGTACCNACCTTGACNTCATCACCGTCGGCGATCATCAANACCTGGGACAACTCAACAACATCTCCCTTCGTTCCAGCAAGTTTCTCAACTCTTATATTGTCCCCAATGCCGAGTCGGTACTGCTTGCCACCGGTCTTTATGATTGCATACATCTATTGTTTCTCCNCCGGATTTACGGCAGTATCGCGGACCGNTCTCGAAAAGGACCAATTGCAGGGCGCAGAATTCTATTTGAAAGGCGCAAAAGGGTCAATTCCTCCGCAGTGCCTGGTGGCTTCACATTAACGGTTTTCGACCACTAATCATGACAAAAGTAACCAATTTGAGCCTAGAAATACGGCGCCGAAAAAAATCTTCTTTTCCGGCATCGACAGATCTTGAGTCTATGACGGCACTCGTCAAAGATGACCTGGCTGCGATCAATCGGCATATCGAAACACAGATGCGTTCCGATGTCGCTCTGATCCGGACGATCGGATCCTATATTATCGAAGCGGGGGGCAAGCGCTTACGGCCCCTGACACTCCTGCTGGGTGCCCGTGCATTGGGATACACGGGTAGTGCCCATATCGATCTCGGGGTGGTCATCGAGTTCATTCACACGGCTACGCTGCTGCACGACGATGTGGTCGACAAGTCCGACCTTCGCCGCGGACAGGAAACCGCCAACGCAATTT